>VGID01000037.1 GCA_016868035.1 Betaproteobacteria bacterium | reverse complement strand
GGAGGGCCCGAAGGAATATGTCGATATTTCGAGGGTCCCCGACGAAGAAATGCGCCCAGATCGCCCCGTCCCTGCGGGTTGCGGCCAGGACGGACCGGATGCAAGGCGCCCGACGAAGGCCATATGTCGATATGGTCTAGGAGGGCAACGACGCAGCCGGCCGTCCTGGCCGCAACGCATCACGTGCCTATATATGAAATAGGTTCTAGCCATTTCCGATGAAAGAGCTTACGCCTGCCGAGCGCCGCGCGCTGCGCGCGCGGGCTCATCACCTGCGGCCGGTCGTGATGATCGGCGAAGCCGGTCTCACGCCCCTGGTGCTGCGCGAGATCGACGCAAGCCTCAGAAGCCACGAGCTGATCAAGATCCGGGTGCTAGGCGACGACCGCGTCGCACGCGCGGCCCTGATCTCGAACATCTGCGAGGCGCTCGAAGCGAGTCCCGTGCAGCAGATTGGAAAGATTCTCGTGATCTACCGCCCGAGCGAGAAAATGGAGGAAGCGCGAGCCGCGCCGCGCCGCGGCCGCAAGGTCCGCTACCGCCCAAAGCGCAGCTACCAGCACGACGAGTGACTCATTTGAGACCGCGGTGCTGCAGCGTCACCAGGGCGACGCCGAGCATGCTCACGATGACGTAGAGCGCGCTCGCGACGCCGTGCCAGGTGTCGAAGCGGTCGCGCAACACGCTCTGCATGACTTCCCTGGGCAGCGCCTGCGCCCGCAGCGCATCGAGTATCGGGTGCACGCCGAACTCGCCGACGAGGACGAGAACCAGCATCAGGAACGCGGTCCAGAAGAAGCCCTGTTTCAGGCAGGATGCGCCGAACCGCGCGAAACGGAAGGCGAGCAAATACAACGCGCACGCGATCCCGACGTAGGCCATTACGCTCAGCAGCTTGCCCGCGATCAGGCCCGCGAGCACGCGATCCGGCAGGCGGGAGAACAGCAGCGGGGCCACGATGAACCCGACCGCCCACGTGCCGCCGACCCACAGGGTCACGCAAACGGAGTGCAGCGCCTCGGCAATCGCTTTCATGGGTGAGCGGTGAACGGTAAGCGGTAAGCGGTGAAACCCGCGCCAAGCTCGGATAACGGGGTTCTTCTGCTCACTGCTTACCGCTCACCGTCCGCTAGATGTACTTGACGTCGAGGATCTCGTACTCGCGCGTGCCGCTCGGCGCCTGCACCTCCGCGACGTCGCCCGGGTACTTGCTGATCAGCGCGCGCGCGATGGGGGAGCTGATCGAGATCTTGCCCTCCTTGATGTCGGACTCGTCCTCGCCGACGATCTGGTAGGTCACCACCTCGCCTCCTGCCACGTCCTGCAGGTCGACGGTGGCGCCGAACACGCAGCAGCCGTCCGCGTCGAGCAGCGCCGGGTTGATGATCTGGGCATTGCCGAGCTTGCTCTCGAGCTCGGCGATGCGCCCCTCGATGAAGCTTTGCCGCTCCTTCGCCGCGTGGTACTCGGCATTCTCCGAAATATCGCCGTGCGAGCGCGCTTCGGCGATCGCGGAGACGACTTGCGGGCGCCGCACCGTCTTCAGTTCCTGCAATTCGGCGCGCAGCTTTTCCGCGCCAACAACGGTAATGGGTATCTTGCTCATATCCGGATGTCAGCCCTCCGTTTCACGAATCACGATTCACAACTCACGAATCACGCCGTTTCCAGCAATCTGGCGTGCAGACCCTGTATCACGTACGCGCGGAGCTCCTTCGCCTGCTCCATGCCCACGCATGCCGCCCGCGCCCCGTCGAGCGTCGTGTAGAGCGTCACCCGCTGCTGCAGGGCCGCCCGCCGGATCGAGTACGAGTCGCGCACCGCGGTGCGTTTCTCCTCGACGGTGTTCACGATGAGGGAAATCTCCCCGTTCTTGATCATGTCCACGACGTGCGGACGGCCTTCGGCGACCTTGTTGACCGGCGTGACGGGCAGCCCCCCGGCCGCGAGCGCCGCCGCGGTGCCGCGCGTCGCTACGAGCGGAAAACCGAGACTCGCCAGCTTGCGCGCGATCTCCACGGTGCGCGGCTTGTCCTCGTCGCGCACGCTGACGAAGACCTTGCCCTGCCCCAGCGCGGGGAGCAACTCGCCCGAGGCGATCTGCGATTTGAAGAATGCCTCCGCGAAGGTCTCGCCCACGCCCATCACCTCGCCGGTGGACTTCATCTCGGGCCCGAGAATCGTGTCCGCCCCGGGGAACTTTATGAACGGGAACACCGCCTCCTTGACCGAGAAGTACGGGGGCACGACTTCGATGGTAATGCCCTGTGCGGAGAGCGTCTTGCCCGCCATGCAGCGTGCGGCGACCTTGGCGAGCGGCACGCCGGTCGCCTTGGACACGAAAGGCACCGTGCGCGAGGCGCGCGGATTCACCTCGAGCACGTAGACGGTGCCGTCCTGGATCGCGAACTGCACGTTGATCAGCCCCGATACGCCGAGCGAGCGGGCGAGCGCGACGGTCTGGCGCTTGAGTTCCTCCTGCACGACCCGGCTGAGCGAGAACGGCGGCAGAGAGCACGCGGAGTCCCCCGAGTGCACGCCGGCCTGCTCGATGTGCTCCATCACGCCGCCGATCACGACCTCGCTGCCGTCGCACACCGCGTCCACGTCGACCTCGGTCGCGTCGTTGAGGAACCGGTCGAGCAGCACCGGGCTGTCGTTGCTCACCTTGACCGCCTCGCGCATGTAGCGCTCGAGGTCGTCCTGCTGGTAGACGATCTCCATCGCGCGGCCGCCGAGCACGTAGGACGGGCGCACCACCAGCGGATAGCCGATCTCCTCGGCCACCGCGAGCGCCTTCTGGGCGCTCCTCGCGGTGCGGTTGGGCGGCTGCTTGAGCTTCAGCTTGTTGAGCAGCTTCTGGAAACGCTCGCGGTCCTCCGCGACGTCGATCGAATCGGGCGTCGTGCCGATGATCGGCACCCCGTTCGCCTCGAGATCGCGCGCGAGCTTGAGCGGGGTCTGCCCGCCGAACTGCACGATCACCCCGAAGGGCTGCTCGACGCGCACGATCTCGAGCACGTCCTCCAGCGTAAGCGGCTCGAAGTACAGCCGGTCGGAGGTGTCGTAGTCGGTGGAGACGGTCTCCGGATTGCAGTTGACCATGATCGTCTCGAACCCGTCCTCGCGCAGCGCGAGCGCCGCGTGCACGCAGCAATAGTCGAATTCAATGCCCTGGCCGATGCGGTTGGGACCGCCGCCCAGCACCATGACCTTCCGGCGCCCGGTGGGCGCGGCTTCGCACTCCTCCTCGTAGGTCGAGTACATGTAGGCGGTGTGCGTCGCGAATTCCGCCGCGCACGTGTCCACCCGCTTGAACACCGGACGCACGCCGAGCTCGTGGCGCCGGGCGCGCACGTCGTTTTGCCCCGCGCCGAGCACCGTCGCGATCCGGCCGTCCGAAAAACCGGCGCGCTTGAGCCTGCGCAGCGCGGGTTCCCCGAGCGTCTCGAGCGTCGCGCCGGCGAGCCCCTTCTCCTGGTGCACCACGTCCTCGATCTGCGCCAGAAACCAGGGATCGATGCGCGTGAGCTCGTGGACTTCGTCCACGGTCATTCCGCAGCGGAAGGCATCGGCGACGTAGTAGATGCGCTCGGGCCCGGGATGACCGAGCTCGTTCTCGATCACGTCGCGATCCGTGGTCTTCTCGTCGAAGCCGTCCACGCCGGTCTCCAGCCCCCGCAGGGCCTTCTGCATGGACTCCTGAAAGGTGCGCCCGATCGCCATCACTTCGCCCACCGACTTCATCTGCGTGGTGAGGCGGTCGTTGGCCTGCGGGAATTTCTCGAACGCGAACCGGGGAACCTTGGTCACCACGTAGTCAATGGTCGGCTCGAACGAGGCCGGAGTCGCGCCGCAGGTGATCTCGTTCCTGAGCTCATCGAGCGTGTAGCCCACCGCGAGCTTGGCGGCGACTTTCGCGATCGGGAAGCCCGTCGCTTTCGAGGCGAGCGCGGAGGAGCGCGACACCCGCGGGTTCATCTCGATGATCACCATGCGCCCGTCCGCCGGATTGATCGCGAACTGGACGTTGGACCCGCCGGTATCCACGCCGATCTCGCGCAGGCACGCGATCGACGCATCGCGCATGATCTGGTATTCCTTGTCGGTGAGGGTCTGCGCGGGCGCCACCGTGATCGAGTCGCCCGTGTGCACCCCCATCGGATCGAGATTCTCGATCGAGCAGACGATGATGCAGTTGTCCTTCTTGTCCCGCACCACCTCCATCTCGAATTCCTTCCAGCCGATTACCGACTCCTCGACCAGGACTTCGTGCGTGGGCGAGGCATCGAGTCCGCGCTCGCAGATCGCGACGAACTCCTCGCGGTTGTAGGCAATGCCGCTGCCGGTGCCGCCGAGCGTGAAGGAGGGCCGCAGGATGGCGGGGAAGCCCACCATCGCCTGCACCTGGAGCGCCTCTTCCAGGCTGTGCGCGAGCGCCGAGCGCGGGCTGGCGAGCCCGATGCGCCCCATCGCGGCCTTGAACTTCTCGCGGTCCTCGGCCTTGTCGATCGCCTCGCGCGTGGCTCCGATCATCTCGACGCCGTATTTCTCGAGCACGCCGTGCCGCGCGAGATCGAGCGCGCAGTTGAGCGCGGTCTGGCCTCCCATCGTCGGCAGCAGCGCATCGGGGCGCTCCGCCGCGATGATGCCCTCGAGCATCCTCCAGTTGATGGGCTCGATGTAGGTCGCGTGCGCCATCTCCGGGTCGGTCATGATGGTCGCCGGGTTGGAGTTGACCAGGATGACGCGGTAGCCCTCCTCCCTCAACGCCTTGCATGCCTGCGCCCCGGAATAGTCGAACTCGCACGCCTGGCCGATCACGATCGGGCCCGCGCCGATGATCAGGACGGACTGGATGTCGGTGCGCTTGGGCATCTCAAGAACCGTGAATCGTGAGTCGTGAATCGTTCATCGACCAGACCTGCCTATGCGGCGCCATGAACTACCCCTTCTGCCTTCTGCCTTCCGCCTTCTGCATTCGAGTGCTCTTCCATGAGCCGCACGAATTTGTCGAAGAGATAATCCACGTCGTGCGGCCCGGGGCTCGCCTCGGGGTGTCCCTGGAAACAGAAGGCGGGGCGATCGGCGCGCGCGAAGCCCTGCAGGCTGCCGTCGAACAGCGAGACGTGAGTCACCCTCGCGCTCGCCGGCAGCGTCGCGGCATCCACGGCAAAGCCGTGGTTCTGGCTGGTGATCATCACGCGACCGGTATCGAGATCCTGGACCGGGTGGTTCGCGCCGTGGTGGCCGAACTTCATCTTGAGCGTCTTCGCGCCGCTCGCGAGCGCGAGCAGCTGGTGTCCGAGGCAGATGCCGAAGGTCGGCACGCCGGCATCGAGGAACTTCCGGATCGCCTCGATCGCGTACTCGCACGGCTCCGGATCACCGGGACCGTTCGAGAGAAAGATCCCGTCGGGCCGGCCGGCGAGCGCTTCCCTGGCCGGTGTCTGCGCGGGCACGACGGTGATCCGGCAGCCGCGGGCGACGAGCTTGCGCAGGATGTTGCGCTTGATGCCGAAGTCGTAAGCGACCACGTGGAAGCGCTCGGGGCCGGGCCGGCCGTAGCCCTCGCCCAGGGTCCACACGCTCTCGTCCCAGGTGTAGGGCTGCTTGCAGCTCACCACCTTGGCGAGGTCCATGCCAACGAGCCCCGGAAACGCGCGCGCGGCCTTGAGCGCCGCCTTCTCGTCGGCTTTGCCGCCCGCCATGATGCAGCCGTCCTGCGCGCCTTTGTCCCGCAGGATGCGCGTGAGCCGGCGCGTGTCGATGTCCGCGATCGCGACGACATTCTGCTGCTTGAGGTAATCGGACAGCGTCCAGCGCTTGCGCCAGCTGGAGGAAAGCAGCGGCAGGTCCCGGATCACGAGCCCCGCAGCGAACACGCCGTGCGATTCGACGTCCTCCTCGTTGGCACCCGTGTTGCCGATGTGCGGATAGGTCAGCGTGACGATCTGGCGGCTGTAGGATGGATCGGTGAGAATTTCCTGGTAGCCGGTGATCGCGGTGTTGAAGACGACTTCCCCCGCCGCCAGCCCCTCTGCCCCGATCGAGGCGCCGCGAAAGACGGTGCCATCTTTGAGTACGAGGATAGCGGGCGCGTGCGGCACTCTAACCCCTTGATTTCAGCGGTAGATACACAAAGCGGGACGGGCCTTACGGCCCCTCCCGCTGAATCGGACGAATTATACGTGAACCGCCATGGCCCGGCAACGCGCGCGACGGCGCGCCGGGGCTCAGGGCAGGAGCGCGCGCCGGATGAACTGGGCGGTGCGCCGCGCGGCATCCTCGGTCGCGAGCTTCTCCTCCTCGCGCTGGTCGCCCCGGAAGTCGAATGCGCGCCGCGCGTGGGGATACATCACGATGTCCACCGGCACTCCGCGCTGGAGAAGCGCGTAATACGCGCGCCGTATCCCCATGCGCCGGACTTCGAATTCCTCTTCGCCCACGATGAAGAGCACCGGCACGTGAATCCGCTCCACTTCGGGCGCGTAGCGGTAGACCTGCCACGGCTCGGGCGCGTTGGGGCTCACCATGTGCCCGTAGTAGGTCACGATGCAGGCGACCTCCTTGCGGCGCGCCGCGAGCAGCACGGCGTGATATCCACCGCGCGAGATGCCCACCACGCACACACGGTCCGAACGCACCTCGCGAACCGACTTCAGGAAGTCGAGCGCGAGTTCGACGTCCTTCTCGGTATCCGGATCGTGGGACTCGGGCCACGCGGGAATGAAGCGCGGGCTGTGATAGTCGGGCGCGAGCACCGCGAAGCCGCGGGTGGCGACGCGGCGCGCCTGCGCATCGGCCTCCTTGTCCCAGCCGCGCCGGCCGTGCACGAAGAGCACCGCGGGATGAGGCCCCGCGCCGTGCGGCAGGTAGAGCTTCGCGGTGATCTCGATGTTCTTGTTGCGGTAGGCGACGTCGCGCACATCGAGACCGGCCGCGACCGCAGGGACCGCCAGAAGGCAAAGGATTGCGATCTTCAGGCAGCGCGCGATCACGATTTTTGCCTCCGGCAAACGGACGGCTGCGCGCGCTCAGCGCAGGCCGAGCACGTCCCACATGTCGTAGAAACCGGCCTTCCTGCCCTGAATGAAACGCGCGGCGCGCAGCGCGCCCTGCGCGTAATTGGCGCGGCTCCACGCGCGGTGCGTGATTTCGAGGCGCTCGCCGCTGCCGACGAGCATCACGGTATGGTCGCCCACGATGTCGCCTCCGCGCACCGTGGCAAATCCGATGGTCTCGTCCTTGCGCTCTCCGGTGACGCCCTCGCGCCCGAAGACCGCGCACTGCGCGAGGTCGCGCCCGAGCGCCTGCGCCGCCACTTCCCCCATGCGCAGCGCGGTGCCGGAGGGCGCGTCCACCTTGTGACGGTGGTGCGCCTCGAGCACCTCCACGTCATAGCCCTTGCCGAGCGTCTTCGCCGCCACTTCGATCAGCTTCAACGCGACGTTCACGCCGACGCTGAAATTGGGCGCCATCGCGATGGCGATCTCGCGCGCGGCGTTCTCGATCGTCTTTTTCTGCCCGGGACTGAAACCCGTGGTGCCGATCACCAGTCCCACGCCCCGCTTGCGGCAGGCTTCGAGATGCGCGAGCGTGCCCTCGGGCCGCGTGAAATCCACGAGCACGTTCGAGCCCGCGATGGCGCTCTCGATATCGTCGGCGATCTTGATCCCGCACGGCTTGCCCGCCGCCTCGCCGGCATCGCGCCCGATATGCGCGTTACCCTTCTGCTCGAGCGCCGCGACCAGGCGCGCGTCGGACAGGCCGAGCACCGCCTCGATCACCGCGCGGCCCATCCGGCCCGAGCTCCCCGCTACCGCAACGTTCAGCGTAGTCATCTCCTCGCTTCGCTAGTTACTCAGTGATTGAGTGATTCAGTGACTGGGAAATTCGGGCTGCGCTCTAGCAAGAGCCCGATTACCTGATTATTTAGTCACTTAACACTTAGTCACTTAGTCACTTAATCACGGAGTCACCAATTAGAAGCCGATCCTCTCCAGCATCCGTCCGAAGAAGCCGCGCTCTTCCCTCGGCTGCGGGTCCTTTTTCGCTTCCTCCGCGGCACGGTCTTCCGGTGGCCGCTGCGCGCCGCCCGCGGCGCTTCCCGTGACGGGCTCCCCGCCGCCCGTCACCAGCCTCGCGCCCTCCACCTGCGGCTGCGGCTGCGCCGCCGCCTCGGGCTTGGGTTTTTGCGGAACGGGCGCCGCGGGCTTGGGCTTGTCCGCGGCAGCCGCGCCGTCTCTCGCGGCCGGCACGACATCGCCGTCGATGTGCACGAGCTTGTCGTCCTTGAAAAAGACCGCGATCCGGCGCTGCTCTTTCAACGCGCCGCCTTTCTCCAGGGTATACACATAGTCCCAGCGGTCGGCGCGGAACGGATCCACTACCATCGGCGTACCGAGTATGAAGCGCACCTGGCTGCGCGTCATGCCGGGCCTGAGCTTCGAGACCATTTCCTGCGTGACGATGTTGCCCTGCTGGACCTCCATTTTGTAGGGCGCGAGCGTGGGCAGCGTGGGCATGCCCCCGCATCCGCCGAGGAACAGCGCCGGCAAGACGAGAATTCCCCGCAAGCAGCTCGCCGCGGGCGGCCTCGCGCCACATCCGGCAGGTGCGGCCATTACCCAGTACACGCGGTTTCCAAGTCGTTGGATTCCGAATATGATAACCGACGCTCACTCATTCCGACAGGGAAACGCCGTGAGTTCGCCCGACGATCTCAAGACCATCGGTCTCAAAGCGACGCTGCCCCGGCTGCGCATCCTGGAGCTGTTCGAGAAAAGCCCGGTGCGTCACCTCTCCGCGGAGGACGTCTACCGCACGCTCGCCCGGGAAGGCACCGACATCGGGCTCGCCACCGTGTACCGCGTGCTCACGCAATTCGAGCAGGCAGGGCTCCTCATCCGGCATCACTTCGAGACCGGCAAGGCGGTGTTCGAGCTCAATCGCGGCGGGCACCACGACCACCTGGTGTGCGTGCAATGCGGGCGCGTGGAGGAGTTCTACGATGCCGAGATCGAGCGACGCCAGGAGAAGATCGCGAGCGACCGCGGCTTCAAGATCCACGACCATTCGCTGCATATCTACGCTGACTGCACCAAGCGCAACTGCCCGCACAAAAGCCGTGAGTCGTGACGGGTGAGTGATGAGCCGGAAAGTCGGTGCTCGCGGCTAGCAACTAGGAGTTTGTCGCACACAAGTCCGGCAAACTCCTACCTGCACGCATGCCCATGGGAAGCCAAGCGATGCAAGCAACACTGCGCGGAGTAAGCGCTCTATTCCTTGGGCTGGTCTGCTCAACGGCGCAACACGCGCCCGCGCAAAGTTCCGACCCCAGCGCAGCGTTCGCGAACGAGGTGATCGTCGAACAATTGCCGGGCCGCAGCATCGCGGCACTTGTCACGCACAGGCCCGGTGCGACGAAGTTCACCCACGGGATCGCGCTCTTTCCCGGGTCTCCGGGCTACATCAATCTTCGCGTCGAGAACGGGGAGATCCGGTTCGACCTGCGCGGAAACTTTCTGATCAGGGCGCGGCGGCACTTTCTCGAGGATGGTTTTCTCACGGCGGTAATCGACGCGCCCAGCGATCACCAGGTAAATTTCTGGCATTCGGTCCGCGAGTCCGCGCGTTACGGCGAGGACGTCAGAGCCGTCCTCGAAGCCGTCTCGAAAAAGTACGGAACGCTCGACTGGACGTTTATCGGCACCAGCGAAGGCTCGGTCAGCGCGGTGCACGCGGCGCGGATGGTTGCGCCCCCGGCAAGGCGCGTTGTCCTCACCGCCTCTCTCGTGATGCGGAGTTTCCAGGGCTCCGGGGTGCGCATCTCCGATGTGAGGCAGGTGGGCATCCCGTTGCTGTGGGTCCACCACGCCAATGATCCCTGCCCCTACACGCAGTACGCGACAGTCAGGAAGTATGCCGAGGAGACCAAAACGCCTCTACTCACGGTGACCGGCGTCGCCGGGCGCCGCGGCGACCCCTGCATGGCGTTCACCGAGCACGGCTTCGTCGGCATGGAAATCAAGACGATCAAAGCGATTCTGTCGTGGATCCGCACCGGCAATGTGCCGCCGGACGTGTCCGAGTAAGAGCAAACCCCTCGCCGCAGAGGACGCGGAGGAAAGCAAGAGCGAGTATCAGCCGCCGATGAACGCCGATTGACCCCGACAAAAGAGAAAGAAGACGCCAACTCACCAGGAAAAGCGCCCATCTGTAGCCCAGCGTCAACTCAGGAGGTCCAATGATTCGAATCCCCGCGATTTGTCTAATGGCGCTTTTCTTCGCGCTGCCCGCGACAGCGCAATACCCGGAGCGGCCGCTGACCATCCTCGCGGGCTATCCCGCCGGCGGCATGGTGGACATCGTTGCGCGCCTGCTCGCGGAGGGCATGAAGGCAAAGTTCCCCAAGGGGGTCCTGGTGCTCAACCGAACGGGCGCGGGCGGCGCGGTCGCCGCCGCGGAGGTCGCCGTTGGCAAGCCCGACGGCTACACCATCGTGCTCACGCCGCTCTCCACGCTCGTCATCCAGCCCCAGATTCTCGATCTGCGTTTCAAGACGCCGGACGATTACGAACCCATCCTCAACGTCGTGTCTTACTACCCGTTGCTGGTGGTGCAGACCGAGGCGCGCTGGAAGAGCGTCCAGGAATTCGTGGCGGAAGCGAAGGCGAATCCCGGAAAGATGCGCGTGGGCACACCCGGCGAAGGCACGTCGAGCCACCTCAATCTCGAGGAATTCATGCACGTGACCGGCATCAAGATGACGCATGTGCCGTACCGGGGCTGGGGCGAGTCGTCGCCGGCGCTGCTCGGCGGGCACATCGAGGCGATCGTCGCGCAGCCCGGCGAGGCAAAGCCCATGGTTGACGGCAAAAGGATGCGCGCGCTGGTGGTGTTCCAGAACTCGCGCCACCCTGCTTTCCCGGACGGGCCCACGGCGAAAGAGCTGGGCTGGAACGTCGCGAACGGCGTCTGGTTCCTGCTGATGGCGCCAAAGGGCACGCCCGCACCGATCGTCCGATACCTGCACGACGCGGCGAAGACGGTGATGGAAGACCCCGCATTTGCCGGCCAGATGGCGCTGCGCGGGATCGACGTGGACTACCGGCCCGGCGACAAGCTGCGCACGGATTTGTGGCGCGAATACAAGCTCCACACCGACATCCTGCGGCGCATTGGAATGATCAAGTAGTGTTAAATCCGGACGCGGAGCGCCAGTTTGACTCCGCGTGTTCGAACGGAAGAAACAGCAGTCGTCGTTCAACACGCGGGAAGCAAAAAAGGTGCCGATGCGAATAGGTGACCTCGCAAAACTGGCCGGCGTCGGGGTCGAGACCGTGCGCTACTACCAGCGCATCAAGCTGCTGAAGACCCCCGCGAAGCCGTACCGCGGCATACGCAATTATTCGCGCGACGATCTCGCGCGGCTCCAGTTCATCCGCAGGGCGCAGCAACTGGGCTTCAGCCTGGAGGAAATCGCGGCGCTGCTGCGGCTCTCGCGCGCCGACTGCGCCAACGTGCAGTCGCTCGCGCGCAGGAAGCTCGATCTGGTCCAGGCCAAGCTCGACGACCTCTCCCGCATGTCGAAAGTGCTCGAGGACGTCCTCGTGCGGTGCTCCCGGCGCAAGCCGCACGAAGGCTGTCCGATCATAGAGACCCTCTCGAAGAGCCGCGCTTGACTCCGTACCCGGGTACGGCGGGTACGCTTGCATCACGACATCGTGATGGAGGCGCCATGAAAACGACCGACCTCAAGAGCATCGATCCCGCCCTGGGACTGTTGTCCGAGTTCTCCAGGGTGACGAAACACACGGCCGGCCACATCCAGAAGATGCGGCAGGATGCCGTGTTTACGGACGGTGTGTTCCCCGCGAAGGTGAAAGCCCTGGCCGCCGCCTTGTGGGGCGTAAGCGCCCGCTGCGAGCCTTGCCTGAAGTTCTACGTGCTGAAGGCAAAAGAGCTCGGCGCAACCCCCGAGGAGTTCGGCGAATTCCTGGCCGTCGCCTCGGCGATGGGCGGCTGCGTGGGTGAAATGTGGGCGTTGAAAGCCTACCAGGCGGCAACCGGCGAGAGCGAGCAGGCACAGGCGTGCTGCACGTGATGCGGGCGCGCGGACCGAGGAGCGAGCGATGAAGGAACTCGTCAAACAATGCACCTGCAGCGGCGCGGCTGGTTTTGCGGGCGCGTGCTGCCTCGGCGTGACCGGTGCGCTCTCGATAATGAGCGCGGTCGGCGCGGGCTTCCTGATCAACGACGCCTTCCTGATCCCGCTCTACGTGGGCCTGCTTGCGCTGAGCGTGTGGCTGCTCCACGGCACCGCGCGCTCGCACGGCGAGCTCACGCCGTTCTGGATCGGTCTCGGCGGGGCGCTCGGCGCCTTCGCCGGATTGTGGATCCACCCGGCGCTCGTCTATTCCGGGCTTGCGGCGCTCATAGGGAGCAGCGTGTGGGACCACCTGAGGGGACGGCGCGCGCCCGAGGCGCCACGTTAGGCGGCCACGTTGCATCCGATGGGCGACTTGCGCAAGAAGGCATTGCCGCGCGGGCATCCGGCGCTGACGTACCTGATGGGCACGCTCGCGGTGCTGACGTGCCCGTGCCACCTGCCGATCCTGATCGTGCTGCTTTCCGGAACCGCGGCGGGAGTTTTTCTTCAGAAAAACCTGCTGGTCGCAGTTCTCGTGCTGCTTCCGATTTTCCTGGTGACGGCGCTGTCGACCTGGCGCCTGCTCGACAAGAAGGACGAAGAACGCCGCTAGCCGCGGGTCTTGCCCCGCCGGCTTCTTCCTGACGGGCCTGGCGGTTCAATCATTCTTGATTCCGAGCATCTCCGCCGCGTGCTTGCGCGTGGTCGGCGTGATCTTGACGCCGCCGAGCATGCGCGCGATTTCCTCGACGCGGCTTTCGCGGTCGAGCATGGTGACCTTGCTCACCACCTCGCCGTTCGCGGTCGTCTTGGTAACCTGCCACTGCTGGTCGGCCGAGGCCGCCACCTGCGGCAGGTGGGTGATGCACATGACCTGGTGCTTTCTCCCGAGCTGCTTCAGCATCCTTCCCACGATTTCGGCCACGCGCCCGCCGATGCCGGAATCCACCTCGTCGAAGATCAGCGTCGGCACCTGCGCCACCCGGCTCGTCACGGTCTGGATCGCGAGGCTCATGCGCGAGAGCTCGCCGCCGGAGGCGACCTTGGCGAGCGGCGCCGGGTCCATGCCCTTGTGCGCCGACACCATGAATTCGACGGATTCGAGCCCGTGCGCCGTGACCTCCGGCGAGCGGTGCAGCGCGACCTCGAAGCGCCCGCCCGCCATCGCGAGCGTCTGCATCGCATCGGTCACCTGCTCCGAGAGCCTGCCTGCGGACTTCTTGCGCGCGCCGGAGAGCTTCTTCGCCTCCGCAACGCACGCCTCGTGCGCCTTCTCCTCGAGCTTGCGCAGCCCCTCGAGGTCGCCGCCCGCGCCCAGCTCCGCCAGGCGGGCCCGCGCCGCCGCGAGCTTCTCCGGAAGCTGCTCCGGCGCCGTGCGGTACTTGCGCGCGACCGAGTGGATTGCCTCGAGCCGCTGCTCGATCTCTGCGAGCCGCTGCGGATCGAGTTCGAGACGCCCGGCATAGTGCCGCAGCTGATAGACGGCTTCCTGCAGCTGGATGCGGGCGGGCTCCAGCAGCTCGAGCGCTTCACGCAGCCCCGGATCGTGTGCGCGCAGGTTGTCCAGCCGCCCGACCAGCGCGCTCACGCGCGCAAGCACCGAATCGTCGCCCTCGGAGAGCGCATCCAGCCCCTGCTGCGCGCCTTCGATGAGGCTCGCCGCGTGCGCGAGCCGCGCGTGTTCCTCGGTAAGCTCCCGCCATTGCTCGACACCGAAATTGAGCGCTTCGAGCTCGCGCGTCTGCCATTCCAGGTGCTCGCGCTCGGCTTCGATGGCCCCCGCGTTCGTCTCGAACGCGATGCGCGTCTCGCGCCGCTTCTGCCACGCGGCGTGGAGCGCTGCGACGCTCGCCGCGGAGGGCGCCAGCCCGCCGTAGGCATCGAGCAGCGCACGCTGGGCGGCGGTGCGCGTGAGCGACTGGTGCTGGTTCTGGCCGTGGATGTCCACCAGGCGCTCGCCCAGCTCGCGCAGCTGGGCAAGCGTGGCGGGGCGCCCGTTGATGTAGCCACGCGATCTGCCGGCGGGCTCGATCACGCGGCGCACGAGACACGCGCCTTCGTCGCCGGCGAGCTCGTTTTCCGCAAGCCAGCGCGCGAGCGCCGCGTCCCGCTCGACGTCGAACTCGGCGCCGATCTCGGCGCGCGCCGCACCCGCGCGCACGACGATCGCCTCCGCGCGCTCGCCGAGCACCATGGCGAGCGCGTCGATCAGGATGGATTTGCCCGCCCCGGTCTCCCCGGTGAGCACCGTGAAGCCGGCGGCGAACTCGAGGTCCATACGGTCCACGATCGCGAAGTCGCGGATCGAGAGACTGCGCAACATCTTCGGGTAAACAGTAAACGGTGAACAGTGAACAGTCGGCACATCCGGAGCCGCGGCGGCCGCGGCGTTCCGTTCACCGTTCACTGATCACTGTTCACTCGCGGTTCCAGTTGAGCTTCTCGCGCAGCATATCGTAGTAACTGTGCCCGGCCGGGTGCAGAAGGCTCAGCGGGCGCGGAAAACGACGCGCCACCACGCGATCGCCGTCGCGCAGGCCGTGGTGCGAATGGCTGTCGAAGTGCACGCGCGGGTCGGAGTCGCCGCGGACGATGATCTCCACCGTGCAACTGCTGCTGATCACGATCGGGCGGTTCGACAGCGTGTGCGGGGACACCGGGACCAGCGCCATCACCGAGAGCGAAGGGTGCACGATGGGGCCCCCGGTGGACAGCGCGTACGCGGTCGAGCCGGTCGGGGACGCCACGATCAGCCCGTCGGCGCGCTGGTTGTAGATGAACTGGCCGTCGATGCGCACCTCGAACTCGATCATGTTCCCCCGGGCGCCCTTGCTCACCACCACGTCGTTGAACGCGAGCCCCTCGGCCACCTTCCCGGCCCCGCTCCACACTTCCCCGGCAAGCAGCATGCGGTCCTCGGCCACGAACTTGCCCTCGAGGATCGCGCCGATGGTGTCGAACATGGTGTCCACCGAGATATCCGTGAGAAACCCCAGGCGGCCCTGGTTCACGCCGACCAGCGCGACATCGTAGGGCGCAAGCGTGCGCGCGATGTTGAGCATCGTGCCGTCGCCCCCGATCACGATTGCGAGATCCGCCTGCTTGCCCAGCTCCTCCAGCGGCAGCACCGGGTACGGGGCATCGCCGATCTGGGCCCCCGTGAGGCGATCGATCAGGACTTTGACCTTGCGCTGCTCCAGGAACTGCGCGAGCTTGAGCAACGGGCCGGAGACTTCCGGGCTCTTGTACTTGCCGATCAGCGCGACGGTGCCGAAAGACGTCTTCATCGCCGCATTAAACCATAAAAAACCGTGACTCGTGGCTCGTGACTCACTGACAGCCGGTCAGCGGGAGAGCACCTCGATTCGTCGACTCACGGCTCACGATTCACCATTCACCATTCACCGTTTTTAGTAGAATAGGCGCATGCCCGCCGCTACGCCGGTCCTGAGCGAACGCGCGCTGGTCCTCCTGAAGACGCTGGTCGAGCGCTACATCGTGGAGGGCCAGCCGGTGGGCTCGCGCGCGCTCTCGAAATACGCGGGGCTGGAGTTGAGCCCCGCGAGCATCCGCAACGTGATGGCCGACCTCGAGGACATGGGCTTCATCGCGAGCCCGCACACATCGGCCGGCCGCGTGCCGACCACGCGCGGCTACCGTTTCTTCGTGGACACGCTGCTCACGATCAAGCCCCTCGACAACGTGGAGATCCACCATCTGGAGGAGCAGCTGCGCATGCAGAACACGCAGAAGCTCGTGGCCTCCGCGTCCCAGGTTCTGTCCGATCTCACGCACTTCGCAGGCGTGGTCATAACCCCGCGGCGCGGCGCATGTTTCCGGCACATTGAATTCCTGAAGCTCTCCGACACGCGAATACTGCTGATCGTCGTCACGCCCGAGGGCGACGTGCAGAACCGGATCCTGGTCACCGAGAGAAAATACACGCCCTCCGAGCTCGCCGAGGCGACGAATATCCTGAACCAGAATTATGCCGGGCTCACGTTCGACGAGATCAGGCGCCGGATCCGCGCCGAGCTCAAGCAGCTGACCGAGGACATGACGCGGCTGATGACCGCGGCGCTGGAAGCCGGCAGCGAGGCGGTCAGCGAATCGGAGACGGAGGTAGTGATCTCGGGCGAGAGCAATCTGCTCGACTCCGAGGACCTGTCGTCCAACATGGCGAATCTGCGCAAGCTCTTCGAGCTGTTCGACCGCAGGACGGGCCTGCTGCAGCTGCTCGAAGTGAGCAGCCGCGCGCACGGGGTGCAGATCTTCATCGGCGGCGAATCGGGGGTCGCGCCGCTTGACGAGTGCAGCGTGATCTCCGCTCCCTACGAGGTGGACGGCCAGGTGGTCGGCAGGGTCGGCGTGATCGGCCCCACCCGGATGGCCTACGAGCGCGTCATTCCCATCGTGGACATCACCGCGAAGCTGCTCTCGAGCGCGCTCACCCAACGCTAGCTTCGCGGCAGTGAGTTCAACGTTCAAGGTTCGAGGTTCCAGGTTCGCCGTTTAAAGCGCCCCCGGCGACGCTCCCGCCAAACCCCAACTACGAACTTTGAACCTTGAACCTTGAACCCTGAGCCGCCCTTCTCCCACGGCAGCGCCCCGGGCATCGGAGTGCTGCTGGTGAATCTCGGCACGCCGGAGGCGCCCACCCCCAGGGCAGTGCGCGGGTACCTCAGGCAGTTCCTCTCCGACCCACGCGTCATCGAGATTCCGCGCGCGATCTGGCTGCCGATCCTGCACCTGTTCGTGCTGACGACCCGTCCGAGGGCCTCGGCGCATCGCTATGCGCAGGTATGGATGGCCGAGGGCGCTCCCCTGCGGGTCCACACCGAACGCCAGGCGAAGCTGCTGCGCGGTTACCTCGGCGAGCGGGTGAAGTTTCCGCTGGTGGTGGACTACGCGATGCGCTACGGCAAGCCCTCGATCCCGGCCAAGCTGCAGGAGCTGAAGGCCGCGCGCTGCGACCGCATCCTGCTCGTGCCGCTTTACCCGCAGTACGCGGCGAGCACCACGGCGACTGCCCTCGACGAAGTCTTCCGCTTCTTCTCGGGCGCGCGCGACGTCCCGGCGCTGCGTACGGTACGGCACTTCCACGACCGTCCCGCGTATATCGCCGCGCTTGCCCAGAGCGTGCGCGATTTCTGGACGAAGAACAACAACGAGCGCCCCGACGTGCTGTTGATGAGTTTCCACGGCGTGCCGCGCGCAACGCTCGACAAGGGCGATCCCTATCATTGCGAATGCCAGAAGACGGGGCGGCTGCTCGCCGAGGCGCTTTCGCTGAAGTCCGTGCAGTACCGGATCACGTTCCAGTCGCGCTTGGGACGCGCGGAGTGGCTGCAGCCCTATACGAGCAGCGTGCTCGCGGAGCTCGGCAGACAGAAGCTCGGGCGCGTGGACGTGATCTGCCCCGGCTTCGTGAGCGACTGCCTCGAGACGCTGGAAGAGATTGCGATCGAGGGCAAGACGACCTTCGTGCAGGCAGGCGGGCGGGAATTCCGCTACATACCCTGCCTGAACGAGCGCAACGACTGGGTGCACGCACTTACCGACCTGGTGCTGGAGAACCTACTCGGGTGGAGCTCCGGCGCCGCAGCCGAGGAGCTGGAAAAATCCCGCATGCGCGCGCTGGCGATGGGCGCCAAGTCCTGAAGGATGAAGGCAGAAGGAGGAAATCGACACCGAACCCGGCACGGCCCCGCGCTCGGTCATCCGCCTTCCTTCATCGTTGCGCCTCCCCCGGCACCCACCGTCTGCAATGCGTCGCGTCGGGCCCC
Organism: Betaproteobacteria bacterium; assembly: GCA_016868035.1. Classification (GTDB taxonomy): domain Bacteria; phylum Pseudomonadota; class Gammaproteobacteria; order Burkholderiales; family SG8-41; genus SG8-41. Next base: position 21,540 of record VGID01000037.1, on the reverse strand, counting down.
GGCCGGTCCCAATGTGCGCACGTTGCTGTTCGAGACCGGGCATGCCTTACTGAAAAGTCTTTTGCGGCAAGCGGTTAGGATGACCGCGCGCTGCCCTTGAATCTTGCGCATCCGGCCCAAACTAAAAAGGATTGACCGGAGGAAAGGATGCACGAAACACGCGACCTGAAACCGGCTCCCGAGGAGAAGCTCGAGGAACCGACCGCGCCCGGCGAGGCGCAGGCGCCCGCGGACACCCCGCAGCCCGCCGCCGAGACGTCTGCAGAGTCTGCCGAGCCCACCCAGGAGGAACGTTTGAGGAAGGCCGAGGCCTCCGCGCAGGAACATCACGACGCGTGGCTGCGCGCGAAGGCCGAGGCCGACAACGTGCGCAAGCGCGCGCAGACCGAGATCGCCAACGCCCATAAATACGCGGTGGACAGTTTCGCAGGTGAGCTGCTCGCGGTCATGGACAGCCTCGAGGCGGCCCTCGCGGCCGACAATGCGACGGTCGAGAGCATGAAGAGCGGGGTCGAGCTCACGCTCAAGCAGCTCAAGACCGTGTTCGAGCGGTTCAATCTCGGCGAGATCAACCCGGCGGGGCAGAAATTCGATCCGCACCGCCATCAGGCGATCAACACCGTCGAATCCGATGCCGAGCCCAATACCGTGGTGCAGGTGCTGCAGAAAGGCTACCTGCTGCACCAGCGGGTGATCCGCCCGGCGCTAGTGACCGTGTCCAAGCTGAAAACCATTGAAAAATGAGGGGTTACCCCCATATCGGGGTAATGACGAATAGCACAGGAAAACCAACGAGGTAGAACATGGCCAAGATCATCGGCATCGACCTGGGTACGACCAATTCGTGCGTGGCCGTGATGGAGAACGGCCAGCCGAAGGTGATCGAAAATTCCGAGGGCTCCCGCACCACGCCCTCGACCGTCGCCTACATGGACGACGGCGAGGTGCTCGCCGGCGCCCCGGCGAAGCGCCAGGCCGTCACCAACGCGAAGCACACCCTCTACGCGGTGAAGCGGCTGATCGGGCGGCGCTTCGAGGAAAAGGAGGTCAAAAAGGACATCGGCCTGATGCCCTACAAGATCATCAAGGCCGACAACGGCGACGCCTGGGTCGAAGTGCACGGCAAGAAAATGGCCCCGCCGGAAGTCTCCGCCCAGGTGCTGATGAAGATGAAGAAGACCGCCGAGGACTACCTCGGAGAGCCGGTCACCGAGGCCGTGATCACGGTGCCCGCCTATTTCAACGACTCCCAGCGCCAGGCCACCAAGGACGCGGGCCGCATCGCGGGCCTCGACGTGAAGCGCATCATCAACGAGCCGACCGCGGCGGCGCTCGCGTTCGGCCTGGACAAGCAGAGCAAGGCCGACCGCACGATCGCGGTCTACGATCTCGGCGGGGGCACCTTTGACATCTCGATCATCGAGATCGCCGATGTCGAGGGCGAGATGCAGTTCGAAGTGCACTCGACCAACGGCGACACCTTCCTCGGGGGCGAGGACTTCGACCAGCGCCTGATCGAGTACCTGTGCGACGAGTTCAAGAAGGAGTCCGGGCTCGATCTGAGGAAGGACATGCTCGCGCTGCAGCGGCTCAAGGACGCCGCGGAGAAGGCCAAGATCGAGCTTTCCTCCTCGCAGCAGACCGAGGTGAACCTGCCCTACATCACGGCCGACCAGTCCGGGCCGAAGCACCTGGCGATCAAGGTCACGCGCGCCAAGTTCGAGAGCCTGGTCGAGGACCTGGTCGAGAAGACGATCGAGCCGTGCCGCATCGCGATCAAGGATGCCGGCATCAAGGTGAGCGACGTCGACGACGTGATCCTGGTGGGCGGGCAGACGCGCATGCCCAAGGTGCAGGAGCGGGTGCGCGAATTCTTCGGCAAGGAGCCGCGCAAGGACGTCAACCCCGACGAGGCGGTGGCGATCGGCGCCGCGGTCCAGGCCGGCGTGCTGAAGGGCGACGTCAAGGACGTGCTGCTGCTCGACGTGACTCCGCTCTCGCTCGGCATCGAGACCCTCGGGGGCGTGATGACCAAGCTCATCCAGAAGAACACCACCATTCCCACCAAGGCGAACCAGGTGTTCTCCACTGCCGAGGACAGCCAGACGGCGGTCACGATCCACGTGCTGCAGGGCGAGCGCGAGATGGCGCGCGACAACAAGTCGCTCGGCCAGTTCAACCTGACCGACATCCCCCCGGCGCCGCGCGGCATGCCGCAGATCGAGGTCACGTTCGACATCGACGCCAACGGGATCCTCCATGTCACCGCGAGGGACAAGGCGACCGGCAAGGAGAACAAGATCAAGATCCAGGCCGGCTCGGGGCTCACCGAGGAAGAGATCAAGCGCATGGTCAAGGACGCGGAACTGCACGCCGAGGAAGACCGCAGGGCGCGCGAGCTCGTGGATGCGCGCAACCAGTGCGATCACATGGTGCACACGGTGAGGAAATCGCTCAAGGAGCACGGCGACAAGCTCGACGCCGACGAGAAGTCCAGGATCGAGGGCGCGATCAAGGAGGCGGAGGACGCGCTGAAGGGCGAGGACAAGGCCGCGATCGAAGCGAAGACGCAGGCGCTCGCGCAGGCCGCGCACAAGCTCGCCGAAAAGATGTACTCGGAAGAGCAGGCGAAGCAGCAGGCGCAGGCGGGCGGCGAGAAGGCGGCCGCGGACACCGGGAAAAAGGAGGAAGGTGACGTCGTGGATGCGGAATACACGGAAGTCAAGGACAAGAAGTAGGATTGAGGACTGAGGACTGAGGATTGAGGGGAGCGCGCAAGCTCTCCCCTCGATCTATTTTGTCGTCCGCGTGACGCTCAATCCTCGATCCCCAATCCACGATCCCTCTCCTGAGCCATGGCGAAAAAAGACTATTACGAAGTGCTGGGCGTAAACCGGGACGCCTCCGACGAGCAGGTCAAGAAGGCGTACCGCAAGCTCGCCATGAAATGGCACCCGGACCGCAATCCGGACAATCCCAAGGCCGAGGAGCACTTCAAGGAAGCCAAGGAAGCCTACGAGGTCCTCTCCGACTCGCAGAAGCGCGCCGCCTACGACCAGTTCGGCCACGCCGGTGTCGACCCTTCGGTCGCCGGCGCGGGCGCCGCCGGCGCCGGTTTCGGCGGCTTCGCCGACGCTTTCGGCGACATCTTCGGCGACATCTTCGGCGGCGGCCGTGCGCGCTCGACGGTCTACCGCGGCGCTGATCTTCGCTACAACCTGGAGATCTCGCTGGAGGAGGCCGCGCGCGGCACCGAAACCCGCATCCGCATCCCGGCGATGGAAGCGTGCGAGACCTGCAGCGGCAGCGGCGCGAAGCCCGGGACCTCGCCCACGACGTGCACCGCCTGCCACGGCCACGGCCAGGTCCGCATGCAGCAGGGTTTCTTCTCCATCCAGCAGACCTGCCCGCGCTGCCACGGGCAAGGCAAGGTCGTGACCTCCCCGTGCCAGGCGTGCGGCGGCGCCGGGCGCGTGAAGCGCCAGAAGACGCTCTCGGTCAAGATCCCGTCCGGCGTCGATGCGGGCGACCGCATCCGGCTCTCAGGCGAGGGCGAAGCGGGAATGAACGGCGGCCCGCCGGGAGACCTCTACGTCGTGGTCCACATCCATCCGCATTCCGTCTTCACGCGCGACCACAACGATCTTCATTGCGAGATGCCGATCAGCATCACCACCGCGGCGCTCGGCGGCGAGATCGAGATCCCAACCCTCGATGGCTATGCCAAGATCAAGGTGCCCGCGGAGACCCAGTCCGGCCGGGTATTCCGGCTGCGCGGCAAGGGCATCAAGGGTGTGCGCTCGAGCACCCACGGCGATCTCCTGTGCCACGTCGCCGTGGAGACCCCTGTCAATCTCACCGCCCGGCAGAAGGAGCTCCTGGCGGAACTCGAGGCGATCAACCGCAAAGACGCCGGGCGCCACGATCCGCGCGCGAAGTCCTGGATGGAGAAAGTGCGGGAGTTCTTCGCGCAATAACGCATCTGCCTCGCCGCAGCGTACGCGCCCAAGACAGCGCCGTGCCCGCCCTCCCGCACTTTCTTAATGCAAACGCGCCCGCGCGAAAAGGAAAAAATGGCGAGCCTCCTGCGCGATCGTCAACGAGAGCGGCTCTGCTGCGTTTCCCATAAACGGGACGATCGCCGGCGGGCTGGGATTGGAACGCATTTCTGTACAGGTAGATGACCGGGAGTCGCCGAGCCCCGTGGTCGGCCTTCTCGGGCAGTCTCCCCACTTCGAAGTGAACGTGACGCGCCTTAAGCTGGGTGACTACCTGGTGGACGGGCGGTTCCTGATTGAGCGCAAGACGACAGCGGATCTCGCGGCAGCGATCATCGGCGGGAGGCTCTTCACACAGGCGTTGCGGCTTGCCGCAACGCAACTGCGGCCTGCGATGATCCTGGAAGGCGCCGAGTACAAGCTCGACGAAACAGGCTTGCGATGGGAAGCGATCCAGGGCGCCCTAGTGGCCGTAACCGTGTTCTGCGGCATTCCGTTGTTAAGGACGCGCACTCCGGAAGAGACCGTGTCCACCATGCTTTATGTCGCCCGGCAAGGGCAGACCTACGCGATCGGGGCGCTCCCCCGCCCGGGGTACCGACCGAAGGGAAAGCACGCCCGGCAGCTCTTCATCCTTCAAGGGCTCCCCGGAATCGGACCTGAACGGGCGCGCCGATTGCTGGCCCGGTTCGGCAGTGTGGAATCGGTGATGAGGGCCCGCGCCGAGGAACTCCGTTCAGTAGCAGGCATTGGCAAGCGGATCGCGGACCGCGTCCGCTGGTCCGTGGAGCAGCCGCGTTCCGAGTACCGAACGGCCGCCCCCTAGCAGCCTGTCGGGACCCTAAGTCCGACAGGCTGCTAAATGACCCAGGTCAAACAACCGCGCGGTAGCCCGCCGCGACGAACTCCGCAAGCTCCTTGGCGGAGTCGGACGCATCCGCGCCCTCGCGGTAGTAGCCACCCGTCGCGTAGCTGAACACCGGCTTTGCCTCTCCGCCCAGCACCCGGTACACCGGCATTCCCGCGCTCTTGCCCTTGATGTCCCAGAGCGCAATGTCGATTCCGGCGATCGCCGCCATGATCTGCGGGCGCTCCCCGCGCGGCAGCGGCGGCGGCAGCCCGTCACGGGCGCGGACGCCGCCCGGGCGCGGCGAGGTGAGCGCGAAGAGCTTTTCCCATACGGCGACGTGCGCGAGCGCATCCATGCCGCGAACGACCTCGCCCAGGCGGACGACCCAATCGCAGATCACCTTCATCGGGGCACCGTGGATTTGCCCGTAGCCGACGACGCCGTCGTCGGTGCGCACTTCCACCAGAATTACGCTGGAACTCGCCAGTTCCTAATGCGCCGTCCACAGCGGGCGCCCGAGCGGCACCGAGATTGCGTGCGTCTGGACGGAGGCGATTTTTGTCATGGAAATTTTCCGTTACTTTCGCAAGCGGCACCCGCGCAACCCGCGGGCCACGCGCGTGAGATGATAGATTGACGTGGTAGGATAGCGCTACGCACCGTACCAATGTTGCTCAAACGACTGTTAGCGGCCACGAAGTCGGCTTTCTCGGGCCGCGGCGGCGGATCCGTCGAGTATCCCCTCGAGACCGAGAACAAGCTCAATCGCATACACGCACGCGCGCAGCCCGAGCGGCACCTCGGCATCCTCTACCGCGACGCGCGGGTCGGATCCGAGAAATTCGCCGATCTCTACCTGCGTTGTCTCCAGAAGACCGGCACGGCGGTGACGCCGTTCAACATTTTCCAGCGCTTTCAGACCCGGCTCGACCTGGTGCAGTATTTCCTCGCGACGCTGGAGGTGCCGGGAGCGCGCGCCGAGGTCGGGGCTTACCGCGGCGCGACCGCGCTGCTGCTTGCCCACGCGTGGCGCAGCTGCCGGTCCGACTTCAGGGGTCGCGACCTCTACCTGATCGACAGCTTCGCCGGAACCAGCGCCTCCGGCGAGCACGACCTGATACCGGTGCGCGGGAGCGACGGGGCCATGCGCATGGAGCCGTTCTTTCCGGTCGGCAAGACCGACACCTCGCCGGAACTCGTGCGCGGATTCTTCTCCGATTTCCCGGAGGTCGCGATCTGCGCCGGCTGGATCCCGCAGGTGTTCGCGACCCTGCCCGAGCGCGACTGGGCGTTGGTGCACCTCGATCTCACGCTCCACGAGCCCACGCTCGCCGCGCTCGAGTACTTCTACCCGCGCCTCTCCCAAGGCGGCGCCATCCTCTGCGACGGCTCGATCTTCTGTCCCGGGGCGGCAAAGGCATGGGACGCGTTCTGCGAGACGCACGATCTCGCGTACGTCACCTTGAGCCACCGCGAAACTGTTCTCCTCAAGCCGCCTTCCGGCCCGCATGCTGCATGAGAGCCCGTATCAAAAAGACCCAAGAAGCTTGTAACCGCCGATGAACGCAGATGGACGCAGATAAAATCAAGATCAATATAGACAGGATTAACAGGATGAAAACAGGATTTACATGATTATCTGATCGGGTCTAATCTTGTTAATCTTGCGAAATCTTGTAAATCCTGTCCGTTTTTCATCGGCGTGTATCGGCGTTTATCTGCGGCTGATATTTTCTAGTTTTGTTACCGGCTCTCAGGTTGCCGCGCTTCCCTGGAACATCCGGCGCGCGCGCGCGCGCAAGTCAGCGAGCATCGCTGCGGCGCGATCCGCTCCGTAGCCCGCCTCGCGCACGCGCGCTCCCTCCGGCAGGAGCCGGTCGGCCTTGATGCGCGCCGCCCACAGCGCGCGCTCCAGTTTCCGCCCCCCCTCGGGATAGGACGCAAGTTCACCGGTGTCCAGCGCGCCGATCGTCGCCAGCTCGCCCCGATCGCCCAACCGGTACAGCGTGCCCGTGGCGGGATCGGCACAGCAACGGTCGAACACGTGGATGAGCGCGAGCCGGGTGCCGGTGGAGGACTTCAGCTCGAGCCGCGCCCCGGGCGCGAACGACGGCCAGTCGGTCTCGAGCATGCTGTGCATGACCATGCGCGACAGCAGATCGAGCGCGTCGAGCCGCTCCTGGTCGGGAGCGCGCTCCGGAGCGGGAACCTGGCGGGCGAACTTCCACAGCGCGCGCCCCCACTGCACCTGGTTTCGCTGGTCGCCCAGATCGAGGTAGAACGGATTGAGCAGCGGATCGCCCGCGACCGCATAGCCGTGACAGGCGATGACCCACGCGTCCACCTGTGCCTCCTCCGGCTCGTACGACGATCCGACGAGCACGGTGCCGGCGGCAACGATGCGCGCGAGGCTGCCATCCGTCAGCCAGCCGCGGTTCTTCTGCATGCCGGGGTGGAACACCGCGGCGAGATCGTAGTCGCCGGCGTCGTGCGTGCGCAGGAACTCGTCGAGCGGCATCCGCAGCAGCCGCGCGGGCCGGGACGGCGCGCAATCTGCCGCCGCCGAACGAAAATCCAGATCGAGCGCGTCGCCGACCAGCGTGGTCTCCAGTTCGAACGCTGCGCCGGCCAGTTGCGGGAGCAGCGCGTACCAGCGCCCGGCGTCGGGAGCGTCCACGGTTTCAGCGCCGATCACGAGCAGGCGCAGCCGGTCCGCCGCCGCGAGCTGCGGCTCGCGGGTCGCGATCCACAGGGCGAGCGCGGCCGGCGCGGCAAGCACCGCGCGCGCGAGTTCCGGGGCGATAGCGGATCGGAACGGCGAGGCGGGCTGCGCGGCGAGCGCGGCGATCAGCGGATCCCAGTCCGGGTGCTCGAGGATCATCGCGGCCCCCAACGCCTACCCCGCATGGAGCATCCCGACCACCGCCCCGGTCATGAGCGTCGCGAGCGTGCCGGCGACGATCGAGCGCATGCCCAGGCCCACGATCTCGGTGCGGCGCTCCGGGACCATGGTCGCAAGCCCGCCGATCAGGATCCCCAGGCTGCCGAAATTGGCGAAGCCGCACAGCGCATAGGTCATGATCAGCTGGCTGCGCGGGCTGAGCGTACCTTGCGGCAGGCGCGCAAGGTCGAGGTAGGCGATCAGTTCGTTCAGCACGGTCTTGGTGCCCATCAGCGCACCCGCGGTCGCCGCCTCGTGCCATGGGATGCCCGCAAGCCAGACGAGGGGCGCCATGGCGATGCCGAGCGCGCGCTGGAGCGTCACCGGCTCCCCGCCCACCGCGGGCAGCAGCCCGAGCGCGAGATTGGCGAGCGTCACCAGCGCGATCAGCACGATCAGCATGGCGACGATACCGAGCAGCAGCTGGAGCCCGTCGAGCGTGCCGCGCGTCACCGCGTCCATCGCGCTCCCCGCCTGTTGCGGCGGGTCGAGCTTGCCCGCGGTCGCTGCCCCGCGCGGCGGCACCATGAGCGCGGCGACGAGGATCGCGGCCGGCACGCTGATGATGGACGCGGACAGGATATGGCCCATCGCGCCCGGAACGACCGGCCCGATGATGCTCGCGTAGAGCACCATCACCGTGCCCGCGATTCCCGCCATGCCGCAGCTCATGAGGATGAACAGCTCCCCGCGGCTCATTTCCCTGAGATAGGGCCGCACGATGAGCGGCGCCTCCACCATGCCGACGAAAATATTGGCGGCCGACGACAGGCCTACCGCCCCGCCCACGCCCATCGTCTTCTCCAGCACCGCCGAGATCGAGCGCACGATCACCGGCAGCACGCCCCAGTAGAACAGCAGCGCCGAGAGCGCGCTCACCACGAGAATCAGCGGCAGCGCGCGGAACGCGAGCACGAAGCTGCTCGCTCCGGGAACCTCCGCGTAGGGCACCGGGCCGCCGCCCAGGTGACCGAACACGAACGCGGTGCCGGCCTGGGTCGCCTGCTCCAGTGCGAGCAGCATCTCGTTCAGCCCGAGGAAGAACTCCCGCGCGAGCGGGACCTTGAGCAGCAGCACCGCGAGCGCAAGCTGCAGCACCGTGCCCGCGATCACCGTGCGCCACGGCACGGCGCGCCGGTCCTCGCTAAGACACCACGCGGCGAGGACGATCGCGAAAAAGCCGAAGGCGCTTTGCAGTGCAAGGAGCATGTCAGGGGCGTCCGCGAAAAACCCTATTAGCCGCCGATGGACGCCGATAAACGCCGACGAAAGTCAAAACCTCTTGCCGCGGAGGGCGGGGAGCAAAACCACAACAAATTGAACCACCAAGGCGCCAAGAAGGACAAGGATGGAACCGCAAATGAACGCAGATACAACTCAAGAATCCGGCTGTCTTCTTTCTCCTGCCTTCTGCCTTCATCCTTCTGCCTTCTGCCTTGCTCTTTTCCCCCGCCGATGCACGCCGATGAACACCGGTCAGGCCAAAGCCGGAAGACGGCAGGCCCGCTCAATTCCGCCGCCACTCGGTGGTGCCATCCGGCTTGTCCTCCAGGACGATGCCCGCATCGAGCAGCTCCTGGCGGATGCGGTCTGCTTCGGCGAACTGTTTCGACTTTCTTGCCGTGGCACGGGCAGCAATCAGCGTTTCGATCGATTCACGCGTGTACTTCGCAGTCCCGGTTCCATGCGCTGCAGCGGGCTGGCCCGTAACAGTTCCACGGGCGGCCACGGCTCCCTGCAGGAAAGCCACCGGATCGCCTTGTAACAATCCCAAGATCCCGCCGAGCGATGTAAGCAATCGCGCCTGCTCTGGATCTCGCGTGCGATTCAGGTTGTTCGCGAGGTCGAAGAGCGCCGCGATTGCTTCGGGCGTGTTGAAATCGTCGTTCATCGCGTCGCGGAAGCGGCTCGCGTACGGGTTCGACCAGTCGACCGCGCCCGCACCGGACGCGAGCCCCTTCAACGCGGTGTAGAGCCGCGTCAGCGCGTGCTTCGCGTCCTCGAGGTGCTGATCGGAATAGTTGAGCGGGCTGCGGTAATGCGCGCGCACGATGAAGAAGCGGACCACCTCGGCATCGTAGCGCGAGAGCACCTCGCGCACGGTGAAGAAGTTGCCCAGCGACTTCGACATCTTCTCCTCGTCCACGCGCACGAATCCGTTGTGCATCCAGTAGTTGACGAATTCGTGCTGGTGCGCGCCCTCGGACTGCGCGATCTCGTTCTCGTGGTGCGGAAACTGCAGGTCCTGGCCGCCGCCGTGGATGTCGAAGTGCCTGCCCAGCAGCGCGCTCGACATCACCGAGCATTCGATGTGCCAGCCCGGGCGCCCGCTGCCCCACGGCGATTCCCACTGCGGCTCGCCCTCCTTGGCCCGCTTCCACAGCACGAAGTCCAGCGGATCGCGCTTGGCCTCGTCGACCTCGACGCGTTCGCCCGCGCGCAGCTCGTCGAGCGACTTGCCCGAGAGCTTGCCGTAGCCCGGGAACTTGCGCACCGCGAAATTGACGTCACCGCTCGCGGCGCGATAGGCGAGCCCGCGTTGCTCGAGCAGCGCGATCAACTCGAGCATGCCGGCGACGTGCTCCGTGGCGCGCGGCTCCGCGTCGGGTTTTTCCACGCCGAGCGCCGCGTTGTCCTCGTCCATCGCCCGGATGAAGCGCGCGGTCAGCGCCCCGACCGGCTCGTTTGTCTCCCGCGCGCGCTGAATGATCTTGTCGTCGATGTCGGTGATGTTGCGCACGTAGGTGACGTCGAAGCCGAGCGCGCGCAGCCAGCGGCGCACCACGTCGAACACCACCATCACGCGCGCGTGCCCGAGATGGCAGTAGTCGTAGACGGTCATGCCGCACACGTACATGCGCACGCGGCCCGCAGTGATCGGCACGAATTCCTGCTTCCGGCGGGTGAGCGAGTTATGGATCTTCAGCATCCCGGTCTGCCCGTGCGCGGCGCGCTAGAGCCCTGCGCGGGCGCCCGCGCCGGCACGAATTCCTGTCTCCGGCACCCTGGCAAGCTGTAAACTTGCGGGATGGGCCGGCGTGGCAGATGCGGCCAGGCCGTTGCGCAAATCGCACCAAACGTGACGAGTTGGGTTTGATTTGCCCGGCATTCTTGGTAGAATTTCGAGGATTTTAGAGCTAACCCTCTAAAAGTTACGGAAAACTATAACATAATGGCCTGGCTCCTCTCGCCCCGGATCGCCCTGGTCGCGTTGGTTTTCTGCCTGCTACCGGTCAGCCCGGCGGCCGCGCAGGCCGACGACCTGCAGGAGGTCAACCGGCTCTTCAAGCAGCGCCAGTACGACCGGGCGCTCGAGCGGGTCGATGCCTACCTCGCCACGCGCCCGAAGGACGCGCGCGCGCGGTTCACGAAAGGGGTCATCCTCGCCGAGCAGAACAAGACCAACGACGCGATCAAGGTCTTCATCGATCTCACCCAGGAGTTCCCGGAGCTGCCGGAGCCCTACAACAACCTCGCGGTGCTCTACGCCTCGCAGGGGCAGTACGACAAGGCGCGCAACGCCCTCGAGATGGCGATCCGCACGCACCCGAGCTACGCGACCGCGCACGAAAATCTGGGCGACATCTACGCCAAGATGGCGAGCCAGGCGTACGACAAGGCGCTGCAGCTCGACCGCGGCAACACCGCCGCGCAGACGAAGCTGAATCTCATCCGGGAGCTCTTCACCGGCAGCCCGCGGCCGCCCAAGACCGCGGCGACGAAACCCGAGCCCCAGGCGCGCGTCGCGCTCGCCACGCCCGCTCCCAAGCCCGCGCCGGCGGAACCCCAGGCGTCGGCCAAGACCGCCGAGCCCCCGGCAAAGCCCGCCGCGGCGGCGCCGGCCAAAGCGCCCGAATCCGCGGCCGCGCCCAAGCCGGCGATCGCACCACCGCAGGTGCCGGCCAAATCCGCCGAGCCCCCCGTGAAGCCTGCTGCTGGAAAGGAACCCGCTACCGCGCGCAACCCCGACGAGGTGCTGAAGGCGCTCAACGAGTGGGCGAAGGCCTGGTCCGACAACGACGTAGCCGGTTATCTGGCGCGCTACGCTCCCGACTTCAAGACGCCCAACGGCGAGTCGCGCAGCGATTGGGAAGCGCAGCGCAAGGCGCGGATCGCCAAGCCGCGGCGGATCGAGGTCGTGATCGAGGCCCCGAAGGTCAAATTCAACGGTAACGGCCACGCCACCGTGACGTTCCGCCAGCACTACCGGTCTGATTCCCTCAAGATCTCCAGCACCAAGACGCTCGAGATGGTGAAGGGAGGAGACAAATGGCTGATCCAGCAAGAACGGGTCGGCGGTTGAGCGCGCGCGCGGCGTGCGGCGTGCTCGGCGGGATACTCGCCGCCGCAGGCATCGCGTTCGCCATGGGCAACCGGCCCGCTGCGACGGCCGCGCCGGTGCTCGCGCCGGTCAGGATCCCGGCGGTGAACGGCGCGAACGGCAGCGCGGTGCCGGAAGCGCTGCTCGTGAAGACGCTCTCCGAGATCCAGCACAAGCGGCTCGACGCGGCGCTCTCCGAAATCGAGAAGGTCATCCAGGCGTACCCGAATTTCCGGCTCGCGCATCTCATCAAGGGCGATCTCCTGCTCGCGCGGGCGCGCCCCCTGACCGAGTTCGGAAACGTCCGTGGCGCGCCCCGCGACCAGCTCGAGGACCTGCGCGAGGAAGCGAAGGCGCGGCTCGCGCGCTACCATCAGACGCGGCCTACCGGCCACGCGGTGCCCAAGTATCTGCTGCAGCTGCGCCCCGCGCAGCGCCATGCCTTCATCGTGGACACCTCGGGGGCGACGCTCTACGTCTTCGAGAACCGCGACGGCAAGCCCCGCTATATCGCCGATTACTACATCGCGATCGGCAAGAACGGAGTGGACAAATTCCGCGAAGGCGACAAGAAGACGCCGCTCGGCGTCTATCACGTCACCGGCAACCTCCCGCGGGAGCGGCTCAACACCCTCTACGGCAAGCTGAGCGAGCTCTACGGGGCGGGTGCTTTGCCGATCAACTACCCGAACGAGTGGGACCGGCGGCAGGGCCGCACCGGCTACGGCATCTGGCTGCACGGCACGCCCTTCGACACCTACAGCCGCGCGCCGCGCTCGAGCGACGGGTGCGTGGCGCTCACCAACGAGGACCTGGAACAGATCACCAAGACGGTGCAGGTCGGGCTGACGCCGGTGATCATCACCGAGCGCATCGAGTGGGTGCAGCCCGAGGCAGTCGAGCGCTACACGCGTGAGCTCAACAAGGTGCTCGAGTCGTGGCGCGCGGACTGGGCGAGTCTGAACACGGAAAAATACCTCTCGCACTACGCGCAGAACTTTTCCTCCGGGAAGAAGACGCGGTCCGACTGGGTCGAGCACAAGCGCAAGGTGAACGGCACGAAGAGCTGGATCAAGGTCGGCGTGAGCAACGTCAGCATGTATCTCCATCCCGGGCAGGAGGAGATCGTGGTCGTCACCTTCGACCAGGACTACCAGAGCAGCAACCTCTCCCAGCGCTCGCGCAAGCGGCAGTACTGGGTGCCGGAGGCCGGCACCTGGAAAGTCATCCACGAGGGCGCCCTGTAGCCGGGGTCCCGGACGCAGCACGTTAACCGAGAGCGGCCGGCGCGAGCCGGCCTGATTTTTGATGAAAACCCTGAAACGCGTCCTCGTCGCCGTCGCCGCCTGCGCGAGCGTTTCCGCCGCGGCGGCAAACCCGCAGGTCGAGTTGAAGACCAGCATGGGGACGATCGTGATCGAGCTCCTGCCCGAGCGCGCCCCGCGCACGGTGGAGAACTTCCTGCAGTACGTGAAGGACGGGTTCTACGAGGGGACCGTGTTTCACCGCGTGATCCCCCGCTTCATGCTCCAGGGCGGCGGCTTCACTCCGGACTTCCAGCAGAAGCCGACGCGGGCGCCGGTCCGCAACGAGGCCGACAACGGGCTGAAGAACGTGGCCGGAACGGTGGCCATGGCGCGCACGCCGGATCCGCATTCGGCGACCGCGCAGTTCTTCATCAACGTGGCCGACAACGACTTCCTGAACTACACGGCGGCGACGCCGCAAGGCTGGGGTTACACCGTCTTCGGTCGCGTGGTGAAAGGCATGGACGTCGTCGGCAAGATCGCCGCGGCAGCCACCGGCCCCGGCCCCGGGCCGCACCGGGATGTCCCGGTAAAGCCGATCCTCATCGAGCGCGCACGGCTTCTCGGCAAGGCTGAGAAGCCGTCAAAATGAGCGTTCAGTGATCGCCGGCACCGGCGGGCACCCGCTCCCGTCCTTCATTCACCATTCACTATTCACCATTCACGATACACTGCCACCATGGTCAAGCTGCACACCAACCTCGGAACCATCACGCTCGAGCTCGACGAGAAGCGCGCGCCGCAGACCATCGCGAACTTTCTCCAGTACGTGTCCGACGGTCACTACGCCAACACGGTTTTCCACCGCGTGATCGACGGCTTCATGATCCAGGGCGGCGGCTTCGAGCCGGGCATGCGCCAGAAGCCGACGCGCGCGCCGGTGAAGAACGAGGCGGACAACGCGCTGAAGAACGCCGCCTACACCGTCGCCATGGCGCGCACCTCGGATCCCCACTCCGCCACGGCTCAATTCTTCATCAACATCGCGAACAACGAGTTCCTGAACCACACCGCGCCCACTCCCAAGGGCTGGGGCTACTGCGTGTTCGGCAAGGTCTCCGATGGCACCGACGTCGTCGACAGGATCCGCAACGTGAAAACGGGCAGCCGCGGCATGCACCAGGACGTGCCGGTCGAGGACGTGGTGATCGAGCGCGCCGAAGTGGTTTAGAAGCAGGATTGGGGATCGAGGATTGAGGATTGAGTGTTCGGGGTTGATCTGAGGACGCACCGCGCAGGATTTGCTCAATCCTCATTCCTCAATCCTCAGTCCTTGCCCCGATGCCGCACAGCATTTTCGTCTCCGACCTGCACCTCGCTCCCGAGCGCCCGCACATCAACGAGGTTTTCTTCGATCTCGCTGGCGGCGCGGCATCGCGGGCCGCATCCCTCTACGTACTCGGCGACCTCTTCGAGTACTGGGTCGGCGACGACGATCTTGACGACCCCTTCAACGCGGCGGTGGCGAAATCGCTTGAGGGGCTCGCCGCGCGGGGCGTCGCCGTGTACTTCATGCACGGCAACCGCGATTTCCTGATCGGGAAGAAATTCGCCGAGCGCTCGGGCGCGCGCCTGCTCGCGGACCCGACCCCGCTCGTGCTTCACGGCGTGCGCACGCTGCTCATGCACGGGGACACGCTGTGCACCGACGACGTCGAGTACCAGAAATTCCGCGCCTACGCGCGCGACCCGAAGTTTCAGGCCGAATTCCTCGCCCAGCCGATCACCGCGCGCAAGGAGCGCGTCGGGGAGCTGCGCGCCATCAACGAACAGGCCAAGCAGGCGAAGGCCGCCGAAATCATGGATGTCGCGCCGGCCGCCGTGGAGGCGGCGCTGCGCGAGCATGGCTATCCGCGCCTCATCCACGGGCACACGCATCGCCCGGCTCGCCACGTGCACGTGGTGGACGGGCACGAATGCGAGCGCTGGGTGTTGAACGACTGGTACGAGCGCGGCGGGTACCTGCGTTGCGACGCCGGCGGATGCACCGCAGTGTGGCTTTGAACGCGGCCGCCAAGGCGCCAAGCAAAGCCGGAATGTAACCGCCGATGGACGCAGATAAACACGGATAGAACTCAGGAATCCATCCGCTTTCGTTGCTGGTTTTCTCCCTCGTCCCTCGTCCCTCGTCCTTCATCCCTGCTTTATTGAACCGCCAAGGCGCCAAGAACGCCAAGAAGAGCAAGGACGATAATTCAACCGCGGAGACGCGGAGAGAAACAAAACAAGAATGGAACCGGATGACGTGCGGGCTGCCGGATCAAGACAGGCGATTGACCGGAACGTTATGGTCCGATGTGACATCCCGTGCGACCGGCGGCTGGTCAGCGCCGCCGGAATCGAGCGGGCTTTTGACTCCGCGTCCACCCTTGTTCAGCACATGCGTGTAGATCATCGTGGTCGAGACGTCCCGATGCCCGAGCAGTTCCTGCACCGTACGGATGTCGTAGCCGGCCTCCAGAACATGGGTTGCGAACGAATGCCTCAACACGTGCGGGGAGACCGGTTTCGCGATCCCCGCCTTGCGCGCGGCTTCCGACACGGCGCGCTGAATCACCTTTTCGTCCAGGTGATGGCGGCGAATTACGCCGTCGAGCGGATCGGTCGAGCGGCTGCCGGAAGGGAATACGTACTGCCAGGGCCAGCTCCTGCCCGCGTGGGGATACTTGCGCGCGAGCGCGAATGGCAGGTACACCTCTCCGAAACCCTCGCTGAGGTCGCGCTCGTGCAGAAACTTCACGCGCTCGAGGTGCCCCCGCAGGGGTTCGAGCAGGCGCTCCGGCAGCATCGTGCGCCGGTCCCGTCCCCCCTTGCCGTCGCGTACCGTGATCTCGCGCCGCTCGAAGTCCACGTCCTTGACGCGCAGCCGCAGACCCTCGAGTAGGCGCATGCCGGTAGCGTAGAGCAGGCTCGTCGCGAGCCAGCGCGTGCCGTCAAGCTGTCCCAGCAGCGCGCGCACCTCGCCTTCCGTCAGCACCACCGGCACGCGCGCCGGGCGCTTCGCGCGTACCATCCCCTCCATCCACGGCAAGTCCTTCTCCAAGACTTCGCGATAAAGAAAGAGGAGCGCAGCCAGCGTCTGGTTCTGCATCGAGGGTGCCACTCGCCCCTCGGTCGCCAAATGGGACAGGAACGCCTCGACCTCCGGCCCTCCCATCTCCCGCGGGTGGCGCTTGCCGTGAAAGTAGATGAAGCGACGCACCCAGTGCAGGTACGCGTCTTCCGTGCGCAAGCTGTAGTGCTTCACCCGCAGGCGCTCGCGGTACTGCTCGAGCAGCCTGGGCGGCGACATGCTTCCTCCCGTCTCCGGTGCCTATACTGGATAAACGTATAGGTCGCTACCCCGGTTGACCGGATTGAGGAATCAGGGGGAAAGGGGTAGCCTTGCGTGCTTCAGCCCCGCTTTCGGGGCAAAGCAAATGCCCCACTTATGGGGCCGATTTCTCGTTAGACGCTTACACATTCATGGCCGAGATTCCCGAACGCGACTGGCGGGTCCTGCAAGCGCTGAGAAAAATCGCGCTCGAGCGATTCTGCGAGCGTGTCTTGCGCGAGATCGGGGAGGTCACGTCATCTGGTGGAGCTTCTTGGCACGAGCGGTACGGGACCGTATTCGGGCTGCTCGAACATAGAGACCGGGAATTGGCGCGCGCATTCGACGGTCCGAGTCGCTCCAGGGCAATATTTCAACTTGCCGAGATCCATTCGCACGGACTGCTGACGGAGGAGGAGTTGGGGCGATTCACTCCCGAAACACGAGAACGATTGGCCGCTCTTTCGGCCGTTCGCGCCGACGCGTCTAACTCCAGGTCGAACGGACGGGCCACCAGCACCGTCGGAACATCATCGGATGTCGCGGCCCGCCGTTCACCAAAACGTTAGGCGTCACAGGGACAGACAGGTGGCAGTCCGGGCGATGTCAAAGAAAGTGTTCGATGTGTTCGACATTGCGCCGCCAGCCGGCGCCAGGCGATAGAGTGGCGGAGGCATGACCAAGTCCAAAGACAGCGCTGGTGTTGTGCCCGCGCCTGTTTACTACCTTGCCGCCGGAGCGGTAGGGGGCGCCTTGGAGGCCTTCGTTCCTTCCTCGGTCCTGACCGGAGGCGGAACCCGCTGGCTGGCCGGCGGACTTCTCGTTGTGTCTGTTGCGCTGGTGGCCTCGGCTGTGCGAGAGCTTCACAAGGCTGGGACTGCCTTCGATGCGCGGAAGAGCACCACCGCAATCGTGAAGTCTGGAGCGTTCGGCATCACACGAAACCCGACCTATCTCGCACTCACTTTTCTGCTTGCGGCGATCGCCATCGCGTTCAACTCGGCGTGGCTGCTCGCGAGTACCGTTCTCGCCGTGCTGCTCACGCACAATCTCGTTGTCCTGCCTGAGGAGCGGTATCTCGACGCGAAGTTTGGCGCGGAGTACACCGAGTACAAAGCTCGCGTGCGCCGCTGGATCTAGGAACCAAGGTGGCGTCATGATCACCCGCGTCGCTGCTCCCAGCGCTGAATGGCTGAGTCTCCGTCGCGCGCTCTGGCCCGACTGTCCGGAAGACGAGCATTTGAGTGAGATGGCGGAGTTCGCAGCGGACCCCACGCGATTCGCCCAGTTCCTGGCTCGCAGCCCCGCGGGAGAAGCCATCGGTCTGGCCGAAGTGGCAGTGCGGACGGACTACGTGAACGGCACGGAGAGCTCGCCGGTTGCCTTCCTGGAAGGCCTGTATGTCGCGCCGCCGCATCGGAACGAAGGGGTCGCTCGGGGGCTGGTGGCCGAAGTTGAGAACTGGGCGCGGGAACGCGGCCTTCGAGAGCTCGCCTCGGACACTCAGCTCGACAACCTCCAAAGCCAAGCGGTGCACGGGGCCCTCGGCTTCACAGAGACCGAGCGCGTGGTCTACTTCCGCAAGGCCGTGCAGCCGCGATGACGCCTAACCCCGCAATGAACCCGACCGTCCAACAGCGGCGCTCCGCTTGCTGTTGTCCGGCGGGTTATTGCGAACGTTGACCCCGAGAAATCTTCTCCCGACACTCCGAATGAAATTCGAATGGGATCCGATCAAGGCCCAGGAAAACCTCCTAGGCCACGCGGTTTCATTCGAAGAGGCGACGACGGTATTCGGTGACCCCCTCGCCGCAACCATCCCCGATCCCGACCACAGCGAGGGGGAAGCTCGCTTCGTCACCATCGGCTGGACCGCGAACCGGCGCCTGGTCGTTGTGTCCCACACCGAGCAGGGCGATACTATTCGCATCATCAGCGCCCGAGAGGCGACCTCACATGAGCGGAAGCAATATGAATCCTAAGAGCCGGCGGCTCGAAGCAAACCAGATGCGGGCGGAATACGATTTTTCCGGCGCCGTTCGGGGCAAGTACTACCAGCGTTACTTGGAAAGCACCAACGTCGTGGTGCTGGAACCGGACGTTGCGAAGCGGTTCAAGAACTCGACCGCGGTAAATGAAGCGCTTCGTTCGCTACCCGAGCGGCCTACTCGGGGTCTAACCAAGCGTTCCACGCGGACGCGCCGACAAGCGTCGCGCCGGTGAACGCTGCACGTTAGCTTGTAGTTGCGTGCAGCGGGAGGGGACGCCTCATGAAGATCTGGATCGCCTTGCTAAAGGTGTTCGGCTACGTCTGGCTGACGCTTGCAGTGCTCTTGATCCTCGCCGGGATCGCAGGTACGTGGATGAAAGGCGGCTTCTCTGCGGTTCAGGAACTCCTGAGCCCATTTAACGTGATCAACTGGCTTGTGACCGTGATTACTCTTGCGCCCGGTCTCGGAGCCCTCGCCTGGGCGGAGAAGCTGAAGGCACGAAAACCGATCACCTCATAGCGGCGGTGCTGAGAGATGCCTGATTTGCAGGAGAGCGAACAGCTCAGTGAGCTTTACAAACTGTATGGGATCGCTGCTCACAACTGCTGCAATATCGAGTATCGAATCGTTTACCTTCTGTTGGGGCCGAAATGGAAGGAAACCGTAAGGCTCACCCCGGAGAGGGTCACGGAGGTCTATGACAAGTTGCAAAGCATTCCGCTGGGAAGCTTGTTGAAAGTAAGCGTCCTGTAGAGGCCCTCTTCCCGCCAGCGGGTTAGGTGTTCACGATCAGCGGGTTGCGGGCTCCGAGCGCCGACGTTGCCGTCGCAGCCGCTTTCAATACTGTTGGCGATCTGGGTTCAGTCGCCGCGGCGGGCATCGATGCGCCGCTGTTCTGGACACCAAGCGGAGTGAGGAGAGTCGACGCAATTATTCGGCGTGCAATGCATGCTCGTGGCGCTAAGACACTAAGCGGTACCGTGCAACAACTCAACTCCCTGCGTGGGGCATGTCTAGTTCAAGGACTAGTAGCGGCGATCTTACTCGGAGAAAGCGTCAAAGGCGTACCAATTACAGAGACGCATCCCAAAGCCCTGTTGTGGCTCCTTGGTATCGCTTCAGCGGAGCGACCTCACGCGGATGTGCGGCTGGCCCACGTTGAGCAGTTGGTGTCTTACGACGGACCAAGCCTCACTGAGCACGAACGCGACGCTGCGATCTCGCTCGCAGCAGCGTGCGCTATGCATCAGAAGCGCCGAGGATGGACAAATCTCCTACATTACGAACAACGCGCCCTGCAGTTTGTCCCTGGTGGAGTAGCTTACTGGATGCCAAACATCGATGGCATCGACGCTGCCTAACAAGCCGTTGCTGCAGACGCCGCAAACTCTGTATCGATTGCTGCCGTGTTGCTTCGCCACGGCAGCCACTGTTCATATGCGGCGCAGCAGAACGGCACGACGTTAGCGTGCACAATGCAGACCTACGGACGGGGGCGTAAAATGATGCAGTCGCTTGGAGGAACCTGCCATGTCCGACATGCTTAAGGAACTCGAAGCCCGGGCGCGTTCGTTGTCCCCGGAGGAACGCGCCCGTCTCGCCGACTCCCTGCTTGAGTCGCTCCGCGATGCACCGATCGCGGAGATCGAGAAGGCGTGGGAGCTGGAAATCGCGGAACGGGTTGCCGCATACGATCGCGGCGAGCTGCCGACATTTTCCGCGGAAAGCGTGTTCGCCGAGGCTAGACGGCTTGCGCGGTGAGCCGCGCGCGGTTCATCGCCGCCGCACGCCTCGAGTTCCTTGCCGAGGTCATCTATTACAGTGAGGCGGAGGCTGGATTGGGCGCGCGTTTTGCCGCCGCAATGGAAGACGCAGCCGCTCGCGCCCTTGCCTTCTCTCAATCGGGCTCGCCATATCGTTCCAATACTCGCCGGGTCTTCGTCAAGGATTTCCCGTTCTCGCTCATCTACCGGCCGGAGCCCGAAGGAATCGTCATCTTTGCGGTCGCACCTCATGCGCGGCGTCCTTATTATTGGCAATCTCGCGTACGTGCCCGCTAACCACCGCATCGACACCGACCGCTTCGCGGCGGGTCATGCGGGACGTTATGTGCCATTCGCCGCTGGCGGGTGGCTGTGGCAGAATTAGCCTTGACGCGGAGGTGTTGCCTATGTCCACCGTGAAAGAAGAACTCACTCGCCTCATCGAGCGACAGCCCGATGACAGCTCGCGCGAGGAAATCGTGCGCGAGCTTGCGTTTTACGTGATGGTCGAGCGCGGCTTGACCGACTCCGATGCGAAGCGGGTGATCTCGAACGAGGATATGGGACGGCGTATCCGCTCATGGCAGAGATAAGGTGGACCGCCGAAGCCCAGCGCTGGCTCGAGGACATCTTCGAGTACGTCGCCGCCGATAATCCCCAAGCCGCGGCTCGAACCGTTCAAGGGATTTACGAGCGGGCGCAGGATCTCATTTCCTTTCCCGAGATGGGCCACCGTTACCCGGCCTCATCACGCCATGTTCGCATCCTCCTCTACGGGCATTACCGGATTGCCTATCTCATCAAGGACGATGGGAACGTCGATATCCTGGGTGTCTTCCATGGCTCACTCGACATTACGCGCTATCAGCTTTGAATGGCACATAACCACCGGCTGCAGCCGACGCGAAAGGCGCGCGGCTGATCCGGGGCGTTGAATCTGTAGAAAAAGTCCGGAACTCCTGGGAGAAATCGCCGTACTAACGCTTTGGAAGGGGTCGCGACCCCTCAGCGCGTGGGAGGCGGCGATGGCGCGGTTCAAGCCCTACGACTACGCTC
>VGID01000036.1 GCA_016868035.1 Betaproteobacteria bacterium | reverse complement strand
AGAGAGGAGAGAGGGGAGAGGCGTCAAACCCCAATCCGTTCACCTCCTGACGTCTCTCGCCTCGCGTCTCTCTTCTTTCGGTTCTTATGAAGCTCATCGTCGGGCTCGGCAATCCGGGCCGCAAATACGAGGATACGCGCCACAACGCGGGCTACTGGGTCGTCGAGCGTTTCGCGGCCGAGACGCGCACGGTCTTGCGCAAGGAGGCGAAGTTCCAGGCGCTCGTCGGCAGGCACGAGTCGAGCGGCGCTTGGCTGCTGCTCCCCGAGACCTTCATGAACACGAGCGGCCGCCCGGTGCAGCTGCTGGCGAGCTTCTTCCGGATCGCGCCTTCCGAGATCATCGTCGTGCACGACGAGCTCGACTTCCCGCCGGGGGTGGCGAGGATCAAGCAGGGCGGGGGCATCGCCGGACACAACGGTCTGAAGGACATCTCCGCGCGCCTGGGCTCGCACGATTACTGGCGGCTGCGCATCGGCGTCGGCCACCCCGGCGACAAGAATGCCGTGACCGATTACGTGCTGCACAAGCCCACGCAGGACGAGCGCGCCGCGATCGACGGCGCGATCGGACGCGCGCTCGAGGCGCTGCCGCTCGTTCTCGGCGGTGACACGCAGGGCGCGATGCTCAAGCTCCACACCGGGCCCGAGCCCGTAGCGGCGGAGCGGCCGGTGAAGCCGGAGCCCGCCCGGCCGCCGAGGGCGGAAGCCGTCGAGAAGAAGAAGCCGCGTCAAGCGGAGAGGCCCGAGAAGCCGGACAAGGCCGGCAAGCCCGGCAGGGCCGGGAAGGCCGAGCCGGAAGAGAAGACCGCGAAGCCGGAAAAGGCGGGCATTCTGGGCTCGCTGCTGAAGAGGCTCCTGCCGGAGCAGGATCCGGCGCGCAAGAAATGAGTTTGCGATGCGGTATTGTCGGCCTGCCCAACGTCGGCAAGTCCACGCTGTTCAACGCGCTCACCCGGTCCGCGATCCCGGCTGAGAACTATCCTTTCTGCACCATCGACCCGAACGTGGGCGTCGTGGCCGTGCCCGACCCGAGGCTCCCGCGGATCGCGGAGCTTGCGCGTCCCGAGAAGGTGACGCCGGCGGTCGTGGAGTTCGTGGACATCGCCGGGCTCGTCGCGGGCGCTTCCAAAGGCGAGGGTCTCGGCAACCAGTTTCTCGCCCACATCCGCGAGACCGACGGCGTCATCGATCTCGTGCGCTGCTTCGAGGATCCCAATGTCGTGCACGTCGGCGGGCGCATCGATCCCGTGGCCGACATCGAGGTCATCCAGACCGAGCTCGCGCTGGCCGACCTGGCGACCGTCGAGAAAACCCTGCAGCGGGCCGCCCCTAAGGCGAGATCGGGCGACAAGGAAGCGATACGCCTGGACGCGGTGCTGCAGGCGGTGCGCGCGCACCTCGACCAGGCGAAGCCGGTGCGCAGCCTGCGGCTGGAGCCGCAGGCGCTGGAGCTGCTGCGGCCGTTGTGCCTGCTCACGGACAAGCCCGCGATCTACGTGGCGAACGTGGACGAGCACGGGTTCCATGACAACCCCCTGCTCGATGCGGTGCGCGCGCACGCCGCGCGCGAGGGGGCGCCGGTGGTTCCGATCTGCGCCAGGCTCGAGGCCGAAATCGCGGATATGAGCGAGCCCGACCGCCTCGCGTTTCTCGCCGACCTCGGGCTCGATGCGCCCGGCCTCGACCGGGTGATCCACGCCGCGTACGAACTGCTGGGACTCGAAACGTTCTTCACCGCGGGTCCGCGCGAAGTGCGCGCGTGGACTCTTCACAAAGGCGAAACCGCGTCCCAGGCCGCGGGCACGATCCACACCGACTTCGAGCGCGGCTTCATCCGCGCCGAGGTGATCGCGTACGAGGACTACGTCGCCTGCGGCGGCGAACAGGGCGCCCGGCAGGCGGGGAAGATGCGCCTCGAGGGCCGGGATTACGTGGTGCGGGACGGAGACGTAATCTACTTTCGCTTCAACGTCTGATAAACCCGGACGCGTCGCGCCGGTTTATCTGCGCGAATTGGAGCGGACGATGGATCGCCGCTCAATTCGCGCGCGCCGGGCCGTCTGCGCCGTATGGAACGGACGCTGCGCGCCGCTCATCCGGCGAGCCTTTTCTGGCTATACTTGGAGTGCCGGGCTGCGACGGGGGATGCAGCGCAAGCGGCCCGCGCGGCGGACGACAAGAACATCCAGCGGGACGATGAGCCGTTATTTCATCTCGGGCGCGCAGCGCGCAGGCGCCTTTCTGCTGCTCGCCGCGCTGGCGGGCTGCGTCCAGCTGCCCACCGACCCGCGGCTGATCGACGTCGATCGCCTGCGCAACGCGATCGTCACGGACCACGCCGAGTACGTGCGCGCGCTGGTCAAGGCCGGCGCGCTCAGTCCCGATCAGCGCATTCCGGCGCCCGCGTACATGGAGGGCACGCCCCTCATCACCATCGCCGCGAGGGCGGCGTCGCTGCGCGTGCTCGGATACTTGCTCTCGGCCGGCGCCAACGTCAACGCGCGTACCCCGGCGCACGAAACGGCGCTGATGCTCGCATCGTTCTTCCGGGATGCAGACGATCCCGACGATCCGCGGTCGTACGCGCGCCACGAGATGGCCGCGCGGCTGCTGCTGCAGGCGGGGGCGTCTCTGGAAAACGACCCGGGGAGCTACACCCCGCTTGCGTATGCCGCATACCAGGGCCATAACCGCATCGTGCGCTTGCTCATCGAGCGCGGTGCGCGCGTCAATGGCGACGCCGAGGACGGGTGGTCGCACGCCAATACTCCCCTCATGATGGCCGCGATGCAGGGGAACCGGAACACGGTGCTCGTGCTGTTGCGCGCGGGGGCAGACGCGAGGATACGGGTCATTGGCGGGCACACCGCGCGCGAGTACGCGGCGAGATACAACCACACGCACCTCGTGCGCGTGCTGAGCTGCGCGGAGAGCCTCGGTCCGGGAGAAGCCACTGCGAAGCGGTGCGGATAGGAATTTGTCGGGCGAGACCCCGACAAGTTCCTACTCCTGCTCCCAGACGACCGCAACTTCCTTTGCCGCGGTACGGGCGAGCAGCTCGATCAGCGGATAAGCGCGCTGCCTCAGCGACACGCCGGGCTGCGCGTTTTCCTCCGGCTGCGCTTCCTGACCGGCCTGGTCGCGCGGCGCCGCGGCCGCGGCGCGCTTGAGACGCTCGAGCGCGGCGGGCACGTCCGCGGCCTGCAGCGCGCCGGGCACCACCCCGCTCTGGCCCATCATCTTGAGCACGGCGGTGGCGACCTCGCCGAACATCAGCACGCTGCCCGCTTCGCTGTGAAAACGCACCAACACGGTGGCCATCCTTTCATTTCAGGCCGCGCGCCGGCGCGTTCGCTCGGCGGCGTCCTCCTCGTCGTTGCCGGAGGGCCCGTTTGCGGGCACGCGCTGCGCCGGAGTCCTCGCCAGCAACGCCTCCAGGAACGCGGCGGCGATCCGTGCCGTCGCGCCGCGCGTGTCACGGTAGGGGTTGTACTCCACCACCTCGATGCCCGCAAGCGGCGCGACCGGAGCGGCCGCCGCCAGCGCTGCCAGCAGTTGATCAGGCCGGATACCCCTTGGGACCGGGCTTCCCACTCCGGGCGCGGCACGCGGATCGAGGGCGTCGAGGTCCAGCGAGACGCCGAGCGCGGCTGACCGGTCGCGTAGCGTGCCGATGGCTTCCGCCAGCACCGCGGGCAGACCACGGCGCGCCACTTCGTGCATGAAGAATACCCGCACGCCGAGGCGCTGCAGCAGCGCGGCTTCCCCGATCTCGAAGCTGCGTACGCCGATCAGGCAGACGAGGCCCGGATCCAGACGCGCGCCGCCGGCGATGGCGGTGAGGCGCGGGTCGCCGTATCCGAGCAGGCATGCGAGTGGCATTCCGTGCAGCATCCCGCTCCGAGTGGTCTGCGGGGTATGCGCATCCATGTGGGCATCAATCCAGATCAAGCCCAGTGGTCCGCGCGAGGCGAGCCCCGCGGCGATGCCTCTCCAGGTGCCGATCGCGCAGGAGTGATCTCCGCCAAGAACGACCGGCAGGCGCTTGTGTGCGGCAAGGTCTCGGGCGCGGCGGGCAAGAGCGGTGGTGACGAGCGCAACGGCGCGGAAGGGGTCGCGCTCTGCAGGCGCCTCGATGGTGGCGTTCCAGACGGCGTCCAGCCCCGCGCGCCGCAACCGCGAAACCAGTCCGCCTTCCCGCAGCGCTCGCGGGCCTTCAGCGCACCCCGGGTCCGGCGCCCCGGCGCCGCACGCGACGCCGATGATGTGCACCGGCTGGGCCGGCTCCACGCCTGCTTCCTTCCTGGCCGTTCTCGCTCCCTCCGTGCCTGCGCCCGCAAGCGCGATTTCGCACTTAGAGCCGGGAACGGCATCGAGGTTCCGCTCGCGTGTGTTATGGCACGAAGCCGTGACGCATCGTGTTTTAGTTCCGGCATAACCTGCTAGCGCAGGTTAGCCTCCACTGAAACAAGCTGCGGCGCGCCCCTCGGCCGCGCAGACGACTTCGGGCATAGCCCGCAGCCGTCTGTCATGGCACGAAGCCATGACGCATCGTGTTTTCACTCACCACGCGCGACCACAGGAACTGTTTCAGGTAGTCGGCGCCGCCCGCCTGCACGCCGGTGCCGGAAAGCCGCGCGCCGCCGAAGGGCTGCGCGGCGACGAGCGCGCCCGTGATGCGCCGGTTGAGATAGAGGTCGCCGACCCGGAAGCGCTCCCGGGCGAGCGCGAGGTGCTGCGGCAGGCGCGAGAACACGCCCCCGGTCAGCGCGTAATCCGAATCGAGAGCGATCTCGAGCGCCTGCTCGAAGCTCGCCGCCCGCAGCACCGCGAGCACTGGCCCGAAGATCTCCTCGCGGGCGAGACGATGACGGGGCTCGATGCCGGTGAAGATCGCCGGCGGCACGTAGTAGCCTTCGGCAGGCACCTTGCCGAGGTAGGCGAGACGGCCTTCGCGCTTCCCGGTCTCGATATAGGCGAGCGCCTTCTCGCGCGCCTCGCGCGTGATGACGGGCCCGAACACGTAGCGCGGATCCTCCGGCGGACCGTAGGGGTGGGCGTCGAGCGCGGCGGCGAGCCGCGCGACGAGCCGATCGTGCACGCGCCCGACCACGATCAGGCGCGAGCAGGCCGAGCACTTCTGCCCCTGGTAGCCGAACGCGGATTGCAGCGTGTGCACGACCGCCTCGTCGAGATCGGCGTCCTCGTCCACGATGATCGCGTTCTTGCCGCCCATCTCGCACACCACGCGCTTCACGTGGGTCTGTCCCGGGACGATCCGGCCCGCCTGCTCCAGGATCGCGAGCCCGACCTCGCGCGAGCCGGTGAAGGCGATCACGTGGACCTGTGGATGGCTCACCAGATAGTCGCCGATCTCGGCGCCCCGCCCCGGGAGCAGCTGGCAGACTTCCGGCGGGAAGCCCGCCTCGATCAGCAGCGCGTGCAGCTTGTGCGCCACCACCATGGCGGGCGCGGCCGGCTTCATCACGGCGCAGTTGCCGGTGACGAGCGCCGCGCTCGTCATGCCGGTGAGGATGGCGAGCGGGAAATTCCACGGCGCGATGACCGCCGCCACGCCGCGCGGCTCGTAGCGCGTGTGGTTGAGCTCGCCGGGGAAGCGCTGCGTCGGCTGCCAGCCGCCGAGCTCGGCGGCCTCGGCGGCGTAGTAGCGCAGGTAGTCGATCGCCTCGGCGACGTCGGCGTCCGCCTCGCGCCAGTTCTTGCCCTGCTCGAGCACCTGCCACGCCGCGAGCTCGGCGCGGCGCTCGAACAGAAGTCCCGCCGCCCGCAGGGCGGCGGAGACGCGCTGCTCGACGGGCGCATCCCGCCACGCCGGGAAGGCGGCGAGCGCATTCGCGATCGCCTGCTCCGCGTGGGCGCGGCCCGCAAGCTCCACGTTGCCCACGGCCTCGCCGGGCTGCGCCGGATTGAGCGAGCGCTGGATGTCGGCGGCCGGCTCGCGTGTTCCCGGAATGACGAGACGATAGGCCCGTCCGAGCTGCGATCGAACCCCGGATAGGGAGCGCGCGAAGTTTTCGCGGTTTCCCTCGCGGCTGAAATCCGTCAGCGGTGTGTTGGCGAAACCGGGCGTGTCGGGCGCCGTCTTCGGGCTCGCCGGGACCGCAGTGGACGGGGGCGCGAGCAGCGCGTCGAGGTCCTCGGCTTCGGCATACGTCTGGCGCAGCACCGAGGTGCTCGCCGTGTTCTCCAGCAGGCGCCGGATCAGGTAGGCGATGCCGATCACGAGATCCCCGGTCGGCACGTACACGCGCACGGGGAGATTCATGCCCGCAAGCGCATGCTGCAGCGGGCCGGCCATGCCGTAGAGGACCTGGATCTCCCACTCCTCGCGCTTTACCTCGAGCCGCTGCGCCAGCGCGGCGGCGTGGGCGAGGCTGCGAGGGTTGTGGCTCGCGATCGCCGTATGGATCGTGTCGCGGCTCTCGAAGAGCAGGCGCGTCAACCGCTCGTAGCTCGCGTCGGTCTCTTCCTTGTTCACGTACACTGGCACCGGCCAGCGGCGCTGGCGCGCGACAGCGACCTCGGTGTCCCAGTACGCGCCCTTCACGAGCCGTACCCCGATGCGTCGCCGTGTGGCGCGCGCCCACTCGACGAGCTCCGCGAGGTCGCGCCCGGTCTCGGGCAGGTACGACTGCAACGCGATGCCCGGCAGCCAGTCGCGACCGGGATGCGCGTCCACGAGCGCGCGGAAGATCCGCAGCACCAGCGGCTTCAGCTCGTAGTGCTCCATGTCCACGGTCAGCGCAGCGCGCGTGCGCGCGACCTCGGCGAGCAGGGGCTCGAGGCGTTTCAACGCGCGCTGCTCGGCCCCCGCGGCATCGAGCGGGTCGAAGCGCGGGGTGAGCGCGGAGAGCTTGAGCGAGAGGTGCGGCGCCACGCCGGCGGCCTGCTGCCAGCGCACGAGCTCGAGGTAGCGAGCGACGTAGGTCTCGGCTTCGTCCTCGGTGAGGACCGCCTCTCCGACGGCGTCGATCGTGACGAGCGCGCCGCTTTCCGCGAGCCTCGCGAGGGCTTCCCGGACCGCGCTCTCGTTTTCCTCGACGAGGAAGAGCCGCGCGGTGCGGGCGACGTTCGCGCGCACGGCCCACGCGAGCGCGGGGTGGTTCCCGAGCTTGAGCAGCCTGCCCCAGACGCCGGCGAGTTCATGCCCCTGGAGATAGGACTCGTAGTGGTCGGCGATCGCGCCCGCGCGCTCGAGCTGCGGCAAAACGTCGATGAACTGGAAGAGCGCGGTGCGCAGCTTCTTGTCGGCGAGCGCCTGCTGCAGCAGCGCGCCGCGCACCCCGCCCGCGCCGAAGAGCGCCGGCGGCGCCTTCACGGCTTCCTGATAGAGCTGCGCGCCAACCTCGCGGACGAGCGGCTCGAGCGCATCAGGACGGGGATCATTCATCGACAATTTTGACCCGTGCGCGGGCACCTAATTCGCTCATTTTGCGCGATTTTTCCGGCGTTTCCGGTCGGAACGTTCCGGGCCGATTCGGCGTCTAACTTATTGTGAACATTACCATTTTCAGGAGGTGTCCGTATGACAGACAAACGGTGGCAGGACTGGGTAACGCTGTTTCTCGGCCTGTGGTTGTTCGTGTCCCCGTGGACGATGGGCTACGCCGCATATGAAACCGCGGCGTGGAACGCCCACATCCTCGGCGCAGCCGTCGTATTCATATCGCTGATCGCGGCGTACATGCCCGAGGCATGGGAAGAGATGATGAATATCGGCTTCGGCGTCTGGCTGGTGCTCTCGCCGCATGTGCTCGGTTTCGCGGTGCCGGCGGCGGTCGCCCTGCATACCGCGGTCGTGGGCGTGGTTGTGTCCGCGTTCGCGGTCTGGGCGCTGTTCGTCGACCGGAAGTTCGAGAAGTTCTGGCACGACATCCACTCGGCGTAGCAACACAACCGTGCAGCAGGCGGCGGGCGTAGTGCAGCCCGCCGCGGCGCGCCCCTCCGCCTGGGAGGGGCGCGTTTTTTCGTGCGCCCCGAATCGCGGTAAAGGCCTTGACGGATCAGGATTTACCGTCGGAAAACAGATTCATGAGGCTTTCGATGCGCCTGTGCGCGGCTTGAGGCGGATCACCACCACATCCACCAGCACCAGCGCGGTCCCCGCGATCTGCAGCGGCGTCACGATCTCCTCCAGCCCAAGGTAGCCGAGCACGATGGCGGTGACCGGCCCGAGCGCGCCGATGATGGACACCGTGTTCGCCCTGATGCACCGCGGGGCCTCGGAAGTCATGAGCGCCGTGCTATTCATGGCCATCGCGATCGCGTGTAGGAGACGTATACCGGCGCCCGCGGCTACAAGGCCGAACGGGGCCGCAGCAGCACGAACGGTAGCATGCAGGCCACGCAAGCGGGGCCCTACGGTGTTCCGCTCCTTGCTTTCCCCGCCGCTGGAATTTTTCGGTTAAACTAGGCGCCCACCGGTCACCAGCGATCCCATCAACCGCACGAGGTATGAATATGCGAAACGCGATCCGTTGGCTCAGCACCCTTCTCGTCGTGATGCTTGCCGGCGCCGCCCAGGCACAGACGGCGATCAAGTTCGCACTCGACTGGCGCTGGGAAGGCCCCGCAGCGCCGTTCACCGTCGCGCTCGACAGGGGTTATTTCAAGGCCGAAGGCCTGGACGTCACGATTGACACGGGCAGCGGCTCGGTGGAGGGCATCAACCGCGTGGCGAGTGGCACCTACCAGATGGCCTTCGCCGACATCAATTCGCTGATCCGCTTCCGGGACAAGCCCGAGAACGCGGCGGTGAAGGCGGTGATGATGGTGTACGACGCGCCTGCGTTCGCGATCGTGTCACTCAAGAAGAACGGGATCACCAGACCAAGAGATCTCGAAGGCAAGGTGCTCGGCGCGCCCGCGCCCGACGGCGCCTACGCGCAGTGGCCGGCGTTCGTCGCGGCGAACAAAATCGACGCGAGCAAGGTGAAGATCGAGAACATCGGCTTTCCGGTGCGCGAGCCCATGCTCGCCCAGGGCAAGGTGGACGCGATCACCGGTTTCTGGTTTTCCTCGTTCATCAACCTGAAGGCGAATGGCGTGCCCCACGACGACATCGTGGTGCTGTTGATGAGCGAGCACGGCCTCGCTCTCTACGGCAACGCGATCCTGGTCAACCCGGACTTCGCGAAGAGCAATCCGGCCGCCGTGCGCGCGTTCCTGCGCGCCTTCGTGAAGGCCGTGCAGGACACGATCCGGGATCCCGAGTCGGCGGTAAAGGGCGTAGTCAAGCGTAATCCCACGGTGCAGGAGGCCTCCGAGCTCGAGCGCCTGAAGATGTCGCTGGCGAAGAACTACATCACGGCGGACGTGCGGAAGAACGGCATCGGGGACGTGGACGTGGGCCGGCTCGCGCGCTCGATCGAGCAGATCGCGATCTCCTTCAAATTCACCGGCAAGCCGCCCGCCCCCGCGGACGTCTGGACCGCCGAGTTTCTGCCGCCGCGGGATCAGCGCCTGCTGCCGAAGTAGCAGGCAGCGGGAAGCACGCCGCACACGCGCGCCGCGATTGGCGTCTCGGGTCGTGAAAGCGCTCGTCGTGCTGGAGGGCGTGAGCATGCACTACGGCCGGGGCGCGCGCGCCGTGCAGGCCGTGGACCGCGTGGACCTTTCCATAGACCGCGGCGAGGTCGTCGCCGTGGTCGGGCCCTCCGGGTGCGGCAAGTCCTCCCTCATGAGGCTCGTAAGCGGACTTGCGCCGGTTTCCTCCGGCCGCCTCACCGTGGAGGGGCGGGAGGTGCGCGGGCCGGTGAAGAGCGTGGGCATGGCGTTCCAGAACTCGAACCTGCTGCCGTGGCGCAGCGCGCTCGACAACGTGCTGCTCCCGCTTGAGATCGTCGAGCCCTACCGCAGCAGCATGCGCAAGGAGCGCGGCGCCTACCGCGACAAGGCGCTGCGACTGCTGGAGTCGGTCGGCCTGGCCGGTTTCACCGGCAAGCACCCGTGGGAGCTCTCCGGGGGCATGCAGCAGCGCACCTCGATCTGCCGGGCGCTGATCCACGAGCCCGAGATACTGCTACTCGACGAGCCCTTCGGCGCGCTCGACGCGTTCACCCGGGAGGAGCTGTGGTGCGCGCTGCGCGATCTTCAAGCCGAGCGCGGCGTAACGGTAATGCTCGTCACCCACGACCTGCGCGAGGCCGTGTTTCTTTCCGACACGGTGTACGTGATGTCGAACCGTCCTGGACGAATCGTGCTGCGCCGGGAGGTGGATCTTCCCCGGCCGCGTGATCTCGAGATCACCTATACCCCCGAGTTCTCCGCCATCGTGCACGAGCTGCGCGTCCGCATCGGGGGGGTGCGGCACTGATGGACCGGCGCGCTCTCGCCATCAACGTGCTCGCGCCGGTGGCGTTCACCGTGGCCATGTTCGTCGTCTGGGAGATTGTCTGCAAGGCGCTGAAGATCCCGATCACGTTCCTGCCCGCGCCCACCGACATATGGGCGGCGCTCGTCAAGTTCTGGGACCCGATCGTGGATAACTCGATACAGACGTTGTGGACCACCGTCGCGGGGTTCCTGATCGCAACCGTGTTCGGTCTGCTGCTCGGCATCGCGGTCGGATGGCACAAGGCGATCTACGCGGGGCTCTATCCGGTGCTGATCGGCTTCAACTCGATACCCAAGGTGGCGGTGGTGCCGGTGCTGATCCTGTGGTTCGGCATCGGCACCGTGCCGGCCATCCTTACCGCGTTCCTGATCTCGTTCTTTCCCATCGTGGTGAACGTCGCTACCGGGCTCGCCACCACCGAGCCGGAGCTGGAGGACGTGCTGCGGGCGCTCGGCGCCTCCAAGCTCGACGTCATGAGAAAGGTCGGGATTCCACGCTCGCTGCCGTACTTTTTCGGCTCGCTCAAGGTGGCGATCACGCTCGCTTTCGTCGGCTCGGTGGTCTCCGAGACCGTGGGAGCAAACAAGGGGATCGGCTACCTGATGCTCTCCGCGCAGGCGAACTTCCAGGTGCCTCTGGTGTTTGCCGGGCTAATCGCGCTCGCGGTGCTCGGCATCGTGCTCTATGCGATAACCGCCGCCATCGAGGCGCGCTTCACGGGCTGGGCGTTCCGCGGGCAGGTCCACGCGTGAACCGGTTCAGAGCGGCGGCGCCTATCTGGGCGCGCCGCGGCGGAACCAGTCCGCGATAATCGCGCGTTCCTCGTCCGTCATCTTCGTCAGGTTGGCGATGGGCATCGTCCTGCTCGCCGTGGTCTGCCGGATCTGCGCCGCCTGCGCGACGATGCGCTCGGGCGTGTCGAGCACGACGCCCTTGGGCGGGGCGTCGAGGCCCGGGTGGGTCGGCGCAGGCGCATGGCAGGACATGCAGCGCTCTGCGATGATCGCGCGCACGCGCGGGAAATCCGCGCCACTCGCCCCGTCGCCCGGCGCGCGGGGCATGATCGCAACGGCGAGCGCCGCGAGCATTACGATGCCTGCGGCGAGCGGCAGCGGCGAAGCGCGGCCTTTGTGGCGCGCCACGAACCAGACGCGGATCAGCGCCCCGGCGAGCGAGAGCGCGATCAGCACCGCCCAGTTCCACGGGTGGTCGGTCGTCATCGGGTAATGGTGGCTCATCATCGTGAACAGCACTGGCAGCGTGAAATAGGTGTTGTGCACCGAGCGCTGCCATCCGCGCAGGCCGTGAACGGGGTCGGGCGCGCGTCCCTCCCGCATCGCGGCGACCAGCTCCTTCTGTCCAGGGATGATGACGAACAGCACGTTCGCGGCCATGATGGTGCCGAGCATTGCGCCGAAGTGCATGTAGGCGCCGCGCCCGCTGAATACCTGGCACAGCCCCCACGCCGCGCCGGCGATCAACACGCCCAGCACGACGGACAGGGCGCGGTCGTTGCGCCCCAGCGGCGAGGCGCACAACCGGTCGTAGACGATCCAGCCGCCCGCGAGCGTCGCAAGGCCGATCGCGATGGCCGGGCCCTTGCTGATGTTCGCGACGCTGCGATCGATCAGGTAGACCTCGGCGCCGAGGTAATAGAGCAGCACGAGCAGGAAGAAGCCGGAAATCCAGGTCCAGTAGGCCTCCCACTTGAACCAGTGCAGCACGGCCGGCAGGGCGGGGGGGGCGACCTGGTACTTCTGCGCGTTGTAAAAACCTCCGCCGTGCACTGCCCACAGTTCTCCGGCAACGCCCTTTTTCGCCGCGGCGGGGTCGGCGGGCGGCAGCAGGTGATCGTCGAGCCAGACGAAATAGAACGACGCCCCTATCCACGCGATGCCGGTGACGATGTGCAGCCAGCGGCCGAGGAGGTTGAGCCAGTCAAGGACGTAGCCTTCCATCAGCCGCGTGCCGACTGGGCGCCCGGCGGGCGTGTGATCTCGCCTGCGTCTGCAAGCTCGTGGCCTGGCCCCGCCGCCGTGAGTTCGCCGGCCGACTGCAGCAACTGCAGGAGCTGGGCCGCGATCGAAACGGCGATCGCGCCGGGCAGCTTGCTGCGGATTTCCCTGGTGCCGACGGGACAGGTCAAGCGCGCGACCGCTTCCGCGGGAACGCCCTCGCGCGCGTAGCGCACGGCGAAACACGCAGCCTTCGTCTCCGAGCCGATGAGCCCTGCCCAGGCGTGATCGTCGCGATCGAGGATCGCGCGGCAGATCTCGTAGTCGAGGTCGTGGCTGTGGGTCATCACGAGGAAGCAGGCCCCCCGCGGCGCTCGCGCCACTTCCCCGGCTGGCGCGGCCGAGTGCAGGACCGTGACGTTTGCGGGCACCGTCTCCGGAAACTCGTTCGCACGCCCGTCGATCCAGGTGATGTCGAAAGGCAGGTCGGCGAACACGCTCGCGACGGCCCGCCCCACGTGGCCGGCGCCGAAGAGCCACAGCGGAACGCGGGCCGGGTCGGCCCGCTCGAGCAGGATCGGCCGGTCCCCGTCGCCTCCGGGAACCAGAACCGCGCGCGGCGTTGCAGCACTTTCCGCGAGCAGGTTATCGGCGGCCGACGAGGCCGCGCGGTGCGCGGCAAACCCGGAACGCGGGAGCGGCCGTCCCCGTGTCACGATCGCCCGTCGCGCGGCACCGTCGCGATGCAGCTCCGTCGCGATCACGGCTGCACCCCGGCTCCGGGCCGCCAGCGCCTCCGAGACGAAACCGGCGTCCGCGGAATCGAATCGCTCGAACCACAGATTGACCGCCCCGCCGCAGCACTGGCCCAGCGTCGCGCCCAGCGCGAAGCGGTCGAGCCGCGGTGCAACGCCCGCGCGCTGCGCGAGCATCTCGCGCGCGATGCCGATGGCCTTCATTTCCAGGTTCCCGCCGCCGATGCTGCCGTGAAGCCCGGCGGCGCCGACCAGCATGCATGCGCCGGCCTCGCGCGGGGCCGAACCCTTCACCGAGGCGACGACCACCCTGATCAGGGCCGGCTCGGAGTCAAGCGCGCGCGCGAGCGCGGCGAGCCAGTCGTTCATGCGCCGCCTCCCGCCGAATCCGGGCCAGCGGTACCTGCAGAGCGCAATCCGGCTATCGCGCGCAGTATCGATTCGGGGGTCGCGGGCGCCGACAGCGCGGGCGCGGTGCCGGTCTTGCCGCAGCCCGCGAGCGCATCGCGTATCGCGTGAAAGACGGAAATCGCCAGCATCAGTGGGGGTTCGCCCACCGCCTTGGAGCGGAAGACGGTGTCCTCCCGGTTGGGGGAATTCTCGAGCAGCTCTACGTGCGCCTCGGCGGGCCAGTCGTACGCCGTGGGTATCTTATAGGTCGAGGGCGAGTGGGTTTTCAGCTCGCCGTTTTCGTTCCACCACAGCTCCTCGCTCGTGAGCCAACCTGCGCCCTGGAGGAAGCCGCCTTCCACCTGTCCCCGGTCCAGCGCCTGATTGAGCGAGCGGCCGACGTCGTGCAGGATGTCCACGCGCGTCACGCGGCTCTCGCCCGTCAGCGTGTCCACGGCGACCTCGGATACCGCCGCGCCGTAGGCGAAGTAGAAGAACGGCCGCCCGGTGAAGGTGGCGCGGTCGAAGTGGATCTTGGGCGTCCGGTAATAGCCCGTGGCGCTCAACTGGATGCGCGCCATATAGGCTTCGCGCGCGAGCGTCGCGAACTCCGTCACCGCGTCGCCGAGGACGACCCGGCCGCCCTCGAACCGCACCGCCTCCGGCGCCAGGCGGTACTTGTCGCAGGCATAGGCGGTCAGGCGTTCGCGGATGGTCCGCGCCGCCGCCTGCGCGGCCTTGCCGTTGAGATCGCTGCCCGAAGAGGCCGCCGTAGCCGAGGTGTTGGGAACCTTGCTCGTGTCCGCCGCGCTGACGCGCACGGCGGCGAGCGGCACGCCCAGCTCGTCGGCGACGACCTGGGCGACCTTGGTGTAGAGCCCCTGGCCCATCTCGGTGCCGCCATGATTGAGCAGCACGGAGCCGTCGGTGTAGACGTGGACGAGCGCGCCGGCCTGGTTGAACTGGGGGGCATTGAACGAGATGCCGAACTTCACGGGGGTGAAAGCGATGCCGCGCCTCACGACCGGGCCCGTGGCGTTGTGCTCCTCGATCTCACGGCGGCGCTCGCGGTAGCGGCTCGATGCCTCGAGCCGGTCGGCGATCCGGTGCAAGATGTTGTCCTCGATCGTCATCCCGTAATGCGTCACGTTGCGTTCCGTCACGCCGTAGAAATTGGCGCGCCGGACATCGAGCGGGTCACGTTCCAGGCGGCGCGCGATGTCGTCGATCACCGCTTCGATGGCCATCATGCCCTGCGGCCCGCCGAATCCGCGGAACGCCGTATTCGAGACGGTGTGCGTCTTGCAGCGGTGCGAGACGATCTCGACGTGCTCCAGAAAATAGGCGTTGTCAGCGTGGGTCAGCGCGCGGTCGTTGACCGGGCCGGAGAGGTCGGCGGAGTAGCCGCAGCGCGAGGCGAGCATCATCACGAGCGCCGTGATGCGTCCGTCGGCCTCGAAGCCGACCTCGTAGTCCGCCACAAAATCGTGGCGCTTGCCCGTGGCGAGCATGTCGTCGTCGCGGTCGGCCCGCAGCTTCACCGGGCGGCCGGTCTTCGCCGCGAGTATCGCCGCGGCGCAGGCGAAGAGCGCGGGCTGGCTCTCCTTGCCGCCGAAGCCGCCGCCCATGCGCCGGCACCGGACCGTGACGTCGTGCGCGCGGCGGCCGAGCGCGTGGGCGACGAGATGCTGCACCTCGGTCGGATGCTGCGTCGAGCTGAGAACCAGCATCGCGCCGTTCTCCTGCGGCAGCGCGGCGGCGATCTGGCCTTCCAGGTAGAAATGGTCCTGGCCGCCGATCGTGAGCGAGCCCCGCAGGCGGTGGCGCGCGCGCGGGAGCATCGCCCGCGGATCGCCGCGGCGCAGGCTCTGGCTGGGCAGCACGAAGCTGCCGGCGGCCAGCGCGGATCGCACGTTCAGTATCGCGGGCAGCGGTTCGTACTCAATTTGCGCCAGAGCGGCGGCCCGCCGGGCAGCGTGGTGCGAAGTAGCCGCCACGGCGAACATCGGCTGACCCGCGTACTGCACGAGATCGTCCGTAAATATGGGGTCGTCCTTCAGCACCGGCCCGTAGTTGTTCTCCCCGGGGACGTCGGCCACGGTGGCGACCGCCACCACCCCCGGCGCGGCCCGCACCGCCCGCAGATCCATGGTCCGGATGCGCCCGTGCGCGATGCGGCTAAGCGCGAGCGCCGCGTGCAGCGTTCCGGACGGCAGCGGCACATCGTCCACATACAGCGCTTCGCCGGAAACGTGCAGGGGCGCGCTTTCGTGGGCAAGCTCGCTGCCCGAGACGGCCGCCGCGGGAGCGTCGGTCGCGATGTTCATGCGGCCGTCCGGGCGAAGACGCCGATGCGCGACGGCGCTTCCGGATCGCGGTGCTCGAGATAGAAGCGCCGCAGGAGGTTTCCCGCCACCTGCAGGCGATAGCCGTTGCCCGCGCGCATGTCGGTGATCGGGCGGAAATCGAGCGCGAGGGCTTCCGCCGCCGAAGCCATCGTCGCTTCGGACCAGGGCCGCCCGGCCAGCGCGGCTTCCGTCCGGCGCGCGCGCTGCGGGACCGCTGCCATTCCTCCGTAGGCGATGCGCGCCGAAGCGATGGTTCCGCCGCGCAACTCGATGGCATATCCCCCGCATACTGCCGAGATGTCCTGGTCAAAACGCTTGCCGACCTTGTAGCTCGCGACGAGCCGCCCGGGCCGCGGCACGGGAATTCGCGCCTCGGCCACGAGCTCGCCGGGCGCCAGCGCGGTCTTCCGGTAACCGGCGTAGAACTCGTCGAGCGCCATCTCGCGGGTCGCTCCGCCGCGCCGCAGCAGTACGCTCGCGCCGAGCGCGATCAGCACCGGCATCACGTCGCCGATGGGAGAGCCGTTGGCCAGATTGCCGCACAGGGTTCCCGAGTTGCGGATGGGCGGTGAGCCGAAACGCTCGGCCAGCTCCGCGAGCATCGGGTAGCGCGCCACGATGGCCGCGAACGCGTCCGTCAGCGCGACCGCGGCGCCGATCCCGATAATGCCATCCGCTTCACGCACGCGCTTCAGCTCCGCGACCTCGCCGAGGTAGATTAGCGGGGGCAGCTCGCGCAGCTGCTTCGTTACCCACAGCCCCACGTCGGTGCCGCCTGCGAGGAGCAGCGAATGGGGCGCCGCCTCGTAGAGCCGCGCAAGCTCGTCGAGCGACATGGGCGCGTGATAGCCGGGCTCCGTCGCCAGCGCGAGGGCAGCGCCGCGCCTGAGCGAGTCAAGCAGCGCCCGACGTTCGCCGCTTTGCGCATCGCGCCGGCTCCAGGCGAGGGGCTCCGGGTAATCGGCCATGCAGCAGCCGGCGTCGATGATAGGGCGGTAGCCCGTGCACCGGCACAGGTTGCCTGAGAGCGCGCCGATCACCTCCGCGCGGCGGGGGCGTGGCGCGTCCAGATAGAGGCCGAAAAGCGACATCACGAAGCCCGGCGTGCAGAAGCCGCACTGCGACGCGTGGTAGTCCAACATGGCGCGCTGCACCGGGTGCAACGAGCCGTCCGGGCCGCGGAGGCTTTCGACGGTGATGACGGACTTGCCGTCCACCGTGGGGAGAAATCGTATGCACGAGTTGACGGGGCGGTAGGCGATGCGCTCGCCGTCGAGTTCGCCCAGGATCACCGTGCACGCGCCGCAATCGCCCTCGGCGCATCCTTCCTTGGTACCGGTGCGTCCCAGCGTCTCCCGCAGGTACTGCAGCAGCGTCGTCGTGGGCGCGGCGTCGCGCGCCTCGACGACGCGACCGTCCAGCACGAAACGGATGGAGTCGCAGGCGCCGCTCACCTCAGCTCCCGCGGCAGGTGGAATCGCTCCGGCGCGAGACCAGCAGATTGCGCGCCGCGTTGCACCGGTAGAGCTCGACGGCCACGCCCGCGGCGGGCTTGCCGGCGACGGTGTCGAGCACGCGGGTCGTCAGTTTTCCCATCTGCGAGCATTACGGTGCGTATGCGGCGGATACCATTCTAATCCGATTAAGGCGGAAGGCAGAAGGCGAGAGAGGGCTTGACGTCATCCCTCGTCCCTCAGCCGGCGCAGTCATGCCGTTGCCGCGCGCGGCTTCAGGCTGATCACCACCACCCCGACCAGCACCAAAACCGTACCGGCGATCTGCAACGGCGTCATGATCTCGTCGAGCCCCAGGTACCCGAGCGCGATGGCGGTGACCGGCCCGAGCGCGCCGATGATGGACACCGTGTTCGCGCCAATCCTCCGCAGGGCCTCCGCGATCAGAAACGAGGGGATCACCGTGCTCACCAGCGCCATCGCAAGCGCGTAGCCGTACACCGGTGCCGGCAGATCCAGCGCCGAGAGCGGGCGCAGCAGGAAGAACTGCACGATACACGCCACGCTCGCCGCCGCCATCGCGTAGGCGGTAAAGCGCACCGATCCCACGCGGCCGACCACCTCGGCGCCCGCGACCAGATAGACCGCGTAGCAGACGGCGCCGCCGAACACGAGCCCCGCGCCGAGCCAGAAATTCACCTGCTCGCCGCCGATCGCATGCCAGAAGACCAGCACCAGCCCGGCGTAGCTGAGCCCGAGCGCGAGGAGATCGCGCGCCGTGGCGCGCTTGCCGAGAAACAGCGCCGAGAGCACCACCACGATCGTCGGGTAGAGGAATTGCAGCAGCCGCCCGAGCCCGGCGGAGATGTACTGCAGGCCCAGGAAGTCGAGAAAGCTCGCCGCATAGTAGCTGAGCAGCCCCAGCCCGATCACGGCGGCGAGCTCCCGGCGCGAGAGCGGCCGGTGCGCTTCGCGCCCACGCGCCCACAGCGCCGCCACGAAGAAGAACGGGACCGCGAAGATCATGCGCAGCGCGAGCAGCGTGACGGGGTCGGTGACGTAGGCGTAGGCGAGCTTGATGAAGATGGGGCGGGCGGAGAAGAATATCGTGCCCGCCACCGCGAGCAGCACGCCCGCGACGATCCATCCGCGCCTGGCGTCGGCCTGGCTCAACGCGGGCTCCGCGCGATCATGGCGGCAGAATTACGGCACCGGGCCACGGTTCATCCATTGGAATTGACGCGAATTGTACCTGCCGGGCACAGTGTTGAGCACGGGCCCCGCTTGCGGGAGACGACCGCCGGTGACGCGCACAGCCGGCGGTCTGGTACCTGAATCGCTCAATTCGTTCTTGCAGGCCGCCGTGCGGTAAGCTTGGAGTGACAACACGAACCGCATCCTTCGTGGAAGACAAAGCCAACCCCCTTCTCGCGCTGAAGGCGCGCGACTTTCGCCTCTACTGGCTGGCCCTGGTCGCGCAGGTCGTCGGCCAGCACATGTTTGCCTTTACGCTGGGCTGGCTCACCTTCGAGATCACGGGATCGCAGGCGCAGCTGGGCTTCATCTTTCTTTGCGGTTTCGTGCCCCAGTTCACCCTGACGCTGCTGGGCGGCGTTCTGGCTGATCGCATCGATGCGCGCCGGCTCATCGGCGTCGCGCAGATCCAATGCCGCGCTCGCCATGATCATGGTGGGCGCGGCGACGCTGCTCGGCGTGGCGCAGTTGTGGCACCTCGCGCTCGGAGCATTTCTGTGGGGATTGTCGGCCGCCATCGACGAGCCCGCGCGCTCGTCGTTCTTCCCGCGCCTGCTGCCCCGCCCGCTGTTGCGCTCCGCGGTGCCGCTGATCTCCATGGCATTCGGCAGCAGCCGCGTGATCGCCCCCTCGATCGCGGGTTTTCTCATCGCGGCGGCCGGCGCTCCGGCCACTTTTCTCGTGTGCGCGGCGGCGGTCAGCACGATGATCGCGGTGCTGTTCCTGGTCCGCCCCGCGCACAGCGTTGCGGGTCCGCATGGTAGCCTGCTCAGCAACTTTACGGAGAGCGTGCGCTACATACGCGCCAACGAGGCATTCGCCAAGGCGATCGCCGCGGCGCTGCTCAATGCGACCCTGGCGATGGGCTTCATCCACATGCTTCCGGTATTCGCCAAGGATGTCCTGCAGGTCGACTCAAGGGGTCTCGGCATTCTCGCCTCCGCCGCCGGCATCGGCTCCCTGGCCGGCTTTTCTTCCTATGGCTGGCTGCAGGCGCGCCTGTCGCCGCGGAACCTGATGGTGGGCGCGCTCACCGCCTATAACGTGGCGCTGATCGGCCTCGCCTTCAGCGACTGGTACTGGGTTTCCTTCTGCGCGATCCTCGTCGCCGGCCTGGGCCACGGCTACTTCGTGGCCTGCGTGCAGGTGGTGCTGCAGACCCTGGTCGAGGACCGGTACCGCGGGCGGGTGATGAGCGTGTTCGCGCTGGTCTGGAGCCTGATGTTCTTCAGCGGCTTCCTGTTGAATACCGCGGGCGAGTGGGTGGGCCCGCGGCTCGCGCTCGCGGGAGGCGCGGCGATCGTGCTCGCCTACGTGTGGCTGTCGCTGGTGCGCGCCGCGGCGTTGAAGAATCTCGTCCTGGCGCCCAAGCCAAGCTGAATGGACAGGATTTACAGGATTAACAGGATTCAAGCGAAACCGGACCCGATGCGGTCTTGGATTTTTGATCCAATCCTGTGAATCCTGTTAATCCTGTCCATTAGAGCATTAGCAATGCTGATCATCGATTCGCAGGTCCACGCCTACGAGGCGAACACGCCGAAGCGGCCGTGGCTCAATGTGCCCAACAGGCCTCCGAGCGCCACGGGCGACGAGACCGTGGCGGCGATGGGCAAGCTCGGGATCGACGGCGCGATCTTCATCTCCGCGTTCTCTCTCTACGGCTACGACGCGAGCTATGCGGTGGAGGTGCAGCGCAAGCACCCCGGCCGGTTCGCCCTCGTCAAGCCCGTGAACCCGGACGATCCCGCGGTGGCCGAGCACATCGCCGAGTGGAAGAAACAGCCCGGCGCGGTGGGCATCCGGGTCATCGTGACGAGGGAGCCCGGACGCAATCCGAGCGACGCCGGCCTCGACCGGGTCCTGCGCGAAGCGGTCCGGCACGACTTTCCGGTCAACATCCTGTGCTGGGGCAACCTGGAGCGGGGCACGGCGCTGATCGACCGCCATCCCGACACGCGGTTCATCATCGATCACCTGGGGATCCTGCAGCCGCGCACGCTGCCCGCGCCGCCCGAGCCCTGGGCGGAGCTGCCGAAAGTGCTGGATCTCGCCAGGCACAAGAACGCGGTGATCAAGGTGAGCGGCGCCTGCACGCTTTCAAAGGAGCCGTATCCCTTCCCGGACATCTGGGACCCGCTCGCGCGCCTGTTCGACGCATGGGGCTTCGAGCGCTGCCTGTGGGGTACCGACTGGACGCGCGCCTTCGCGGTCGTCAACTATGAGCAGGCGGTGAAGCCCTTCCTCGAGACCGAGCGCCTCAGCGACAGCGAGCGCGCGATGCTGATGGGCGGCGCCTGCGCGAAGGCCTACGGCTGGAGTCCCGCAAAGCGGTACGGGTGAGGTTCATGTCGAGAGTCGCAGTCATCGGCAATACCGCGCGCGCGATCGGCGCCGTGTGCGCGTCGGACCTCGCTCTGTCGGGCCACGAAGTGCGCTTCACGGTGTTCCCGGAGCAGAAGGATCAGCTCCCGGCAGTGCGCAAGGCGGGAGGGTTCACCGTCGAGGGCGAGGCGAGGCACCTCGTCTCGAAGAAGACCGGCTTCGCCAGGCTCGGCAAGGTGTGCGACACCACCCGCGAGGCGCTCGAGGACGCCGGGGCAGTGCTGATCGAAGTGGACATGCATCAGCTCGAGCAGAAATTCTCCGCGATGATCCCCGAGCTCGCGCGCGGCGCAGTGGTGCACGTCCAGAGCCACGGTTACTGGCCGGCCGCGCGCCTGACGCCCCCCCTGCGCAAGGCGGGCCGCGAAGACGTGATCGTGACCGAGGCGCCCGCGCCCACGCATGCCGCGCGGATCGACGGCACCGTGGTGACGCCGAAGGGGCTGCGCAAGGGCATCCGGATCGCCACCGTGCCGGCTTCGCGTTCGGACGAAGCGCTCGCGGTCCTCAAGCCGCTGTTTCCGGACTTCGGAGCGGCGTCGTCAGTGCTCGAGACCGGGCTCGAGAACCTGAACCTGATCGTGCATCCGGCGATGGTGCTGCCGAACATCGGCGCCATGGAGCGCGCGAAGCTCGAGGGCAGGAAGTTCGCCTTCTACCAGGATGGCGTCGTGCCCGCGGCGGGCGTGCTCGGTGACGCGCTCGACGCCGAGCGCAAGCTCGTGTGCGAGGCCTATGGCGTCGGGCACACGCCGATGGCGAAAGCGATCGAGCAGTACTACGGGTTCAGGAGCGGCAGCTTCTACGAAGCGATGCAGAATCCCGTTTACAAGTCGTTCCCGCCCTTCCAGCCGGATATCTGGCGCGAGTGGGAATCGGTGGACCTGCCCTATGCTATCGTGCCGTGCGTGCAGCTTGCCGAGCAGGCGGGGATCGCGGTGCCGCTGCACCGCGGCTTCGCGGAGATCCTCGGCGCGCTGCTCGGCGTCGACCCCTGGCGGTGCGGGCCGTCGCTCAAGGACATGGACCTCCAGGGCGCGCCGGAAGCGGTGAAGAAACGGGTGCTCGGCTTATAATGCGTCTTTCCGGAAAGGAGCGAGTCATGAAAGGAGAAACGGTCTTTGCAGTACTGCTCGCCGCCGTGGCTGTGGCCGCACAGCCTGCGCACGCGCAGGGCGGCTCTGTGCCCAATTACCCGGAACGCCCGATCCGGCTCGTGGTCGGGTTCCCGCCGGGCGGCGCGACCGACATCCTCGCGCGGATCCTGCAGCAGCACATGCCCGAGCAGATCGGCCAGCCGGTGGTGGTGGACAACCGCGGTGGCGCAAGCGGGACGATTGCGGCGGCGCTGGTCGCGAAGGCATCCCCGGACGGCTATACGATCATGATGGTGCCGAGCGGACCGTACACCATCAGCGCCAGCACGTACGAGAAGCTTCCCTACGATGCGGTGCGGGATTTCACGGGCGTTTCGCTGCTCGTGTGGGTGACGAACGTCATCGTGGTGCCCCAGGGCTCGCCGGCGAAAACGTTGCAGGACTTGATCCGCATGGCCAAGGAAAAGCCCGGCCAGGTCACGTTTTCGTCTTCCGGACCAGGATCCCTTCATCATCTTTCCGGCGAAGTGCTGAAGCGCCTGACCGGCACGGACATGATCCACGTCCCGTTCAAGGGGGCGGGTCCTGCCATGGCGGCACTCGCAGCCAGCGAGGTCACCTTCGGCTTCACTTCGATGCCCTCGGCGGTGCCTCTCATCAGCGCGAAGCGGATCAGGCCGCTCGCCGTGACGAGCGTAAGCCGTATGCCGGCGCTGCCCGAGACGCCGACCATGGCGGAAGCCGGCGTGCCGCCGCCCCTCGGGCTCGACATCCGGGAGTGGTATGGCGTGATCGTGCCCGCCGGGACCCCGGCGGCTATCGTCAACAAGCTCAACGCCGAGGCGGTAAAGGTCTTCAAGCGGCCGGACGTGCAGAAGCGGCTCACCGAGATGGGCGCGGAGTACGTGGGCAGCTCTCCCCAGGCCCTGAACAAGCAGCTCGCAAACGATGTACGGA
The DNA here is from genome assembly GCA_016868035.1 of Betaproteobacteria bacterium. Classification (GTDB taxonomy): domain Bacteria; phylum Pseudomonadota; class Gammaproteobacteria; order Burkholderiales; family SG8-41; genus SG8-41. The sequence continues at coordinate 16,526 of VGID01000036.1, read as the reverse complement.
CCTGGGCGAAGTGGGTGAAAGACGTGGGCATACGGGCGGATTGACGGCGCCCGCGGCGGACACCCGGTATGAGACTTCTTCTTATTCCGGCGATTGCACTGGCGGCGCTCTCCACGGCTGCCTTTTCCCAGGACGCCGCCAACTATCCCAGCCGGCCGATCCGCGTGATCGTGCCGTTTGCGCCGGGCGGCGGGCTCGACATCAGCACGCGGCTGATCGGGCAGAAGCTCACCGAGAAATGGGGACAGAACATCGTGGTCGATACGCGCCCCGGCGCGGCGACCATCGTCGGGACGGAAATCGCCTCGAAGGCCGCGCCGGACGGCTACACCCTGCTGATGATCACGACGACGTTCGCCATCAACCCGGGCCTGCATCCCAAGCTGCCCTACGACCCTTTCAAGGATTTTACGCCGGTCACGCAGTTGAACTCGCAGCCCAACGTGATCGTCGTGGCGCCATCCTTCGCGGCGAAATCCGTCGAGGACCTCATTGCGGCGGCGAAGGCCAAGCCGGGCGAGCTGACGTTCGCGAGCTCCGGCGCCGGCTCCGCGCCCCATCTTTCGGCCGAGATGTTCCAGCGCCTGGCGGGCGTCAGCATGATCCACGTGCCCTACAAGGGCATCCCGCCCGCTGTGACCGACGTCCTCGGAGGGCGCGTCAGCATGCTCTTCACGACGACGATATCGGCCGCGCCGCACATCAAGGCCGGCAAGCTGCGCGCGGTCGCGATCACCAGCGTCAGGCGGCAGCCGAGCATGCCCGACGTGCCCACGATCGGCGAGACCCTGCCCGGTTATCGCGCGGAGGCGTTCCAGGGCATGGTCGCGCCCGCGGGCGTCCCGCCGGTCATCGTCAACAAGATTTCGGCGGAAGTCGCACGCATCGTGCGCGAGCCGGACGTCGCGCAGCGCTTCCAGCTCGACGGCGCGGAGCCGGTGGGGAGCACGCCGAAGGAATTCGCGGCCTTTCTGAGAGCCGAGATGCAGAAGTGGAGCAAGGTCATCAAGGACGCGGGCATCAAGCCGGAGCAGTGAGAGGAGAGAGCAGAGAGGAGAGACGAGAGACGAGAGACGAGAGACGGGAGGAGGGAATCGGTCTTAGTAAGTCTTCCGTCTTTCGTTTATCGCCAAGCGTCTCTCGGTCTGCTCCGTCTATCGTCTATCGCCCGGCGTCTCTCGCTTCAACGCCGCGGCTTACCGCCGCTTGCCGCCACCGAAGATGCTGCTCAACATCCCGCGGACTGTAGGACGTCGGAGCGCGGAGCAGGGGCCCCGTTTGGGTTCTGCGTTCGGTGTTCCGGGTTCAGGGTTCATGATATCGGGATTGCCACAGACTCGAACGCGGAACTTTGAACTCGGAACGTGCGCACCGCGCGCGGGGATGCGACCGCGGAGACGGAGAAAATCGTCCGGGTGACCGTGGAGTGAGCCGGTTATCGCTTCCGTCCGCCGCCGAAGATGCTTCCAAGTACTCCGCGGACGATTTGACGGCCGATCGACGATCCCACCGCGCGCGCGGCGCTCTTCGTCAAGGCTTCGACGAGCCCCTCGCGCTGGCGCCCGCCGCCCTTCGCGCCACCGAGCAGCCCGCCCAGGGCGCCGGCCTGCTCGGCAGGGGCGGCGGCTTTCTTCGCGAGCATCTCGTACGCCGACTCGCGGTCCACGACCTTGTCGTAGACGCCCGCGAGCATGGACGACTTCATCAGGCTCTCGCGCTCCTGCGCGGTGATCGGCCCGATGCGCGTGCCGGGGGGCACGACGAAGGCGCGCTCGACGACGGTGGGGCGGCCCTTCTCGTCGAGCAGCGAGACCAGCGCCTCGCCCACTCCGAGCTCGGTGATCGCGCTCTCGACGTCGAGCTTCGGGTTCGCGCGCAGCGTGCTCGCCGCGGACTTGACCGCCTTCTGGTCGCGCGGCGTGAAGGCGCGCAGCGCGTGCTGCACGCGGTTGCCGAGCTGCCCGAGCACGGTGTCGGGGATGTCGAGCGGGTTCTGCGTGACGAAATAGACCCCGACTCCTTTCGAGCGGATCAACCGCACCACCTGCTCGATCTTCTCGAGCAGCGCCGCGGGCGCGTCGCTGAAGAGGAGATGCGCCTCGTCGAAGAAGAAGACGAGCTTGGGCTTCGGGGGATCGCCGACTTCCGGCAGCTTCTCGAAGAGTTCCGCGAGCAGCCACAGCAGCAGCGTGGAGTAGAGCTTGGGCGCGCTCATGAGCTTGTCGGCGGCGAGGATGTTGACTACGCCGCGCCCCTTCGCGTCGGTCTGCATGAGATCGGCGATGTTGAGCTCCGGCTCGGCGAAGAACCTGTCGCCGCCCTGGCTCTCGAGCGTGAGCAGCCCGCGCTGGATCGCGCCGATCGAGGCGGACGAGATGTTGCCGTACTGCGTGGTGAACTGCTTCGCGCTGTCGCCCACGTGCTGGAGCATCGCGCGCAGGTCCTTGAGATCGAGCAGCAGCAGCCCGTTGTCGTCGGCGATCTTGAAGGTGAGCGTGAGCACGCCTGCCTGCGTTTCGTTGAGCCCCAGCATGCGGGAAAGCAGCAGCGGCCCCATCTCGGAGACGGCGGTGCGCACCGGGTGCCCCTGCGCGCCGTAGGCGTCCCAGAACACCACCGGGCAGGCCTCGCACGCGAAGTCCTTGATCCGCAGCTGCTCGATGCGCTCCTTCACGCGCCCCTTGAGTTCGCCCGCCTGCGAAAGCCCCGCGAGATCACCCTTCACGTCGGCCATGAACACCGGCACGCCGATGCGGCTGAAGCCCTCCGCCAGCCGCTGCAGGGTGACGGTCTTGCCGGTCCCGGTCGCCCCGGCGATGAGGCCATGGCGGTTCGCGAACCCCGGCAGCAGGGAGAGCGCGATCTTCGATTTCGCGACGAGCAGCGGTTCAGCCATGGCGCCTCCGCGTGATAAAATTCGCGTTATTTTAACCACTTAGTCGCGCAGTTTGCAGTCGGCAGGGGCAGGAACATGGCAGGGCACAGCAAGTGGGCGAACATCCAGCACCGCAAGAACCGGCAGGATGCGAAACGCGGCAAGATCTTCACTCGCCTGATCAAGGAGATCACCGTCTCCGCGCGCCTTGGCGGCGGCGACCCCGCGACCAATCCGAGATTGCGGCTCGCCGTGGACAAGGCCTACGACAACAACATGCCCAAGGAGAACGTCGAGCGCGCGATCAAGCGCGGCACCGGCGGGCTCGAAGGGGTCAACTACGAGGAAGTGCGCTACGAGGGCTACGGCATCGGCGGCGCCGCGGTCATCGTGGACTGCATGACCGACAACAAGACGCGTACGGTGGCCGACGTGCGCCATGCCTTCACGAAGAACGGGGGCAACCTCGGCGGCGCAGGCTCGGTTGCCTTCCTGTTCAAGCACTGCGGGCAGCTCGTGTACGCGCCCGGCACCAACGAGGCGAAGCTCATGGACGCGGCGATCGAAGCCGGAGCCGAGGACGTGGTCACCAACGACGATGGCAGCATCGAGGTGATCACCGCGCCCGCCAGCTTCGTCGCGGTGAGGACGGCGCTGGAGAAGGCCGGCCTCAAGGCGGAACTGGCGGAGATCACGTTCAAGCCGACTGCGGAGAACGTGATGGCGGGCGAGGACAGCGCGCGCATGCAGCGCCTGCTCGACGCGCTGGAAGCGATCGACGACGTGCAGGAGGTCTATACTACGGCGGTGCTGGAGGCGGCATGACGCACCGAGGTCAGCATTGAGGATCGAGGAATGGGGATCGCGAGGTAGGAGGTGGCGCGCAAATCATCCCGGTTTTGCGTCGCCGTGTTCCGCAAGGGGCGTGCGAAGGATGCGCCCCGATCCCCAGCTCCCGAACCTCAATCCTCAATCCTCAATCCTCGATCCTCTTCATCCCCGCAAGTGCGCATCCTCGGAATCGATCCGGGCCTCGTCGTCACCGGATACGGTGTCCTTGACAAGAGCGGAGCCACCCTTTCCTACGTGACGAGCGGGCGCATCCGCACGCCGGACGGCGGGCTCGCGCAGCGCCTCAAGAGCATCTTGGACGGCCTGAACGAGGTGATCGCCGCTTACGGGCCGGGCGAGGTCGCTCTTGAAAAAGTTTTCGTCAACGCCAACCCGCAGACGACGCTCCTCCTCGGGCAGGCGCGCGGCACCGCGATCTGCGCGGCGGTGATGCACGCCCTGCCGGTTGCCGAGTACACTGCGCTGCAGGTGAAGCAGGCTGTTGTGGGCAACGGACACGCCCGCAAGGAACAGGTGCAGGAGATGGTGCGGCGTCTCCTGAAGCTCGGGGGCCACCCGAGCGCGGATGCCGCCGACGCGCTCGCGTGCGCGGTCTGCCACGCGCACGGCGGGCAGGGGCTCGGGCGCCTTGCCACCGCGGGTTTCCGCATGAAGAGGGGACGGCTCGTCAGATGAAACCGGGAACAAACGGGGTGCGGGGAGGCGGGCGCGGAATCTGCGTATTCGTAGAGTTGCGATACACGAGCACACTTGCACGCCGCCAAGCGGCGGCGACCCGTCAGTCGTCACCCGTCACTCGTCACGCCTTTCGAACATGATCGGGCGCATCAGCGGCACGCTCGTCGCCAAGCACCCGCCGCAGATCCTGGTGGATGTGCGCGGCGTGGGCTACGAGGTGGACGTGCCGATGAGCACGTTCTATCAGCTGCCCGCGACCGGCGCGGAAGTCATCCTGCTCACCCACCTCGTGGTGCGCGAGGACGCGCAGCACCTCTACGGATTCGCGACGGAGCCGGAGCGCCAGGCGTTCCGGCAGCTGCTCCGGATTTCCGGGGTGGGCGCGCGCACCGCGCTCGCGGTGCTCTCGGGGCTCTCGGTCGCCGACCTGCGCGAGGCGGTGACGACGCAGGACGCCGACCGGCTCATCAAGGTTCCCGGCATCGGCCGGAAGACGGCGGAGCGACTTCTGCTCGAGCTGCGCGACAAGCTCGAGCTTGGCGTGCTCGCCGCTCCCGCGGCGGCGCGCGCCGATGGAGAGGCCGGCGACATCACGAATGCGCTGTTGGCGCTGGGCTATAATGACCGCGAGGCGGCGTGGGCTGTGAAGCAGCTGCCCGCCGGCGCAACCGTTGCCGACGGAATCCGGCAGGCGCTCAAGCTTCTTTCCAAGACTTAGGATTGAGGATTGAGGATCGAGGATTGTGGGTTGAGGTGGGTTCCACAAACGTCTGACTGGATCGTGCTTTGCGAGCAGTTGGTGACGTGGATGCAGCCGGAAACGCTGGTACGGCCTGCGGAAGGCCTCCGACATTGAACGCCGAGCGCGCATGCCCGGCGCTGGCTGGAATTGACGAGGGCGGCGAAATGCGTGGCGCGCGGCGACGTTCCCTCAATCCTCGATCCTCAGTCCTCAATCCTTTCAGATGATCGAAACCGACCGCCTGATCTCCGCTGCGCCGGCGACTCCCCAGGAAGAGGCCTTCGAGCGCTCGCTGCGGCCGAAGCTGCTCGAGGAATACATCGGCCAGGAGAAGCTCCGCGGCCAGTTCTCGATTTTCATCGAAGCGGCGCGCAAGCGCGGGGAAGCGCTCGATCACGTGCTGCTGTTCGGCCCGCCGGGTCTGGGGAAGACGACGCTCGCCCATATCATCGCCCGCGAGCTCGGCGTGAGCCTGCGCCACACTTCGGGCCCGGTGCTCGAGCGCCCGGGCGACCTCGCCGCGATCCTCACCAATCTCGAGCCGAACGATGTGCTCTTCATCGACGAGGTGCACCGGCTGTCCGCCGTGGTCGAGGAAATCCTCTACCCGGCGCTCGAGGACTTCCAGATCGACATCATGATCGGCGAAGGGCCGGCGGCGCGCTCGGTCAAGCTCGACCTGCCGCCGTTCACGCTCGTCGGCGCCACCACGCGCGCCGGCATGCTGACCAACCCGCTGCGCGACCGCTTCGGCATCGTCGCGCGCCTTGAGTTCTACTCGGCCGAGGAGCTCCAGCGCATCGTGCAACGCTCGGCGCGGCTGCTCGAAGTGGAAGTGAACGCGGAGGGGGCGCAAGAGATCGCCGGACGCTCGCGGGGCACGCCGCGCATCGCCAACCGCCTGTTGCGGCGCGTGCGCGACTACGCGCAGGTCAGGGCAGGGGGGCGGGTCACGCGCGAGGTGGCGGATTCCGCGCTGAAGATGCTCGACGTCGATCCGGTGGGCCTCGACGTGATGGATCGCAAGCTGCTCCTCGCGGTGATCGAGAAGTTCGCGGGCGGGCCCGTGGGCGTGGACAACCTCGCCGCCGCGATCGGGGAAGAGCGCGATACCATCGAGGACGTGCTCGAGCCCTATCTCATCCAGCAGGGCTATCTGCAGCGCACTCCCCGCGGGCGCATGGCGACCGTGACGGCCTTTCGCCACTTCGGGCTCGCGCAGCCCGCGCGGCTCGGCAGCAGCGATTTGTGGGACAACAAGTCAGTGAGCGGTGAGCAGTGAGCGGTGAGCGGGCTTTCGATTTCGCGGCCCTAAAGTTTTTTAGCCGCTTACCGCTTGCCGCTTACCCTTTACCCTGCCGCCGCTGCTTCGCATGACTGCCGCCAGGAATCCCGGCGCGGCGGCGTTCACGTGGCCGATACGGGTGTATTACGAGGACACGGACAGCGGAGGGGTCGTCTACTACGCGAATTACCTGCGCTTTCTCGAGCGCGCGCGCACGGAATGGCTGCGGGCGCGGGGCTTCGAGCAGGCGGCGCTGGCGGCGGAGCACAAGGTCGCGTTCGTGGTGCGCTCGCTCTCGGTCGAGTACCTGCAGCCGGCGCGTTTCGACGACGTGCTGGAGTTGACCGTGGAGCCGCTCGAGATCGGGGCAAGCGTGATCATGCTCGCGCAGCGCGCCCTGCGCCGCGGCGAGGAGCTCGTGACGGCGCGCATGAGGATCGCTTGCGTCAACACGGCGTCATTCAGGCCCGTTAGAATACCGAAGGCCGTGATGGAAAAAATAGGAAACCACACGTGAACCCGACCGTCGCGCAGGACATGTCCGTAGTAAGCCTCATCGCCAACGCGAGCGTGCTGGTGCAGCTCGTCATGCTCGGGCTGCTGCTCGCGTCCATGCTCTCCTGGTACTACATCTTCGTCAAAGTGTTCACTTTCAACCGCGCCTCGCGGCTCGCCGACCGTTTCGAGAAGGATTTCTGGGGCGGGGCGGATCTGAACGAGCTCTACCAGCGGGCGGTCACCTCGCGCGATACCGCGGGCGGGATGGAGCGCATTTTCGAGTCCGGCTTCCGCGAGTTCATGAAGCTGCGCAAGCAGCCCGGCATGGACGTCGGCGACGTCATGGACGGGACACGCCGCGCGATGCGCGCGACCTACCAGCGCGAGATGGACCGGCTGGAGGCGTACCTGTCGTTTCTTGCATCGGTGGGCTCGGTGAGCCCGTACGTGGGGCTGTTCGGCACCGTATGGGGAATCATGAACTCGTTCCGGGGCCTGGCGAACGTGGCGCAGGCGACTCTCGGGCACGTCGCGCCCGGCATTGCGGAAGCGCTGATCGCGACCGCGATGGGCCTGTTCGCGGCGATCCCCGCAGTGGTCGCCTACAACCGCTTCGCCGGCGACCTCAACCGGCTCGCCACGCGCTTCGACTCGTTCATGGAGGAGTTTTCGAACATCCTCCAGCGCCAGGCGCATTGACAACACATGGTAAGCAGTGAGCGGTGAGCAGTGAGCGGAGGATGAGCAAGGAAAGGATGACTGGCCGCCTGACTAGCGCGTGACCGACCGCTTACCGCTTACCGTTTACCGTTTACGGAGTTGAAAACATGCTGATCGAGCTGCGTAGCGGACGGCGCCTCATGAACCAGATCAACGTCGTGCCCTATATCGACGTGATGCTGGTGCTGCTGGTCATCTTCATGATCACGGCGCCGCTGATCAATCCGGGGCAGATCGAGCTGCCGCAGGTGGGCAAGACCGCCGACCCGCCGATCGCGCCGCTCGAGGTGTCGGTCCGCACCGACCAGACGCTCTGGCTGCGGGACCGCAGCCGCACCGGCGAGGAACGCAGGGTCACGCGCGACGAGCTCCTCGCCGCGATCCGCGAGAAGCAGAAGCAGCACCCCGCGCAGCCCGTGGTGATCGCCGCCGACAAGGACGTGCGCTACGAGGCGGTGCTGGAAGTCATGGACATGCTGCAGCAGCACCAGGTTGCCAAGGTCGGGCTGCTCGCCAAGCCGCGCTCGCCGTGACCGCGGACCGCTACACCACGCGTGGCGAAAAGACCGTTTCGGGCGCGCTCGCGCTGGCGATGCACGCGATGTTCTTCGCGCTGCTGGTGTTCGGCGTGAGCTGGCAGAAGCAGCGCTCGAGCGACACCGTCGTGGCCGAGCTCTGGGCGAGTTTGCCGCCGCTTCCCGCCCCGAAGGTGGAGGCGCCCCTGCCGCCGGAAGTGAAGCCCCAGCCGGCGCCGCCGAAGCCCGCGCCCAAGGCCGAACCGAAACCCGTGCCCAAGGCCGAGCCCAAACCGGCGGTGAAGCCCGACATCGCGCTCAAGGAGAAAAAGGAGAAGGAGCGCAAGGCGAAAGACCAGGAGCTCGCCGAGAAGAAGAAGCGCGAGGAGGAAAAGACGCGGCTCGCTGCGTTGAAGGAGCAGAAGGCGAAGGAGGCGGAAGCGCAGCAATTCGCGCGGGAGCAGGCGGAAGCGCTGCAGCGGATCGCGGCGCAGCAAGCCGCGGCGCAGGCCAAGGTCATCGACGAATACAAGCGGCGCATCGCCGAGAAGATCAAGCGCTTCATCATCGAGCCGCCAAACCTGCAGGGCAACCCGGAGGTCGAGTTCGATGTCGTGCTGCTGCCCGGGGGCGAGGTGCTGGGCGTGAAGCTCAAGCGCGGCAGCGCGGTGGCCGCGTGGGACGGCGCGGTCGAGCGGGCGATCCTGCGCGCGCAGCCGCTGCCGCTGCCGCCGGATCCGGCGCTGTTCAAGGATTTCCGGGAACTCAATCTCAAATTCCGGCCCAAAGAATAAGCCGGCGACGGACCGTCGCGCGCTGTCGCCGGCCGGCGACACCGTGAACCAGGGCGCATGTATCCAATGCAGACCGGTTATAATTACGGCACATGAGAACCGACAGGCTATTTGTCTGCGCTGTCGTCTTTGTGCTCTCCCTTGCGCTGCTGCCCGCGGCGCGCGCCGCCCTCACCATAGAAATCATCGGCAGCGGCGCGAACCAGGTCCCGATCGCGATCGTACCTTTCCGCGCGGAGGAAGGATTGGCGCAGCGGGTGAGCCCGGTGACCGCCGCCGACCTCGCGCGGAGCGGGCTGTTCAGGCTGGTGGATGCCGGCGGGGTCAACCCGCTTCCGCACGAGCCGGAGCAGATCAACTATCCCATATGGCGCGCGAGGGGCGCCGACGTCATGGTCATCGGCAGCGTCTCGAAGCTGCCGGACGGGCGCTACGACGTGCGCTTCCGCTTGATGGACGTGGTCAAGCAGACGCAGCTCGCGGGCTTCGTGTACTTCGCGCGCGAGGACAACCTGCGGCTGGTGGCGCACCGGATCGCCGACATGATCTACGAGAAGCTCACCGGCGACGTGGGCGTGTTCAGCACCCGCATCACCTACGTCGTGAAGCGCGGCAGCCGCTTCGAGCTGCAGGTCGCCGACGCCGACGGGTACGGCGCGCAGACCGTGCTGGGCTCCAACGAGCCGATCATTTCCCCGGCCTGGTCGCCCGAAGGCACCCGGCTCGCCTACGTGTCCTTCGAGCAGAAGAAGCCCGTCGTCTACGTGCAGTCGCTCACGACCGGCGCGCGCCAGGCGGTGGCCAATTTCTGGGGCAGCAACAGCGCGCCCTCCTGGTCGCCGGACGGCAAGCGCCTCGCCGTGGTGCTTACCAAGGACGGGGGCTCGCAGATCTACATCATCAATGCGGACGGCAGCGGGCTCACGCGGCTCACGCACAGCTTGGCGATCGACACCGAGCCCAACTTCTCGCCCGACGGCCGCCACGTGATCTTCACCTCCGACCGCGGCGGCAGCCCGCAGATCTACCGCGTGCCGGTAACGGGTGGGCAGCCCGAGCGGCTCACCTTCGAGGGCGGCTACAACGTCACCCCGCGCCATAGCCCCGACGGCAGGAGCTTTACGTTCATACAGCGCAGCGGGGGGCGGTTCAACGTGGCGGTGCAGGACTTCACCACGCGCCAGGTGCAGGTGCTGAGCAACGGCGGGCTGGACGAGTCGCCGAGTTTCGCGCCGAACGGGAGGATGATCCTCTACGCATCCGGGGCGAGGGGGCGGGGCGTGTTGGCTGCCGTCTCGAGCGACGGGAGGGTCCAGCAGCGCCTGACCGCCGATGCCGGAGACGTGCGCGAGCCGGCATGGGGGCCGTTGTTGAAGCAGTGAATTTGACCAGAGACAAGGAGTTGACGCCATGAAGAGACTGTTGTTGAGCGTATGGATGCTCGGTGTACTGGCCGCGTGCGGCACTGCACCCACCAAGGAGCAGGAAGGCGCGGCGGTCGAGGACCGCAAGCCAACGGTCGGCGTGCCGGATGCGCCCAAGCCCAAACCCAAGCCGGACCCGGGGATCGCGACGAAGCCGCTGGTTGAAAAGCCGGTCGCGGTGAACCCGCTCACGGACCCGAAGAGCATCCTGTCCCGGCGCAGCGTCTATTTCGATTACGACTCGAACCTGGTCAAGGACGAGTTCAAGCCCATGATCACGGCGCACGCCAAGTACCTGCAGCAGAACCGCTCGGCGAAGATGCGCGTCGAGGGCAACGCCGACGAACGCGGCAGCCGCGAGTACAACCTCGCGCTCGGCCAGCGGCGGGCCGACGCGGTGAAGCAGATGATGACTCTGCTCGGCGCGGCGCCGGACCAGGTCGAGACCGTGAGCTTCGGCGAGGAGAAGCCGCGCGCGCTTGGCCACGACGAGGCGGCGTGGGCCGAGAACCGCCGCGCCGACATGGTGTATCAAGGCGAGTAGGGCGTGAGGGGAGAGGCGAGAGGAGAGAGGCGTAGACTTGCGGCCGCCGCGACGATCGCGTGCGCGGCGGTAGTTATCTCGTTTTCCTCTGCAGCTCAAGCGCAGTTCTTCGGGGGCGACGACGTCGCGCGCAAGCAGGTCGCCGAGCAGGCAAAGCGCGTGGACGCGCTCGTGCAGCAGAACGAGGCGCTCTCCGCGCGACTCGGACGCATGGAGGAAGCGCTCAAGACGGTCGCCGCCACCCAGCCGGTGCTGGAGCTCGCGCAGCAGATCGAGCTGCTGCGCCAGGACCTCAAGCAGTTGCGCGGCCAGATCGAGGTCCTCGGGCACGAAGTCCAGATGGCGTCGAGGCGCCAGCGCGACATGTACGTGGACATCGATTCGCGGCTGAAGCGCCTGGAGCAACCTGCTGCGGCGGGCGCGGCCCCCACGGCCGTCCCTCCGGCGGCCGGAGCATCCCCGGCACCCGGAGCGGCCGCAGCGCAGCCCGGCGACGCGGGCGCGGAGGCGCGCGCCTACGAGGCGGCGCAGGGCCAGCGCCGCATCGGCAACTACCAGGGTGCGATCGCCGCGTTCCAGAACTTCATCGCGCAGTACCCGAAGAGCCCGCTCGCGCACCGCGCGCAGTACTGGATCGGGGACTCCCATTTCAACCTGCGTGATTTCAAGAGCGCGATGGCGAGCCAGCAGAAACTGATTGCCGCTTTCCCGGACAGCTCATCCGTTCCGGATGCGCTGCTTAACATCGCGAGCTCCCAGATCGAGCTCGGCGACATCACCGGCGCGCGCCAGACGATGGACGGCCTGGTCACGCGCTACCCGGCGAGCGAAGCGGCGGAGAAGGCCAGGCGGCGGCTCGCCACGCTCAGGTAAACGGTGAGCAGTGGGCAGTGAGCAGTGAGCGGAGAAATCCTGAAACAAAGCTTCTGCTTCCGGCTTACCGTTCACCGCTTACCGTGATTAACTGTCGGCGTTCATCGGCGGTTTCATTGTTGCTGGGTTTTCCAGCCGATGACCAAGGCTGTAGTGCTGCTCTCCGGCGGGCTCGACTCCGCCACCACGCTCGCCATCGCGCGCTCCGAGAACTACGCGTGCCACTGCCTCACGGTGGACTACGGGCAGCGCCATCGCGCCGAGCTCGCCGCCGCAGCGCGCGTCGCGCAGGCGCTCGGCGCTGCGGGCCACCGCGTGATCGCGCTCGATCTTGGAGCGTTCGGCGGCTCGGCGCTGACGGACCCCGCGATCCCCGTTCCCGAAAAGTCGGGCGCGGGCATCCCGGTCACCTACGTTCCGGCGCGCAACACGATCCTGCTCGTGCTTGCGCTGGCGTGGGCCGAGGTGCTCGGCGCGCAGCACGTTTTCTTCGGCGCGAACGCGGTGGACTATTCCGGATACCCCGATTGCCGTCCCGAGTACATGCGCGCCTTCGAGGCCCTCGCCAATCTCGCGACGAAAGCGGCGGTTGAAGGCCGCAGCCTGCAACTGCACACGCCGGTCATCCATCTCGGCAAGGCCGACATCATCCGCTGCGGCGCGGCGCTCGGAGTGGACTACGTGCTCACCGTGTCGTGTTACCAGGCGAGCCCGGAAGGGCGCGCGTGCGGGCGTTGCGAATCTTGCCGCTTGCGCCGCGAAGGGTTCGCGTCCGCAAGGCTTCCCGATCCGACGCGCTACCTCGATGCCGGGGAGGGGGATTCTCACACAAGACACTGATTCTTAACGTATTCAACGATGAATCAGAATCGGGTAATATGATCATTTGCAACGGCAGCCGACCAGTTCCCTCTAAGGGGTAGAGGGCGCAGAGACGAGGAGGAAGCAAGGCGTGGAATTTACGGTACACAACCAGGTGTTGAGCGCGGTGTTCGTGCTTTCTCTGGTGCTTGGCGCGGTTATGGCCAAGACCAGCTTCTGCACCATGGGCGCGGTCTCGGACTGGGTCAACATCGGTGACACCGGGCGCATGCGCGCGTGGGTGTTTTCGATGGCGGTCGCTGTCGCCGGCGTGGCGGCGCTCGAATTCGCCGGCGTGTTCAACCTCTCGGGCGTGACGTTCCCGCCCTACCGCACCGGCAATTTCGCATGGGTGCGCAACCTGCTCGGGGGATTCCTGTTCGGGGTGGGCATGGTGCTCGCGAGCGGCTGCGGCACCAAGACGCTGGTGCGCGTGGGCGGAGGCAATTTCAAGTCGCTGACGGTGCTCGTCATCGCCGCGATTGCCGTCTACGCGATGACGTGGACGCCGTTCTACGAAAAGCTGTTCCTGCCGTGGATCGCGCCGACCACCGTGAATCTCGGACAGTATGGCGTGGCGAACCAGGAAGCGGGGACGCTGATCGGCGGCATGTTCGGATTCAGGTATTCGCGCGAGTTCAATCTCGCGATCGCCGCACTGATCGCGCTCGGCATGCTCGCATTCGTGTTCAGATCGGCGGATTTTCGCGGCAGCTTCGACAACGTGCTGGGCGGCGCGGTGGTGGGCCTCGCCGTGGTCGGCGGGTGGTACATCACGGCGGGCCCGCTCGGACAGGCGTGGACGGAATACGCGCTGATGGCGCAGGAGATGCCGAGCCGGGTGCAGGCGCAGTCGTACACGTTCATGAACCCGATGGGCGACACCGTGCGCTACCTGATGGAACCGACCCGGTTCGCGCTGGTGAACTTCGGCATCCTCGCGCTCGCGGGTGTCATCGGCGGCTCCTTCCTGTACGCGGTCTTTTCGCGCAGCCTGCGCTTCGAATGGTTTTCCTCGTGGCAGGACTTCCGCAGTCACGCCGCCGGCGGGGTGCTGATCGGCATCGGCGGGCCGCTCGCCGGAGGCTGCACCGTCGGGCAGGCGATCACCGGGGTCTCGACGCTCGCGATCGGCTCGATCCTCACCTTCTTCGCGATCGTGATCGGCGCCGCGGCGACGATGAAATACATGTACTGGAGGATGATGCAGCAAGCCTGAAGGCCGTCGCTCGTCCCTCGTTGCTCGTTTCTCGACGGTGTGTCCCGTTGCTGTCGCGCGACTCGCTACTCATCGATCACGAGCGACGAGCAACGAGCTACGAGTGACGCGGCGCGCTAGCGCCCGCGTCACTTGTCGTTGACCCTCGCGAGCCGCGCCGGTAGAATTCGCCGCTTTTCCCGGGCGGTTAGCTCAGTCGGTAGAGCAGCGGACTTTTAATCCGTTGGTCGGGAGTTCGAATCTCCCACCGCCTACCAGTTGTTAAATCCGGACGCTTCGCGCCGGTTTAAGTCGCGGAATTCCAGCCGGACATCGCTAACAGGGATGCCGCTGAATTCCGCGATGGCCGGACGCACAGCGCCGGAATAAGTCCGCGTATTCGAACCGACAGCTTTGCTCCCGCTCAACACGCGGCCGCTTAGGGCAGACGCCGTCGCGCCGCTATAATCTGCGCCATCATCCCGCTGGACACGGCGGCGGCCCGTCCGATCCGCAACCGGAGGAGGATCGCCATGGCGCACAGCTTGCTCTCGTGGATCACCCGCGCGGTCGGCTTCACTGTTCTGCTGGCAGGAGCGACAGGGGCCTACGCGCAGCCGTTTCCCACCAAGCCGGTGCGCCTCGTCGTCACGTTCCCGCCGGGCGGGCCTACCGATTTCGTGGCGCGCACGGTCGGCGACGCGCTCGTGAAAACCCGGGGCCAGCACGTGGTCGTGGACAGCCCGTTCTTCCTGTTCGTGAACGCGAGCGTGCCGGCCGACGACGTGAAGAAACTCCTCGCGCTCGCGCAGGCGCAGCCCGGGAAGCTCTCCTACGGCTCGGTCGGACAGGGCAGCGCGACGCATCTTGCCTTCGAGCTGCTGCGCTCGATGGCGAAGATCGAAATGCTGCACGTCCCGTACAAGGGCACGGCGCCGCTTGCCACCGCGCTGCTCGCGAACGAGGTGCAGGCGGGAATCAGCAGCATGCCGACGCTCCTTCCCCACGTGCGCGCCGGGCGGCTGCGGGTGCTCGGGGTGGGCACGGCGAAGCGCTCGTCGCTGCTGCCCGAGGTGCCCACGATCAGCGAGGCGGGGGTGCCGGGCTACTTGGCGGCGACGTGGTACGGAATCTTCGGTCCGGCGCGCATGCCGCGGCCGCTCGTCGAGAAAATCCACGCCGCGATCGCCGGCGTGCTCGCCGCGCCCGCGACGCGGGACCGGCTCGCGAGCCAGGGGCTGGAAGTGCCCGCGCGCGCGCCTCCCGCCGGGTTCGCGGCGTTCATCAAGGCCGACCAGGCGAAGTGGCGCGACATCATCAGGACCGCACGGATCACGGCCGGCGAGTGAGATCGGGCGCGTAGCGCCGCGGCGCCCGCTCTTTCCGCGCCGGCGCAGGTACCGGCGCGGCTGTGCTATCTTCGGCGTTTGGAGAAAAACGAGCGAAAGGAACGACGATGTTGAATGCCGCAATCCACGGGATGGGAAACTGGGGCAGCCGGCTTGCCGAGTCGGTGCAGGGGAGCAGCAAGATCCGCCTCGTGAAGGGCATCTCGCGCGAGCCCGCGCGGCACAAGGAATTCTCGCAGAAGACCGGCATCAAGGTCGTCTCCTCCTACGGCAGGGTGCTCAAGGATCCCGACATCGGCGCGGTGATCCTCGCCACGCCGCATTCGCTGCACATGAAGCAGATCATCCAGGCGGCCAAGGCGGGCAAGCACGTGTTCGTCGAGAAGCCGCTGACGCTCACGCGCAAGACCGCGGAGAAGGCGCTGGAAGCCTGCCGCGCGGCGGGGATCACGCTCGGCATCGGATTCAACCGCCGCCACGCCCCCTCCTTCATCGAGATGGCGTACCGCATCCGCGCCGGCAAGATCGGCGACGTGCTGCACATGGAGGCGACCCATTCCGGGCCCACCGGGCTGCGCCTGCAGGAGGGAAGCTGGCGCGCGACCCGCGAGGAGGCGCCGGGCGGCGGCATGACGGCGCGCGGCATCCACGTGCTTGACGCCATGATCCAGATTGCGGGGCCGGTCAGCACGGTCTACGCGTACAGCGACCGCCGGAAGATCGCCGTGGACATGGACGACACCACCTCGATGCTGCTCAAGTTCGCGAACGGCGTGACCGGCAGCCTCAGCACCGTGTTCGCGACCGGGGATCTCTACCGTGTAGCGGTCTACGGCTCGAAGGGCTGGATCGAGCTGCGCGGCGACACCGAGCTCATCACGAAGGGGCTCGACGGCGCGCCCGAGACCACCAAGCTGCCGGCGGTGGACAAGGAACGGGCCGAGCTCGAGGCGTTCGCCGACGCGGTCGAGGAGAAGAAGCCGTTTCTTGTCGCGCCCGAGGAAGCCGTCAACGGCATCGCGGTGCTGGAGGCGATCGTCGCCTCGGCGAAGAAGGGCAAGGCCGTTCAGATCAAGTAAGGCGTGACGTGATACGGCGTGACCTGGTCCGGCGTGACGCGATACTGCGTGACGTGATCATGCGTGGTTACTCGGAAACGGGCCCTGTCCACGCCACGCGAGGGGGGAAGAGCTAGTGTTGTGTCCGGTAAATGACTGGTCGTTTGCTTCTTCTGCTACGTGGCGCGGTGCAACCCGGCTTGATGCGTTCGAGCGTTTGGCGACAGCGCGCAAGTTTCGCCGTGATCGATTCCACGCTG
>VGID01000035.1 GCA_016868035.1 Betaproteobacteria bacterium | reverse complement strand
CGTAGGGCTTGAACCGCGCCATCGCCGCCTCCCACGCGCTGAGGGGTCGCGACCCCTTCCAAAGCGTTAGTACGGCGATTTCTCCCAGGAGTTCCGGACTTTTTCTACAGA
The DNA here is from genome assembly GCA_016868035.1 of Betaproteobacteria bacterium. GTDB lineage: Bacteria > Pseudomonadota > Gammaproteobacteria > Burkholderiales > SG8-41 > SG8-41. The sequence continues at coordinate 42,148 of VGID01000035.1, read as the reverse complement.
TTCAACGTGTCCGCGTGAGACGCGCGTGCGAATGCTGAGCGTCGTTCTCGACGCGGGGGTTAGCTGTCATCGCTTTAGGACCGGCTTGACCTGCGCCTCAATCGCCGCAATAGAGTCCCGGATCTCTTGGGATAGCGGGTCATCTGAGCCGCGCGAAGCCGATATGTCGGCACGAACCTTTTTCGTAAAGTCCCTGTCGAGATTTGTTCCTCCGGATCGAACGTAGTCGACGTGGAAGTCATTTGAGGTTTGTAACGTATTAAGGCATCTCCGAAATCGTTCGGTCGATGACTTTACCGGGTCGCCCCAAACCGCTTCGGCCTCTAGAGCTGCACTGTCGTAGATCTCTAAGGCGTCCCAAATTGGCTTCCACCGATTGCGATAGACGTAGGCATAAGCCTGAGCCTCTTCATCGTTCGATGGTTTTGCCATCGCGCCACCATAGCCGGAAGGGAATTCACCGGCGAGTATGAGCGGGCTCCGCGCTCCCGCTATTGCATCGCGCAGCTTGTAGGTGGCCTTCAACAAGCCATGCGCCGCGTCGTAGTGGGCCTTCCCGGAGAGCTCGCGACGCCACTTGTTAATGCCGTAAGCAGCGACTGAAGCCGTCACAATAGCCGCAACGCTAACAATGATGTCCTTTGCGACCGAAATCGTATCTGGGAGGGTCGACACCTAGGTTTCCTATGACAGCTAACGCCTTGTTGAGCGGCGCGCGCGACACCGCATGAACAGCGACACCATTACAGGCAAACCACTCACGCTGACTCGCGTCCGCTCGAATGATGGGATGGACTCCTCCCGCGTTTTATTCGGCATCATGGTGCCAGCTGAGGCCTTGGGCGGTTTCAGCATAAACGACAGGAGGAGTCCGAGATGAATGCTACAACCGTGGCGGTGGACCTGGCAAAGAACGTTTTCCAACTGGCCGTGGCCGATGCGTCCTGGCGGGTCCTGGAGCGCCATCGGCTCACGCGGGGTCAGTTCGAGCGGTGGTTCGCGAACCGGGAGGTGAATCTCGTCGTCATGGAGGCCTGCGGCAGCGCGCATCATTGGGGACGATGGCTGCGCTCGCGCGGAATCGCGGTGCGACTGCTGCCGGCGCACTACGTCAGGGCCTATGTGAAGCGCAACAAGACCGATGCGGCCGACGCGGTGGCGCTGCTGGAGGCCTGCCGCGCCGCCGACATCCGCCCGGTGGCGGTGAAATCGGTCGAACAGCAGGCCCTGCAGGCGCTTCACCGCACGCGCTGCGCCTGGATGCGAACGCGCACCAGCCGCATCAACACCCTGCGCGGCTTCTGCCGCGAGTTCGGTCTGGTGGTGCCCGAGGGGGCCGTGCGCGGCATCGCCCAGATCGCGCGCTTCATCGCCGACGAGCGCTCTGGGCTACCGGCACTGCTGCGCGGGCCGATGCGGCTCATGCTCGAGGAGATCCGGCTGCTGGAAGCGCGCATCGGCAGCCTCGAACAAGAGCTCGCCGCACTGGCGAAGGAAAGTCCCGCCTGCGGCTTTCTCACCAGCGTGCCCGGCATCGGGCTGATGACCAGCACCGCCATGCTCGCCGCCGTCGGCGACCCCAAGAGCTTCGACTCGGGGCGTCGCTACGCGAGCTTCCTCGGCATCACGCCGCGTGAATTCTCCTCCGGCGAGAAGCGCTACCTCGGACGCATCTCCAAGCGCGGCGATCGCTACATCCGGATGCTGCTCACCCACGGCGCCCGCTCCCTGCTGCACTCGGCCACCGTCGCCCGACGCGCTGGACGACCGGTCGATAGACTGAAAGCGTGGGCGCTCGCCGTGCAGGCGCGCACCAACCACAACAAGGCCACCTGCGCGCTTGCCAACAAGCTCGCCCGCATCGCCTGGGCGGTGTGGACGAAGAACGAGAACTACCGCGCCGAGCCGGCGCCGGCAATCATCGGCAACTGATACCAGAGATTTCCCACCGCGGTTTGCGAAGAGAGACGACGCCCATCATGGCAACGCAGGTCGGACCGGCACGGGACCAAGCCGATAACTCCGCTGATCGATTCCTGATCGATCCGAACGTGTGGCTCCCCGTGCGCAGATTCCATGTCGGCACGAGCCCGAAGAGGCTCACACCAGATGCCGGATATACGACTGCAACCGAGCCCCGCGTCGACCAGCTACTTACGTCGTTTCCCTTTACCTGCGGGAGGAGTCCATATACTAAAGTTAGAGAGCATCATTTGAGTGGAGCGACGACTACGCCGCGTAGTCCGGCCCGCTCGATCGCGGACTTGACCAGCCCCTCCGCTTTCGCGTCTTCGACAAATTTGCCGAGGTACACAGCGGCGGCGGCGTTGCGCCCCTTGGGCACGCCCATGCCGATCGGTTCGACGAGGATCCGGCCGTCGAGAACTCGCGAGCCCGGCTCCTTCGCAGCTACGGCAAAGAGGCCTGGTTTGCCCGTGGCAATCGCGTCCGCCTTTCCGGACCCCAATAAGGCAAAGAGTTCATTGACACTCGTAGTGCGGACCAGTATCGCATTCTTTAGCGTGCGGGAAAGAAGTATGTCGGCCATGGCCTTTTCGAGCACCCCGACCCGGACGCCGGCCTTGTCTACATCTGATGCCGTGGCGATGGGGACGCCCGCGCGGACAAGGTAGCCGGTTTCGAGCTCCCCGTAAGGCGCTGAGAAATCGATTGCCGCCGCGCGCTCGGCGGAGATACCTAAAAGCACGACGTCCCATTCACCGGACTTCGCGCCGCCGATCAGGGCGGGCACGCCAGCATAGACGACCGGATCGAACGGCACGCCGAGCCGCCACGCGAGTTCGTTCCCGAGATCGACTGCAACGCCTTTCAGCTCGCCCGTCGTCGGGTCTTTAATTGCATAGAGCGGCGCCAAAAGGAATGCGACTCGGAGCTTCCCCGTCGGCGCCACAGCCGCCTTCGTCTCAGGGCTCGGTGCAGTCTGCATTCCCGTGCAGCCTCCGATGAACAGTCCAATCACCCCGGCGCTTAACCAGTCACGTATTCGCATGGCGTCCTCCCCTGAAGTTACGGTTGCTCTCTAACGACAATTGGTTGACAAATTAGTTGGCTTTTTAGTTGACAATTTAGTTGACACTCCTGCACCCGCACTCCAAGCCGTTGTCATCCAGCCTCGCGGTCAATACGTTACGCTCGACAGGGTGATGAGGCAATCCCACTTGCAGGGGTGGAGGCCGCGTGTCCGACGTTGGAACAGAAGGTCCGGAAGCGACCGTAGCGCGCCCGCGGCTTATGCACGTGGTGCGCGACGCGATCCGGCGGCGGCATTACAGCTGCCGCACGGAGGAGACCTACCTGCATTGGATCAGGCGGTTCATCCTCTTCTCCGGAAAACGCCATCCCCGTGAACTTGGGGCGACGGAGGTAACGGCCTTTCTCAACCATCTCGTCGCCGAGCGCCATGTCGCGGCGGCCACCCAGAACCAGGCCCTCGCGGCGCTGCTCTTCCTCTACAAGGAGGTGCTCGCCCAGCCGCTTCCCTGGCTGGACGGGCTGGAGCACGCCAAGCAGCCCGTGCGCCGGCCCACGGTGCTCACCGAAGAGGAGGCGTGGCGACTCCTGGCACGGCTGCGCGGCACGAAGTGGCTGATGGCGAGCCTGCTCTACGGTGCGGGCCTGCGGCTGCGCGAGTGTCTGAAGCTGCGGGTAAAAGATGTGGACTTCGGCTATCGCCAGATTCTCGTCCGTGACGGCAAGGGCGGGAAAGACCGTGTGACGATGCTTCCGGAAAGCGTGATTGAACCCCTGAAGGCGCATCTCGCGCGGATGAAAGCCCTTCACGAGCGCGATCTCGCCGACGGGTGCGGCGACGTCGAGCTGCCGGACGCGATCGCGCGCAAGTACCCGCGCGCACCCTATGAGTGGGGCTGGAAGTTCGTTTTCCCTTCGTACAAGCGCTCCGTCGATCCCCGCACCGGTGCGATCCGGCGGCACCACGTGTACGAGAATTACCTGATCCGGGGCGTGAAGCAGGCAGCGCGCGCCGCTGGAATCACCAAGCACGTGAGCTGCCACACGCTGCGGCACTATGCCGCGTGCCGGACTATGCCGAGCGAGGCGCGACGCGTCCCCCGAAGTGTGCCATTCGCCAGCAGTTGGCGAGCAGTTTCGAGAGTCTCACTCGGCATAGTTTTCCCTCATTCAGAGCGCTTTGAGGAAGGCCAGTAGCTGATCGTCGGGGCGATAGCGACCGGGTTTCGCCTGAGCCGGTGTCATCTTGGCCAACGCTTGTTCTTTGAGAGCGAGGTTCGCATCGAGATAGATCTGCGTGGTCTCGACCGACTCATGGCCGAGCCACAATGCGATCACGGCGCGATCCACACCGGCCTGCAGGAGCTCCATTGCCGTGGTATGACGCAGCACATGAGGGGTCACCCGCTTCCGGCGCAAGGACGGGCAGGCCTTGCTGGCGGTCGCGACGTGTTTGGCCAGCAGGTATTGGACGCCATCGGCGCTGAGGCGCTCACCGCGGGCACTGGGAAACAGTATCGCGTCATCCCCGTCCCGGATCTCCCGTAACCACGTCCTCAGAACGGCTGCAGTCTGCTGGGTCAGAGGCGTTGCGCGCTCCTTGCGGCCCTTTCCGAGCACCCGGATGTGGGCGCCGGTGCTCAGGATCACCGCGTTGCGCTGCGCCCCGGTGAGCTCGGACAGGCGCAGACCGGTCTGAACGGCGACCAAGAGCAGGGCGTGATCGCGCCGTCCGGACCACGTGCGCCGATCGGGGGCGGCGAGCAGGGCTTGAACTTCCGAGGGGGTGAGGAATCCGATCTGGGCGCGGCTGAAGCGCTGGCTGGGGATGGCGAGCACGCGTTGGATTTGGGCCGAACAGGCCGGGGCTTCGAAGGCGGCGTAGCGAAAGAAGGAGCGGATGGCGGTGAGCCGCAAGTTGCGACTGCGCGCGCCGATGCTGCGAGACTGCTCCAGGTCATCGAGGAATGCCGCAATCAAGGGTGCGTCGATCTGCTCAAATGCCAACTCGGAAGGGGACTTGCCGATCCGAGCCTGCGCAAAACGTAACAGCAGGCGAAAGGTGTCCCGATAAGAACCGATCGTATGCGGGCTGGCGCACCGTTGCTGCATCAAGCGCCGGGTGAAGTAGCCCTGCAACAGCGCGGGGAGGCTGGCAGCGGGGGTCATGGCCGTTGCTCCCAGCGCTTCTCCAGACGCCCAACCGCCAGTCCCATCAGCTCCGGACAGGCACTGAGATACCAGTAGGTGTCGGCGACATGCACGTGCCCCAGGTAGGTTGCGAGTGCTGGCAGACGTCGCTCGACATCCTCACCGGAGCGGTACCACTGCAACAACGTTTGCACGGCAAATCGATGGCGGAAATCGTGCAGCCGGGGACCGTGACTGGCCGTGGCGCCGCGCAAACCGATGCGGCGCGAGAGCCGGTAGAAGATGCGGTGGACATCGCCCATGTCCAGGGGGGTACCCCGGTTGGTCACGAACAAGGTGGCGCCGGTGCGCCCGGCAAGGAACCGCTCACGACGCCTCACGTATTGGGCGAGCACTGCTCGGGTCGAGGGATGGATTGGTACGATGCGGGACTTGCCGAACTTGGTGCCGCGGACGGTCAGCAGCGCTTGCTGGAGATCGACATCCTCGAACTTCAGGCGGAGCGCCTCACCGATGCGTAGGCCCGCCACGCTCAGCAGCCCGAGCAGGCAGTGATAGGTCCAGGGGCGCAAGCCACCGATCGGGGTCAGGCTCAGAGCGCACTCGAGCAACTGCCCAATCTCCTCTTCCGAGTAGAGATAGGGCCGTGCTCGGCGCGGGTGAAACGGCAGAAGCCCCGAGGGCGGAATCTCGGTTTGCGGGTCGCTTGCGGCGTGGTGGCGCGTAAAGCCGCGCACATAGGACAGGCGCCGCGCCCACTGGGCGGGTTGAGCGCGCGGGTTCTCCTGTGCCCATCCCAGCGCGAGCGCTATCGTGACGCGCGGGGCACCGCGGCTCTCCAGAAACCCGACAAACTTCGCCAGGGCAATGCCGGCATCCCGGAGTTGGAATCCCAAGCTGCGGCGCAAGGCAAGGTAGTCATGAAGCGCTTCTCGTAACGGTTTCATCGCCCACCTCCCGGCCACGGCAGCGCCAAGGGGCGTAACGAATCCAGATCGACCTTGGCGTAGATGGTGGTGGTCTGTAGATTGCGATGCCGCAACAGCTCCCCGATCTCTGAGAGCGAGGCGCCTTGCCGCAGCATTTGGGTGGCCAGCGAGTGGCGCAACAGGTGCGCGCCTTTGAGGGCTGGGGTAAGTCCTGCGCGATCGAGCGCGCGGCGAACGATGCAGCAGATCGCCACCGAACTCGCAAATCCGCGGTGCGGGGCTCTCGTGCGAACGAACACCTGCCGGCAGGCGCACACGGGACGCGCGTGCTGCAGGTAATCGGTCAATGCGGCACCGACATCCTGCGGGATCGGCAGGCGATCACCATCGCCATCGCTTCCCCGAATACGCAGTTCGCCCGCCTCCCAGTCGAGGTCCTCCAGAGCGAGACCGACCACTTCACCTGCGCGCAATCCCAACCGGACAAGCAACAGCAGAATTGCCCAATTGCGACGGCCAACCGCGGTGTGCCGATCGCAATGGGCCAGCAGGCGCTGAACTTCATCGGACGACAGCGCTCTCGGAATCGAGGTCATCGACCAGCTCGCCACCGTTGGCACGCACCCCCGCAAATCAATGCTGATGAGGCCTCGGTAACGCGCGTATTGCAGCAACGAGCGCAGTGCCGTGGCCATGAGCTTGGCTCGCTTGGGATGGTGAAGCCGGGCCGCCTCCTGTTGCACAAACCCCACCACATCGGCCGCACGCAAACCATCGAGCCGCACTTCTCCATCAGCGAAGTGCTGCGCAAGGAAGCGCCTGACAAACACCAGATAATGGAACACCGTCGCCGGCGCGAGCCGGCGTTCTTGCTGCAGGTACAGCCGGAATTCCTGTTCCAGCCGCTGAGCCGGGGCCATCTCGATCGGTGGGACTTGGGCAACGACGCCTTGGTCGCGCAGAAGGCTCAACAGCCGGCGCACAATCGCCGCATCGCCCGAGCGGTGGCGTCGATGACGGGATCGGCATTCCAGGTAGCATCGGAGGTGTTCTGGCGTAACTTGTGGCGCAATGATTGCGCGCCGACTCAACCAACCACCGAGATCGGCCACCAGTTGCAACGCATAGCGAGCAGAACCCCTGGCGTATCCCTCCTCGCTCAACTGTTGGGCGAGTGCATCGACATACGCGCCCAACGGGCCTTCACGCATTCGCAGCGGCGTGCGTGGATCCTTGTAGAACCGTTCCATGACGACCTCCTTCCATGAGGGCTTGATGCCCCGGAAGGAGATCAAACTATGCCGAGCGAACGCACGCCAAGTGCGCAGCCCGAGCCGCCTACATCCTCAGACTCGGCATAGTCCGGCACGCGGCATAGTGGCGCCTATGCCGATGTCGGCATAGGCGCCATTCGTTTGCGACGCACCTCCTGGAAGCGGGCTATGACATTCGTACGGTTCAGGAATTGCTCGGTCACTCAGACGTGTCCACCACGATGATCTACACGCATGTGCTCAACAAGGGCGGCCGCGGCGTGAAAAGTCCACTCGATTCCGGTAGGGGGTTCGGTCAGCCCGCGGTCGCGCGGGATGTCACGGCGAATCAGAGCGCGCTGGCCGACAAGCTCTCTTGAAGCGCGGTGCCGCGCGGTTTCTGATTTAATCCTTGTCCAGTTTTTCTTGGCGGCTTGGCGGTTTAATTTGGTTCCCGGTTCTCTTCGCGCCTCCGCGGTTCCATTGTTCCTGCTTTTTCCCCTGCGCTCCTCCGCGTCCTTGGCGTCCTCTGCGGTGAGAGCTTCTCACTTCTTCGTTCTGGCGGCAGGCGCGGCGGCCGCGAACACGAAATTGTCGTAGCCCGCTTCGGCCACGCGGAACCACAGGAACTGGTCGCTGCGGAATCGGTTCCAGCCCTCGTAGATGCGCTTGAAATGCGCGCTTTTCTGCGCGAGCTCCCCGTAGAGCTCGTTCGCCGCTTTCAGGCATGCCTCCAGTACCGGACGCGGGAATGCGCGCAGCCGCGCGCCGCCGGCGACCACGCGGCGCAGCGCCGCCGGGTTACCGGCGTCGTAGCGCGCCAGCATGTGCACGTTCGACTCCGCGGCCGCGGCCTCGAACGCGGACTGGTACGACTTCGGCAGCTCGGCCCATTTCTTGAGGTTGACGATGACCGAGAGCTGCGGACCGCCTTCCCACCACCCGGGGTAGTAGTAGTACTTCGCGACCTTGTGGAAGCCGAGCTTCTCGTCGTCGTACGGCCCGACCCATTCCACCGCGTCGATCGTGCCGCGCTCCAGCGCCTGGTAGATCTCTCCGCCCGCGATCTGCTGCGGCACCACTCCGAGCTTGGCGAGCACCTGGCCGCCGAGCCCGCCGATGCGCATCTTGAGGCCCTTCAGATCGGCGACCGACTTGATTTCCTTGCGGTACCACCCGCCCATCTGCGCGCCGGTATTGCCCGCGACGAACTGGATGCAGTTGTATTCCCTGAACAGGTCCGCCATCGCCTGCATCCCGCCGCCGTAGTACATCCAGGCATTCTGCTGGCGCGCGTTCAACCCGAAAGGCAGCGCGGTCGCGAACGCGAACGCCGGGTCCTTGCCGATGTAGTAATAGGCCGCGGTATGCCCGCACTCCACCGTCGCGTTCTGGACCGCATCGAGCACCTGCAGCCCGGGCACGATCTCCCCGCCCGCGAACAGCCGGATCTGGAACTTGCCTTCCGTGATCTCCGAGAGGCGGCGCACGAAGAGCTCCCCCGTGCCATAGAGCGTGTCGAGGCTCTTCGGGAAGCTCGAGGCCATGCGCCACTGGATGGCCGGTTGCGATTGCGCGATCGCCGGAGCGGAGACCGTGCCCGCCGCGAGACCCGCCGCGGCATTCTTCAGGAATAGACGCCGTTTCATGCTCTCCTCCAGCTAAAGGGGGAATGGGTAACAGGAAACGGGAAATGGAGAAACACTGCGTGTCGGTCCAGCTTGCCGTTACCTATTTCCCATTCCCCATTTCCTATTTCTTCCTATTTCCTATTTCCTTCAGTCGCCGGCGACGGTCATGCGCTCGATCAGGATCGAGCCGCATTGGCGGGAGCCGCGGCGCACCACGTCCGTGCCGGCGCCGATGATGCTCCGGTACATGTCCGCAAGATTGCCCGCGACGGTGATCTCCTGCACCGGAAAGGCGATCTCGCCCCCTTCGACCCAGTATCCCGCCGCGCCGCGCGAATAGTCGCCGGTCACGGAATTGACTCCGTGTCCCAGCAGCTCCGTCACCAGCAGTCCGCGCCCCATCGCCTTCAGCAGGCCGTCGAAATCGGTCCCGGTGTCGCGCAATATCAGATTGTGGCTGCCGCCCGCGTTGCCGGTGGATTTCAGCCCGAGCTTGCGCGCGGAATAGCTGCCGAGAAAATAGCCCTGCAGCACGCCGTCTCTCACCACGTCCCGCGGGTGCGTCGCCACGCCTTCCTCGTCGAACGGCGCGCTCGCCAGGCCCATGGGGACGTGCGGCTGCTCGGTGATCGTGACCTCCGGCGCGAACACGGCCTTGCCCGCGCTGTCGAGCAGGAACGAGGAGCGCCGGTAGAGACTGCCCCCGCTCGCCGCGGAGACGAAATGACCGAGGAGGCTTGCCGCAACCGGCGCCTCGAACAGCACCGGCACCTGAGCCGTTCCGATCTTGCGCGCGCCGAGCCGCCGCAGCGCCCGGCTGCCGGCACGGCGTCCCACGCTCTCGCACTCGGGCAGCTCGGCCGCGTCCCGGCTCGTTTCGTACCAGTCGTCACGCTGCATCTCGTCGTTCTTTCCGGCGATGAGCGCGCACGCGATCCCGTGACGCGAGGCGGGATATCCGGCAAGGAATCCCAGCGTATTGCCGTAGGCGAAGTGCGATTCCTGGGTGGAGACGGTCGCGCCTTCCGAGTTGGTCAGGCGCGAGTCGAGCGCGAGACCCGCCTCCTCGCATGCGCGGGCGAGCTCGATCGCGCTCTCAACGGGCAGGCCCCAGGGATGCCAGAGATCGAGATCGGGAACGTCACGGGCGAGCGAGTCTTCCTCCGCCAGCCCCGCGCATTCATCGTGCGCGGTGTAGCGCGCGATCGAGAGCGCCGCGTCCACCGTGTCGCGCATGGCCCGGGCGGAGAAGTCCGTCGTGCTGGCGTGGCCCCGCTGCTTTCCGATATAGACCGTGACCCCGATGCTCTTGTCACGGTTGTATTCGATCGTCTCGATCTCGCCGCGGCGCACCGTCACCGTCTGGCCGAAACCCTCGCTCACCTCGGCTTCCGCCGCGGTCGCGCCGCGGCCTCCGGCGTAGTCGAGGACCTCCCGGGCGAGCTGTTTCAGCTTTTCCGGCGCGTAGGTAAAACGGGTATCGGGCATGCGCGGCGATGACGTCGGGAATGCGGATTGCGTTGTTCGGGACGGAAGGAGCGATATCATAGCAGCTTCGATCCCCGCGTGACCCGTGCGAGACGACAACACAACCAGCAAGACGCAGCGCAAGAAACACATGCTCGCGCTCCAGGATCTTGGCGCCGAGCTGGTCGCCCTCAACGATGAGCAGCTCGCCGCGATCGAGCTGCCCGAATCCCTGCGCGACGCGGTATCGGAAGCCCGCCGGATCAGGGGCTTCGAGGCGCGGCGGCGCCAGCTCCAGTACATCGGCAAGCTGATGCGCACCGTGGATGCGGCGCCGATACAGGCCGGCCTCGACGCGGCCCGAGAAAAATCAAGCCGCCACTCCGCACTGCTCAAGCGCGTGGAATCCTGGCGCAGCCGCATGCTCGCCGAGCCGGGCGCTCTGCCGGAGCTCCTCGAGCGGTACCCGGGCGCGGACGCGCAGCGGCTGCGCGCGCTCGTCGAGGACGCGCGGCGCGAGCGCGAGGCGGGCCAGGCGCCGCGCAGCTACCGGGAACTCCATCGGGCGCTCCGCGCTCTGCTGGAAGGGAACGTGACTGGTGACTCGTGACGGGTGGCTGGCGACCAAAGACTGGTTTACGATTCGCGTTTCACGATTAACGATTCGCGGCGCCATGAGTGAAGAATTCGTCATCGGGCTGGTTTCGATCAGCGACCGCGCCGCGACCGGCGCCTACAAGGACGAGGGGATCCCGGCGCTGGAAGAGTGGCTGCGGCGCGCGATCGCCGGCCCCGCGTGGCGCGCGGTGACACGGCTCATTCCCGACGAGCGGGCGCTGATCGAGAATGCGCTCAAGGAGCTCGTGGACAAGGAAAGCTGCCACCTCGTGCTCACGACGGGCGGCACCGGGCCGGCTCCCCGCGACGTGACTCCGGAAGCAACGCTCGCCGTCGCCGACAAGGAAATGCCGGGCTTCGGGGAGCAGATGCGGCAGGTGAGCCTGAAGTTCGTGCCGACGGCGATCCTCTCGCGCCAGGTGGCGGTGATCCGCAAGCGGGCGCTCATCATCAACCTGCCCGGGCAGCCGAAAGCGATCAAGGAGACGCTGGAGGGGTTGAAGGACGAGTCGGGCAAGGCCGTCGTCAGCGGCATCTTCGCGGCGGTGCCCTACTGCATCGACCTCATCGGCGGGCCGTACGTAGAGACGCACGAGGACGTCGTGAAGGCGTTCCGGCCCAAGTCGGCCATGAAGCCCAAACCCGGGAAATAGCCGCCAAGACACCAAGACCGCCAAGAAAGCCCGATCCTTGAACTAGCCGCAGAGACGCGAAGGCGCGGAGCCATGCATACAGAAAAGATTGCGGTGCGCGTGACCCAGACGCGGCAGACGCTGGAGCTCGTCGTGTTCAGCAAGCGCGCCGACGTCATCGAGGTCGTGGTGGGCGAAGGCATGCACAGCATGAAGTGCGCGCTGACGCCGACGCGCAACGGGCTGGCCTACGCCGGGAACATCATGGGGCGCGAGATCGTCTACGAGCGCTCGCGCGAGCAGGTGCAGGCGGACATCGACCGGCTCAACCCGCACCTGCGCAAGCCGGGGCGGCGTTGACGTGAAAACCGGAAAATAGCCGCCAAGGCGCCAAGAACGCCAAGAGAATCCGGATATGGTGTCAACCAATATCTGTCACCTGATTTCTGTCAACCAATTGTAGACCTCACCATTGACTGCGGTTCGCGTCGTATTCGACTCAAATGTTTTTGACGTCGATAATTTTGATGCTCTCGAAAGAAGCCCGCTGCCTGCTCTATTCAGAAGGCGCCGAGTATTCCCCGTATATGGGCACGTGTTTATCGAGGAAACGTTGCGTGCTTACGGCGCAGCCGGGAAGCGGGATTTTCTCGTCAATAGATGGCTACCGTTTATCGTTGCCACATGCGAGTCCATCTGTAATCACTTCAATAGCATCTTTCACGAAGAACTGGTTCGGGGCCGCGGGCCGCATGCCCGACGACTATTGGCACCCAAGGACTACGCGCGATTCAAGACTCGACTTCCACACATCCCGCTAGACGGCACATGGCACGCATGGCACGCATCAAAGGTCGAGCGGGATATTGAGGACGGCAAGCGTGCCGCGCAGCGCGAAATATCGAAGGACATTCGCGCTGAAGTCGCAGATTGGAAGAAGGCCGTAGGATACCAACCAAACAAGCACGGCCTGCCAAATTTCGAGAAGTATGTTCGGACCGAGATTGACCACGCAGGGCGCGAATTTGTGGGCGCACTTATCAAGGCCAAGGATGTCGCAGCAATCGCCTGTCGTTGGTCGCGGAATAAGGCTTTTTACCCCTATTTCACAGAGTTTGTCTTCGACATGTTGTACATGGCGTACTATGCGATGACAAAGCCAAACGCGCCGATTGACTTAAACGCTCAAGCGGATCTCAACGTCATGGCTCATCTCCTTCATGCCGATGTGCTCGTATCGAATGAGAAGGGCTTCCTTCGCACCGCGTTTGATGAGATATGGAAACCAAGGGGAAAGGTACTTATGACGGGTCCAGCCTTCCTCGATTACCTTGGCAGGCTCTAGGCCCACTGGCTGGCGCGGTCTAACTCCAGATGGAACGGACGGGCTGTCGGAGCCTCCGCGCCGTCTCCAATGTCGTCATGACAGCCCGCTGTTCACCACGACGTTAAACTTTTTATTCCTTCGATATTGTGTTTCTTGGCGTCTTGGCGTCTTGGCGGCTAATTCAGGATTTACATGACGAAACTGCTCGACGCGATCGAGATCGAAACCGGCAAGAACCCCTCCGCGGCGGTGATCTGGATGCACGGGCTCGGCGCGGACGGCAACGATTTCGTTCCGATCGTGCCGGAGCTCGGCCTCCCGCGCTCGCCCGCGATCCGGTTCGTGTTTCCCCACGCCCCGATGCGCCCGGTCACGATCAACAACGGCTACGTCATGCGCGCATGGTACGACGTCTCGCTCGGGGACCTGGAGGGAAAGACGCGGCAGGCGGACGAGAAGGGCGTGCGCGAGTCGGAGGCGCAGATACGCGCGCTGATCGAGCGCGAGTCGCAGCGCGGCATCGCCCCGTCGCAGATCGTGCTGGCCGGATTTTCCCAGGGCGGCGCGATCGCGCTGCAGACCGGGCTCCGCCACCCTGAGCCGCTCGCGGGCGTGCTCGCGCTTTCGGCCTACCTGCCGCTCGCCGAGACCCTTCCGCAGGAAGCGAGCGCGGCCAACCGCAAGACGCCGATATTCATGGCGCACGGCACCTACGATCCGGTGGTGCCGTACGCGATGGGTTCAGCTTCGCGCGTGTACCTTTCGGGTCTCGGCTACGGAATCGACTGGCACGACTATCCGATGCAGCATTCCGTGTGCGCGGAGGAAATCACGGCCGTCGGCGCCTGGCTGCGCCGAGTGCTGGCAAGCGGTAAGCGGTAAGCGGTAAGCGGTAAGCGGTAAGCGGTAAGCGGTAAGCGGTAAGCGGTAAGCGGTAAGCGGTAAGCGGTAAGCGGTAAGCGGTAAGCGGTAAGCGGTAAGCGGTAAGCTTGGACTTGGTTTTTTCCCGAAGTTCCCGCTCACCGCTTACTGCTCACGGCTCACTGCTTACTGCTCACCGTTCACGCGCCGCGCTGCATCACCTTGAATTTCGCCCAGTCGAAATCGTCCCCGCCCTCGACGAAGCGGCTGGGCATGAGCAGGTAGGTCTTGTCGCGGACCTTCATGTCGAGGCTGTCCTTCCTGCTGAACAGGCCCACGCGCATCACCACTGCAACCTCGCCCTGGGCATCCGGAGCGGTCGAGAGCAGGACGGCGGGCTGCGCCTCGCGGTCCGCATCGGGCGCGACGGTAGTAGGCAGGTTACGCGCGATCTTGACCGGTATCGCGGTCCTGGAGAGCACCTGGATACCCACGCGCCGCTGCTGGTGCTCGTCGTGCGCGATGCGGCGGATCAGCCCGATGCCCCAGTAATTCGACGTTTCGCTCTGGACCCCGACGAGGGTGCCGACCTTGATCCAGTCGCTCTTCACCGTCGGGATGATCGCCCCGTAGCCGCCGTCGCTCACGTTCTCCACGATCCAGCTTTCGGCGGGCTGCTCCCGGCTGAAGTCGAGCTCGTCGTCCTGCGCGGGCTCGAGCGCCTCGAGCACCTGGTTCAACCCCGGCACGACCGTGATGCGCCCTGCGGTCTGACGCCGCTCGGACCCGCGCGCGGGCGGCGTCTCCGACCAGTACTGGATCAGGTGCCGCACGACGCCGATCACGATTTCGTTATCGTGCGTGCCGCCGAGGTTCACGTCGGCCGGAACGCTGCCCGTATCCCTGATCTGCGCGATGAGGCGCTCCAGCGCGACAACCCCGCCCGCTGCACCGAAAAAGCGCATGCTAGCGGTGGGTGCGGCGCCCTTGTAGAGCCGCGCCGGCGCCTTCGGCGCGGCAAGATCGAAGCAATGCGTGCAGCCCTCCGGCTGGTCCGAAAGCCGGAACGTGTCCGCGAATTGCGCGACCAGGCGCTCCGCGATCTCCTGCCGCACCGGCGGCAGTCCGTCCGCGCACGAAGCGGAGAGCATCATCGCCTTGAGAAACTCGCCTTTGACGCTGCCATCGCCATGCGGCCCCGGGTAGATGATGATCGTGCCTTCCGAGAATCCCTTGCTCCCGGCGATGCGGTAGAGCCGCGCGAGGTCCACCCAGATGCGCGGCTCGATAGGACCGTACCGGAGCAGGTTCCATTTGAGTTGCAGCGTGAGCGTGCGCATCGCCCGCGCGACGATCACCGCGAGGTTCTTCTTGATGGCGGTGGCGCCGCTCGCGCCGCCCTCGTACTGATCCACGCACTGGATATAGGCGTCGCCAAGCTCCTTCCAGAAGCCGTGGATCCCCTTCCACAGCATGTTCTCCTGGAACTTCTGCTGCCGGGGCATCGAGAGGTAGTCCTGCGAGAGCTTGCGCAGGTGGTTCTTGACCGCGCCGTCGAGCAGATCCACGTTATCGAAACGCTGCCCGAGCTTGAAGCCCTTGGTCCGGTTGAGCGACTCGAGCCAGTACGTGGCCTCCTCCAGTGCCTTGGCGGAATTTTCCGCCGAAAGGGCACCCACGAGCTGACGCGCCTCCTCGGCATCGCCCATGGGATGGTCCACCTTGCCCATCCCGATCCACTTCAGCACCATGCTCCTCCCTGGGGACCGCGGCGCCGCCCCGTTTTTTTTACGGGACGGTTCGGATTGAAAACATTCTAATTGAACCGCGCCGTCCCGAGAAGGTGACGGCTATGCGCCCTCGAGGGCCGCGCGCCGGCCACGCGCGACATCGATCCCGGCGAGGATGGCGAGCCCGACGATGAAATAGAGCCCCGTGACCAGCATGGCGAGCCGGTGATCGCCGTGCGTGAGCCAGGTGACGACCCCGTACGTGACCGGGCCGAGTATCGAGGAGAGCTTGACCGCGAGCCCCCATAGCCCAAAAAACTCCGCGGTGCGCGCGCGCGGACTGAGATAGCCGATGAGCGCGCGCCCCGCCGACTGGCTCGAGCCCAGGCACACGCCGACCAGGTTGGCGGCGATCCAGAACAGCAGCGGGCCCTCCGCGGCCCACGCGAGCAGCACCGTGGCGATCCACCCGATCAACGTCAGTACCAGGGTGGGCACGTGTCCGATCCGGTCCTGGACCTGTCCGAAGGCAAGGGCGCCGGCGGCCGCCGTCACGTTCACGACCAGGATCAGGAACAGCGTGTCGCGCGTGGTGAAGCCCATCACTTCCTGCGCGTACACCGCCGCGAGCGCGACCACGGTCTGGATGCCGGCCTGGTAGAAGACGATGCACGCGAGGAAGCGTCGCAGGTCGGCGTAGGCTCCCGCGTGGCGCAGCGTCTCCCGCACGCGCGCGAACGCGCTGCGCAGCACGTCGCTCGGCGCGGCAACCGGCACGGCACGCTCGCGCAGGAAGAGGAAGGTCGGCAGGCTTGCCAGCGCGAAAATGCCCGCCGTGATCAGCATCGTGACCGCCACGAAATCCGCGGCCTGCGCGCCCTGGGCCTGGGCGTGGGCGACGTAGGCGAGGCAGGCGCCGAGCGAGACGAGCCCCCCGAGGTAGCCCAGGCTCCAGCCCCAGCCCGAAACCCGCCCCAGCGCCTCGCCCTGCGCGATCTCGGGCAGAAACGCCGCGACCAGGTTCTCCCCGGTGCCGAAGAAGAAATTCGACAGCACGATGAGTGCGATGCCGAGGACAAGGTCCCCGCTCCCCACCAGCGCAAGCCCGGCGGTGAACAACACGCACCCGAGCGTCGTGGCGATGAGCAGGCGCTTTTTCGCAGCGTGCGCGTCCGCGTAGGCCCCGATCAGCGGCGCCGTGAGCATGATGAGCACATACGATACGGCGAGCGCGGAAGTCCATGCGAGGGTCGCCCACGGCGCGCGCCCCGCCACCTCCGCCACGAAGTAGGCGTTGAATACCGCGGTGATGACGACCGTCGTGTAGCCGGAGTTGGCGAAATCGTACATCGCCCAAGAAAAAACCTCGAGCCGGCTGACGCCCGGCGCGAGGTTTTTTCTTAACGAGGAACTATTCAAGAGATCTTCCCTGAAGATTCCGCGGGTCCCGTCGGACCGTCCCCACTCCCGCGAAGACGATCCCCGATGATTTGACGTTGAATTCGCGACTACTGAGCGGATTGTTCCCCGGGCCGGGTCCCGATGTGGCGCTTGAGTATGTCGCGAACGATCATTTCGCCCCCCGTGCTCGAATGATCATAGCCCACCGCCGGAGAATCGTGAACGGTGAATGGTGAACGGGAAATGGGGAATGAGGAATGGGTAACGGGAAGAAGCAAGAGGGAAAGGGCGTGCCACAACCCCCATTACCGATTACTCATCACACATTACTCGCTGCTCGTCATTCGTCACTCGCCACCTATCACTCGTCACTGCCTCTAGATGACACCGCGGTCCTTGAGCGCCTTCTGCTCGGCCTCGCTGTAGCCGAGCGCCGCGAGCACCTCCGCGTTGTGCTCGCCGAGCTCCGGGCCGATCCAGCGCGTCTCGCCCGGGGTCGCCGAGAGCTTGGGCACGATCTCCGGGAGCATGACGGCGGTGCCGTCCTTCAGCCGGTACTCGCGGATCATGTTGCGCGCCGCGTAATGCGGGTCGCGCACGATGTCGGCGATGTCGAAGATCTTGCCGCTCGGCACCTCCGCTCTTTCCAGCACGTCGAGCACGCGCTCGAGGTCGTTGGCCGCCACCCAGTCGCCGATGACCTTTTCGATCTCCCCGGTGCGCGCCACGCGCCCGTCATTGCGCGCGAGCGCGGGGTCGTTCGCAAGATCCGGGCGCCCGATCGTGTTCATCATGCGCTTGAAGATGGAATCGGAATTTGCGCCGATCACGACGTACTTCCCGTCGCGGGTGACATAGGTGTTGGAAGGGACGATCCCGGGGAGCGAAGCGCCGCTGCGCTCGCGGACGTGGCCGAACATCCCGTACTCGGGAAGCACGCTCTCCATCATGTTGAACACCGCCTCGTAGAGCGCGACATCCACGAACTGGCCGCGCCCGCCGTTGACGTTGCGGTGGTGCAGCGCCGTCAGCGCCCCGATCACGCCGTGCAGCGCGGCGATCGAATCCCCGATGGAGACGCCGACGCGCACGGGCGCGCGGTCGGGATAGCCCGTCACGTAGCGCAGGCCGCCCATCGACTCGCCGATCGCTCCGAACCCCGGGCGGTCGCGGTACGGACCGGTCTGGCCGAATCCGGAGAGCCGCACCATGATGAGCCGCGGATTGAGCGCGGAGAGCGCCTCCCAGCCGAGCCCCCACTTCTCCATCGCGCCCGGCCGGAAATTCTCCACCACGATGTCGGCGCCGGCCGCGAGCTTGCGCACGATCTCCTGCGCCTCCGGCATCTTCAGGTTGAGCGTGACCGATTTCTTGTTGCGCGCCTGCGCGTACCACCACAGCGAGGTGCCCTTGTGCAGCTTGCGCCACTTGCGCAGCGGATCGCCGCCGTCGGGCGACTCGATCTTGATCACCTCGGCCCCGAACTCGGCGAGCAGGCGCGCGCAGAAGGGCCCGGCGATGAGCGTGCCGAGCTCGATCACCCTGATGCCCTGCAGTGGAAAGGCCCTGGCTTCGCTCATGACAAAAAAGCATCAGCCACAGAGAACACAGGGTTCACAGAGAAAAACAGGACATGGACAACATTTCGTTGCACTCTCTGTGCTCTTCGTGACCTCTGTGGCTGGTTAAGGTTTTCGCCGGCGTCCATCGGCGTCCATCGGCGGCTAAATGCTCTTGATTTTGATATGCGCTCACGAGAATTACAATACTGCACATGAGAGCCGCAGCCGCCGTCCTCGCTGCCATGCTGCTCGCGAGCTGCGCGCAGCTCGCGCCGCACCGGGAGGCGCCGCTGGATCTCGCGCAGTTCGTCGCCCATGCCGGAGATCCGCGCGTGCGCCACGAGCCCGGGGCCGAGGAATTCGCGGGCCGCGTCGCGGCGCTGCTTCCCGCCGCCATCGCGCAAGTCGAAGCCGGACACTATCGCGCGTTCCCGGCGCCCGTGACGGTCCACGTATGCGGCAGCGACGAGTGCTTCGCGCGCCACGTGCCCGGTGCGGCGCGCTTGACTGCGGCGGTGGTCTACGACAACCGGCTGGTGCTCGCGCCGCGGCTCTTCGACCGCGAGCCGCAGCGGCTCTACCCGATCCTGGTCCACGAGCTCTCGCATCTGCACCTCGGGCAGCAGCTCGGCCATTACACGATGCGGATCCCGGTGTGGTTCCACGAGGGGCTCGCGTCGCTCGTCGCCTCCGGCGGCGGCGCGGATCTCGTGAGCGAGGACGAGGCGCTGCATGCGGTCGGCGCCGGCGAGCATTTTCTTCCCGAGGCTGCGCACGACGAGAGCATGCGGCGCGGCGCGGACGACTCGCGCCTGCGCATCACGATGTTCTACCGCCAGAGCATGATGTTTCTCGCGCACCTGAGGTCGCTCGGCGAGGATGAATTCCGCAAGCTGCTGCTCGTCCTGCAGGATCGGGAACCCTTCGATCGCGCGTTCGCCACGGTCTTCGGTGCGAGCGCGCTGCAATTGGCGCTGGAGTTCTTCGGCCGGCTGCGTTGCCGTCAGGGCGCTTGCGCCGCGCCCGCTGGCGCACCGTAGCGCAGCCGTTGCCCGCGGAAGGTACCGCGGCCTCTGCGGCTTCCTCCTGCCGCGATCATTCTTCGTTGTCGGGCGACGGCGACAGAAAATCCGGCTGTTTCTCAGGTACATGGCGCGCCGTATCCGCCGCGCCGTCGTTGCACGGCGACAGGACAACGCCTCCGCGAACCCATTGTACCCAGCTAACCGATTGAAGAGGCTGGGTTTTTGATTCTGGCACGCGATGTGCAACGCGTTGTTCCAGAACAACGTCAACCATAAAGGAGCGAGGCATGAGCAAGCTATCGGCCACCACGATCGTGATCGCGATGGGCGTCGCGTTGAGCGGATGCGCATCCAATCCGACTAACACGCAGATCGGTACGGTCACCGGCGCGGTCGTGGGCGGCGTGGTCGGCTCCGCGATCACGGGCGGCAGCACCACCGGTACCGTCGTAGGCGCGGGCGCAGGCGCCGCGATCGGCTACGAGATCGGCAAGAGGATCAAGTAACGCGCCAGAGCGCGGAGCAGGTGCCCGGCATTGGCGGGTGCGACCGCAGAGGCGCGCAGGCGACCGACGCCACCAATACGGAATCCTGCAGATCGAAGCCCGGAGGCCGCGTCCCCGGCTCGGCCGCCGCAGGATCCAACCCTCCCCTGTTTGCCCCGGCGTATGCCGGGGTTTTTTTGTACAAGACGACAAGCGGTAAGTGATAAGCGGTAAGCGGTAAGCGGTAAGCGGTAAGCGGTAAGCGGTAAGCGGTAAGCGGTAAGCGGTAAGCGGTAGAATTGGACCCGGCTTCTCTGTGGAGTTTCCCGCTCACCGCTTACTGCTCACGGCTCACCGCTGTTCTTGAAGTTCCCCGCTGACTGCTCACTGCCCTCCGCTTACGCCTCCATCTTGGATCGATCGGCGTCCTGGGCGTCACGTCGAGCAGCGAAGCGATATAGGACGCGGTGGAATCGTGCACGCGGCGCGCCGGTCGCTACGAAGCGGGATGCTATCATTCGGAGGCAGGATATCGAAGGACACGACTCTCCGTCATGAATCCCAACGAACTGGGCGCGGCCGAGGCCGCGCGGCGCATCGCGTCGCGCAAGCTGACCTCGGAAACTCTGGTCGCGGCGTGCGTCGAGCGGATCAGAGTTCGCGATGCGGACGTCCGTGCGTGGGCGTTCTTCGACCCGGATCTCGCGCTGCGCCACGCGCGCGAGCTCGACAGCGCGCGAGATCCACGCGGCCCGCTGCACGGCGTGCCTGTCGGCTTCAAGGACGTGCTCGACACCTGCGACCTGCCCACCGAGTACGGCTCCCCGATCTACCGCGGCCATCGCCCGCGCTGGGACGCCGCCTGCGCTGCGCTCGTGCGCGCCTCCGGAGGGATCGTGCTCGGAAAGTGCGCAACCACCGAGTTCGCCAACAACCACCCCGCGCCCACGCGCAACCCGCGCAACCTCGCCCACACCCCTGGCGGCTCGTCGAGCGGCTCGGCCGCGGCGGTCGCCGACAACATGGTGCCGCTCGCCTTCGGCACCCAGACCGGCGGCTCCACGATCCGCCCGGCTGCCTATTGCGGCGTGGTGGGCTACAAGCCGACCTTCAACCTCATCAACCGCGCGGGGCTGAAGTTCGTCGCGGAATCCCTGGACACGATCGGGCTATATGGGCGCGCAGTCGAGGATGTGGCCCTCCTCGCGCACGCGGTATCCGGCTCCGAAATACCGGATTTTGCGCGCAAGCCGGCCGCCGGGCCGCACATCTGCCTTCATCGCACCGCGAAGTGGGGCGAGGCCGAGTCGGCGGCGCAGTCGGCGCTCGAATCGGCCGCGCGTGCGCTCGCACAGGCGGGTGCCACAGTGCGCGATCTCGAGTTTCCGGCCGACTTCGCGCAGCTCTACGACGAGCAGAACACGATCATGTGCTACGAGGAGGCCCGGGCGTTAGCGCACGAGTACGTGCACCATCGGTCGCTGCTCAGCGCGAGCCTGCGCGCGAGGATCGAGGACGGGATGAAGACGCCGCGCGAGCGCTACGAGGCGGCGATGCGCCATGCCGCAGAATGTCGCGCGCGCCTGCGCGACGTCTTTTCGCAAGCCGATGTATTGCTCACGCTGAGCGCGCCCGGCGAGGCGCCTGCGGGCCTCGAAAGCACCGGCAGCTCTTTGTTCAACCGCAACTGGACGCTGCTCCACGTGCCGTGCGTACACGTGCCCACCGGCGCGGGCCCCGGAGGCCTGCCCCTCGGGGTACAGGTGGTAGGTCCTGCGGGCACCGACGCGAAGGTGCTCCAGTGGGCAAACTGGATTCAACAGGCGTTGCGCTGACACGCTCGCCCGCCGCGCGTGTGCGGGAGATCAGGCGCGCGCGTTCGTGGTAAATTCGGGTCTCGCCGCGCCTGGCGCGGGTTTGTCCCTCTCTCACCCATGAAGCCTTCCGAGAAAACCCTCGCGCGCTCCGGCGGGCAGCCTCCGAACGATTTGAGCGAGAGCAACGATGCCGCGTCGGCTGCCACCCCGCCTCCGCGGTCGCATCCCCAAGGGGCCCCTGCTCCGCGCTCCGGCGGGCAGCCTCCGAACGATTTGAGCGAGAGCAACGATGCCGCGTTGGCTGTCACCCCGCCTCCGCGATCGCATCCCCAAAAGGCCCCTGCTCCGCGCTCCGGCGGGCAGCCTCCGAACGATTTGAGCGAGAGCAACGATCCCGCGTCGGCTGCCACCCCGCCTCCGCGATCGCATCCCCAAGGGGCCCCTGCTCCGCGCTCCGGCGGGCAGCCTCCGAACGATTTGAGCGAGAGCAACGATGCCGCGTCGGCTGCCACCCCGCCTCCGCGGTCGCATCCCCAAGGGGCCCCTGCTCCGCGCTCCGGCGGGCAGCTCCTCGTCGACGCACTCAAGGTCCACGGCGTGGACCTCGTGTTCGGCGTTCCGGGCGAGAGCTATCTCGCGGTGCTCGATGCGCTCTACGACGCGCGCGACCAGATCCGCTACATCATCTGCCGCCAGGAAGGCGGCGCCGCCAACATGGCGGACGCCTACGGCAAGTTGACCGGCCGGCCCGGCATCTGCTTCGTGACGCGGGGTCCGGGTGCGACCAATGCCTCGGTCGGAATCCACACCGCGTTCCAGGATTCCACGCCGCTGATCCTGTTCATCGGCCAGGTCGGCAACGACTTCGTCGAGCGCGAGGCCTTCCAGGAAATCGACTACCGGCGCATGTACGGCCAGATGGCGAAATGGGTCGCGCAGATCGACCGCGCCGACCGCGTGCCCGAGTACGTCAGCCGCGCGTTCCAGACCGCCGTTTCCGGGCGTCCCGGCCCCGTGGTGCTGGCAATGCCCGAGGACATGCTGACCGAGACCGCCGCGGTGGCGGACACCGGGCGCTACCAGCGCGTCGCGGCTCATCCCGGAGAATCCGACATGAGCCGCCTGCGCGGGATGCTCGCGCAGGCGAAGCGCCCCTTCGTGATCCTCGGCGGAAGCGGCTGGACCGCGCGGGCTTGCGCGGACTTCCGCGCCTTCGCCGAAGCGTGGGATTTGCCGGTCGGGACCGCGTTCCGCCGCCAGGATCTGTACGACAACCGCCTGCCGAACTTCGTCGGCGATGTCGGTATCGGCATCAACCCCGCACTCGCCGACCGCATCAAGAACTGCGATCTCCTGCTCGCGCTCGGTACGCGCCTGGGAGAGATGACTACGGGCGGATACACGCTGATCGACGTGCCGCGGCCGAAGCAGAAGTTCGTGCACGTGTATCCCGGCGCCGAGGTGCTGGGGCACGTCTACCAGGCCGATCTGCCGGTCCTATCCGGGATGCCGGAGTTCGCCGAGGCGGCGCGCCGGCTCGCCCCGGAGAGCGCCCGCGCCTGGAAGGACTGGACCCGGGCGGCGCGCGCCGACTACGAGGAGTGGCTGAGGCCGGGAGAAATGCCGGGCGCGCTCGACTTCGGCGAGGTCATGGTGTTCCTGCGCGGGAGGCTTCCGCCGGAGACGATCGTCGCCAACGGCGCGGGCAACTTTTCGGGCTGGATCCACCGCTACTACCAGTACAGCGGCTTGCGCACCGAGGTCGCGCCCACGAGCGGCGCCATGGGATACGGCGTGCCCGCTGCCGTCGCCGCGAAGCTCGTGCACCCCGAACGGCCGGTCGTGTGCGTTTGCGGGGACGGCGATTTCCTGATGACCGGCCAGGAGCTCGCCACCGCCGCGCAGTACGGCTTGAAGATCGTGTTCATGGTGGTCAACAACAACATGTATGGAACGATCCGCATGCACCAGGAGCGCGACTACCCGGCGCGCGTGAGCGGCACCGAGCTCAAGAACCCCGATTTCGCGGCGCTCGCGCGCGCCTACGGCCTGCACGGGGGGACCGTGGAGGCCACCGCCGACTTCGAGCCCGCCTTCGAGCGCGCGTGGAACGCGAAAACCGCCTCGCTGCTCGAGTTGCGCGTGGATCCGGATGCGATCACCACGCGCACGACGCTCACCGCCATCCGTGCCGCAGCGCTGAAAGCCAAGAAAGCGTGAGTCGTGATTCGTGAGTCGTGATTCGACCTACGAACCAGTCATGCTTCCCGCTTGATCGGTCACGCACCACCAGTCACGAGTCACGATTCACGAGTCACGCCTCCTAGCGAATGGTCCGGTATCTGACCGAGAGCGATGTGCAGCAGCTACTCACGATGCCGCTCGCGCTCGAGCTCGTCGAGCGGGCGCTGACCGATCGCGCCCTCGGCCGCGCCATCGACGTTCCGCGCGCGCGCATCCACCTCGCCACGGGCACCCAGCACGTGCTGCAGGCCGCGGCCCCGGAGCTCGGGCTGATCGGGTTCAAGTACTACTACACGCGCCCTGGGGGCAAGAGCTTCTACGTGCACGTCATCAACACCGGGACCGCGAAGCTCGAGGGGATCGTCGAGGCCGTCTGGATGAGCATGGTGCGCACGGGCGCCGCGAGCGGTGTCGCCACCCGCGCGCTCGCGGCAAGCGCGGCAAGCACCGTCGGACAGATCGGCGCGGGCTACCAGGCCATCGGCCAGCTCGAGGCGGTGTGCAAAGTGAGACCGATCCGCGCCGCGCGCGTCTACGCGCGCAACCGGGAGCGGCTCCATGCCTTCTGCAAGACGATGTCGGGGAAGCTCGGGATCGAGGTCGCTCCCGCCGACTCCGCGGAGGCCGCCGTGCGCGGAGCGCACGTGGTCAACGTAATCACCCGGTCGGCAACGCCGGTGCTCTCCGGTGCGTGGCTCGAGCCCGGCCAGCACGTGAACGCGGCGGGCTCCAACGCGCTCGCGCGGCGCGAGCTCGACGAGGAAGCGGTCGGAAAGTGCGACGTGGTCACGGTGGACGCGCGCGGCACCGCGCGCAAGGAGTGTGGCGACCTGCTGCCCGCCGTCGAGAAGGGTCGCGTCCAGTGGGACACGCTCACGGAGATCGGCGAGGTGCTCGCAGGGCGCGCCGCCGGCCGCACCGGGAACGCGCAAATCACGCTCTTCGAATCGCACGGCATGGGAATACTGGACCTCTATACTGCAGCGAGGGTGCTCGCGCTCGCGCGCGAGCGCGGCGTCGGGCGCGACCTCTCCATCGGGGATTGAACCGGGGCAGCAGATGAGCAGCGCAGGACCGGCCATTGGATTCGTGGGCATCGGCGCGATGGGTGCGCCGATGGCGGGCCATCTCGCGCAAGCGGGCTATCCACTCGTCGTCTTCGACGCCGATCCGGCGCGCACGCGCGCCTTCGCCGCCCGCCACTCGTGCCGCGTCGCAGCGGCCCTCACCGAGCTTGGGGAGGGATCCGAAATTGTGATCACGATGCTGCCGGACGGCAGGACGGTGCGCAAGGTGCTGTGCGGCGAGGGTGACACGTTCAAGGGGTGCGTCGCGGAGCGTCTCGAGCCGGGCGCCATCGTGCTCGACATGAGCTCGTCTTCGCCGATCGGCACGCGCGAGTTGGGGGCGCTGCTCGAGGGGCGGGGCATCCAGCTCGTGGACGCGCCGGTGTCGGGAGGGGTCAAGCGCGCGGTCAGCGCAGAGCTTGCGATCATGGCGGGCGGAGACGGCGGGCTGCTCGAAGCGTGCCGCCCGGTTCTCGCGAAGATGGGCAAGCAGATTTTCCACGCAGGCCCGCTCGGCGCCGGGCACGCGGTGAAGGCGCTCAACAACTACGTCTCGGCCGCGGGACTCGTCGCCGCCTGCGAGGCGGTCATCGCCGGGCGCAGCTTCGGGCTCCAGCCGGACGCGGTCGTGGAGATCCTCAATGCCTCCACCGGCATGAACAACACCACCAAGATCAAGATGAAACCGTTCATGCTCTCGGGAGCATACAATGCCGGCTTCAGCACCGGGCTCATGGCGAAGGATCTGCGCACCGCGCTCGAGCTTGCCCAGGCGGTCGGCGCGCCGGCGCCGCTCGCGCGGCACTGCGTGGAGCTCTGGAACGAGATGGAGCGGCGGCTCGGCCCGGGCTCCGACCATACCGAGATGTTCCGCTTTCTCGAGAATCTGGGCGAGAATAAAGGCAACCGCCGATGATCCGGGAAATGGGGAATCGGAAATGGGAAGTCGGGAGTGCGCACGCGCTCTTTCTCGATTTACGGCTCACGAATCACGGCTCACGAATCACGGATTACGAATCACGACTCACGACTCACGGATCACGGTATAGGGAGATAGACAATGGCCGAGAACGGCAACAGAACCCGCGTGGTGATTCTCGCCGGATCGTACAAGATCAAGGGCGAAATCGATCTCGTGCCGGGCGCGCGCGTCACCGACTACATGGTCGAGGCGAAAGCGTTCTTCGCCGTGACCCAGGCGGAGGTCTGGGACCTCGAGGGACGCAAGATCCACACCGCGCCGTTCCTCAACGTGAGCCGCGCGCAGGTCGTGGTCATCGCTCCGGAATGAGCCGGAAATGCGTGACGAGTGACGGGTGACGGGTGATGGGTGATGGGTGACGGGATGCGCCACGACGGTGTCAGGCACCTGTCATCGACCCAACGCTCCATCCTCAATCCACAATCCTCAGTCCTCAATCCTCGATCCTCCGCGGCGCCTTGGGCTAAGCGGCCAGTCCGCGCATGACGGCGTAGAGGGCGTTCTGTGCCTCGAACCCGATGCCGGGGCGGTCGGGGAGCCGGAGGTAGCCGTCTTCCACCTTCGCGTCGTCCGCGAAGCCTGCGAAGATGCCGAACACACCGGGGTAGGATTCGCAGCCACCGAGCCCGAAGCCGCCGACGATGTGCAGCGTCATCTGGTTGCCGCCGTGCGGAAAGAGCGATTTGCGCTCCCACCCGTGCTGGTCCAGCATCGCCAGCGTGCGTGAGAACTGCGCGATCCCGTACGACTGCGGCACGTCCGTCTGGATCACGTCGCGATCCGCACGCAACCCGCCGAAAAGCACCAGGTTCCGCACGTCCTGGGTCGAAAACAGGTTCTCCCCCGTTCCGATCGCGGGACTGTAGCGCTGCGCTACTTCCGCGAGCAGCGCGTAGTCGAGCGGGTCGCACGGCTCCTCGAACCAGCGCAGCCGGTACGGCTCGAGCGCCTTCGCGTACGCGAGCGCGCGGGGGCGGTCGAAAGCGGCGTTCGCGTCCACCGCAAGATGCTCGCCCGCGCCCGCCACTTCGAGCGCGGCCTCCACCCGCCGCACGTCCTCTGCAATCGGCGCGCCGCCGACCTTGATCTTCATCATCGTGTAGCCATCCCCGAGCTTGGCGCGGATCTCGTCCTTGAGCCCCTCCGCGCCCTTCCCCGGCTCGTACCAACCGCCGCCCACGTAGCAGAACACGCGCTCCTGCACCCGGCCTCCGTTGTATCTTTCCGCCAGCACGCGGTGCAGGGGCTTGTCCGCGATCTTGGCCACCGCATCCCACACCGCGACCTCGATCGTTCCTACGGCGATCGAGCGCTCGGTATGGCCGCCGGGTTTCTCGCGGCTCATCATGCACGCAAGCACCTTCTCCGGGTCGAGATTGCCGCCCGTTTCGTCGAGCAGCGTGTCGGGATCGGCTTTCAGGATGCGGGGAAAGAACCGGTCGCGCATCTGCGCGCCGCACGCGTAACGGCCGGTGGAATTGAAGGCGTAACCCACCACTGGCTTTCCTTCGCGCACCACGTCGGTGACGACCGCGACCACCGAGGTCGTCATCTCGCTGAAGTCGAAGACCGCGTTGCGCAAGCTCGATTTCAGCGGAACGGCCGTCTCGCGGATGTCGATTATCCGCACGGGCTATCGGTCACTGTTCACGGATTGATCATCCCCGGCATGGGAGCGCGCCTGCCTGACAGCGCGACTGCGTGACGCGGGCGGTCAAACGACCAGACTAGAACCTACTTCTAATCCACCTTGAGGTTTGCGCTGCGGATCACCCTGCCCCACTTCTCGATCTCGGTCTTGATCTGCGCCTGGAATTGCTGCGGCGAGCTCGCGATGATGTAGAACCCGAGTTCGGTCACGCGGCTTTCCACGGCGGGGACGCGCATGACCGCCGTGAATTCCTTGCTCAGCCGGTCAACGACCGCCTTCGGGGTGCCCGCGGGCGCGAGCAGGCCCTGCAGCGTCTCGGCCTCCTGCCCCGCGTAACCGGCCTCGGCGAGCGTCGGCACGTCGGGCAGCGCGTCGGAGCGCTTGAGCGCCGTCACCGCGATCGCGCGCAGCCGCCCCGCCTTGATGTGCGGCGTGGTGGGCGGCATCGCCGTGCAGCCGATAGCCAGCTGGTTTCCCACCACCGCCGCGACCGCAGGTCCCGCGCCCCCGAACGGCACTGCCGCAAGGTCCACCTTGGCGGTCAGCGCGATCAGCCGCGCCGAGAGATCTGGCGTGGTACCGATGCCCGGCGTGGCAATGCTCAACTTGCCGGGGTTCGACTTCGCCTGCGCAATCAGCTCCGCGATGGACTTCACCGGCGTGGTCGGATGCACGGTGAACACGTTGGGCGAGGCCGCCAGGTTCGAGATCGGGATGAAGTCCTTGTACGGGTCGTACGGGATGCTCGAATAGAGCGAGGGATTCACCACGAAGCTCGAGCTCACCAGGAGAATCGTGTACCCGTCGGGCGTCGCGCGCGCCGCAAGCCCCATGCCGATGTTCCCGCCCGCGCCGCCGCGGTTGTCCACGATCACCTGCTGCCCGAGCCGCTCGGTCAGGTGCTGCCCGACGATGCGCGCGACGACGTCCGTCGGCCCGCCCGGCGCGAACGGCACGATCAGCCGGACCGGACGCGCCGGGTAGCCCTGCGCGTGCGCTACGGGCCCCGTTAGCACGGCGGCCGCGCATGCCGCCAGCAGCCCAACTCGCATGAACATCATCATTGCCTCCCTGTGTGTGTCTGCTCAATCGGCGCGCGCGCCCGATGCGCGCACGACCTCGCCCCAGCGCTCCGTCTCGCTCTGGATGAAGCGCGCCGTCTCTTCCGGCGTGCTGCTGACGGGGACTGCGCCGAGCGTGTCGAACTGCCTGCGGGTGTCCGGGGCGCTCAGTATCTTCGCGAACTCGGCATTGAGTCGGCCCACGATTTCACGCGGCGTGGCGGCCGGCGTCGCCATCACGTACCACGTGTCCACGGTAAGCCACGGGAATCCGGCTTCGCCCGCGCTCAATACGTCCGGGAATGCGGCGACCCGTTCCGGCGTGAGCACCGCCAGCGGCCGCAGCTTGCCCGCCTTCACGTGCGGTCCCGAGGTCGCGACGCCAACGATCACCACGTCGACCTGCCCGCCGAGCAGCGCGATCGTCGCCTGGTTCACGCCCTTGTGGGGAACGATCTCGATGTCGAGCTTGCTCTCCGAGCTGAAATAGCGCGCCGCGAGATCGTTCGACGTCCCCGCGCCGCCGGTCCCGAAATTGAGCTTGCCGGGGTGCTTGCGCGCCAGCGCGACGAGCTCCTTCACCGACTTCGCCGGAACCGAGGGATGCACCACCATGAAATTGGGAATCGACGCGACCCGCGTGATCAGCGCGAGATCGCTCTGCTTGTAGTTCAGCTTCGAATAGAGGCTCGGGCTGATGGCGAGCGTGTTCGAGCAGATCACGATCGTGTAGCCGTCGGGAGCCTGCCGCGACGCGTACTCGATGCCGACGTTGCCGCCCGCGCCCGGGCGGTTTTCGGGCACCACTGGCTGGCCAATTGCTTTGCTCAGTTCCTGCGCGAGGACGCGCCCGAGGATGTCGGTGCCGCCCCCGGGCGGAAACGGCAGGATGAAGCGGATCGGTTTCACGGGATAGGCCTGCGCCCAGAGCACCGCGGGGCAGGCGAGCAGCAACAGCGCGGCAACGAACGCTCTGATCTTCATGGTCGCCATCGCCTCCAGTGATGTGGTCAGCCGCCCGGCACCTGCCCGTATTCCAGCTCGATCCTGCGCCAGCGCTCGACGCCGACGATGCGCGTGTATTCGTCGAACGGCGTGCCGGAGCCCACGAGCTTCAACTCGCCGCTCTTGAGGTCCGCAAGCGCGAGCTGCATCGTCTTCGTGATCCGCAGCAGCAGCGTGATGCCGTAGAGCGCGATGCCGTAGCCCATCTCGCCGAGCACCGCGGGCTTCAGGATCGGCGTGATACCGCCTTCGAGCATGTTGGCGACGTGCACTGTCCGGACCTCGCGTGCCGCGCGCGCCATTTCCTCCTCGTTCAGCATGGACTCGATGAACACGCCGTCGGCCCCCGCGCGCACGTAGCGCTCCGCGCGCCGCAGCGCCTCGTCCATGCCGTGGAGCGCGCGCGCGTCGGTGCGCGCGACGATGAAGGTCTCGGGGTCGAGGCGCTCGGCCGTCATGGCGCGCAGCTTCGCCTCCATCTCCGCGGCGGGCACGACGCGCTTCCCCGCCATGTGGCCGCAGCGCTTGGGCGAGACCTGGTCCTCGATGAACAGCGCCGACACGCCCATGCGCTCGTACGTGTGCAGCAGGTGCACGCAGTTTTTCACGTCGCCGTAGCCATTGTCGGCGTCCACCAGCACCGGCAGCCGGCAGGCGCCAATGATGTCGCGGAAGGCGGCGGTGAACTCGCCGAGCTGGGCAAGCCCGATGTCGGGCAGGCCGTAGCGCGCGCCCGCGGTCTGGAAGCCCCCGATGAAGTAGCCCTTGAAGCCGGCCTGCTCGATCAGCAGCGCCGAGAGTGCATCGTGCGCGCCGGGCAGCACGAGCGGCTTCTCGGCCCGCGCGAGCTGGCGTATGGTCGGCGGCTTCACGCGCGGGGCCTATTGCTGCGGGATGCGCGCATCCTTGACGAGCTTCGCGTAGCGCGCGGTCTCGCTACGGATGAACTCCGCAAACTCCCCGGGCGTCGTCGCGAGCGGCTCGATGCCGGCCGCGGAGAGCCGCTCCCTGAGCTCGGCCGAGGTCAGCGCCTTGTTGAGCTCGGAACCGAGCCGGGAGATGGTGCCCGGCGGCGTCGCGGCGGGCGCGAGGATTCCGTACCAGAGCCGCACCTCGAAATTCTCGTAGCCGGCTTCCTTCGCCGTCGGCACGTCCGGGAGCACGGCCGCGCGCTTCGGCGCAACCACCACGAGCGCGCGCGCCTTGCCGGCCTTCACCTGCGGCGCGGCCGCCGGCGCCGCCATCACCAGCATGTCGATCTGGCCGCTCACGAGCGCCACCAGCGCGAGGCCCGACCCCTTGAACGGCACGTGCACCATGTCGATCCTGGTGAGGCTCTTCAGCAGCTCGGGCGCGAGGTGCGTGGTGGTGCCGACGCCGCCCGATCCGAAATTGAGCTTGCCGGGATTCGCGCGCGCGAGTTGCACGAACTCCTTCACCGTCTTCGCCGGCACCGACGGATGCACCACCATCACGTTCTGCATCTCGCCCACCAGCGAGACCGGCGCGAGGTCCTTCTGCTCGTAGTTGAGCCTGGCATAGAGCGAGGGGCTGAGCGCGATCAGCGGCGAGCTCAGCACGACCGTGTAGCCGTCCGGGGGAGCCTTCGCGGCGAGCTCCAGGCCGAGATTGCCGCCGGCGCCCGGGCGGTTGTCCGCCACGACCTGCTGGCCGAGCTGCTCGGAGAGCTTCTGCGCGATCGCACGGCCGAGCAGGTCGGTGGGGCCGCCCGGCGGGAACGGCAGGATCATGCGGATCGTCTTGGTTGGATAGGCTTGTGCCGCTGCTGCCGACGCGAAAAAGCAGGCGGCGAGCGCAAGCGCACAGTGCATGAGCCTCGTAATTCGTAGCATGGGATACTCCTCGCGAACCTGGAGCCGGACCGTTCTTCTGGCGTTTGCTGCGGGTTGTGGGGCAACGGGCCCCGCGGCGCGTATCGCGCACGCGGCCAATCTTGCACGCTGCTTGCGCTTTGTCAACGCACGGCCCGAGGAAGCGTGCGCCGGTAATCCCCCCTCGGGTGCGGCTGCACAACCGCTTTGCGCCCGATCACCACGGCGACCACCGGTCTTCCCATGCGGCAACGCACTGACACCCTGCAACATCGCGGTGAAACTGCACCTCGCGCTCGGTATGGCGCCGAGGTAACATAGGGATAAGAGGGTCGTTCGCGCCCTCTGTCGTCAAACCAACCAGGAAGGAGGTTAGGGAAATGCTCAGCCGTCTGCTTACTTTGCTCGTCGTCGCAACGATGGGCGCCTGGGGTGCCCCGGCATGGTCCCAGGTCAAGGAAATTCCGTGGGGTACCTCGGCGGTCGGTTCGTCCGGGCACAAGGCGCTCGTCGGCCTGGCCGAGGTGCTGAACCGCGAGATGAAGGACTACCGGATCACCGTGCAGCCGACGCCGGGCGCAATCATAACCGTGAAAGGGTATGCAACCGGCCAGTTCGAGGGCTACTACGGGGCCGATATCGCCTTCTACGAGCTTGCCAACGACATCAACCGCTTCAAGGGTTTCAAGGCGAGCATGAAGCGCCAGCCCCTGCAGTCGATGTGGACCTTCACCATCGAAGTGGGCACCGCAGTCCATTCGCGCGACAAGGGCAAGTTCAAGGGATGGGGCGATCTCGCCGGCAAGCCCATATTCACCGGGCCGCTGCCGTGGGACGTGCGCGCCCATCTCGAGCGCGCCTACACTGCGCTCGGAGTCAAGCACCAGTACCGCCAGGTTGACATCGCCACCGCCGGATCGCTGCTCCAGTCCGGCGGCATCGACGGGTTCATCATTTACACCGCCGGCGAAGGCGCACCGGCAGGCTGGATCACTGAGGCATCGCTGGCGGCAGACTGGGCGGCCCTCAATCCAACCGCCGCCGAGCTCGCGGCGTTGAGGAAGGCCGGATTCGCCGTCATTGAGGTGAAGCCCGACGTGTTCAAGAGAGACGTCCACACCGACAAGGTGGTATTGCTGCCGTTCTATTACGGCTTCCACGTCGGCCTCGAAGTGCCCGAGGCGGACATGTACCGGATGCTGACCATCGTCGAGAAGAACGCCGCCGCGCTCGCCAAAGTGGATCCGAGTTTCGCGCAGATCGCCAAGGACATGCCCGGGTTACAGCGCCTGGGCGTCATGTCCTCCGTGGACCTCGTGCCGATCCATCCGGGACTCGCGCGCTACATGCGTGAAAAGGGCGTCTGGGACGCGAAGTGGGACGCCCGGGTTGCAAAAAAGTAGGCTTGACGCGACAGCTTTAACCGGGAGGCGGGTGCGCGTCCGCGCCCGCCTCCGGCCGGTCATGACCGCCCTGCTTCGGTCATGACCGTGCCCCCTGTTTTTTCTTCGCGGTCGCGGGCCGCGGTCGAATGGCTGTATTACCTGACCGCGGTCTTCTTTTTCGTTTACCTGTTCGTCTATTACTGGACCAGCCTCGGGGGTCCGGTTCTGCTCACGAGCACGCTGGTTCCCGTCACGTTCATCCTGTTCACGCTGGACGAGCTGCGCATGAACGAGTTCTATCCCCGGCTCCCGGCGGCCGCCAACCTCGCCATCGCGGCGGTCTACATCGTCCTTTCGGTGGCCGTGGCTGTGTACTTGCATGTCGAATATTTCGAGATCGGCACGGTCCGCGCCGGGATCTGGAGCACGACCGATCTCACCATGGGCGTAATCATGGTCGTGCTGATCATGGAGTACACGCGCAAACGTTACATGCCGCTGTTCGTCCTGAACGTCCTTCTCATCCTGTACGCGGTGTACGGCTCGGTGGTGCCCGGCATGTTCAATCACCCCGGCTTGAGCTGGCCGCGCATCGCCAGCGCGATGAGCGTGGAAATGTCCACCGGCGTCTTCTCCAACCTGCCCCAGCTCGCGCTGACGCTGATCGGATCGTTCATCCTCGTTCTCTCCGCGCTGCGCGCCTTCGGGTGCGTGGATTCCATCCTCGCGGGCGCTTCCCAGATCGCGGCGCGCTCGCCCCACGCGCTGCCGCAGTCGGCCGTGCTCGGCTCGATGGCGGTCGCCGCCGTAAGCGGCAGCGGCGCGGCCAACGCGATCACGACCGGCTCGGCGACGATACCCGCCATGATCGGCGCCGGCATGCCGCGGGTGACCGCTGCCGCGATCGAGACCGCCTCCTCGCTCGGCGGGCAGCTGATGCCGCCGATCATGGGCATCTCCGCGTTCCTCATGGCGGAGTTCCTCGGACGCAGCTATTTCGACGTGGTGGCGCGCGGCTACGCTCCGGCGTTGATCTTTTTCGTCGGGGTGGCCGTATCGGTGTACCTCCTGTCTACGCACTACCGCGCTCGGCTCGACGCGGTAACCGCCGCCGTGATGCGCTGGACCGACTGGACGAACATCGGGGTCTTCGTGGTGGTCGTCGGGGGGCTGATCCTGCTGATGGCGCTGTTGAATCTCGCCCCGATGTTCGCCGCGCTCTACGTGTTCATCGCCGTCATGGGCGTCCTTCTCCCCGCGCACGCAGTATCGATCGTGAGGAGGCGAGGCGTCTCGCTGCGCTCGCTCGCCGAGCCGCTCGGGCGCTTCGTGGATTCCTTCTCGGGGATGACCGCGGATCTCACGCTGCTGCTCGCGACGCTTTCCATCATGACCGGCGCGTTCGTCATCACGGGCATACCGACGAAGATCGGCGCGCTGCTGATCGAGGCCGCGGGAATCAACCTTGCAGCGATGGCGGTCGTGGCCTTCTTCTTCGGCGCTCTGCTCGGAACCGGGCTGCCGCCGGCGCCGACCTACATCATCACGGCGCTCGTGATCGCACCGCCGATGATCCGGGTGGGCGTGGACCCGTGGGTCGTGCATTTCTTCGCGTTCTTCCTCGCGGTCTGGGGCGAGCTCACCCCGCCCACCTCCGTGACCGCCGCGGTCACCGCGAAGATCGCGGACGCGCCCTTCATGGCAACGCTGTTCCGCGCGATCCAGGTTTGCTTCTCGCTGTTCGTCCTGATGGCCGGCGTCTTCACGCGCCCCGAGCTCGTGCTCGAGCCCGGGGCCGCGCAGATCGGGGCGATGCTGCTCATCATGACCGCGACCATCGGCTTCGCCTTCAGCATCCAGGCACGGTTCACGGACGCACGCGCGATCGACGTGGCGCTGCGCCTCGTGCTCGCCGCAGTCTCGTTCGTCGTGCTGTTCCACCCCGACCGGCAGCTCGCGACTCTGGCCTGCGTTCCGGTCGGGCTCTTCGTCGGCTACTGGTTCCTGCGCCGGCGCAACGCCCCGATCATCGTGCGCGCAGGCGCGAGCTGAGGGCGTAGCGGCGCCATACCGGGCGCCGGGACCTTCATCAATTCGGAAAGCGGCGGTTCAGCTCGGCCACCTGCGCGGGCGTGAGCAGGCGCGTCGGGCGGCCTTGCAGCAGAAGATGGAGCTGCGCGGTCTGCTCGAGTTCCTCGATCGCGTTCACGGCCGCGTCGAGCGATGAGCCCGCGACGACCGGGCCGTGGTTGGCGAGCAGCACGGCGTGGTGCTTGCCGGCGACCTTGCGTACCGCCTCGACGAGCGACTCGTCCCCCGGCGGGTAATACGGCACCAGCGCGAGCTTGCCCACCTGCATGACGGCGTACGCCGTGATCGGCGGGAAAACATCCTGCGGATCGAGCCCGTCGAGACAGGAAACCGCGACCGAGTGCACCGAGTGCAGGTGTACCACCGCCCCGCTGGTCGGACGCTCCCGGTACATCGCGATGTGCAGGAACGTCTCTTTCGAGGGCTTGTCGCCCGAGACCAGGCTGCCATTCGCGTCGAGCCGTGAGATGCGCGCCGGATCGAGCCGCCCCATGCTCGAGCTGGTCGGAGTCATCAGCCAGCCGTCGGCGAGCTTCACGCTGATGTTGCCGGCGCTCCCGTGCGCAAGCCCGCGGTCGTAGAGGGATTTTCCGATGAGGGAGATCTGCTCCCGCAGGGTATTTTCGTTCATTCAAGACCCTTTTCCAACCGCCGATGAACGCCGATGAACGCCGATCGAATGGAGCCGCCAAGGCGCCAGGATTTCATCCGTCGTCACTCCTCCCTCATCCTTCATCCTTCTGCCTTGTTCGTGGTCAACGGACACTCGATTTCAGCTGCTCGAACCCGTCCGTCCTCGGCAGCTCGGACAGCGCATCGAGAATCAGCCGCGGGGGAGCGACCAGGCGCCTGCCGTCCAGGTCGAGCCAGCCACCGCTCGAGACCACCTTTGCGGCGAGGCTGCCGTCGTCGCGGAAAATGCGGTTCTGGATGGCAAAACGCGAAGCGTCCTCGCTGAGTCCCGCCAGCTCGATGTCCACCGTGAACGGATCGAGAAATCGCAGCTCGCGATAGTAGTCCACCTCGTCGCGGCGGACCACCGGGCCGATGCGCAGTTTCGCGAACTCCGCAGGTTTCAGCCCGCGCGAAGCGAAGTAGCCGAACCTCGTATCGACACACACGTCGAGGAACGCGGTGTTCTTCATGTGCCCGTTGGCGTCGAGATCGCCCCAGCGGACCACGAACGCCTGCCGATATGCATCCGTTGTCATATTCGCCATCCGGGTCAGTAGCCGGCAAGGGACCCCTTGTCGTAGAACGCCGCGATCGCCAGCACGGTGAGAATGAAAAGGGCCGCGGTCATGAGATACATTACGCCGTGCAACAAGCCGAATCCCTCTATGCGGTAGAGCGGGATTCCACGAATCACGAGTTCGCCGCTGCGCACCTGGCGCGCGATTTCGCCGCCGTCCTAGGTCAGGCGCCGGGCCCCGAACGCCGCCAGCTCCGCTTCCAGGTCCTTCAAATCCCTGCGCCTGCGGTACTGGAACATCCTGAACCGCTCGAAAGCCACCGTCATCCCCACCATCAAGGCCGTCCCCAGGAGCAAGACGAGGATGCGGACCGCCGGTAACATTTCGGTGCCGAATACGATGGTAGCCAGTCCGCCTCCGATCACGACCGCGACGGCAGGAACCTGCCAGATGAGGCTGTAGAAGCCCAGATGATGTGCGACGCAGGCCTCGTACTGCGCGAGCAGGATGGAGAGGCGCAGGCTCTCGTCGCCGTTCCCCGTTTCAGTCATCCACGCCTCCTACGGGGCCGAGTCGGTCACAGGATAACGCAGCCATCGGGCAGGCCGCAGGCACGGCGGCCTTCCTCCCCGCCCAAAGAATGCCGTGCAACACGGTCAACTTCTCCTGTACATCAGCACCCGCACGAACGCGATGGCCCCGTGCAGCAGCATCAACACGAGCGCCATGACGTACGCGTTCGCCCGGTATTCCGTCAGCCCGAAGAGAACGACCAGGGCGAACAGAAACGTGACCACATGCGTTCCGAACTGGATTACGACCAGCGGCAAGGGGAATTGCTCCGGATCTACGCGTCTTAGCCGGAACGCACGGCGCGGCAAATCGAGGAGTCCGGCGCCTGTGTACACGGCCATGACCGCCCCGAGCACCCGCCACGACGTCGCCTCCGACCATGGTCCGCCGAACACGGCGAACGGAATGATCGCGAGGAACATGGCGCCGAAGCTGGCGTAGATCAAGGCGCGCAGCCTGAAGCTCTCCACCGGATCGAATCCACCGGACGGGCGAGCGAGCGCGATCATCACGCCCGAGAACCCCGCCAGACCGAGCGCGATCTGCGCGATTACTTCCAGCCCATTGGTGTCCAAAATCTCCCCTTCGGTCTTGCCGATTCGAATCTATCTGCGTTCATCGGCGGTAGAGAACCCGTGGTGAATCGTAAAACTACCTTTCGCTTTTCCTCTGTGTCCTCTGTGGTCTCTGTGGCTAATGGTTTTGATTTTTTTCCGCGTTTATCGGCGCTCATCGGCGGTTTCAAGCTTTTCAAACGCCTTGAGGAAGAAATCGTCGGCGCCGAAGTTGCCCGACTTGAGCGCGAGCGCAAGCGCAGCCTCGCCGATGCTTGCCGTCCACGGCACGCCGGGATCAATTTCGGCGCCCACCCGCAGCCCTTCTATGCCGAGGGCCGTGACGACCGCGCCGGAAGTCTCGCCCCCCGCCACCACCAGCCGGTGCACGCCCATCCGGACGAGGCCTTGCGCGATTTTCCCCATCGCCGCCTCCACCAACTGCCCGGCGCGCTCGCGCCCCAGTTCCACCTGCGCCTGCTCGATCACCGCGGGCTCCGCAGTGGAGTAGATCAGCACCGGATCGGCACCCAAACGCGAGGCTGCCCACTCCAGCGCTTTCTTCACCGGCTGATCGCCGTCGTGCAGAGAGCGCGGATCGAGCTGCAGCCACGGGCAACGCTGCTTCATCCGGCCGACTTGGCGCCGGGTCGCCGCCGAGCAGCTGCCCGCCAGCACCGCGGCGTGACCATTCACCGCAGGCAGCGTATCGGCCTCACGTGCCTCGAGCAAACCCGCGCGGCGGAAGTTTTCCGGCAACCCGAGCGCGATTCCCGATCCGCCCGTGATCAGCATGGAATCGTGGCATGCGGCGCCGATCGAAAGCAGATGCGCGTCCGTGATCGCGTCCACGATCGCAACGCGCACGCCTTCGGCGCGCAGGCGCCCGATCGCCGATCGAATCGCCCCGGACCCCTGCTCCACGGTCTCGAACGCGATCAGGCCGATTTTTCCCTTCGACTGGCGCTGCAGGACGCGGACCAAATTGGAATCGGTCATCGGCGTCAGCGGATGCTCGCGCATGCTCGACTCCGAGAGCGGCACGTCGCCCACGAAGAGATAGCCCCGGTACACGGTGCGATGATTGGTCGGGAAAGCCGGGCAGGCCACGGTAAATTCCGCCCCCAGCGCCTCGAGCAGCGCCTCCGCGACCGGCCCGATGTTGCCGGCGTCGGTGGAATCGAAGGTCGAGCAGTACTTGAAGAAAATCTGCCGCGCACCGGTGCGCTGCAGCCACGCGAGCGAGGCGAGCGACATCTCCACCGCTTCCGCCACCGGGTTCGAGCGCGACTTGAGCGCGACCACGATCGCATCGGCGTCCGGCACGGCGGCCTCCGCGCGCGGCACACCGAGCAGCACGACCGTGGCCATCCCTTGGCGCGTGAGGGTGTTGGCGAGATCGGTCGCGCCGGTGAAGTCGTCCGCGATGCAGCCGAGCAGCAGGCTCATTTCGGTCTATCGCCGAATTGCTCCGGTAATGGGGAATGGGAAATGGGTAATGGGCCGACAGGATACGCCGGGAAATGCTGCGCCTTGCGGATTACCCATCACCCATCACCAGTCACGCGCTTTCTAGTCGGCGCGGATCTTCGCCGCGTTTGCCACCTTCGTGTACTTCTCCAGCTCGGTCTTGAAGAACGCCGCCGTCTGCTCCGGGCTGCTCGCGACGATGTCCGCGCCAAGCGAGGCAAGCCGCTCCTTCACGTCCGGCAGCGCGAGCGCCTTCAGCATCTCCTGGTTGAGCCGCGTCACGACGTCGCGCGGCGTCTTCGCCGGCACGACCGCCCCGTACCACGTGCTCATCGCGTAGCCCCGGACGCCCGCCTCCGCGATCGTCGGCACGTCGGGGAGGACCGACGCCCGCTGCTCCTTCGTCACCGCAATCGCGCGCACGCGTCCCGCCCGCACGTGCGGAATGATCGGCGGCATCGTGCTGAAGCTCGTCATCACGTGGCCCGCCATGAGATCAATCGCGATCGGCCCGCCGCCCTTGTACGGGACCATCAGGAGGTTGGTCCCCGTCATCATCTTGAACAATTCCCCGGCGAAGTGCTCGGGACTGCCGACACCGGAACTCGCGTAGGTGAGCTCGCCGGGCTTGGCTTTCGCGAGCGCGACGAGCTCCTTTACCGTCTTCGCCGGCAGCGCGGGATGGGCCGCGAGCACGTTCGATACTTCCGAAACCACCGTGATCGGCGCGAGATCGCGCTCGATGTCGTAGCCGAGGTTCTTGTAGACGGGCTTGCTCATGATGTGAGCGACCGACATGAAGAGGACCGTATAGCCGTCGGCAGGCGAATCGGCGGCGAGCTTGGCGGCGAGGTTGGCGTTCGCGCCGGGGCGATTCTCTACCACGAACGGCTGCTTCATGGATTCGCTCAACTTGGTCGCGAGGGCCCGCGCCATGATGTCGGTGCCGCCACCTGGCGCAAACCCGACCAGGATGCGCACCGTTTTCGTCGGATAGCCCTGCGCCCATACTGGCGTGGCTGGCAACAGCCCCGCCAGCATCATGCCTCCCAACGCGACGACAAAACGTTTGTCACGGATCTTCATCCCTCATCCCTCCGTCCTCATCCCTCGATCACTCGTCATTCAACCTTGACGCCTGCGTCCTTGATCGCCTTCGCGTATTTCGCGTTTTCCCCGCGGATGAACTTGGCGAATTCCTCCGGCGAGTTGCCGATGCCCTCCGAGCCGAGCTGCTTGAGCCGCTCCTGGATGTCCGGCAGCTTGAGGATGCGCGCAAGCTCCTTGTTCCATCGGTCCACCACCGACTTCGGCGTGCCTGCCGGCGCGTGCATCGAGTACCACGCGTTCACCTCGTATCCGGACACCCCTGCTTCGGTGAACGTTGCGATATCCGAATACTCCGGATGGCGCTGCGCGCGCGCGATCGCCAGCGGCCGCAGCCGTCCCGCGCGCACGTGCGGCAGGATGGACGCGGCGGTGTCGAACATCATGGTGGTCTCCCCGCCGATGAGCCCCGCGATCGCCGGCCCGCCGCCCTTGTAGGGAACGTGCAGAAGCTTGATGCCCGTCATCGCGGCGAAGATCTCGCCCGCCATGTGCGGCGGGGTGCCGCTGCCGCCGGATGCGAATTTGAGCTCACCCGGCTTTGCTTTCGCGAGCGCGATCAATTCCTTCACCGATTTCGCGGGCACCGCGGGATTCACGCACAGCACGGTCGGCGCGATCGCAAGCAGCGTGATCGGCGAGAAATCCTTGACGGGATCGAAACCGGGATTCTTGTAGAGATTGGGCGCGATCGCGTGCGTTGCGATGGACGAGAGAAAAATGGTGTAGCCGTCAGGGATGGAGCGCGCCGCGATCTGGGTGCCGATGATCGTGCCGGCGCCCGGACGATTGTCCACCACCACCTGCTGGCCCCACGCTTCCGTGAGCTTCGCGCCGAAGAGCCGCGCGAGCGTGTCGTTGCCGCCGCCGGGTGGATACGGAACGATCAACCGGATCGGCTTGTTCGGGTACGCGCCTGCTGCGCCTTGCGCGTGCGCGGGAACGCTCAACGTGGTGGCCGCGACCGCGACCGCGGCGCATACACCGGGGATCAATGCTCTTGTCATGGACCGCCTCCTCCGTGTGTGTATGGCCTCGCATTGGACGGGCGCGCGCCGCCGAGGCTGCGTCCCGCCTATCGCCACACGAAACGTATACATGAAGCGCGCGCCGCGCAAGAGCCCCCTGTTCGGAGCCCTTGGCTCGCCACGCCCCGGCGGCCCGGACCGGCTAGTCTCCTGCGCGGAATCCCGCATTCCGCTACAATGGGCGCCCCATGACCGCACCGCGCATCGCACTCGTACACGCAACGCCGCTCGCGATCGCGCCGATCGTGGAGGCTTTCCGGAAGTTGTGGCCGGAGGCCCGCACCACGAATTTGCTCGAGGATTCGCTCTCCGGCGACCTCGCCGCGGCGGGAGCGATCACGCCGGCAATCGTTGAGCGCTTCGTCACGCTCACGCGCTATTGTGAGGGGTGCGGCGCGGACGCGGTGCTCTTCACCTGCTCTGCGTTCGGCACAGCGATCGACGCGGCGAAGCGCGCCGCGCGGGTGCCGGTGCTCAAGCCCAACGAAGCGATGCTGGAAGAGGCGCTCGGCGCCGGGAGGCGCATCGCGCTGCTCGCGACGTTCGAGCCCAGCATCCCTTGGCTCAAGATCGAGCTTGAGGATCTCGCGGCGCACCGCGGGACCGAGCTCGCGATCCAGACGCGCGCGGTGCCCGCCGCGATCACGGCGCTGCAAAAGGGCCACGCCGACGAGCACGACCGGCTCATCGTGGCGGCCGCGGCCGAGTTCTCGGAATGCGACGCGGTGGTGCTGGGACAG
This sequence comes from Betaproteobacteria bacterium, assembly GCA_016868035.1. Classification (GTDB taxonomy): domain Bacteria; phylum Pseudomonadota; class Gammaproteobacteria; order Burkholderiales; family SG8-41; genus SG8-41. The sequence continues at coordinate 285 of VGID01000035.1, read as the reverse complement.
TTCTCGATGGCTCGCGCCGCGGCCGGCATTCCCGCAAGGCCGGGGCGCAAGGTGCTCACCAGTCCGGCCTCGGCGGTAGTCCGCCTGCGCCAACTGTTCCAGGACGCGGCGCGCACTTCCGGGATGGAATCACGCCAGCACCAGGAAGGCCTGCGCTTCTAGTGCACTGTCCGCGAAATAGCTTGTACTTCTGGACGGGTGTTGCTATGCTCAATCATGCCCAAACGCGCGCAAGCTGTGAACCTGGGGGAAGGCGAACGGCAACAACTGGAGCAATGGGTGTCG
>VGID01000034.1 GCA_016868035.1 Betaproteobacteria bacterium | reverse complement strand
GACCCCGGCCCAGCCGGCGGCCCCGGCCAAGGCCGCGCCCGCGACCCCGGCGACTCCCGCGACGCCGGCGCAGCCCGACAAGGGCAAGGCGGACAAACCCATGACCGACAAGGCGAAGGCCGCGCCCAAGGGTGACGGCAAGCCCAAGGCCAAGGGCAAGAGCAAGGGCAAGAGCAAAGGCAAGAGCAAGGGTCCGTCGAAGGGTCCGTCAAAGGGTCCGGGCGAGCCCAAGGGCGCGAAGTAAGCGGCGCCCCTTTTTCCCTCCGCCGGCTGCGCGCCGGCGATGGAGCGGACAGGAAAGGCAGGGCACGCCCTGCCTTTTTTTTGCGCGTAATGTGCGTTTCCGGCGCCGGCGCGCCGTGTTATTCTCACCGTACGCAACCTTTCGACCGGTTCTCCGATATGCGGTGTTGCGGGGACCGCCCGGTCGCGCACCGACCCTTCCGGCACGAGACCACTTGAGCCACACCCGCATCCGAAGCGATCCCGGCGCAGCGTCGGCGACGAGCGTTGCGGCGCCTGCGGCGCACTGCGGGAGCCGGGAGCAGGAACCGGGATGAACCGGGCGCACGCATCCGACGCCATCGCCGCCGCGCGCGGCAACTACCCCGCGCTCGAGCGCTGGACGTACCTCGACGTGGCCGGCCGCGGGGTGCTCTCGCGCACGGCGCGGGCCGCGCTCGACGCGCATCTGGACGGCCGGATGATGGACGGCGCGGACAAGGAGCGCTTCTTCGCGCTCATCGAGCGCACGCGCAGCCGCTTCGCGCGCCTCATCCACGCGGCTCCCGACGAGGTCGCCTTCACCAAGAACGTATCCGAGGGGCTCAACATGATCGCCACCGCCTTCCACTGGAAGCGCGGCGACAACGTGATCCTCTGCCCCGAGCTCGAGCACCCCAACAACATCTACCCCTGGCTCAACATGCGCCGCTACGGCCTGGAGGTGCGCACGGTTCCCGCGCGCGGCGGGACGATCCCGGTCGAGGACATCACCGCGCGCATCGACGGGGCCACGCGCGTCGTCACGGTCTCGACCGTGACCTTCGCGCCGGGATTCCGCACCGATGTGAGCGCGCTCGGGCGCGCATGCCGCGACCGCGGCGTGATGCTGCTGGTGGACGCGGCGCAGTCGGCAGGCGTGCTGCACACGGACGTTGCCCGCGATCAGATCGACGCGCTCGCGGTGTCCACGCAGAAGGGGCTGCTCGGCCTCTACGGGATGGGCTTCCTCTATTGCCGGCGCGAGTGGGCGGAGCGCCTCACGCCCGCCTACCTCGCGCGCTTCGGCGTGGACCTCGGCGATGCGCACGAGGCGACGATGGGCGGCGACGACTACCGGCTGATGCCGGGAGCACGGCGCTTCGATCTGGGCAACTACAACTTCGCCGCCGCCGCCGCGGTGGATGCCTCGATGGCCGAGCTCCTGGAGATCGGCACGCGACGCATCGAGGATCACGTAACCCGGCTTGCCTGCGCGCTCGCGCAGGGCTTTCTCGACCTGGGTCTGCCGGTTCCCGGGGGGGCGCCGGGCCCGCACCTCGCGAATATCGTGCCGCTCGGCGAGATGGGCAAGGGCAGCCATTACGGGACCGACGACGAGCGCTACAACCGGCTCTACGCGCACCTCGCCGGTAGCGGGGTGAAGCTCTCGATCCGGCGCGGGGTGCTGCGCTTCTCGTTCCACGTCTACAACGACATGGACGACGTCGCGCGCGTGCTCGAGCTCACGAAGCGCTTCGTGGCCGCCGGGGGACGCTAGCGCAGATTCACCGCCATGACGCCAAGAAAATCGAAAACAAGGATCGAGCCACGATGGCGCCTAGAAGGGAAGGAAAGCCCGAACCAACGCCACAGTCCGGGAAGCACGAGAGGAACTACGGTGTCGAGACCCCCGGCTCGTGCTGGGGCTCCGGACGTTCGCGTTCATTTCCGTGCTGCCTGGCGCTGACGGAACGGCCGATTCGGTCGCCTCGTTCCGTTGTCCCTGGCGTCTTGGCGGTTGAATGAACGAAAGTCATGCAATACGTTGACCCTGCCACCGGCGCAACCTATGCGCTCGACGAGCCGCGCTGGCGCTCGGACAGCGGCGGTTATCTCAACCTCGCGCCGGGGCCGGGACTGAAGCGGGGCGACATCGACGGCGGGCGCCACTCGGTGTGGCGCTACGCCCGGGCGCTGTCCGTGCCGCTCGCCGACGCGGTGACGATGGGCGAGGGCTGGACGCCGCTCGTTCCGGGCGACTGGGACGGCGTCCCGGTGCAGCTCAAGCTCGAGTTCATGATGCCGACGGGCTCGTTCAAGGACCGCGGCATGACGGTCATGGTGTCGTATCTGCGCGCCCGCGGCGTCACCCGCGTGCTCGAGGATTCCTCGGGCAACGCGGGCGCCTCGCTCTCGGCATACGCCGCGGCGGCCGGCATGCGCTGCCGCATCCTGGTTCCGGAAACCGCGTCCTACCCCAAGATCGCCCAGATCGCGGCTTGCGGGGCGGACGTGGTGACGATACGCGGAACCCGCCAGGACGTGGCCGACGCCGCGCTCGAAATGAGCCGCGAGATCTTCTACGCGAGCCACAACTGGCAGCCGCTGTTCGTCGAGGGGGTGAAGACGCTCGCCTACGAGCTCTGGGAGCAGCTCGGCTTCCGCGCCCCGGACAACGTGGTGGTGCCCGTCGGCTACGGCGCGAACGTGCTCGGCTGCGAGCGCGGCTTCGGCGAGCTCGCGCGCAACGGGGAGATTCGGCGCATGCCGCGGCTCTACGGCGTGCAGGCCCTGAACTGCGCGCCGTACCACGCGGCCTACCGGGCGGGGACGGACCACCTCGTGCCGACCCCGGTGAGCGCCACCATCGCGGAGGGCATCGCCTCGTCGAAGCCCACGCGCGTGCGCGAGGTGCTGGGAGCGGTGCGGGCCTCGGCGGGCGAGATCGTCGCGGTGAGCGAAGAGGAGATCGTGCGGGCGCTCGGCGCGCTCGCGCGCAGGGGCGTCTACGTGGAGCCGACCTCCGCCGCCGCGGCCGCGGGCCTCTCGCAGCTCGTCGCGCGCGGGGCAATCCGGGCCGGCGAGACGACGGTGCTGGTGCTCACCGGGACCGGCCTGAAGGCGTCCGATACGATCGGAACACTTCTCCACCTCGGTGCGCGGAGCGGTGAGTAGGTGCCGGTCGCGCGGCGCGCTCATCTCGCCGTTCGCCTATTGAGGTTTGATGCCCGCCGCCTTGAAGATCTTCTGGGTAACGGCGATTTCGTCCCGTACAAACTTTCTGAATTCCGCATGCGTCATGTTCAACGTATCGTTGCCCAAGTTAATGAGCTTCTCCCGGATGCCGGGGTCCGCCATCGCGCGGTTGAAGTCCTTGTAAACCTTGCTCACGATCGGGGCGGGTATGCCGGTCGGCCCCCAAAGCCCGAACCACAGGATAAACTCGAACTTGGGCACTCCCGACTCCGCCATCGTCGGCACGTCCGGCAACTGGGCGGAGCGCTTCGCGGTGGTCACCGCCAGTGCACGCACCTTGCCCGACTTGACGAACGGCAACGCCGCCGACATCGGCGTGAAGTAAGTGTCGACTCGTCCGCCCATGACGTCGATGATGGCTTCTGCCGTGCCCTTGTACGACACCATCGTCACGTCGATGTTAGAGGCCAGCTTGAACTTCTCGGTATTCAAGTGCGTTCCGCTGCCGATGCCGGCGAATGCGAAGTTGATCTTTCCGGGATTCGACTTGGCATACCCCAGGAAATCGCCGAACGTCTTGTGGGGTGAGGAGGGGTGCACGATCAGGACATTGGGCATGCCCACGAGCGGCGTGATGTCGATGAAATCCTTCAGCGTATCGTAGGGTAGCTTGATGTAGCTCGAAGGGTTGACCGTATGGGCGCCCGAATTGATGATCAGCGTATAGCCGTCCGGAGCCGCCCTGGCCGCGATCGCCGATGCAATCGAGCCGCCGGCCCCGCCGCGGTTGTCCGCGATGATCTGCTGGCCCCAGTACTCCGAGACCTTTTGCACGATAATGCGGCCGATGATGTCGGTGGCGCTTCCCGCCGGGAAGGCGATGATCGCGCGCACCGGCTTGGTTGGGTACTGCTGCGCGAGGGCCGGCAGCGCGGCCGCCGCAATGAGAACTGCGACAACTCTGGCGATACTCTTCATATCCCCCTCCTTTGGTCGCCTACATTCATGATGATCATCCGTCGCCGACTTCCGCGTCCCCGGGCTTGAGATCGACGCCCGCAGATCTCTCGTGGAGCAGCGGCGTGGAGTAATCCGGGTCAGTATAGCCCTTGCCGATCAGCATTTGCGCCACGTCGCGCCTCACCGAGGTGAACGGCATCGGCACGCGCTATTTGCAACCCGCGCTCAGGCCGAGATCGCTATTTTTGCGCAGCAGCTCGAAATGCCGCATCGGAAGGGTGGCGATAGAGGGTGACGATTGCAGGTGTCGTCGGAGATCGCGTACGTGCCCTCGGTCATTTCGTCCGGTCGCGGCATGCCCGAATGCGCACGGTTTGCGAGATCGCGGATTGCGCGCGCGAGCTGCGGCAGCTACACGCGGCGGCGTCCTTCACGACCGCTACCGCCGGCCCCTCGAAGTTGAGACCCACCGCGACGCCGGGGTTGACGCGCCGGTGCAGGACCGGGTGAACGCCGTCGAAGCCCGCAATCCGCCGGCGATACCGGGTGAGCGGTTCCGCCACGGCGCGGGCGATGATCCGGGTGGACGGGGGCGTGAGCCACTTCGCGTTCCAGCAGAAACGGGCGGCTCAACGCCCGCGCCGCGCTTATTTCGAAACGAGGCGGTTCGCCTTCCAGCCGAGAAACTCGGTCTTGCCGTCCCGTGTCTTGCGGTGCTCGCAGTAGAGCCCCAGCTTTTCTATCACCGGGCCGTCGCTCACCGAGTAGACGATGGCGTCCTGCGTGCTGTCATTGCCGTGCTCGTGCCAGTGCCAGCTCGGCACGGCATAGATGTCCCATTGCGTCCAGTCGATGCGCTTGTCCCCGACCGTCGTATATCCCTTGCCTTCGGCGCCGATGTAGATCGTGTTGGTGTTGTGCCGATGGGCAAGCGTCTTTTCCCCGGGGCGCAGCAGCTGCGCACAAATGGACATCGTCGGGCCTACCGGTCCGCCGGTCGCGGGGTTGGTGAATTCCACGATAATCCCGTCGTACGGGCTGCCCGCTTCCTTGCGCAGCCGCTGCAGCGTGTCCCGCACGATCTCCCACCGGTAGGAGAGCATAGGTGAGTGGTCCGGCCTCGAGCCCCCGACGAACTTGGGTACGATGCCGCCCGCCTGATACAGGTTGTTGGAGTGGTTCAGGGGAAACTCCAGATCCTGCGCGGTCTTGTCCTTGTCGCCGGTCAGTTTCACGTAATCGAAGTCCCAAGTTGCCGTTGCCAGCGACGTCAGCAGGGGAATGTCCAGGACATCGAAAAACACAAAGTCATCCGGCCCGTCGTTGCCGTGATCGTGCCAGCCAAGCTGCTGGTTGATGACGAGATCGCCCGGCGCAAGTTGGGCACGCTCGCCCTCGACCGTCGTCCAGCCGCCCTTTCCGTCGAAAATGAACCGCGCCGCCGTCGTGGTGTGACGATGGCTCGGCGCAATCTCGCCCTTCTTCACGAGCTGGAGGTCGCCAAAGAACGTATTCGTGACGGCGTACTGGCCCCCGAGCCCCGGGTTCCGCAGCACCAGCACCCGGCGCTCCGCCTTCTTCGCTCCCTGCCCCAGCCCCACGCCCAGCGCCGGATCGCCCATTTCATACACCAGCGGGCCCACATCCGCCCATTTCCAGATGAACGGGATGGCGGGGCTTTGCGGGTGCGTCGGTTGGTCGGGACGCGGCTGGAATTCGGTCGAAGCCCACCACCAACCCTCGATCATGTTCAGCCTGTGGACATGCTCCGAGTACTCCTTCTGGCGCCCCTTCAATCCGTCCAGCTGCTTGATCATCTGCTCGATCGCGCTCACGACTCTCTCCTCAATAAGGCCTGATCTGCCGTCATGGCCGATACCCCTGCCCTTGGCGCCCATCGTATACTGCGGGGCGCTTGGCGAAATATCTCAAATATGCCAAAGTTTGTCTGAAATGCGCCAAGTGGACGCCCGCAGCACAAACCCCGAGGACTACCAGGACCTGCCGCGTCCGGCCGCGGTCATGGCCAAGGAAATTCCGAACCAGCACACGACCGGCTGGCACCGGCACAAGCGCGCGCAGCTCGTATTTGCGTCAACCGGGGTGCTGGTCGTGAAGACGCGACAGGGGGCGTGGGTGATACCGCCGCAGCGCGCGGTCTGGGTCCCTGCCGGCGTGGAGCACGAAACCCGCGCGGTCGGCGCGGTATCGATGCGGACGGTGTACGTGTCCAGGAATGCCGCGCGCCACTTGTCGCAGCAGTGCGGCGTGGTAAACGTGTCCCAGTTGCTGCGCGCGCTGATCCTGAGGGCGGCGGAAATGCCGCTTGCCTACGATCGCAGGGGCGCGGAGGGCCGCGTCATACAGCTTATCCTCGACGAGATCCGGGACTCGAAAGCGCTGCCGCTGCACTTGCCGATGCCCAACCATCCGCGCCTGGCAGAACTGTGCGGCGTGATTTTGCGCGACCCGCGCTGCCGGGACGTTCTCGATCGCCTCGCTCGTCGGACCGGCATGAGCAAGCGCACCGCCGAGCGGCTCTTCCTTCGCGAGACGCAATTGACATTCAGCCGATGGCGCCAGCAGGCTCGCCTGCTCGCAGCCCTCACTGAGCTCGCGAGCGGGCACCCGGTCAAGCAAGTCGCATTCAAGTCCGGCTATGCCAGTCAAAGCGCGTTTACCAGCGTGTTCAGGCAAGCTTTCGGGACCACGCCGCGACGGTACTTCTCTGTTGAGCCCGGCTAGCCCGCCGGTTATCTTGTCCGATCCCGACCGGCTGCCCGGCAGCGTGAGGGCACCCGGCACGAAGTACAGCAAGCTGAATCCGCCGGTCTCCCCGCGCGCATCGGTGGATTAACGGGATCGCCAGCTCTGCCCAGAAAGGACACCACGTTGCGCGGCGCATAAGCCCGCGCGCTCAGCGAGCGGGCGGATGCCGGGCCGGGACGGCCCACAGGTGGACGCGATGATTCTTGCCGCCGCTTCGGACGTACGCGGTGAGCGCCGGCTTCCCGTCGCTCATGCCATGCCCATGGGAAACGACGAATCGGCAAGGCGTTGTAGCGCAAGCCGGTCGGCGCCTCCGGTTGCGACGCGAACGCAATCATGGGAAAGCAAGCTGCGGCGATGGCTCCCCGGCGCAAGAACGGATCGTTGCGAGACCTCGCGATGCGCCAGGTCCCCGAATCAGGTCTTCGTCCCCTCAGGCGACGCCGTGCTTCCTGAACCACTCCTGCATGCGCTTCCAGCCGTCCTCGGCCGCGTCCTTGCGGTAGCTCGGGCGGTAGTCGGCGTAGAACGCGTGCGGCGCTTCCGGGTAGACCACGATGTCGCTCGTCGTGTTGCCCGCGCCCTTCAGCGCGCCGCGCATCTGCTCGACGTGCTCGAGCGGGATGCTCGCATCCTGGCCGCCGTAGAGCCCGAGCACGGGGACCTTGAGGTGCGGGGCGAGCTCGACGGGGTAGGCCGGCTGCAGCGGCGCTTTCTGCGGCGCGACGAGACGCCCGTACCACGCGACCCCGGCCCTGACCTTGGGATTGTGCACGCAGTAGGCCCAGGTGATGCGGCCGCCCCAGCAGAAGCCCGTGATGCCGAGCCGCGCGGCGTCGGCCCGCCCGGTGGACGCGGCGTACACGACCGCGGCGTCGAGGTCCGACATCACCTGGCTGTCGGGGACGTGATTGACGACCTTGGCGAAGATCTCCTGGTTGTCGGTCATCTTCGAGACGTCGCCCTGCCGGTGGTAGAGATCCACCGAGACCGCGAAATAGCCGAGCGTGGCGAGCCGCCGGCACACGTCCTTGATGTGCTCGTGCACGCCGAAGATCTCCTGCACCACCAGCATGACGGGCGCCTTCCCGCCCTTCTCGGGCATCGCGCGATAGGCCGGGACCGGACCGTCGCGCGTGGCGATCTTCACTTCACCGGCGGTGAGGCCCTTGTCGTCGGTGGTGATGACGGTCGATGCGATCGGCTGCACGATACGGGCATATCCCTGGGGGAGCAGCGTGGTGACGATGTCGCGCAGGTTCAACTCGCCTCGCGGAATCGCGCCGGGCAGAATGGTATCGGTCATGGTGTCTCCCTCCGTGCGAGTTCAGATATTGGAAAGCGCCTTGTCGGCCGCGCGGGCGAGTATAGCACCGTGCTTGACACGCAAAAGCACGGCGGCGTAGATTTGCCGGCTCATTCCCGCCTTGCCGGAACGAACACGGCTTCCCGATGAAGATTACCGCGGTCAAGAGCTACACGCTGCATCCCGGCTGGCGCAAGAACCTGATCTTCGTGAAGGTGGAGACGGACGGGGGCATCCACGGCTGGGGCGAGGCGTACTCGCAGTACGACCGCGATCCCGCGATCACCGCCCAGATCGAGGGCCTCGCGCGCTACGCGGTCGGCCGCAGCCCCTTCGACATCAGGCATTTCACGCAGATCGCGTTCGACGACTACGCCGCGAGGCGCGGCTCGCTCGAGCTCTACTGCGCGGTGAGCGGCATCGAGCAGGCGCTGTGGGATATCGTCGGCAAGGCCTGCGGGCAGCCCGTCTACAACCTGCTCGGCGGGCGGGTCCGCGAACGCGTCCGCGTGTACGCCAACGGCTGGAGCTACGGCCTGAAGGAACCCGCCGACTACGCGCGCGCGGCCGAGAAAGTGGTGGCGCAAGGCTGGTCCGCGCTCAAGTTCGATCCGCTGCCTTCGCCCTGGCGCACGTACATTCCGAACGAGCACGAGGACCGCGCGGTGAAGGTGGTGAAGGCCGTGCGCGACGCGGTCGGTCCGGGCGTGGACCTGCTCATCGACCAGCATCGCAGGCTCGCGCCGATGCACGCGATCCGCCTCAACCAGCGGCTCGCCGAGCACCGGCTCTACTGGATGGAGGAGTCCTGTGCCGCCGAGTACCCCGACGAGCTCGCCGAGATCCGCCGCGCGATCGGCGTGCCGGTGGTGATCGGGGAGGCGACCTATACCAAGACCGGCTTCCGGCCGCTGCTGGAGCGTCGCGCCGCGGACATTCTCAACCCCGATGTGGCGTGCGTCGGGGGCATCCTCGAACTGAAGGAGATCGCGGCGATGGCCGAGCCGTTCCTGGTCGCCGTCTCACCGCACAACTACAACTCGACGGTGGTGGCGCTCGCCGCCACGGTGCACGCATCGGCCACGATGCCGAACTTCATCATCACCGAGTATTTTCTGCCCCTGGCTGCGTTCGGCGAAAAGGTCTCGCCGAACGCGTTGAAGCCGAAAAATGGCTACCTCGACCTACCGGACGCACCGGGCCTCGGGGTGGACATCCGCGAGTCCGTGCTCGCGGAACTGGCCGGCAAGCCCTACCCGCTGCGCGCGTTGCGCCACCCGGGGGACGAAGGGCCGTAGAGCGCGGCTGGGCGCGCGCTTCAGGTGCGCGTTGCGCTGTTGACGCTGAAGGCGTTGGCCGCCGCCGGGTCCGCCTTGCGCGCGCGGATCATCTCGCACAGAAATTCGACGTTGTAGGCTCTCAGCAGGTGGGGCTGGTGGCGCTCGAGGTAGGCGCGGATGCGCTCCTTCTCGTGCGGGATCTTGGCGAGTTCGCGGTAGGTTTCCGCATCCCACCGCCAGCTGAACCCGAGCTGCCAGAACGCCGCGTTGTAGGCGCGCCGCTCGCTGTCCTCGGCTTCGGGCGCCCTCGTTTCCGCTGCGATCGTGCTCATGGCTCGCCTCCTTGCGCCCGGCTGCTTCCGCCGGGCAGCGATGGAGCCATGCTAGGCGGGTTCAATCATAAAGAATAGTTAAAGTTAATTATATTAATGATAAGATATCATTTATGTATCGGAGCCGCCGTTGAGGCACGCGACGCTGCGCCAGCTCAAGGTATTCGAGGCGGTGGCGCGCCATCTCTCGTTCTCGCGCGCCGCGGAGGAACTGCATCTCACGCAGCCGGCGGTCTCGATCCAGGTGAAGCAGCTCGAGCGCCATGCCGGCCTGCCGCTCTACGAGCAGCTCGGCAAGAAAATCTTTCTCACCGCGGCGGGCGCGGAGGTGCTCGCGCACGCGCGCGGGATCATCAACCAGTTCCGGGAAGCGGAAGAGGGGCTCGCCGCGCTGAAGGGCGTTCGCGGCGGCAGGCTCAACGTCGCGGTGATCAGCGCCGGCGACTACTTCTTTCCGCGCCTGCTCGCCGCGTTTTGCGAGCGGCACGAGGAAGTGAGCGTGGGGCTGAGCGTGCACAACCGGGAGGAGCTCCTGCGCCAGCTCGCTGAGAACGCGACCGACCTCGGCATCATGCTGCGGCCGCCGGAGGCGGCCGACACCGTGGCCGAAGCCTTCGCCCCGCAACCGCACGTCATTGTCGTCGCGCCGGGCCATCGGCTTGCGCGCACGCGGCGTGTTGCGCTCGAGGCGCTCGAATCCGAGAAGTTCATCGTGCGCGAGCGCGGCTCCGACACCCGCATCTCGATGGAGGAGGCCTGGCTCGAGCGCCGCTTCAGGCCGGTGATCGCGATGGAGATCCGCAGCTTCGAGACCATCAAGCAGGCGGTGACCGCCGGGATGGGCATCTCGTTCCTGCCGGCGCACACCATCGGACTCGAGCTGCAGGCGGGTACGCTCGCGGTGCTCGACGTCGTGGGGTTTCCCGTAGTGCGCGCCTGGCACGTGGTGCACCGGCGCACCAAGCGCCTGCCCCCGGTCGCCGCGGCGTTCAAGGCGTTCCTGCTCACGGAAGGCGCCCGGCGGATCGCGCGGCTCACCCGATTCCGCCCGAAGCCGCCGCGGCGCTAGCGCGGCGTGCAGATCGCTTCGTTGCCCTCGATCGCAATCGCGGTACCGTAGGCGGCGCTGCGCGCGGCGAGGTCGGCAAGCGCCGTCTGCTCGCGGTCCATCGCGCACAGCACGGTTTCGTTTGCCTCGTTGTGCCGCACGAACTCGAATGCGACGCGGGCAACCGAGCGCTCTTCCAGCGCCACGCGCGCGAGCAGCCCGATCCAGTCGCCGTGCCGGCGGCCCCCGTGCCCAGTGTGGAACGAGAAGCTGCCTAGGCCGTAGAAGACGGGCTTGCCGCGGTAGAACTCCACCGCCAGCGGGAAATGCGGGCCGTGCCCGACGACGACGTCGGCGCCGGCGTCGATCGACGCATGCGCGATCTCGGTCATGTACGCGAGCACGTCCTGGTGGAGGCCCCAGTGATGCGAGGCGACCACGATGTCGGCCTGCGCGCGCAGCGCAGCGAGATCCCGCCGGTATGCTGCGAGGTAGTCCGGATCGGCCCAGGTGACGATCACCGGCGGCACTCCGGGGCGGTTCGCCGGCGGAATTTCGGGCCGCGTCTTGTGCAGGGGCAGCTGATACGCGGTGTGGCCGCGGATCACCGCGACGCCGGGCGAGCGCTCGCCGGCCTCGTGATTGGTCGGCCAATAGACCGAAGTGCGCTGCAGGAACCCGTAGCGCTGGCCGCTGCGCTCGACGACGGCGTGCGCGCTGGCGGCAGCATGGTCGGCGCCGCTGCCGGTGTGTGCGATGCCCATGCGGTCGAGTTCCTGCAGCGAACGCAGGATCGCCTCGGAGCCGTAATTCACGTTGTTGGCGGTGCCGACCGCGTGAAACCCCGCCAGCACGAGCGCGCGCCCGGTTGCGGGCGGCGCATAAAAACCCTCGCCGGAGAGCGCGCGTGCGGCGGGCGGCTCGTAGAGGCAGCACTCGAGATTTCCGAACAGGACGTCGGTGGCGCGCAGCGCGTCGCGCACGCGCGCGAAGGGCGCTTCCGGATCCGCGACGTTCATCAGATTCACGTCGCCGACGAATGTCATCACGCGTCGCACTGGTTCGCGCCTCGGGCCGCCGTAAGGGCTTGTAGCGAGCCGATTATATCGGGTGTGTGCCCGGATCCTCGTCGGGCCGGGCGGGCGGCTTCGCGCGCGTCGCGGCCGCTTGACAGCGGGCCCGCGGAAAGACAAGCTTCCCCATGAGGTCCGGATAATCGAATGAGGGAGGAGGAGGGCCTCGTCACCGGGGGGAAGGACCGATGTTCAAGAACATCCTGGTACCGACTGACGGCTCCGAGCTGTCGCAGCGCGCGGTGCAGATCGCGGTGGATCTCGCGAAAATCCACCAGGCCAAGATCACCGGCATCCACGTGATTCCCGACTATCACCTGTTGATCGCTTACGAAGGCGCGTTCGATCCGGTGACCGAGGAGCGCATCGAGGAAGAAGCCAAGCAGCGCGCGGAAAACTATCTCGCATTCGTGCGCAAGAGGGCGGAGCAGGCTTCCGTGCCGTGCGACACCGCGTGCGAGACGAGCGACCATCCCTACGACGCGATCCTGAAGATCGCCGAGGCGCGCAAATGCGATCTGATCGTGATGACCTCGCACGGGCGCAAAGGGCTCGCGGCGGTATTGCTCGGCAGCGAGACGCGCAAGGTGCTGACCCACACGCGCATCCCCGTGCTGGTCGTGCGCTGAACGCCGAAGCCGCCTTCCGGCCATCCCTGGCGCACTCCTGGAATTACACCGATCGTTGCACGTAACCGGCGTCTGCTGTACCGCAGTAGCAAGCGCTTGCATTTCGCCCGGGTCGAGGGCGTGTTGTCGCCGTGCCGGGTCTGCCAAACTATGGCATGCTCTCCACTCCTTGCTTGGCGGAATGTCAGCGCACCGTAAACCGTTGCGTGTTTTGGGGATCCTCCTGTAGTGAGTGGTAACTTTGCAGCTACGTTTCGCCTCGAGAGTCCGCGATGCGGCAGCGCACAATATCGCCCTCTACCGCCCAATGTAAGCTAGCGCGCGCGCGCGCGGACGCGAACACGCTGCCGGTGAGTGTCGTAGCGCGCACGCGAGCGCACGCCTGGTGCGCCGCCGCCGCCGAAATTGCATGGACGAGTCGCACGTGAGCACGATGCGCTCCGGCGGGTTGCGGTAGGACGGTTTGTTATACTGCGACGATGCAGTGACGGCCGCGCATCGCGGGACGCACACCGCGATGCGGCGTTTCCCTGTTTTCCGGGCAATGGTCTGCACGCAGACCCGAAAATTGACTTCGGTCAAGGCCGGCCCACAATCCCCTGTAATAGATTGAGCCCCGTTCCGCCGCAGTTGGCCCCGCGCAACGAAAGCCGAGCCCGCCTCCAGCCATGAAAATCCACGAGTACCAGGCAAAGGAGCTCCTGCGCAAGCACGGGGTCGTGACTCCGCGCGGCTACGCGTGTTTCAGCGTGGACGAGGCAGTGGAGGCGGCCAGGAAAATCGGCGGAAGCGCGTGGGTGGTCAAGGCGCAGATCCACGCCGGGGGCCGCGGCAAGGGTGGCGGGGTGAAGCTCGCGAAGTCGCTCGACGAAGTGAAGAGCCACGCCGCCCGGATCCTGGGGATGCAGTTGAAGACGCATCAGACCGGCCCCGAGGGACAGAAAGTGCGCCGGCTCCTGGTCGAGGAAGGCGCCGACATCCGGAAGGAGCTCTATGTCGGCATGGTCGTGGACCGCGGCTCCCAGCGCGTGGTGCTCATGGCATCCAGCGAGGGCGGGATGGACATCGAGGAGGTGGCGGCAACTTCGCCCGAAAAGATCCACCGCGTGACGGTCGATCCCGCGCAGGGGCTGACCGACAAGGATGCGGCGGAGATCGCGCGCAGGATCGGCGTGCCGGAAAAGGGAATCGCGCAGGCGCGCGACTGCCTGAAGGGGCTCTACAAGGTCTTCGACGAGACCGACGCGTCGCTCGCCGAGATCAACCCGCTGATCGTGACCGGGGACGATCGCGTGATCGCGCTGGACGCGAAGATGAATTTCGACGACAACGCGCTCTTCCGCCACCCGGAAATCATGGCCATGCGCGATCTCGACGAGGAGGACCCGGCGGAGATCGAGGCCTCGAAGAACGATCTTTCCTACATCTCGCTCGACGGCAACATCGGATGCCTGGTAAACGGGGCGGGGCTCGCGATGGCGACGATGGACATCATCAAGCTCTACGGCGGCAGCCCCGCGAACTTCCTCGACGTCGGCGGCGGCGCTTCCACCGAGAAGGTGACCGAGGCGTTCAAGATCATGCTGCGCAATCCGAAGCTCGAGGCGATCCTGGTCAACATCTTCGGCGGCATCATGAAGTGCGACGTCATCGCCGAGGGCGTGGTGGCGGCAGCGCGCGAGGTGAAGCTCAAGGTCCCGCTCGTCGTGCGCCTCGAGGGCACCAACGTCGAGCTCGGCAAGAAAATCCTGGCCGAATCGAAACTGCCCATCATCTCCGCAGCCAACATGGCGGACGCCGCGGAGAAAGTGGTCAAGGCGACGCGGGGGGCGTGAGCGTGTCCATACTCATCGACAGGAACACCAGGGTCGTCACGCAGGGCATTACCGGCAAGACCGGCCAGTTCCACACGAAGATGTGCAAGGAGTACGCCAACGGGGGGAACTGCTTCGTGGCGGGCGTGACGCCGAAGAAGGGCGGCCAGAGCTACGAGGGCATCCCGATCTTCGATACGGTCAAGGAGGCGAAGCAGGCCACCGGCGCCACGGTCTCGGTGATCTACGTGCCCCCGCCCTTCGCCGCCGCGGCGATCGACGAGGCCGTCGACGCGGGGCTCGAGCTCGTGATCTGCATCACCGAGGGCATCCCGGTGCGCGACATGATCCGCACGCGCTACCGGATGCACGGAAGCAAGACGCGGCTCATCGGCCCGAACTGTCCGGGGGTCATCACGCCCGACGAGATCAAGATCGGGATCATGCCCGGGCACGTGCACAAGAAAGGCCCGGTGGGCGTGGTCTCGCGCTCGGGCACGCTCACCTACGAGGCGGTGGGGCAGCTGATGGAGCTCGGGCTCGGGCAGTCCACCTGCGTGGGCATTGGCGGCGACCCGGTGAACGGGCTGAAGCACGCGGACGTGCTGAGGATGTTCAACGACGATCCGGCCACCGAGGCGGTCGTGATGGTGGGCGAGATCGGCGGCACCAACGAGGAAGAGGCGGCGCGCTGGGTGAAGGCGAACATGAAAAAACCCGTCGTCGGCTTCATCGCCGGCGTCACCGCGCCGCCGGGCAAGCGCATGGGCCATGCCGGCGCAATCATCTCCGGTGGCAAGGGTACCGCCGAGGAGAAACTCGCCGTCATGGAGGAGTGCGGCATCAAGGTGACGCGCAATCCGGCGGAGATGGGGAAATTGCTGAAGACCGTGTTGAGGTAGAAACTGCGCGGGATTCGTCGGACGATAATCGCTGGGCGGGCGGCAGCGCCCCGCCCGCGACGGAGGAGGAGAGTCAAAATAGTGGCCAGCAAGCGTGAGCGCGCAGCGCGCGGCAAGCCCAAGGGCCGCGTCGTCGAACCGCGGGCGCGCGCCGAGGTGCGCGCGCTGCTCGGCAACGCGCCGCGCCGGCGTGACCTGCTCATCGAGCATCTGCACAGGATCCAGGACCGCTACGGGCATATTTCCGCAGCGCACGCGGTGGCGCTCGCGGCCGAGATGGGCCTCGCGCAGACCGAAGTCTACGAGGTTGCGACCTTCTATCACCATTTCGACGTGGTGAAGGAGGGCGATGCGCGGCCGCCGGCGTTGACGGTGCGCGTATGCGATTCGCTCTCGTGCGAGCTTGCGGGTGCGCAGGAGCTCATGGCAGAACTCCAGCGCGCGCTCGGCAAGGACGTGCGCGTGAAGCCCGCCCCGTGCGTGGGCCGCTGCGAGCAGGCGCCGGTCGCCATCGTGGGACAGAATCCGGTCGCGCAGGCGACGCTCGCCAAGGTGCGGCCGCTCGTCGCGGCGGGCAAGACCAGGTGCCCGGTGGGCAAATACACCGGCTATGCGGAATACCGCAGGAAAGGCGGATACCGCCTGCTCGCGGAATGCCTCGCGGGAAAACGCGACGCGGAAACGATCATCAAGGCCATGGAGGACTCCGCGCTGCGCGGCCTGGGCGGCGCGGGCTTCCCGGCGGGACGCAAGTGGCGCATCGTCCGCGGTGAGCCGGCGCCGCGGCTGCTCGCGGTCAACATCGACGAGGGCGAGCCGGGCACGTTCAAGGACCGCTACTACCTCGAGCGCGACCCGCACCGCTTCCTCGAGGGCGCGATCATCGCCGCATGGACCGTCCAGATCGCCGAGGTCTATATCTATCTGCGCGACGAGTACGCGGGGTGCCGCGCGATCCTCGAGCGCGAGCTCGCGGCGCTGCAGGCGGATCCGCCGTGTCCGCTGCCGCCGATCATCCTGCGGCGCGGAGCGGGCGCGTACATCTGCGGCGAGGAGTCGGCGATGATCGAATCCATCGAGGGCAAGCGCGGCATGCCGCGGCTGCGGCCCCCGTACGTCGCGCAAGTCGGGCTCTTCGGCTATCCGACGCTCGAGCACAACATGGAAACGCTATACTGGGTGCGCGAGATCCTGGAAAAAGGCGGAGCCTGGTTCGCTTCGCAGGGCCGCCACGGGCGCAAGGGACCGCGCTCGTTCTCGGTGTCGGGGCGCGTGAAGAAACCGGGCGTGCATCTCGCGCCGGCCGGCATCACGGTGAAGGAGCTGATCGAGGAATACTGCGGGGGCATGCTGCCGGGGCACGCGTTCTACGCGTATCTCCCGGGTGGGGCTTCGGGGGGCATCCTGCCCGCTTCCATGGGCGATATCCCGCTCGACTTCGACACGTTGAACGAGCACGGCTGCTTCATCGGCTCGGCGGCGATCATCGTGCTCTCCGACCGGGACAGGGCGGCCGCGGCGGCGCGGAACTTGATGCGGTTCTTTGCGGACGAATCCTGTGGGCAGTGCACGCCGTGCCGGGTGGGCACCGCCAAGGCCGTGACGCTGATGGGAGCGCCGCACTGGGACCAGAAGCTGCTCGAGGAGCTCTCGGTGGCGATGGCGGATGCCTCGATCTGCGGCCTGGGACAGGCGGCGCGATACGCTGTGTGATGAAGTACTTCCCGAAGGAAGTCGGGTGAGGATCGAGGATTGAGGATTGAGGATTGAGGATTGAGGATTGAGGATTGAGGATTGAGGATTGAGGAATGAGGATCGAGGATTGAGAGGGCCGGAAGAGACGGCAGAGATCTGCCGGCTCACCCCCTACCTCAGCGAAGGTGACCCATGACGGCGATGACGAAGGAAGAACTGGCCGCGATGCCGGTGGAATTCAAGCTGAACGGCAGCAATGTCGTCGGCAGCTCCACCGAGACCATCCTCCAGACCGCCAAGCGCTACGGCGTGGAGATCCCGCACCTCTGCTACAAGCAGGGGATGCGTCCGGACGGCAATTGCCGTGCGTGCATGGTCGAGGTCAAGGGCGAGCGGGTGCTGGCGCCCGCGTGCTGCAGGAAGCCGGCGCCGGGCATGGAGGTGACGACCGACAACGAGCGCTCTCTTGCCTCGCAGAAGATGGTGCTGGAGCTCCTGCTCTCCGACATGCCGAAGGAGCGCCATACACCCGACTCGGAGCTCGACTTCTGGGCGAAAAAGCTCAAGGTCGGCAAGCCGCGCTTCGCGCCGCGCCACCAGCCCAAGCCCGATCTCACGCACTTCGGAATCGCGGTCGACCTCGATTCCTGCATCCAGTGCACGCGTTGCGTGCGCGCCTGCCGCGAAGAGCAGGTGAACGACGTGATCGGGTACGCTTTCCGGGGCGAGCACTCCAAGATCGTGTTCGACCTCGACGATCCGATGGGCGAATCGACCTGCGTCGCGTGCGGGGAGTGCGTGCAGGCGTGTCCGACCGGGGCGCTCATGCCGGCGCGCGGCGTGGGCATGGTGAAGCCCGACAAGAAAGTGCGCTCGGTGTGCCCGTACTGCGGGGTCGGCTGCCAGATCGATTACGCCGTGAAGGACAACAGGATCCTCTACGTCGACGGCGCGGACGGGCCCTCGAACCACGGGCGTCTTTGCGTGAAGGGACGCTACGGATTCGATTACGTGCATCACAAGCAACGCCTCACGAAGCCGCTGATCCGCAAAAAGGGCGTGCCCAAGCATGCGGACTTCACGATGGACCCGGCAACCCCGCTGGAACACTTCCGCGAGGCGAGCTGGGAAGAAGCGCTCGACCTCGCTGCCGGGGGCTTGAAGAAGATCCGCGACGGGCGCGGCAAGCACGCGCTCGCCGGTTTCGGCTCGGCGAAAGGCACCAACGAGGAAGCGTATCTGTTCCAGAAGCTGGTGCGCACGGGCTTCGGCTCGAACAACGTGGATCACTGCACGCGGCTGTGCCACGCCTCTTCGGTCGTGGCGCTGCTCGAAGGCATCGGATCGGGCGCGGTGTCGAACCAGGTAAACGACGTCGCGCGCGCGGAAGTGATCTTCCTCATCGGCGCGAACCCCGTGTCCAACCACCCGGTGGCCGCAACCTGGATCAAGAACGCCGCGAAGAAGGGCGCCAAGCTCATCTACGCCGATCCGCGGCGCTCCGAGCTCTCGCGCCACGCGGCCTATTTCCTGCAGTTCAAGCCCGACACCGATGTGGCGTTCCTGAACGCCATGATGCATACGATCGTGCACGAGGGGATGGTGAACGAGGACTTCGTCAAGAGCCGCACCACCGGCTACGAAGCGCTTCGGAAAAACGTCGAAGGCTACAGCCCCGAGGCGATGGCGCCGATCTGCGGCATCCCCGCGGAAACGATCAGGGAAGTGGCACGGCTCTACGCGAAGTCGAAGGCTTCGATGATCCTGTGGGGCATGGGGATCTCGCAGCACGTGCACGGCACCGACAACGCGCGCTGCCTGATCGCGCTGTGCCTGATGACGGGCCAGGTCGGCCGCCCGGGTACGGGCCTGCATCCGCTGCGCGGGCAGAACAACGTGCAGGGCGCTTCCGACTCGGGGCTGATCCCGATGGTGTTCCCGGATTATCAGCGCGTGGACAACGGCGAAGCGCGCGCGCGCTTCGAAAAGCTCTGGGGCACCGCGCTCGATCCCAAGCCGGGGCTCACGGTGGTCGAGATCATGGACGCGGTGCACGAGGGCAGGATCCGCGGCATGTACATCATGGGCGAGAACCCCGCGATGTCCGATCCCGACGCGCACCACGCGCGCGAGGGGCTCGCCAAGCTCGACTGCCTGGTGGTGCAGGAGATCTTCCTGACGGAGACCTGCTACTACGCCGACGTGATCCTGCCGGCGACCGCGTGGCCGGAGAAGACCGGCACGGTGACCAACACCGACCGCATGGTGCAGCTGGGACGGCAGGCGCTCGCCGCGCCGGGCGAAGCGAAACCCGATCTGTGGATCATCCAGGAGATCGCGCGCCGCATGGGGCTCGACTGGAGCTACGGGGGCGCGGCCGACGTGTTCGACGAGATGCGAAAGGCGATGCCCTCGATCGCCGGCATCACGTGGAAGCGGCTCGAAGAGGAGAGCTGCGTCACGTATCCGTGCGAGAAGGAGGGCGATCCGGGAGAGCCGGTGGTGTTCACCGAAAAATTCCCGACGCCGACGGGGCGCGGCAAGTTCGTGCCGGCCGACATCGTTCCGGCCGCCGAGCGCCCGGACGAGGAGTTTCCGTTCGTGCTCATCACGGGGCGCCAGCTCGAGCACTGGCACACCGGCGCGATCACGCGCCGCGCGGCGGTGCTCGATGCGATCGAGCCCGAGCCGGTGGCCTCGCTGCACCCGCTCGACCTGGATCGAATCGGCGCGAGGCCGGGCGATGTCGTCACCGTGGAGTCGCGCCGCGGCATCATCTCGCTCTACGCGCGCGCGGACGATGGAACGCCGCGCGGTGCGGTGTTCATCCCGTTCTGCTTCTACGAGGCGGCGGCGAACCTGCTCACCAATCCGGCGCTCGATCCGTTCGGCAAGATACCGGAATTCAAGTACTGCGCGGTGAAGGTGATGCGCGGCGGCGAGTTGACGCCGCGCTCGAGCTACGGCGGGGGCAAGGCGCTCGCCGAACTTCAAAGAGTGTAGAAGATAGCCGCCAAGGCGCCAAGGACGCCAAGAAAGACAAGGGAACAAGGGGCAAGAACCAAAACGCCTCCGGCAGCCCGGACCGGGATCGCCGATCGAAGCCCGATCAAACTCGCCGGACGATGAGGAATCGCTGGCGCTCTTGGCGTCTTGGCGGCTGATTTGTGCAATCAGGAGACGAAAAGCATGCCGTTGTCCGACATCGAAATCGCGCAGCAGGCGAAGATGCTGCGCGTCACCAGGATCGCCGAGAAGCTCGGCATCCCGGAGGACCACCTCGTGCCGTACGGGCACCACAAGGCGAAGGTCTCGCTCGAATACGTGGACACCCTCAAGGGAAAGAAGGACGGCAAGCTCATACTCGTCACCGCGATCAGCCCGACGCCGGCGGGCGAAGGCAAGACGACGACCACGGTCGGGCTCGGCGATGCGTTGAACCGCATCGGCAAGAAGGCGATGATCTGCCTGCGCGAGCCGAGCCTCGGCCCGGTGTTCGGCATGAAGGGAGGCGCGGCGGGTGGCGGCTACGCGCAGGTGGTGCCGATGGAGGATATCAACCTGCACTTCACCGGCGACTTCAACGCCATCGCGCTCGCGAACAATCTCCTCGCCGCGGCGCTCGACAACCACATCCATCACGGCAACGAGCTCGGGATCGACGTGCGGCGCATCACCTGGAAGCGCGTGATGGACATGAACGACCGCGCGCTGCGCGAGATCACCGCCTCGCTCGGCGGGCCCGGCAACGGCTATCCGCGCCAGGACGGATTCGACATCGTGGTCGCTTCCGAGGTGATGGCGATTTTCTGCCTTGCCACGTCGTTGAAGGACCTCAAGACGCGGCTGGGCAACATCGTCGTCGGTTACACGCGCGAGCAGAAGCCGGTGCGGGCGAAGGACCTGAAGGTCCACGGCGCGATGACGGTGCTCCTCAAGGACGCGATCCAGCCCAACCTGGTGCAGACGCTGGAGAACAACCCGGCATTCATCCACGGCGGCCCGTTCGCCAATATCGCGCACGGCTGCAACTCGGTGATCGCGACCCGCACCGCGCTCAAGCTCGTGGACTACGTCGTCACCGAAGCGGGCTTCGGCGCCGACCTGGGGGCGGAGAAGTTCGTGGACATCAAGTGCCGCAAGGCGGGGCTCAGGCCCGATGCGGTCGTGATCGTCGCCACCATCCGCGCGCTCAAGTACCACGGCGGCGTGGACGTGAAGGAGCTCAACAAGGAGAACCTGCCCGCGCTGGAGAAGGGGGTCGCCAACCTCGAGCGCCATGTTGCGAACGTGTGCGATCACTACGGCCTGCCGTGCGTGGTTGCGATCAACCACTTCACTTTCGACACGCAGGCCGAGATCGATCTGCTCAAGAAGAAGATGGCGCCGGGCGGTGTGCCCGTGATCACTGCGCGCCACTGGGCCGAGGGCGGCAAGGGAGCGGAGGAGGTCGCGAAGGCCGTGATCGGGATCGTCGAGAAGGGCGCCAACAGCTTCAAGTTCGTCTACGAGGACAGCGTGCCGCTATGGGACAAGGTCAAGGCGATCGCGACGAGGATCTACGGCGCGTCCGACGTCACGGCGGACGCGAAGGTGCGCGCCCAGGTGAAGAAGCTGCAGGAAGAGGGCTACGGGAGCTACCCGGTGTGCGTCGCGAAGACCCAGTACTCGTTCTCGACCGATCCGCGGCTGCGCGGCGCCCCGTCCGGGCACGTCCTCAACGTGCGCGAAGTGCGGCTTGCCGCGGGGGCGGAATTCATCGTCATGGTCTGCGGCGACATCCTCACCATGCCGGGCCTGCCCAAGGTGCCCTCGGCCGAGAAGATCGATCTCACCGATGAGGGCAAGGTGGTCGGCCTGTTTTAGGCGACCGCGCGCCGCACCACGACGGATCGCGACGGCGGACAGCAATCAGGGGAGAAAACATGGAGTTTGGTTCGGCGGCATTCTGGGTCGCGGTTCTTCAGATCATCGCCATCGACATCGTGCTCGGAGGCGACAACGCCGTGGTCATCGCACTCGCCTCGCGGCGGCTGCCCGCGACGCAGCGCAACAAGGCGATCTTCTGGGGCGTTTTCGGCGCGATCGCGCTACGCGTGATATTGATCTTTTTCGCGCTGCAACTGCTCAGAATGCCGTATCTCAAGATCGTGGGCGGCCTGCTTCTGATCTGGATCGGCGTCAAGCTCCTGATGCCCCAGGAGGACGGCGGCCACAAGATCGATGCGAGCACCCATCTGATCGGCGCGATCAAGACCATCGTCGTGGCCGACGCGGTGATGAGCCTTGACAATGTCATCGCGATTGCCGCCGCGGCGAAGGACAGCCTGGGGCTGGTGATCTTCGGGCTGGTGGTCAGCGTGCCGATCATCGTCTGGGGCAGCAAGCTGGTGCTGGCGCTCATGGACCGGTTCCCGATCGTGATCGTGCTCGGCGCAGCTCTGCTTGGCTGGATCGCCGGGGACATGACCGTGCGCGATGTGGTGGTCAAGGACTGGGTCGTCGCGAACGCCAACTGGCTCCTGTACGCGGGACCGGTCATCGGGGCGGCGCTGGTCGTGGCGGTCGGGAAGATGATCGCGGCGCGTGCGGCGCCGGCGGAGGCGCCAGCCCCTGCCCCTGTAGATCTTGCCGCGCAAGTTCGGGAGAAGGAGTGATGAAACAATGATCAATTTCCTGGTCGCCATCGACGGATCGGACAACGCCCATCGGGCGGTGGAATACGTTATCAAACAGGCGGGGCGTTACAAGGAACCGCTCCAACTGCACCTGCTCAACGTGCAGGTGCCGCTGGTGGGCGTAAACGTCAAGCTGTTCATCAAGCGCGAGGACCTGAATGCTTATTACCATGACGAGGGTACGGTGGCGCTCAAGACCGCGCGCGAACGGTTGGACGCGGCCGGGATCGCTTTTGTGCCCCACATCGGGGTCGGCCATCCCGGCGAGGTCATCGTGCAATACGCGGTTGACAAGGATTGCGAGCAGATCGTCATGGGCAGCCGCGGGTTGGGCTCGGTGTCGAATCTGGTGCTGGGTTCCGTAGCCACCAAGGTAATCCATCTGGCGCAAATGCCCGTCCTGCTGGTGAAATAGCGTCGTTAGGTCGCCGGCGGCATTCAGCCTCGCAAGGGAAGTGGCCAGCGAAAGAGGGAAACTGCCGTGGATCTTCATGCAAGGGCTGATGCTGACCGTGTTCCGTCTCACGCTACCGTGGCCGTGAACGAGAGGGGAGGCGGCCCGGTTTGCCTCCCGCGGCCTTCCGGTTACCCTGTCAGTAAAGGCTTACATTCATGGACAATCTGACTGCAGCCATTCTCGTGTTCCTTGCCTGCTCCGTATTCGTGATTTTCGCGGGCATGGGACTTGCCCGCTTCGGCGACGAGCTCGCCGAGAAGACGGGGTGGGGAACGCTCTGGGTGGGGACGCTCCTCGTGAGCATCGCCACCTCGCTGCCCGAGCTTACCGTCAACATCTCGGCGGTGTGGCTGGAGGACGCGGCCGACCTCGCGCTGGGCAATGTCTTCGGGGCGAACATGATCAACATTTTCGTGATCGGGCTCGTCGCGCTCGCGTTCGGCGTCGCCAACGTCTTCGGCAACCAGGGCAGGGACACGCGGATCCTGATCCTGCTGGGCCTCGGGCTCGTCGCGCTCGCCGCGGTGATGGGCGCCACGGGCGACGTCAAGCTCGGCCCGAGCTCGGTCGGGGGAATCCTGCTCTTCGTCCTCTACCTTGCCGGCATGCGCGCAGTCTATAAGGCGGGGCGCGCGGAGATGCACGCCGGCGAGATCCCGAAGCCGACGGGCAGCGCGCGCAACGCGTGGATCGGCTTCGGCATCTCGGCGCTGGTGGTCATCATCGCGGGGCGCTACCTCGCATCGAGCGCCGACACCATCGCGGAGTTGAGCGGGATCAGCGCGAGCTTCATCGGCGTGCTGCTGGTTGCCATCGTCACCACGCTGCCAGAGGGATCGGTCACGGTCGCCGCCGCATTCCGCAAGTCCTACGGTATCGTCATCGGCAACGTGTACGGAAGCTGCGCGTTCAACGTCTTCATCTTCTCCATTTCGGACCTGTTCCATACCAAGGGGCCGTTGCTGCGCGCGATGGAAGGCGCGCACTTCGCGGCCGCCGCCGCGGCCTTCGTGCTGATGGGCATGGGCTACCTCATCGTCCGGAGCTGCCAGCTTCCCGCCATGGCCTGGGGCCGGCGGCTGACCCCGGCGATTCCCGTTGTGTATCTCGCCGCCCTGTATTTCGTGTTCGTTCTGGGACAACGCTAGAACCTGTTTCATATATAGGCGCGTGATGCGTTGCGGCTGCGACTGGCGGTAATCTCAGGAACCAGGATCCAGTAACCGCAGGTCATCTGCGGTAGCACCGCGAGAGTGTCAACGCGTTCTTTCCGCTGTGGTTTTTCTGATTTTGTCCGCGCTCATCGGCGGGTTCGTTCGCCTTCGACGATTTTTCGAGAGGTTCCTCTCGCACTTTCGCCTGAATTCGATGTCCCATATATCAGGGAGTCGCGATAGTAGCGCGCGGGTTCTTTCCGGACCGCGTTTGTGGCACGGGAGTGTTTGTGCGTCGCACCATGAAAAAAAACTTGACCCCAGTCGGTTTATTTGCATGTCAGAATACGGATGAATCACGCGAGCGCAAAAAAGAAGCACGGAAGTGCCACATAAGAAGTAGAACCAGGGAGCGGGTCCTTTTTTGCTGGTTCAAACAAATGAGGAGAATGTCATGCACATCCATCGTATTTTGAGTGTCACCGCGATGCTGTTTGTGGCCGCGCTCGTTGGCGCGCCCACGGCGGCAGCGTGGGAGCCGACGCGGCCGGTCGAGTTCGTGGTGCCGGCAGGCAGCGGCGGGGGCGCCGACCAGATGGCGCGCCTGATCCAGGGCATCGTCGCCAAGCACAATCTGATGAAGCAGCCCTTCGTGGTGGTCAACAAGTCGGGCGGCGCGGGAGCCGAGGGCTTCCTCGACGTCAAGGGTTCGAAGGCCGACTCCCACAAGATCATCATCACGCTGTCCAACCTCTTCACCACGCCGCTTGCGACCGGCGTGCCCTTCAACTGGAAGGATCTCACGCCGGTGGCGATGCTCGCGCTCGACCAGTTCGTGCTGTGGGTGCATGCGGACACGCCCTACAAGAGCGCCAAGGATTACCTCGACGCGGTGAAAAAGGCCGGGCCCAACAAGTTCAAGATGGCCGGCACCGGTTCCAAGCAGGAAGACCAGATCCTGACCGTGGGCATCGAGAAGGCGACCGGCACCAAGTTCATCTACGTGCCGTTCAAGGGCGGCGGCGACGTGGCGACCCAGCTCGTGGGCAAGCACGTGGACTCCACCGTGAACAACCCGATCGAGGCGGTCGCGCAATGGCGCGCCGGGCAACTGCGCCCGCTGTGCGTGTTCGACGATTCGCGCATGCCGTACAAGGGCAAGGTCACGGAAACGATGTCGTGGCACGACATCCCGACCTGCAAGGAGGCGGGCGTGCCGGCCGACTACCTCATGCTGCGCGGCATCTTCATGCCCGCCGGCGTGCCCAAGGAAGCCGTGGATTTCTACGTCGGGCTCTTCCGCAAGGTGCGCGAGACGTCCGAATGGAAGGAATTCATGGAGCGGGGCGCCTTCAACCAGTCCTTCATGACCGGGCCCGCGTATGCCAAGTGGGTACAGGGCGCCGAGGACCTGCACCGCAATTTGATGAAGGAAGCGGGCTTCCTGGCGAAGCCCTGACCGCCAGGGCACGTGCCGGGGCGCGGTTGCGCCCCGGCTTCTTTTCCAATGGCTGAAGACCCCAATCGGTCCAGCACGTCCGGGCCTTCCACGCGCGCGATCGAGATCTTTATCGCGCTGTTCACGTTTGCGCTGGGGGCGATCATGGTATTCGACAGCCGGCGCCTGGGCGCGGGGTGGGCCTTTGACGGCCCGCAGCCGGGCTATTTCCCGTTCTACATCGGGCTGATCATCTGCTTCGCCAGCCTCGCGAATCTCGCCACGGCGATCGTCGAGAGGCACCAGCGGCTCGTCGTGTTCGTCGAGTGGGCGCGGCTGCGGCAGGTCATGAAGATGCTGGTCCCGGCAGCGCTCTTCGTCGGAGCGATCCCGCTGATCGGCATCTACGTCGCCACCACGGTGTACCTCGCCGGCTTCATGATCTGGGTCGGCCGCTACGCCTGGTACAAGGGCATCGTAGTGGGGCTGGGAACGAGCGTGTTCTTTTTCCTGATGTTCGAAGTCTGGTTCAAGGTGCCGCTGCCCAAGGGCGCGTATCACTTCCTCAGGTATCTTGGCTACTGATGTCCCGCAATCCGGCCGCCGGCCGCACAACGGATTAAAGGGGATGCCGCCCACGTGGAAGAACTGAATTCGCTGTTCTACGGGTTCTCGGTCGTGCTGACGCCCTACAACATCGTGCTGATGTTCGTGGGCGTGTTCCTCGGCATCATCGTCGGGGTGCTGCCGGGGCTGGGCGGGGCGAACGGGGTGGCGATCCTGCTGCCGCTCACGTTCGCGATGCCGCCGACCTCGGCGATCGTGATGCTCTCGTGCATCTACTGGGGCGCGCTGTTCGGCGGCGCGATCACCTCGATTCTGTTCAACATACCGGGCGAGCCGTGGTCCGTCGCCACCACGTTCGACGGCTATCCGATGGCGCAGAACGGCCACGCCGCGGAAGCGCTGACGACCTCGTTCACCTCCTCGTTTTTCGGGGCGCTGTGCGCTGTGATCATGATCACCTTTCTCGCCCCGCTCGTGGCGCGCTTTGCCCTCAAGTTCGGCCCGCCGGAGTTCTTCTCGGTCTACTTCCTGACTTTCTGCAGCTTCATCGGCATGGGCAAGGAAAAGCCGTTCAAGATCCTGGTCTCGATGATGCTGGGCTTCGGTCTCGCGGCGGTCGGCATGGACATGGTGACCGGCACGCTGCGGCTGAACTTCGGCTTCTCCGAGCTGCTGCGCGGGTTCAGCTTCCTCATCGCGGTAATCGGGCTCTTCGGCATCGGCGAGATCCTGCTGTGCATGGAGGAGGGGCTCGAGTTCAGCGGCCGCAGCGCGCGCCTCAATCTGACCGTCGTGTGGGACACCTGGCGCCGGATGATCCGGTTCTGGGGAACGGCGATCCGCAGCATGGTGATCGGCTGCTGGCTCGGGGTCACGCCGGGCGGTGCGACCCCGGCCTCATTCATGGCCTACGGTGTGGCGAAGCGGATGTCGAAGGACGGCGCGGACTTCGGCACCGGCAAGCTCGAGGGCGTGCTCGCGCCGGAGGTGGCGAACAACTCCGCCGGCACCTCGGCCCTGCTGCCGATGCTCGCGCTCGGCATCCCGGGCTCGCCCACAGCGGCCGTGCTGCTGGGCGGACTGCTGGTCTGGGGCCTGCAGCCGGGGCCGCTGCTGTTCGTCGAGAAGCCGGAGTTCGTGTGGGGCCTGATCGCGAGCATGTACCTGGGCAACATCGCGACGCTGATCCTGTGCTTGACCTGCGTGCCGGTCTTCGCGGCGATCCTGCGCGTGCCGTTCTCCATCATCGCGCCGGTCATCATCGTCGTGTGCGCGATCGGCGCCTACACCGTGAACAACGCCGTGTACGACATCTGGTACATGCTGATGTTCGGCGTGTTCGGCTACGTGTTCAAGAAATTGGACTATCCGCTGGCGCCGCTCGTGCTCGCTCTGGTGCTGGGCGACGCCGCCGAGAGCGCGTTCCGCCAGTCCATGCTGCTCGCGCAGGGCGACCTCAGGATCTTCTTCTCCAACTGGCTGGTGGGCAGCATCACGGGGCTCGCGCTGTTTGCGCTGTTCTGGCCCATCGTTGCCCGCGGGCTCGTGGCGCTGCGCGCCAGCCGCGTCGGCGCAACGGCGGCCTAAGCCTGGATGCCTAGATCTTGCCGCGGCGCTTGAGGCGCGAGAGCGTCTCGGGCGAGAGGTTGAGGTAGGAGGCGAGCTCTTTCTTGGGCAGGCGCCCGGCGAGCGCCGAGTGCTTGCGCATGAAGCGCCGCACGCGGCCGGGGGCGTCCAGCAGGTGCAAGGTGATGGTGTGGGCCATGACTTCGCTCATGAGCTTCATGATCTCGAACTCGAACGCGCTCTTGACGGCGGCGTGGCGCGCAATGAACTGTACCCATTGCTGCATCGAGAGCTTGGCGGCGCGCACCCGGGTGACAGCGCGGATCGAGTACGGAATCGGCGTCTTCAGGCGCCACGCCGCGTAGCTGGTGTCGATGTCGCTTTCGGCGGCGAAGCGCAGGATCATTTCCTTGCCCTGGGCGTTCGACACCACGCGCTTGAGGATGCCGTCGAGGACGAAATACTGTTCCATGGCCCGATCGCCCTGGTGTTCGAGCGCCTCTCCCTTCGGATAGTCCACGATTTCGAGCAGCGGCTGGAGCTCCGCCCACTGTGCGGAAGTGAGATGCTTGAGGATCACGTTCTGCCGCAGCTGCACGCGTATGATCTTGGCTTCGGGATGGAGCGCGAGCAGGGGCATGACGGCGGTCGCAGGGGGTGTCTACCGCAGCCGAGGAGTATAGCGAATTCCGGCCCTAACCCACAGAATGCGCGGCGGAAAAGGCCTTGATTCCCGCGCCGAAACGATGCGAATCTTGATCGCGGTCAATAGCACATGTGCACACTGCCCACTATGATACGTGTGAGTAACTGACGGCGAGAACGCGAGGGATCTCAGCATGACAACCGATGCACAATCGCAAGCAGTGACCGACGGCTTTGACCTGGTCATCGATGCCCTCAAGTTGAACGGCATCGACACGATCTTCGGCCTTCCCGGTATCCCGATCACCGACCTTACCCGCAGGGCACAGGCCGCGGGCATGCGCGTGATTTCGTTCCGCCATGAGCAGAACGCGGGCAACGCCGCCGCCATCGCGGGCTTCATGACGCAAAAGCCCGGCATCTGCCTGACGGTGTCCGCCCCCGGCTTCCTGAACGGCCTGACCGCACTGGCCAACGCCACCACCAATTGCTTCCCGATGATCCTCGTGAGCGGCTCCAGCGAGCGCGAAATCGTCGACCTGCAGCAGGGGGACTACGAGGAGATGGACCAGTTGGCCATCGCCAGGCCGCTCGCCAAGGCTGCCTTCCGCGTGCTGCATGCAGAAGACATCGGTGTGGGCATCGCGCGCTCCATCCGCGCCGCCGTCTCCGGGCGCCCGGGCGGCGTCTACCTCGACCTGCCGGCGAAGCTCTTCGCTCAGACCATGGACGCGGAAGCCGGCAAGAGATCGCTGATCAAGGTGGTCGATCCGGCGCCGCGCCAGATCCCGGCCCAGGACGCCGTGCAGCGCGCCCTTGCGATGTTAAAGACTGCCAAGCGCCCGCTCATCGTGCTGGGCAAGGGCGCCGCCTACGCACAGGCCGACGCCGACATCCGCGCCCTGGTCGAGAAGACCGGCATCCCCTACCTGCCGATGTCCATGGCCAAGGGCCTGCTGCCCGATACGCACGAGCAGTCCGCAGCGGCCGCCCGCTCCTATGTGCTGCCCGAGGCGGACGTGGTGATGCTGATCGGCGCACGGCTCAACTGGCTGCTCTCGCACGGCAAGGGCAAGACCTGGGGCGGCAAGGACCACAAGGCCTGGGGCGGCCAGAAGTTCATCCAGATCGACATCTCGCCGCAGGAGGCGGACAGCAACGTCCGCATCGACGCTCCGGTGGTCGGCGACATCGGCTCCTGCGTGTCCGCGATGCTTGGCGGTATCAGCGCCATGGGCGCCAACTGGCCCCAGCCGTCTGCGGACTGGCTGGGCGCCGTCGCCGAGCGCAAGAGCAAGAACATCGCCAAGATGGCGGAGACCCTGGCCAGGAATCCGACGCCGATGAACTTTCACAGCGCGCTGAACGTGATGCGCGACATCATCAAGGCCAATCCGGACGCCATTCTGGTCAACGAAGGCGCCAACGCGCTCGACTTCACCCGCAGCATCGTCGACATGCAAAAACCGCGCAAGCGCCTGGACGTCGGCACTTGGGGCGTGATGGGCATCGGCATGGGCTTTGCCGTTGCAGCTGCCGTGGTCAGCGGCCAGCCGGTGATCGCGATCGAGGGCGACAGCGCCTTCGGTTTCTCCGGCATGGAAGTCGAGACCATCTGCCGCTACAACCTGCCGGTCTGCGTGGTCGTTTTCAACAATAACGGCGTCTACTGTGGCACCGACGTCAATCCGACCGGCGGCCCCGATGTGGCGCCCACCGTGTTCGTCAAGGGCGCGCGCTACGACAAGCTGATCGAGGCGTTCGGTGGCGTGGGCGTACATGCCACGACCCCGGCGGAATTGCGCAAGGCCGTGGAAGAAGCCGTCCGCTCGCGCAAGCCCACGCTCGTCAATGCCGTCATCGATGAAACCGCCGGCACCGAAAGCGGTCGCATCACGAGTCTGAATCCGACGAGCGCGAAAAAGAAATAGTGCTTGGAGGGGACGCGACAAGCGCGCGGCTCAAGCGGTCGCGAGAGCGAGCGGACTAACGCCGCTCATCTCGCGACCGGAAACGACAACGAGCGAGGACGCAATGGAAGCATTGAAAGGCGTGAGAATTCTCGACATGACCCACGTGCAGGCCGGGCCGACCTGCTCGCAACTGCTCGCGTGGCTGGGGGCGGATGTCATCAAGTTCGAGCCACCCCATGGCGACGCGACCCGCGGGCAGCTGCGCGACGTCCCGAACGCCGACAGCCTCTACTTCACCATGTTGAACTGCAACAAGCGCTCGATCACGGTCAACATGAAGACGGCGGAGGGCAAGCAGGTGTTCGTGGACCTGCTCAAAAAGTGCCAGATCGTCATGGAGAACTTCGGCCCCGGCGTGCTCGACCGGCTCGGCTTCTCGTGGGAGAAGGTGCACGAGATCAATCCGCGCATCGTGATGGGCTCGATCAAGGGCTTCGGCTCCACGGGCCCGTACGCTGATTTCAAGGCGTACGAGAACGTGGCGCAGGCGATGGGCGGCTCCATGAGCACCACCGGCGTGCCTGACGGCCCGCCGTTTGTCACCGGGGCGCAGATCGGCGACTCGGGCACCGGGCTGCACCTCGCGATCGGCCTGCTGGCGGCGCTCAATCAGGCGAATCGCACCGGGCAGGGGCAGTACGTCGAGGTGGCGATGATGGACGGCGTGATGAACCTCTGCCGCGTCAAGTTCCGCGACCACCAGCGACTGACGCGCGGGGACCTGTCCGAGTATTCGGTGCCGACATACAAGGGGATGGGCGAAGTGCCGCGCGCGGGCAACGACTCGGGCGGCGGGCAGCTCGGCAACGCCATCCATTGCAAGCCGCATGGCGCGAACGACTGGCTCTACATCGTCGTCCAGGAAGCGGTCTGGGATGCGCTCGCGAGGCGCATCGGGCCGGACGTGGGCATCCCCGATCTGGCGACGGACGAGCGATTTGCCAAGATCGGCGATCGGCGCAAGAACCAGCAGCTCATGTGGACGCTCATCAACAAGTTCGCCGAGAAGTACACGAAACGCGAGTTCATGGAAATCCTGAACCCGCTCGACGTGCCTTGCGGGCCGATCATGAGCACCGAGGATCTTGCCAACGACGAGCACATACGCGGCCGCGACATGTGGGTCGAGCTCGATCACCCGCAGCGCGGCAAGTGGTGGAACGTCGGCATGCCGATCAAGCTCTCCGCCTCGCCAGCCGAGATCAAGCGCTCGCCGACGCTCGGCGAGCACACGGAGGAGGTCCTGCGCGAGGTGCTCGGCTACAACGACGACACGATCGCACGGCTCAAGGCGGCAGGAGCGTTTTCATCGCCGCCCAAAAAAGCGGCGTAACCGCCGCAGGAAAGCAGTGACTTGTTTCTCGTTTCCCGTTTCTGGTGAGACGAGAAACGAGCAACGAGGAACGGATCACGCTCATGAAAATAGCGATCATCGGACAGCAGGACTTCGGTAAAGCGGTGCTCGAGGCGTTTCTCGCGCGCAAGGACGAGGTGGCGGGCGTGTTCTGCGCGCCCGAGAAACCCGGCGCGAAGGCGGATCCGCTCAAAGCCGTCGCGCAGGAGCGGGGGCTCAAGGTGCTCCAGTTCGCGTCCCTGCGCAGCCCGGAAGCGCACGAGGCGATGAAGGGGCTCAAGGCCGACCTGGGCGTCATGGCCTACGTGCTGCAGTTCGCGCCGGACACCTTCACCAAGCTGCCGCGGCTCGGCACCATCCAGTACCACCCCTCGCTGCTGCCCAAGTACCGCGGCCCGTCCTCCATCAACTGGCCGATCATCCGGGGCGATGCCCGGACCGGGCTCACCATCTTCCGTCCCACGGAAGGGCTCGACGAGGGACCGGTCGTGCTGCAGAAGGAGTGCGATATCGGCCCGGACGAAACCCTGGGCGATGTCTACTTCAACAAGCTCTCCCCGCTGGGCGTGGCGGCGATGCTGGAAGCGGCCGACCTCGTGGCCGCGGGCAAGCACAAGGAAACCGTGCAGGACGAGGCGAAGGCGAGCTACGAAGGATGGTGCCGCGATGCCGAAGCGCGCATCCACTGGGCTCACCACGTCGATTTCATCTACAACCTCGTGCGCGGCTGCAACCCGGCGCCCGGTGCGTGGACGACGTTGAACGGCAAGAAGCTGCAGATCTTCGACGCGCGCAAGCACCCGTTCCGCCGCTTCGCCGACGTCGCCGGCAAGATCGGCGAAGTCTCGGAAGTGACGGATGCGAGCTTCAAGGTGACCGCGCAAGGCGGTGCGATCGAAGTGCTGCGAGCGCGCGGCGCTGACGGCAAGAAACTCTCCGGCGGCGAGTTCGCGCGCTCGGCCGGTCTTTCGGCGGGCACCATACTTGGCAACTAGAAACCGCAGGCTGTCCGATACCCTGCCGCGGGCTGCGCGCGGAGTGCGCGTAGCGCAGCGTGGCAGGGAGCACGACCCCTTATTCCCGACGCCGGTCCGCCCCGCGCAGCGCGCCCCCAGGCCCGTTTTCGCACGGGGTGTGGCGCAAGACCCCTCAATCCTCTGTATTTGCGTGAAGTTTTACGCATACTTCCCAAAAAAACATATACTTTTCGGGCAACTATCGTAGAATCATTGAGTGAACAGCTTTAACCCACTAGAAAACAATACAAAAAGCGGGAAAAGGGATGAAAAAGCTCGACGGTGGGCGCTTCGACTGGCTACCCGGGGCCGTCGTTGCTGCTGCTGCGATTGGTTTTCTCCGGTGGGGATCTGATCCAGCGCTTGGCGTGCAGGGGCTGCGATCCGGGCGTTCGGGCCGCCACGTGCGCGCTATCGGACGCCCATCGCGCTCGGCTTTGAGCGCAAGCTCAACAAGGCCGAGGCCGTGGTCGGGTAGATCGCGCAGTGTGAGCCAAGCTTCCGCGAACTGCGGACGCGCGCTCCGCGCTCGGGGGCCATGCTGGATACCATGATCTTCAACGAGAGCCATGGTCATCCCCGGGGCAAGTTGTTCCTGGGGGCGGGCGCGAAGCCGACGCTCGGTCGCTACCAGGTCGAGAAGGAGCTGGGCAAGGGGGCCATGGGAGTCGTCTATCTCGGGCGCGATCCGACGATCGGGCGCGTGGTAGCGATCAAGACGCTCGCGTTTTCGCGGGAATTCGCGCCCGGCGAGTTGAAGGAGATCAAGGAACGCTTCTTCCGGGAGGCCGAGACCGCGGGGCGCCTCGCCCACCCCAACATCGTGACCATCTACGACGCCGGCGAGGACCACGATCTCGCCTACATCGCGATGGAGCTGCTGAAGGGCAAGGACCTGACGTCGTACATCAACCCCGGCGAGCTCCTGCCGCTGCCGACGGCGCTGTCCATCATCGCCCGCGTGGCCGACGCGCTCGCCTACGCGCACCGGAACAACGTGATCCATCGCGACGTCAAGCCGGCCAACATCATGTGGGAGCCGGACGCCGACTCCGTGAAGGTCACGGACTTCGGCATCGCACGCATCACCGATTTATCCAAGACCAGGACCGGAATGGTGCTGGGCACTCCGTCCTACATGTCGCCCGAGCAGCTCTCCGGCAAGAAGGTCGACGGCCGCTCCGATCTGTTTTCGCTCGGCACCACGCTCTATCAGCTCGGTTGCGGCAGCCTTCCCTTTCAGGGGGATTCGATGGCGCAGCTCATGTTCCGGATCGCCAACGAGCCCCATCCCGACGTGCGCACCCGCAACGCGGCCCTTCCGGCGTGCGTCGCTGCGATCGTCAACCGCGCGCTCGCCAAGGATCCCGAGAGCCGCTACCAGGACGGCGAGCAGATGGCGAAGGCGCTTCGCCTGTGCCTGCAGAGCCTGTCGCCTGCGGGCCGACCCACCCTCGTGGGCGCGCCCGCGGCGAGCGCATGAGGGCGGGAGATGGCCAATCTCAACTCCGCGCTCGAAATCGCTTCCATAACCCATCCGGGCATGGTGCGCTCGCACAACGAGGACAGCATCGCGACCGCGCCGGAAATCGGTCTTGCGGTGCTGGCGGACGGCATGGGCGGTTACAGCGCGGGCGAGGTGGCGAGCGGGATCGCCGTGGCGATGGTCACCGCCGAGATGAAGAAGGCGCTCGCATCGGATGCCGCGAGCGATTTGAATTCGAAGACAGCGGAGGCGCTCATCGCCCAGCAATCGGCCAGGGCCAATGCGGCGATCTACCAGGCGGCCCAGACCCAGCCGCGCTACTCGGGCATGGGCACCACGCTGGTGGTGTCGCTGTGGTACGACAACCAGATGACGGTAGGCCACATCGGGGACTCGAGGCTGTACCGGATGCGAGGCGAGAAGCTCGAGCAGGTCACGCGCGACCACTCTTTGTTGCAGGAACAGATCGATAGCGGCATGATTACCAAGGAAATGGCCCGCTATTCGCAGAACAAGAACCTGGTGACGCGGGCCGTGGGCATCGACCCGGAAGTGGATGCGGAGGTGCACTCGTATCCGGTGCAGAAGGGAGACATCTATCTGTTGTGCTCCGACGGCCTGAGCGACATGGTGAGCGACGAGGACGTTCAGCTGACGCTGTCCTCGCTGCAGGCCAACCTTCCGCTCGCGGCGCAGCAGCTCGTCCAGCAGGCCAATGACAATGGCGGGCGCGACAACGTTTCGGTGATTCTGGTGCGCGTGATCCGGGAGTTTTCGGAACGCGCCGGGTGGCGCTGATTCGGGTCACTGCGCCCGGAATGCACCGCCGTGCTTGCTCAGCTGAAGCAGCCTCGCGCGGCGGTTCCGGCCCCGCCG
Organism: Betaproteobacteria bacterium; assembly: GCA_016868035.1. GTDB lineage: Bacteria > Pseudomonadota > Gammaproteobacteria > Burkholderiales > SG8-41 > SG8-41. Next base: position 9,291 of record VGID01000034.1, on the reverse strand, counting down.
GCAGCCGTTACTGCTTGCGGGAGATGTAGACGACCAGGCCCTCGGTGGCCACTTCCACGAACTTCTCGGTGTAGCCGAGCTCCTGCAGTTCCCAGCGGAAGGTGTTGGACAGCCGCGCCTTCTTGTAGACGCCGAGCTTGTGCTCGGCCTTGTACGCGACCGCCTTCTCGAACGCCTCCTCGAGTATCGAGGACAGGCGCTTCTGGGAAACCTTGCGCTCGCCGCTGCCCTGGTCCATCGTCGGCGGATAGCGCTTGGCGACCTCTTGCGCGAGGGTTTTGGCGAACTCGTCAACCTGCTTGCCCGACACCGATCCGAACAGCCCCATTACCCGGTCTCCTGATTGTGCAGTGCGAAGCGTATCATTTCTTCGCCCCGAATATCTGCTTGAGTATTTTCATGCCGATCCCGAGCCGCGGTTCCTCCCGCGGCGCGCTCGCCTCGTTCTGCCCGGGGGCGTCCACGACGCGGATGTCGTAGAGCAGCACGTCGCGCAACACGCCGCTGTCGCCGATCGGCTCCACGCCGTGGAACGAGTGGTCCGTCTTGAAGAACGCGAACAGCGTGTTCGGCCGGTATTCCATCGTCGCCACCTTCCTGAACAGGCTGTGCGGATGGTGCGGGCCGCCCGGGCACGTGAAGGCGGGGTCGAGCGGCGCGTAGATCGTCGTTCCGAGATGCTTGCGGCGGTCGTCGTCCGGGCAGTAGAAGAGCAGGGACAGCAGGCGGTGCGGCGCATCGGTATGGGGGCCGATGTTGTAATTGGTGTGGTCGCGCACGACCAGCGACTCGGACGTGAACTGCACTTTCGCGATGTCCTTGCCGAAGCGCTCGTGCACGTGCTCGTCGAACTTCTCCACGAGCGCGCGCAGAAAGCGTCCCATCAGGAACCACTGCGCAAATCCGGTCCAGAACTCGCGCGCTTCCCCGGGCAGCTTGTCCACTTCCGACGGGCGCAGCGGCATGATGAACCGCTCGGGATAGGCGCCCTTCGGAACGCGCCCGGTGGATTCGAGGCTCACCAGGTTCGCCGCGGTGGGCCAGTTTTTCCGGAGCGCCGAGTAGAAGTCCTGAGGGAACACGGACTCGACGTAGATGTGCGGATAAGGGTAGCGTCGCATCGGCGCGTTCGCGACCTGGTAGATGACATGCTCTTCAGCGCCGGAAAACATAGTTACCCACTCCTGTTGCCGGGCCTGCGGTTCTGCGCGCCCCTCGCACCTGCTCCTCGGAGAACGCGAAACCCAGGGCCGTCAGGTCGCCGACGATCCGGCGATGCTCCTCAAGGCCCGAATTGATCTCGACCAATACGGACTTCACGCGCGGGTCGCGCAGTGTCGAGGAGCAACCGGCCAGCACCCTGTGCTCGAGTCCGTCCACGTCGATCTTGATGTGGGTCGGCACCGGCAGCGCCCCGCTTGCGACCAGAGCGTCGAGCGTGGTGGACACGCAACCCTGCGCGAATGGTGAGACGCGCGGGCGCAGATGGTGGTCGAGATCCGCGCCGAAGGTGTGCCCGGAGCCGCCCTGCGTGAAACCGCTCACGTACAGGAGCGAAAAATCGGCGGAGTCTGAGAGCGCGACACAGTACGCGGTGACCTTTCCGCCGAGGCCGTTGACCAGGATGTTCTTGTTGAGCAGGGCGAAATTCTGCGCTTCGGGTTCGAACGCGTAGACGCGCGCGCCGCGAGTGCGGGCCGCCCAGACCGAGTACATCCCGACGTTGGCGCCGATATCCACCAGCACGTCTTCAGGCGCAAAGCTCCGGATCCATTCGATGGTGTCCGGTTCCTTGTCGAACAGCGTATCCACCCGCCACCGGGAGAAGCGGTTCGGTGTGCAGTATGCAACTTCCGTCGCGCCGTCGCGCACCGTTACAATCCGCTCGATCGTGTCCTCGACTTGCGACGCGGGATCTGCAGGCGGAAGCGGGCCCGCCTCCGCGGCGGCGCGGCGCCCGCGCAGGGGCCACAGCAAGAGTCGGAAGATGCTCATCGCGTGCGCCGCAACCGTTGGCAATTTGCCTTGAAAAATAGAATGTTACATTATCATTTCCGGCCCTCGCCGCGTCAATAGCAGCGAGGATCCCGGTCGCCAGCGGACAGGTACACATGCTGATGTCGCTCATAAGACGCGTGCTCGGCAGCGCGCGCGCGAAGCGGGGCGCGGCAGCGAGCCGCGCCGCCGCAGCCGACTTCGAGCGTGCGCGGGCCCTGCAGCACAGCGGAGATCATGCGCAGGCGCGCGCGCTGTGCGAAGGAATTTTGTCTCGTGATCCGGGCCACGCGGGCGCGCACTGCCTGCTCGGCGCGCTGCACGGGCAGCAAGGGAATCTCGAGCGCGCTTCGGTTCATCTCACGGAGGCCATCCGTCTCGCGCCGCAACTGCAGGACGCGCATCTCGGGCTCGGCAACGTGCACCGGTTGCGCAGGGACCCGGAGGCCGCGGCACGAAGCTACCGTCGCGCGCTCGCCATCCAGGATGATGCTCCGGAAATCCACTACAGCCTCGCGCTTGCCTTGCGCGAGGCCGGGCGGCCGCAGGAGGCCGTCGAGCATTTCGAGCGCGCGAGTTCGCTCAGCCCCGGCCATCCCGATGCCGCCAGGGAAGCGGCGCTGTGCCACGCACAGCTCGGCACTTATGACCGGGGGATGGTGCTGCTCGAGCGCGCGCTGCGCGAGGCTCCTTCCGCCGGTGACCTGCACGCAGCGCTCGGCTTCCTCCAGCAGAAGATGCACCGCCCGCGCGCCGCGCTGGAATGGTACGAAAAAGCGCGGGCGCTCGGCCACGCGGATGCGGAGCTCTACAACAATCTCGGCATCGTCTGCCAGGATCTGGGGCGCATCCCCGAGGCGCTGGCCCACTACGACCGGGCGATCGAGCTGCAGCCGGATTTCCCGCTCGCGAGGTTCCACCGCGCGCTCGCGCGCCTGCTCACCGGCGATTACGCCAACGGCTGGCCCGACTACGAGTTGCGGCTGGTGAGCGAGGACAATCCGCGCCCGCCGGGTCCGTACGCGCGATGGGACGGTTCGGCGCTCGCGGGCCGGACGATACTCGTTTACGGCGAGCAGGGCCTGGGCGACGAAATCATGTTCGCGTCGTGCCTGCCCCAGATCGTGGACATGGCCGGGCGCTGCGTGATCGAGTGCAGCGCCAAGCTCGAGCCGCTGTTCCGGCGCTCTTTTCCGCGCGCCCGCGTCTGTGCCGCGGCGGCGGACCGGTCGGTTCCGGATTCGATCAAGGCCGAGCCGATCGAGTGCGAGGCGCCCAGCGGCTCGCTGCCGCTGTACCTGAGGCGTTCGATTGCAGAATTCCCGCGGCACCAGGGCTATCTAAAGGCCGATCCGCAACGCATCGCATCCTGGCGCGAGCGTCTGCTCGCGCTCGGCCCCGGGCTGAAGATCGGGGTGTCGTGGCAGGGGGGAACCCACAAGACCCGCAGCCCGCTGCGGTCGATCCCGCTCGCGAGATGGTTGCCGGTATTCGGGGCGGCGCCGGCGCATTTCGTGAGCTTGCAGTACGGGGATGTACGTGCAGAGCTCGAGCGGCTCAACGCGGAGCACGGCGTACGCGTCACGCACTGGCAGGAGGCGATCGACGACTATGACCAGACCGCCGCTCTCGTCTGCGCGCTCGATCTCGTGATTTCGATCCAGACGGCCATCGTGCATCTCGCCGGCGCGCTCGGCAGGCCGGTGTGGGTCATGGCGCCGTACTCACCGGAATGGCGCTACGGGTTTACCGGGGCGCGCATGCCTTGGTATCCTTCAGTGCGCCTCTTCCGCCAGCCCTCGTTCGGGGAATGGTCCCCGACGATCGCGGAAGTCGCGGGCGAGCTGGCGGCACTTGCCGGCAGAGGCGCCGCGCCATCGCCCGACGCACGGATCAACGGGCCAATTCTTCCATGAGCTACAGCCGCGCAAATCCCAGTCCGCGCTATCGCGAGCTGCAGGGCCTCTACCGCACGATGCACGAGGAAGGCGAGAAGTTCCTCGGCATTCCGCCGGAGGAAACCTTTCCCGGGTCGAGCCTCGCACCACAGGCGCCCCGTATCAAGGCGCTCATCGTGAAGACCGGGGCGCTCACCATCCTCGATTACGGCGCCGGCAAGGGCAAGCAATACGAGCCCCGGCCCATCAAGGACGGCGCCAGCGGCCAGTGGCCGAGCGTGATGGACTACTGGGACGTGGACGAGGTCGTGTGCTACGACCCGTGCTACGCGCCCTACAGCAAGCTGCCCGGCGACAAGTTCGACGGCGTGATCTGCACCGACGTGCTCGAGCACTGCCCCGAAGAAGACATCCCCTGGATCGTCGGGGAGATCTTCGGATACGCCACGCGCTTCGTGTTCGCGAACGTGGCCTGCTATCCGGCCCGCAAGCGGCTGCCTACCGGGGAGAACGCGCATTGCACGATCAAACCGGTCGAGTGGTGGAGCGAGCTGTTCGCACAGGTGGCCTCCCGGCACCCGGAACTGACCTGGGAAGTGTGGGTGCAATCACGCATCGACAAGCCAGAAGGACCGCAGCTCGTCGAGCAGCGCCTGGGCAGCTGAGCAATCCCGGCGCGCGGCACGCGGGGCAGGCAGTCCGAATCGTCTCACGGCCGTCCGCAGCGTTGAGCAATACGTCACACTCGCACGCGAGCGGAGGGCGCGCTCCACGCTCCGGCTCGGGGACGACCGCCGGAAAATATGGGAAGATTACTGCCGCAGCGCGCCGTGCGCGTGGCGCCGTCACACAAGGTGGTTTTGCATGATCAATGTTTTCATCGGCTACGATCCGCGCGAGGCCATCGCGTTCAGCGTGCTGTCCTACAGCATACAGGCGCGCGCTTCGCAGCTGGTCGCGATCACGCCCTTGATGCTGCCACAGTTGCAGGGCGTGCTCACGCGGGAACGGCATCCGCTGCAGAGCTCGGATTTTGCCTTTTCGCGCTTCCTCACACCCTACCTCTCGGGCTACTCCGGCTGGTCGATTTTCATGGACTGCGACATGCTTGTCCTGGACGACATCGCGAGCCTCTGGAAGCTGCGCGACGACCGTTATGCCGTGATGGTGGTCAAGCACGATCACGTACCGCGGGAAGCGACGAAGTTCCTCGGCGAGCCGCAGACCAAGTACGAGAAGAAGAACTGGTCGAGCGTGATGCTGTTCAACAACGCGAAGTGCCGCGCGCTTACCCCGGAGTATGTGAACACCGCGACCGGGCTTCAGCTGCACCAGTTCAAATGGCTCGAGAGCGAGGATCTCATCGGCGCATTGCCGGACCGCTGGAACCACCTCGTCGGGTACGATCCTCCGCGCCCGGATGCGGCGCTGGCACATTACACGCTCGGAGGCCCGTATTCCGACGAATCCACCGATTGCGAGTATTCGGAACACTGGTGCGCCGAGTTCAAGGCCATGCAGCGCGTGGACAGCCGCCGCAAGTAGCGCGCTGCTTGCCTGCCCCCGGAAGCCGTGAGGCGCGGCGGGCGCCGAATGCCGCCCCATGCTGAAAGCGCTGTGAACTGGCTTGAAGGAACTCTTCCGCCCCGTGCCTGCGAAGGGACGCGAAAACAACGCAGCGGCGCGGGGAGCGCAGACGAGCCCCTGGTTCGAGGACATGCGCCGCGCGCTTGCGGCGCGCGAGGGTTCGGCGGCGGAGGCGATCGCCGCGACACTGGCCCGCGAACCCGATAATGCCGAAGCGCATGCGCTCGCGGGAGAGCTGCGGCTGGCGGAGGGTGCTCCGGCCGCCGCGCTGGCCTGCCTCGCACGCGCGCTCGAGCTCAGGCCGGATTTCGCACCTGTGCACAATGCCATGGGCGAAGCGCTGCGCGCGCTCGCCCGGCACGAAGAAGCCCTCGCATCGTTCCGGCGCGCCGCGGAACTCGCCCACGATCTGATGGCGGAGCACCTGAACATGGGGCGGAGCTGCGAGGATCTCGGAAGGGACGAGGAAGCCGCGGACTGCTACGCCCTCGCGCTGGCATTTGACGGCGGCGCGGTGGAAGCCGGGCTGGGTCTCGGCAGGACGTTGAGGAAGCAGGGGCGCCTGGCGGAGAGCGTGGCCCAGCTGAAACAAACGCTCGAGCACGCGCCCCGATGCGCGCCGGCTTGCCTCGAGCTCGGCCGCAGTCTCAACCGGGCCGGGGATACCGCGGGCGCGATCGCGGCCTACGAGCGCGCGCTCGAGCTCAGCCCCGATTACGCGGAAGCCTGCGCGAACCTGGGCCTGATCCACCTCTTGCAGCTCGGTGATGCGGTCCGGTCGGAGGCGCTGTTCCGGCGCGCGGCGGAAATCAGCCCCGATCTTGTGGAGGTTCAAGCCAACCTGGGGCTCGCGATCCAGGAGCAGGGCCGGTTCGAGGAGGCGCTCGCGCACTATGAGGTCCAGATCGCGCGCAGGCCTGATTTCGTCGAGTTGCGCTGGAACCGGGGCATCGCGAACCTCGCGCTGGGGCGTTTCGCGGCCGGCTGGGACGACTACGAGCTGCGCAAGGTGAGGCCCGACGCGGGCGGCGTGCACCAGAAGTTCACCTTGCCCGACTGGGACGGGTCCGCGCTGCGCGGACGGTCCATACTGGTCTACGGCGAGCAGGGTCTGGGCGACGAGATCATGTTTGCGTCGTGCCTGCCTGACGCGATCGCGCAGGCGGGCTCGTGCGTGGTCGAGTGCGACACCCGGCTCGAAGCGCTGTACCGGCGCTCGTTTCCGCGCGCGCGCATCGAGGCGCGCGGGCGTGCGCGCGAGCGCGATTGGCGCACGCTCTGCCCCGAACTCGATTTTCAGTCGGCCGTCGGCTCGCTGCCGCGGTACTTGCGCCGTTCCGAAGCGGATTTCCCGCAGCACGCCGGCTACCTCGTCGCCGACCCGGGCGCGACGGCGCGCTGGCGCGAGCGCCTGGACGCGCTTGGCGCGTTGCCGAAGGTGGGGGTGGCGTGGCGCGGGGGCAAGTTGAGGACGCGGGGCAGCCTGCGCTCGCTCGCGCTGGAACAAGCCGCCCCGCTTCTGGATTACGGCCAGGCGACGTTCGTTGTTCTGCAACGCGGCTTGAGCGAAAACGAACGCGCGGTGCTTCAAACTCGTTCAACGGTATGGGTTCCGGACTACCCGGAACCCGTCGATGATCTCGCCGCGCTGGTCTGCGCCCTCGATCTGGTCGTCAGCGTGGACAATACCCTCGTGCATCTGACCGGCGCGCTCGGCCGGCCGGTCTGGGTGCTCGTGAGCGGCAACCCGGAATGGCGCTATCGGCGGCGGAGTGAGCGAATGCCATGGTATCCATCGGCGCGCCTGCTGCGCCAGACGCGGCCGGGAGACTGGCAGGGTGTGATCAGCGAGGCTTGCCGGAGGCTCCAAGAGCGAGGCCGGCCGGAATGAGCATGGATCGCCCAGCGCCCGCGGTGCCATGCTGACGCGCCTGATCCAGCTGCTGACCGGAGGCGGGGCCGGAAAGAAAACGCAGCGCGCCGCCCCGCTTCCGGTCGAGGCGAGCGGCGACGCCGGGCGCGCCGATGCGGCGTGCCGCGAGGCCGACGCGCTGATCGAGCACGGCCGGCTCGATGAGGCGGAAAGCCGCCTGCGCGAAGCGATTGCCCTGCGGCACGATTTCGCCGAAGCCCATGGCCGTCTCGGCGCGATACACGAGCAGCGCGGGGAGCTCGAAGACGCCGCGGACTGCTACCAGCTCGCCATCCATTTCGATCCGGCCCTCGCGGTGGCGCATTTCGGGCTCGCGCGTCTGCACAAGGGTCAAGGCCGCCATGCCGAGGCCGCGGCGCACTACCGCCGGATCATCGAGCATCACCCCGATGACGCAGCCGCGCACCGCAACCTCTGCCTCGCCCTTCACGAAACGGGCGAGTACGCGCAGGCGCTCGCGCACGGGCGGCGCGCGCTCGCGATCGATCCGGGGCTCACGGAGGCGCGCCACAACCTGGGCCTCGTTCTGCTGGCCGTGGGCGATCCGGAGCAGGCGATGCAGCACTTTCGCCGCGCGCTGGAGGAGAGACCGTGCGCAGAGACCGCATCGGCGCTCGGCCACGCGTACCGCGATTTGGGCAGGCTCGAGGATGCGATCGCGGCCTACGATCACGCGCGTTCCTTTTCCCCGGATTTCGGCGACGCGGTCCTCAACCGCGCGCACGCGTTGCTCCTGAATGGAGACTACAGCGCCGGATGGGCCGAGTACGAGAAGCGCTTCATCGCAACCGGCAGCGGCGTGCGCGATTTCGGGCTGCCGCGCTGGAACGGCGAGCCGCTGCAGGGCAGGACGATACTGGTGCACGCGGAGCAGGGGCTCGGGGACGAAATCATGTTCGCATCGTGCGTGCCCGATGTGATCGCGAATGCCGGGCACGTCGTGATCGAGTGCAACGACCGGCTGGAAGCGCTGTTTCGCCGCTCCTTTCCCGGGGCGACGGTGCATGGCGGAAAAAAGGATGACCCCGCGGACTGGCTGGAGCGCCACGCCCCGGTCCACTGCCAGACCCCGATCGGCGGTCTGCCGCGTCATTTCCGCAGCGAGCTCGCCGCGTTTCCGCAAGCCCGCGGCTATCTCCGGGCCGACCCCGCGCGAGTGCGCGCATGGCGCGAGCGCCTCGGCGCGGCGGACGGCAGGCTCAGGATCGGGCTGTCCTGGCGCGGCGGCACGCCCAAAACGCGCACCCATCTGCGCTCGATGGCGCCGGAAGAGCTGGGCCCGTTGTCGCGGCCGGGATTCGATTTCGTCAACCTGCAGTACGGCGCAGCGGCCCGCTCGCTGACGGGAAATGCGCCCGTCATGCATACCTTCCCTGGTGTGGGCGAGGACCTCGACGAGATGGCGGCGCTCATCTGCGCGCTCGATCTCGTCGTGAGCGTCGCCAACACGACTGTGCACCTGGCGGGCGCGCTGGGACGGCCGGTCTGGGCGCTGCTGTCGCCGAGCCCCGAGTGGCGCTATGGCGCACGCGGCGAAACGATGCCGTGGTACCCTTCGGCGAGGCTGTTTCGGCGCGGACACGGGAAGGGCTGGGACGCCGTGATCGGGCGCATCGCGCGCGAGCTCGACGAGCTGCGATACACACAGCATCTTAAATAATGCCGCATGAGCCGCGAAATCCAGGCGAACCCGCACCGGCATCGCCGGGTATGCGGGGGCGGTATCTTGAAGGCTGGACGCATAGTCGTACTGTTCCTAATCACGTGCTACCCGCCGATACGGTTTCCCGCAGCACGGGCAGTGTGGGAGTCCTCGCGCGATGGCGCGCGCGAGCCGATGGCGAACGGTGGCGATCGACCATGGGATGTGGCGTTGCA
>VGID01000033.1 GCA_016868035.1 Betaproteobacteria bacterium | reverse complement strand
CGTTGCATCAGAGCCTATTCCCACCAATCCCAACGCCCCAGGAGGTGAACCAGCGATTGAACCTGCATTAGCTCTACGCTAGACTTAAAACTCTCACTGCAACTGGATCAGGATTCAACGCAGGTCAGGCGCGCAAGCCTATCCTACGAAGCCGGTTCGCGTCATCGCGCCTTCGGGAGCGGGCGGGCCGGTGGACGTCATCTGCCGGACGGTGACCCACGGGTTGTCCGAAGTGCTGGGCCAGCAGGTCGTCGTCGAGAACCGCGTGGGCGCGGCAGGCCTGATCGGCACCGAGTTCGTCTCGAAGCAGGCGCCGGACGGCTACACGCTGCTGTTCGGTTTCTCCGGGCCCCTCGCCATCGTTCCCAATCTCAATCCGAACACGCCCTACGATCCGGTGCGGGATCTGGTGCCGATATCGCAGGTAGCGGCAGCGCCGTACGTCCTGCTCGTGCATCCGAGCGTCCCGGCGAAGTCGGTGAAGCAGCTCGTTGCGCTCGCCAGGTCGCGTCCCGGCAAGATGAACTTTTCCTCAGGGGGCAATGGCGTGGGCATACACATGGCGGGAGAGCTGTTCAAGATCGCGGCCGGCGTGAGCATCGTGCACGTGCCCTACAAAGGCGCGGCGCCGGCGATGACGGCGCTGATGGCGGGCGAGGTGGACATGATGTTCAACGGCCTGTCACCCGCGCTGCCGCACATGCGCAGCGGCAAGCTGCGCGCGCTCGCGGTAGGTGGCGAGAAGCGCTCGCCGCTGTTCCCGGATCTCCCGACGATCAAGGAGAGCGGATTCAACTTCAACACCGAGGGCTGGTACGGCATGCTCGCGCCGAGAGGCACTCCGCAGGCGATCGTAACGACGCTGCATGGTGCGCTCGTCAAAGCCCTTGCCACCCCGGACGTGAAGCGGCTCTTCGAAAAGCTCGCCGTCGAGTCCGTCGGCGGCTCGCCCCAGGAGTTCGCGGACCTCATCCGCACCGAGGGCGCGCAGTGGGCAAAGGTGATCAACGCGGCTGGCTTGAAAATGTAGTGCGCGCAGCGGGAGGGAAACGATCTTGAGGCCGAAAATAGACGCGCGGCGCACCGCGGTCCTGGTGCTGGATGTCCAGAATGACCTGGTGAAGATCACGCCCTGCATCCGGGAGAATCGGGTGCTCGAGCACATCGCGTCGGTCGTGAAGGCAGCGCGGCGCCGGAAAGTGCCAGTGATCCACATCACGGCGTCGGTGCGGGGCGATTTTCTCGACATCCCGCGCGACAACCCGCTATGGGACGGGCTGCGCAAGTCGCGCCAGTTGATCTTCGGAACGCGGGGTGCCGCGATCCATCCGAAGATCCGGCCCCTGAAGAGCGAGCTCGTGCTCAACAAGACCTGCGTGGATCCTTTCCTCACCACCAATCTCGGGCAGGCGCTGCAGAATCACGACGTGAACACCGTGGTGCTCACCGGCCTGTGGACGAACTGGGTGGTCGAGGCCACCGCGCGCCATGCGAGCGACATGGGCTACCGCGTGTTCATCCCGCGCGAATGCGTCGCGAGCAACAACTTCGAGAATCACGACTTCGCGATCAACCGCATCCTGCCCACCATCTGCTACGTGGTGGGCACGGCCGACGTGCTTGCCGCATTCAAGTGACCCGTGAACAGTGAACGGTGAACAGTGAACAGGGGTCCGGTTTCATGAACGGGCTTTGGCTGCTACCGTTTACCGATTACCGTTAACCGTTCACCCGCCCGCGAGGCGGAGCAGGCGGAGCGCATTTCCTCCGAGGATCATCTGCTTCTGCTCGTCGGTGAGGGACTTCATGCCGGTGACGACCTTCACCGGCTCCTCGTAGGCGATGTCGAAGCAGTAGTCGCTGCCCATCATGATGCGTTCCACCCCGGCGAGCTTGATGAGGTCCTCCAGGACCGGCTCCGAATAGCTGATCGTGTCGTAGGTGAAGCGCTTGAGATACTCGCTGGGAGCCCGCTTGATGGTCTTGCACTCGCCGCGGAGCTGAAACCCGCGGTCCATGCGGCCGCGCAGGATCGGCAGCGCGCCTCCCGCGTGGGGCAGGCAAACCTCGAGCTTCGGGAAGGCGTCCAGCACCCCGCCGAAGATGAGATGGGCGGCGGCGATCGCCGTGTCGAACGGGTTTCCGCACAGGTTGATCAGGTAGTACTGCTTCAGCCGCTCGTTATTGATCATCATCGGATGCAGGAACAGCGGCAGGCCCAGCTCGGCCATCCGCTCGTACACGGGGAAGAAACTGCGGTCCGAGAGTTCGCGGTCACGCACGGCGGTCGCAACGTAGATCCCGCGGATGCCCGGGAGCCTGGCGGCGCGCTCGAGCTCCTCCAGCGCGAGCCGGGGGCTCTGGAACGGCAGGCACGCGAACCCGATCAGCCGCTCGGGGTGAGCCTTGTGAGCCGCGCTCACCGCGTCGTTGAACGCCACGCAGAGCTGCATCGAAAGATCGTCGTCGGCCCAGTACACCATCGGCTGGGTGAGCGAGAGCGCGTGCATCTTCACGCCCTGCTGGTCCATCGCCTTCAACCGCTCGCCGAGGTCTATGAACGGTGCGGTGATCGGGCCGGTGCGCAGCAGCAACCCCACCTGGATGAACCGCGCGCCCGAAACGTCGGCAACCACGGTGGCGCCGCAGCGCTTGCCGTGATCGGCGATGAGCTTGATATAGGACTCGGGGAAGTAATGCGCGTGGATGTCTATGGTCGGCGCGATCGGCACGAGCTTTTTCTCTCCGGTCTAGGCGAATGGGAAATAGGCAATGGGAAATGGCGAACAGCATCACTGGCGCGGCCGTCACAGCCGCACAGAAGGACTGGCGCGCGCTATTTCCTATTTCCTATTCCCGATTCCCCCATCATGCGGATGATGCAGCCCCACTCCTTCGCGGTCACCGGCGTGATCGACAGCCGGTTGCCCCTCTGCAGTACGCGCATGCGTTTGAGCGCCGCGTTCGCTCGCAGCTCGGCGATGCCGACGAGCCGCGTCTTCTTTACGAGCCGCACGTCCACGTTGTACCAGCGCGGATTGCCGGCGTCCGCGCCCGCATCGTAGTACGCGCTCTTCCGGTCAAACTGCGTCTCGTCGGGATAGGCCGCCCTCGCGACCTCGACGATGCCCGCGATCCCCGGCTCATCGCAGCTCGAGTGGCAGAAGAAAGCACGGTCGCCGACGCGCATCTCGTCGCGCATGAAATTGCGCGCCTGGTAGTTGCGCACCCCGCTCCACTCCGTGGTCCTGTCCGGTTCCTGTTCCAGATCGCCGATGCCGTAGACGGACGGTTCGGATTTCATCAGCCAGTAACGCATACGCGGGTGAATGGTGAATGGGAAATCGGAAATGGATACCGACCACCCCTTGATCCAACATTGCGTCTTGACCGGAAACGGGCCGTGCTTTCCCGACTTCCTATTTCCTATTCCCCATTCCCAAAAAAAATGCGGCGAGCGCCGCATTTTTTGTAGGGACCCCCGCTTGTGCCGTCAGGCCTTCATCTTGAACCGATGGTCCAAGGTGGTCGCCTTCCGAGCCCTTTAGGCGCTTCCATGTGGGACGCGCACACCGGTGCTGCTTGAGTCGGCAACCAGATTCAACGATGTTGGTTCAGAGATTCCAGGTCCTAAGGCGAACACCGCAGGGGAAACTTAGAACAATTCCTTCTGATCGAACACCGCCTGATCGAGGATTGTCTCCATGTGGGCCATTCTACGCTTGATCTCCGCGATGTCAAAGCCGCCGCCGACCTTGGTGGTGAGCAACTCATGCGCGATGTTGAGCGCCGCCATGATCGCAATGCGCTCGAGCCCCACGATCTTTCCGCCGTCGCGGATCTCCTGCATTTTCCGGTTGAGGTAATCCACCGCCTCGAGCAGGCCCTTTTGCTCGTTCTCGGGACAGGCGACGCGAAATTCGCGCCCCATGACGTTGATCTGAAGCCCCTTTGAGTCCGCGCTCATGCGTCGTTTTCGGGGAGCTGATTGAGCAGGCTCTCGAGGCGATCGGTGGCGGAACTGATTTTTTCCGTGAGGTGCTTGTTGTCGTTGCGCGCAGACGCAAGCTCCTGGCGCAACTGCTCGTTGTTGACGCGGAGCCGCTGGGCCAGTTCGATGAACTGACTGATTTTCCGTTCGAGTGATTTCAGTTCCGAATCCATGCGCACACTATAGTTGCGAAAATCCTGTTAGGTCAACTGCTAAGGTCCTTTTTTGAATGTTGTTTAGCATCAAATTGATGAGCCCTTTTTGTGACTTTTGCAACGATGGCCCGCGCGTGCGCACGCGGTCGGTGCGGGCGTCACGGGCTCGTGCTTAAAGGTCTGACTCGGCGTGTAAAAAACACCCCCCCGCAGCCGCATGCTGTGCAAGGGGACCGGCGCCGGAGCGCGTGCTAAAGGGTCCTTCCACCAGGGGCAAACCGAGTTGCCCGGGGCTGCCAGCAGTGGGCCGCCACATGGTGGACCGGCTGCGCGAAGCAGGCGCGCAGCCGCGATCCTGGCACTGGCGAAGTCACTTGATTTCCTGTCCCGCTGCGTTTGAGCATTTTCCCGTTCGCCGCTACAATCGTTGCGCCTTGGCCAGCCCGCTTTCCGTGAGCGTCGGCCGGCCGAGGCTCGGCACCGGGTGCCCGACCTCGGCTCACGAGGCGGGTTCAACGGGAAACAGGTGCGGATCCAGGATTGAGATCCTAGGATCGGGGATCGAGGGGTTTGAGTGAACGGTGGTTACTCAATCCCCAATCCTCAATCCTCATTCCTGCTCCAATGCCTGTGCTGCCCCCGCAACGGTAAGCGAGCGTGGGCGCGCCATCACGCCACTTTGCGCGTCGAGCGCATGGGAAGGCGGCGCGCCAGGTTCTCGCAAGCCCGTATACCGGCCCAGTCCGACGGTGGAAATGCCGCGGGGAGGCGGCGCATCCGTGCGACTCCTTGCCGCAGCATCTCCTTGCGCTTGTTTGCACGCGGCGGGCGTGCGTTGCGAGGACATGTCATGCGTTCTTCTCTGCCCATCGTTGTATTGGCCGCAGCCGCCCTGGCCGGCGCGCACGCGGCGGAACGCCCCGTGACGCGGGGCGAGGAAATCGTGGTAACCGCGACGCGCTTCAAGGAGCGCTACGTGGACAAGCCGGTCAACGTCACGGTCATCGGCGCCGAGGACATCCGCGCCAGTACCGCGCGGACCGTGCCCGACCTGCTCTCGGAGCAGGCCGGAATCGCGATCCACGATTTCTTCGGCAACAACGCGGCGACCACCACCGTGGACCTGCGCGGTTTCGGCATCTTCGGAGCCCAGAACACGCTGATCCTGGTGGACGGACGCCGTGTCACCGATATCGACCTCTCCGGAGTGCACTGGTCGGCGATTCCGCTGGGCGCGATCGAGCGCATCGAGATCGTGCGCGGCGGGGGCGGCGTGCTCTACGGCGATGGCGCCAGCGCGGGCGTGGTCAATATCATCACGCGCTCGCCCGAGGCGATCGGCAACCGGGCCGGCCTGGAGGTCCGCGCGGCGGGCTACGGCACGAGGGTGGGCGAGCTCACCGCCAACTACTTTCGCGATCGCGTCGGCATCCACGTGACCGCGGCCAATCTCGAATCCGACGGCTATCGCGCCAACAACCACAACCGCCAGGGCAACGCGCAGGCGGACCTGCGCTATCTCACCGGGCGCGGGGAAGTCGCGCTGAAGCTCGGGACGGACAACCAGGGCATCCGCCTGCCGGGAGCGCGCACCGTGCAGCCCAGTGCCGGCGTGAACCAGCTCGCGACGAACCGCCGCGGGACCGGCACGCCGCTCGACTACGCGCAGCGCGAGGGCAACCGCGCGACGCTCGACTGGATCCACGAAACGGAGCTCGGCGAGTTCACGATCGGCGCCGGCTACCGCGACAAGCGCCAGACCTCGAACTTCGATTTCGGCGGCTTTCCCGACTACCGCGTCGTCGACCTCGATGTGTGGTCGTTCACCCCGCGCGTGAGGATCGCGCACCGGGCCTTCGGGAACGCGAATACGCTCGTTGCGGGCTTCGACGCGTACCGCTGGGACTACCGCCTGCGGCGCTCCAACTCGCCGGTGAACGTCGGCCAGCCCTTCAATATCGTCGATGCGAGCCAGCGCACGGAGGGCTACTACCTGCACCACACCACCCGGGCGACCGAGCGGATAACCTTCACCGCTGGCGCGCGCCGCGAGCGGCTGCGCATAACCGCAAGCGACCGCTTCGACGCCACGGCGCCGGGGGGCGCCTTCGGCTCCGGGGCGCCGGCGGGAGGCCACTCCGAGTGGGAGCATGCCCATGAGATCGGACTGCGCTACCAGCTCTCCCCGGCCCTCGCGCTGATCGGCAAGACGGGCCGCAGCTACCGCTTCGCCAACGTGGACGAGATCTACGAGACGTCGCCCGCGTTCACCAACCAGTTCCAGTTCCTGCGGCCCCAGAACACGCGCTCGCGCGAGATCGGGGTGGAAGCCCGCAGGAAAACAGGGTACTTCCGTGCCACGCTGTTCGAGCTGGACGTCACCGATGAGATCCATCTCGATGCCTTCACCACCGGCATCGGAAACACCAACCTGCCGCCGTCGCGGCGCCGTGGTGCCGAGCTGGAGGCGCGCCGGCCGATCACCGGAACGCTCACCGCGGGCGCGGGCTACACTTACATCGACGCGCGTTTCCGGCAGGGCGCGTTCCCGGGCGGCGGATTTGCGCAGTCGAACGTCGTCATCGCGGGCAAGACCGTGCCGCTAGTGCCGCGCCACAAGCTCAACTTGAACGCGTCGTGGACACCCGCCGAGCGCATCCGCCTCAACGCGCTGCTAACGTACGTCGGCGAGCAGTACATGGACAACGATCAGGCCAACACTCTCGGCGCGAAGATCCCGGCGTACACGGTGGCCGATCTGAAGCTCGTCTACCACGGCAAGGACTGGCGCGTATCGGCGGCGGCGAACAACCTTTTCAACGAGAAGTACTACAACTACGCGGTGCGCAGCCAGGCCGCGGCAACGCCCGACCGATACAACGCGTATCCGCTACCCGAGCGCAGCTTCATGCTGACCCTCGAATACGTGCTGAAATAACGCCGCCCTCGCGCCGAAACGGCACCCCGTCCGCGCCGGGGTGCCGTTTTCATTTCCGTGGCAAGTTTGCTATCGTTCGCGCACATGAAGCGGATGACGAGCACCGAGCTCTATCTGAGATTGCTGCGCTACGTGTCGCCGTACTGGCGCGTGTTCGGGCTCGCCCTGCTCGGCATGGTGGTGGTCGCTGCGACCGAGCCCGCGCTGCCCGCGCTGCTGATGCCGATGCTCGACGGCACCTTCGTCCACAAGGACGAAAGGATCATCTTCTGGATGCCGCTCGTGATTCTCGCGCTGTTCATCGTGCGCGGCGTGGCCGACTACCTGGCCCACTACGGCATGGCCTGGGTGGGCAACAAGCTGGTGATGGACCTGCGCAACGAGATGTTCGGAAAGCTCATCGCCCTGCCGACGCGGTACTACGACGACCATCCCACCGGCAACCTGATCTCCAAGCTCACCTATGACGTGACCCAGGTGACCTCCGCCGGCACCAGCGTGCTCACGGTGATCTTCAAGGACGCGATCTCGATCCTGGGCCTGCTCGGATGGATGCTGTGGCTCAACTGGAGGCTCACGCTGCTCGCGCTGGTGATGGGCCCGATCATCGTGCTGGTCGTGCACGCGATCGGGACGCGCCTTCGCCGCGCAAGCCGCGACGCCCAGCACGCGATGGGAGACATCACGCAGGTCTTGAGCGAGGCAATAGACGGCCACAAGGTGGTGAAGCTCTTCGAAGGCCAGCGCTACGAGGACGGACGTTTTCGAGAGCAGTCCAACCGGTTGCGGCGGGTCGCCATGAAGCAGGCGGCCGCGGCGGCCGCGAGCGTGCCGGTGGTGCAGTTCGTCGCCGCAGTGGCGCTGGCGCTGATCATCTTTCTCGCCACGCAGCAGTCGGGCACGGGCGAGGTGACGGTCGGCGGGTTCGTGTCGTTCGTCACCGCGATGCTCATGCTGACTGCGCCGTTGAAGCGCATCACCAGCGTGAACGAGCCTCTGCAGAAGGGGCTCGCGGCGGCGGAGAGCGTGTTCGAGCTGCTCGACCGCGGCGTGGAGAGGGACCGCGGCGCGGTCACGATCAGCCGGGCACGAGGGGAAATCCGCTTCGACCAGGTCAGCTTCAGCTACGATGACGACGAGCGCCTTGCCCTCGACTCGATCGATCTCACGATCGCACCCGGCGAGACGGTGGCGCTGGTCGGGACCTCGGGCGGCGGCAAGAGCACGCTGGCGAGCCTGGTGCCGCGCTTCTACCACCCCAAGCGGGGCCGCGTGCTGCTGGACGGGCACGATCTCGAAGAACTCACGCTGAAGAGCCTGCGCGCCAACATCGGGCTCGTGAGCCAGGATGTGGTGCTGTTCAACGACACGGTTGCGGCGAACATCGCCTACGGGGCGATGAAGCACGCGCCGGAAAGGGAGGTCGTCGCGGCGGCCGAGGCGGCGCACGCGATGGAGTTCATCCGCGAGATGCCGCAGGGGCTCGCGACGCTGGTCGGGGAAAACGGCGTGAAGCTCTCGGGCGGACAGCGCCAGCGCATCGCGATCGCGCGGGCGCTGCTCAAGAACGCGCCGGTGCTGGTGCTCGACGAAGCCACCTCGGCGCTCGATTCGGAATCCGAGCGGCACGTGCAGGCGGCGCTCGAAACGCTGATGCAAGGGAGGACGACTATCGTCATCGCGCATCGCCTGTCCACCGTCGAAAAGGCCGGCCGCATCGTTGTGCTGGAGCGCGGCCGCATCGCGGAGATGGGCACGCATCGAGAGTTGTTGGAGCGCGGCGGAATCTACGCCAAACTATACCGGGTGCAATTCGCCTCGTCCGAGGCCGTGAGCAGTGAGCAGGGACAGTGAAGGGGAAGAACCAGTGTTGATGAATTTTCCGCTTACTGCTTACCGCTTACCACTTATGCTGCATGAGCGCTAGCCATGCCTCACATCTCCGTCGTAACGCCCGTGTACCAGGCGGAAGGCTGCCTGGAGGAGCTCTATCGCAGGCTGGTGGCCGCGCTCTCGCCCATCACCCAGGACTTCGAGATCGTGATGGTGGAGGACTGCGGCGGGGACCGCTCGTGGGAAATCATCCAGGACCTCGCGCGCGGGGATGCCCGGGTGAAGGGCCTGCAGTTCAGCCGCAACTTCGGCCAGCACTACGGAATCACCGCCGGGCTCGATCACTGCGACGCGGACTGGGTGGTGGTGATGGACTGCGACCTGCAGGACCAGCCGGAGGAGATCCCCCGCCTCTACGCCAAGGCGCGTGAGGGCTATGACATCGTGGTCGCGCGCCGGGGCTGGCGCAACGACCATCCGCTGAAGCGTCTCACCTCGCGGCTCTTCTACAAGCTGTTCAGCTATCTTGCAGATGTCGACTACGATCCGCAGGCGGGAAATTTCCGCGTCATGTCACGCAAGGTAGTGGAAAGTTTTCGCCAGATGCGGGAGCAGCTCCGTTTCTTCGGCGCGCTGGTTGGCTGGATGGGCTTTCGCAGCGCGGCGATCGACGTGCAGCACGCCGAGCGTTACCACGGCCCTTCGACCTACACGTTCGGCAAGCTCTGGCAGCTGGCGGCCAATACCATCGTCGCGTATTCGGACAAGCCCCTGCGCCTTGCGATCCGGCTCGGCTTCCTGATCGCATTTCTCGCGTTCAGTTATGGGGTGTACATCATGTTTCGTGCCGTGCTCTACGGATCGGCGATCACGGGTTGGAGCAGTCTGATCGTCTCCGTCTACTTCATGGGTGGAATCATCATCGCGATCCTGGGCATGCTGGGCATCTATCTGGGAAAGACGTTCGACGAAGCAAAAAAGCGCCCCCTCTACATTGTGATGCGGACGACGTTCGAGCGCGATGCGAAGCCTGATTGAGAAAACACCGTGGGACGCGGTGGTCCTGGGTTGCGAGACTTTCGAAATAAGAGCGGCAACGCCGGAGGCAATGGCGCGGATGCGCGAGGTGCCGGGGCACTACACCGTCAAAGTCGACCCGCTTTCGGACAAGCGCATCCTGCACGAGGAAGGCTTCTATTATTGTGATACTTTGATAGAACCGTTCTGCGCCTATGGGCAATTGGCGGGTGAAGGGCACGCAGACGCCACATTGACTCGTGATGTGCCCTGCGACCAGTTGCTGCAGATTTGCCACGGCGCGTTCACGCACGGCCGGTTCCACCGGGATTTCTCGATCGATCGTGCGCTAGCCGACCGCCGCTACGACGAGTGGCTCCGGCAACTCCACGCCGCCGGTACGGTTTCGGGGTTGTTACATCGCGGCACTCTCGCGGGTTTCTGCGCGGCGGTAGCAAACAAGCTCGTGCTCCATGCACTTGCACCGCAGTACCGCGGACGCGGCCTGTCCAAGTACTGGTGGACGGCGCTGTGCATGGCGCTTTTCGAAGCGGGACACCGCGAGGTGGTGAGCTCGATCTCCGTCGCAAATCTGGCGGCTCTCAATTTGTACGCCTCGCTCGGGTTTCGGTTTCGCAAACCGGTTGATGTCTATCATCGGACGATTCCCTGAGCTGCGCCCACGTGTTCCTATATTTCGCGCTTCCGGTTTATAAGCGGGTCGTGACCATCGGGAGCCAGGGTTGAAGTTGTGCGTGCGCTGCGGCGGTGCGTTTCAGGAGGAGAACTGGCGTTGTCCGCATTGCGGGTTCGAGCCGCCGGTCGTGGACGGGTTTCGAGCCTTCGCGCCGGAGCTTGCGGCCGCGGACATGGGCTTTGACTCCGCGCATTTCGGGGAGCTCGCCGCGCTCGAGGCGGGCAACTTCTGGTTCCGTTCCCGCAACCGCCTGATCATCTGGGCGCTCGGGCGTTTCTTTCCCGGAGCCAGGAGCTTCCTCGAGGTGGGCTGCGGCACGGGTTTCGTGCTTGCCGGGATCGCCGCGGCCTTTCCCGGGCTCAAGCTCGCGGGGAGCGAGGTATCGAGCCACGGGGTCTCTTTTGCCGCGCGCCGCGCCCCGGGCGCGGGCCTGATGCAAATGGACGCGCGCCGCATTCCGTACCGGGAGGAGTTCGATGTCGTCGGCGCGTTCGACGTGATCGAGCACATCGAGGAGGATGTTGCGGTGCTTGCAGAGCTGCGGGAATCGCTCGTGCCCGGCGGCGGCCTGCTGGTCACGGTACCGCAGCACCCGTTCCTGTGGAGCGAGTATGACCGGCGCGCGCATCACGTGCGCCGCTATCGCGCCTCCGAGCTGCGGGAGAAGGCGCGGCAGGCCGGATTCGATATCGTTACAATGACGTCCTTTGTCTCTCTGCTGCTGCCGTTCATGATGGCCACGCGCCTGATGACGCGCCGAGCGCAGAGGGCCGATTACGACCCCCTCGCGGAGCTGAAGATCGCCCCGTGGCTCAACCGCACGCTGGAGGCGGTGCTCGCCTTCGAGCGGCTGTTCATCCGCGCGGGCATCAGCCTGCCCGCCGGCGGCTCGCTGCTGCTCGTCGCCCGCCGTCCTTCGCGCGGTGGTGAACGGTGAACAGTGAACGGTGAATGGAGAAACCCCTCGTGAGCCGTAAATCGATAGTCGTGAATCGGGTTATTCCGCACGACGCGACCGGTGACCGGGCTTTGGAAATCGGAAATGGGAAATGGGTAATGCGTGAGACCAGATCCGGGCGGGGAGCTGCCATCACCGATTACCCATCATTCATCGCCGGTGTTTGATGAAGATCCCTTTCAACAGGCCTTTCACGATCGGCGCCGAGCTCGAGAACATCCAGGAGGCCGTTCGCGGCGGCCATCTTTCCGGCGACGGGCAGTTCACAAAAAAATGCCATCGCTGGCTGGAAGAGCGCCTCGGCACGAAGCGCGCGCTGCTCACGCACTCGTGCACGGCGGCGCTCGAGATGGCGGCGATCCTGTGTGACCTCGAGCCGGGCGACGAGGTGATCATGCCCTCGTTCACCTTCGTATCCACTGCCAACGCGTTCGTGCTGCGCGGCGCGGTACCGGTGTTCGTGGACATCCGGCCCGACACGCTCAACCTCGACGAGAAGCTCGTGGCGGGCGCGGTGACGGAGCGCACCCGCGCGATCGTCCCGGTGCACTACGCGGGCGTGGCGTGCGAGATGGATGCGCTGATGGCGTTCGCCGCGACGCGCAACCTGATCGTGGTCGAGGATGCGGCGCAGGGCGTGCTCGCCGAATACAAGGGAAGAAAGCTCGGCGCGATCGGCCATCTGGGCTGTCTGTCGTTCCACGAGACCAAGAACGTGATCAGTGGCGAGGGCGGGGCGCTGCTCGTGAACGACGAGCGGCTCGTCGCGCGCGCCGAGATCATCCGCGAGAAAGGCACGAATCGCTCGCAGTTCTTCCGCGGCGAAGTGGACAAGTACAGCTGGGTGGACGTGGGTTCTTCCTACCTCCCGAGCGAGCTCGTCGGCGCGTTTCTCTGGGCGCAGCTTGGGCAGGCGGGCGAGATCAACGCGCGTCGGCTGCAGCTGTGCGCGGCCTACCGCGGGCGCCTGGCGCCGCTCGCGGAGCGCGGAGTGCTCGAGCTGCCGCAACGCGAGCCCGCGCACGTTTCCGCAAACGGCCATATGTTCTATATCCTGCTGAAAGATGCGGCAACGCGCATGGCGCTGATCGCGCACCTGAAATCCCGGGGGATACACGCGGTATTTCACTATGTTCCGCTGCATTCCTCGCCGGCGGGCCGCCGTTTCGGCCGGGCGGCCGGGCCGATGACGGTGACCGAGGACGTCAGCGAGCGGTTGTTGAGGCTGCCGCTATACTTCGATCTCGAGGAGCGCAACGTGGGAGAAATCGTCGCCGCGATCGGGGATTTCTTCGGCGCGAGCGATGTCCCCCGCTCTTCGTGATGGTCCAGACCCACCACGACACAGGCCTGCACCGGATCCTGAACCGGGCCGGCGTGTATTCCGCGGCGCAGGGCCTGCTGCTGCGCAAAGGGGCGCGTGAGCGCTACGTGCGCGAGTTCATCAGGCCGTATCCCGGCTGCCGTATCCTCGACATCGGGTGCGGGCCGGCGGACATCCTCGCGCACCTGCCGCAAACCATCGGCGGCTATGTCGGGTTCGACATGAATCCGGAATACATTGCCGCGGCGCAGCGCCGCTGGGGCGCTGCTGGAACGTTTCGATGCCAGAAGCTGGAGGCGGCAACGCTTGCCGATCTGGATGCTTGCGACATCGTCCTCGCCAACGGCATTCTGCACCACCTTGGCGATGCGGAGGCGGTACATCTGTTTGATCTTGCTCACCGCGCGCTGCGGGCGGGTGGATGGCTCGTCACCTACGACAACGTGTACGTCGAGGATCAGCACTGGTTCGCGCGCTGGCTGATCAACCGCGACAGGGGGAGGGCCGTACGCACCCGGGAGGGATATGAGACCCTGGCGCGCGCGCGTTTTTCCAGGATAGACAGCGGGATCCTGCACGACACCCTGCGGGTGCCCTACACGATTCTCGTCATGCGCTGCACTAAGAGCAGCGAGCGGTAAGCGGTGAGCGGATCAACCCCCGCCCGGACTTCCCAGATGACTCCTGAAATGCCGCACGCCGAAGTCTCCGCGCGCAAGCTGTGGCTGTGGTATGCGGCCGGCGCTGCCGCATTCATCCCGGTTTTTCGACTTCATTACATCGGGGAGGAGGCGATCTTTCCCATCGTCTCGCTGGAGATGTGGTACCAGGGCGAATGGGTGAGGCAGATCCTCTACGGCAGCGACGTTCAGCACAACCCGCTGTTCAACTGGATCATCATCGCGATCTGCCATTTCGTGGGCTGGGAATGGATGCGGGAGGTCGCGCGTGCCGTGACGGTGGGTGCGACGCTCTCCACCGGCTTGGTGCTGGCGTGGCTGACGCGGCGCGTTTTCGGCGACCGGGAATTTGCGGTATTCGCCGCCCTCGTTTATCTGATGCTTGCCGACGTAGCGCTCTACCGTGGCTGGATCGCGTACGTGGATCCGCTGTTCGGCTTTTTCGTGTTCTCCTCGCTGGCCTGCCTCTGGGTCGCGTGCCGTGAACGCAAGACGGTGCTGCTCGCTCTGGCAGTGCTGCTTCTCACTCTGTCGTTCCTTACCAAGGCGTTCACGGCATACGTCTTTTACGGAGTCGCCGCGTTTGTGCTGTTACTGGAGCGCGATCAGCGGCGCTTCCTGCTGAGCCCGGCCTCCCTAACGGTACACCTCGCGGGGGCCGCAGCGCTCGCGGTATGGCTGGGGCTGTTCCATGCCGGGTCCGGCCAGGGCAGCCGGATGTTCAAGGAGATCATCGACAAGCTGGTGCCAGAGGGCGGTTTCGAGTACTTGTGGAAGCTCGTGGTCTATCCGGTGGAGACGGCCCTCAAGCTCGCCCCGGCCAGCTTTCTCGCCCTCTATTACGCCTGGCAGCCCCGCGACACGGCTGATCCGGGATCGGCGCCGTTTCGGACGGCGGCGTGGATCGCCGGTCTCAACTACCTGCCGTACTTCCTCGCCCCCCAGAGCCACACGCGCTACCTCGTTCCGATCTATCCTTTCGCGGCGCTCGTATTCGCGTGGCTGATCTGGCGCGCGCGCCCGTACTCGGTGATGACGACGGTGCGCTGGTTCGCGGGCCTGCTCGCGTTCAAGCTGGTTGTCATGCTCGCGGCTTTTCCGTTGTACCAGAAATATTACCGGGGGGAGAACTACCTCGCGACGGCATACGATATTCATCGCCGCTCGCAGGGGCACGCGCTCTTCACGACCAACGATGCCGCGAGCGGGCTCGCCGTAACCGCCCACCTGAACATCCTGCGGCTGCCCGCGCCGCCGCTCGGTTTCCCGCCCGAGAAGTGGGAATCAGGCTTTGTCGTCGCTTACCGGCCGGATCCGAAGGTGGGCGAGATCGCGCATCAGTACCGTCTCGGCGGCAACGACCTCTACCTGTTGTGCCGCGGGGCTGCTTGCGGGCCGGGCAGCCGCAAAGGGCAGGAAAAACCGGAGAAGGACGGTTGATGGATCCGTTACCGCGCGCCGAAGTTCGCTCGCGCATTTGTACCGGAACTGACCGGGAAAGACCGGATGCCTCGATGTTATCGAAACAGGCGCAGGCCGCGAGCGGGCCGCGGCAGGCACAAACACACCGGGCGCGGCACCTCAGGGAAGCGACGAGCGGAATTCTTCCAGCGACTGAAGCTCCGTGCCGTTCTTCCCGTATACGCTGCTCTTGTGGTAGATGCTCGCGTAGTAATCGCAGCTGCGGCAGACAGGGCGGAACTCGCCGTTCTGTTGTTCTTCGATCAATGCCATGTAGGCGGGATTGCGGGAAGAAACGATTTCCCCCAGCGGCTTTTCGTGCAAGTCTCCCAGCCGCAAGGTTGCATCGGCGTCGCGGCACGCGCAGCCGTTCACGATGCCGGTTGCCATGATCTGTATCGTCGTGAAGAGTCTCACGCACGCGCCCTTCTTGTAGATCAGATCCGGCCCGACTACCGTGATCGGAAGGCCTTTGACGTCTTGCTGCGTAATGTAGCCGCCCCAATTGTTATAGACGTTTTTCGAGGCCTTGACCGCGGTTCCGGCTTTCCTGAACTTCTCGAGGACGTCGATCATCGCGCTCGATTGCCCGCGAATCGACTTCGCGCCGGTATGGAAGGAGAAATGCACCGGCAACGCGCGATCTTTCATCAACTCGAACAGGAGCTCGAGATTGTGGACGAGGCGCCGGTACAGTTTTTCCGGAGACTTCGTGATGGCGACGAACGTGCCGGAGTCGTACCCGTAGATGCTGATGTTGAGGCCCTCGATTTTCCTGAATTGAGCGAGGCGCTCGATGTCCTTGCGCCGCGGGATCGTGAAATTGGTATGGAACGAGTAGCTCACCACTCCGGGATGCTGCTCGAGGTGGTCGAGCTTGTTCAGGAACGTGCGGTCCATGAACACGTCGCCCGTGCAGGGCGTGAGATCGAACTTGTCGTAACCCAACTCAACGGCCTGGGCGATGCAGCTCTGGAAGAACCGGTCGTCCATCACGACTTTTGCGCTCTGTTTTTTCGGGTAGGCGCAGAAGCAGCATTTCAAATTGCAGATACTCGAAGTTTCGATGCTCAGGCAGTCGCGTTTCTTGGGTATGAATTCGCGACCCCTTGCGTGATTGATGTTGATCGCAACGGCATTGCGCAGGTTTCGCACCGATTTCGCGAGAAGATTGGAATTCATGCCCCGAACTGTCCCAAGGTGGAGTAAGTGTATTACGGTTCTGTGACTGCCACCAATTGTTGCTTTCAATCCCCGTTGCCTGATGCGCACGCCGGTTTCTGTCTATTCCCCCGCCTCCTTCGTGGGTAATCCCTTTCATTCGGCGGGATGGAGGCATTGCATCGCATTGTCCGAACTCAGGTATCGGCGCGCCGGCGCAGTAGGCTTGTCTTCGTACGACAAGGCATTTAAGTAGTATTGGTGGCATCATGAGCGAGCTCACTTCGTCATTCCCGGGATTCCACTCATGCGATGCGTGCTGTTAGGCGGTGCCGGTTTCATTGGTTCCCATCTTGCGCAAGGACTGCTCGATGCGGGGCACCACGTGCGCATATTCGACAGGCAGGGCGGTGGCGCGCCGCGCGGTTTTCCGGGTGCGGAACGCATCGAATGGCAGGAAGGTGATTTCCTGATCCGCCGCGATCTCGCGCAGGCGCTCGGCGGATGCGATGCCGTGTTTCACCTGGTTTCGACGACTTTGCCCGGCACGGCCAACGAGAACCCCGTTCATGACATCCAGACGAACGTCATCGGGACGCTGCATATGCTCGACGAAGCGCTGGCGGCACGTGTAGCAAAAATCGTGTTCGTGTCATCCGGTGGCACGGTTTACGGCGTGCCGCGCGAGATTCCCGTCGCGGAGACGCACCCGACCGAACCGATCACGGCTTACGGCATCGGCAAGTTGACGATAGAAAAGTATCTGGGCTTGTACCGCGCGCTGCATGGGCTGGATTATCGGGTGCTGCGACTCGCAAACCCGTTCGGGGAGCGCCAGAACGTGGCTTCGGGGCAGGGCGCCGTGAGCACGTTTCTCTATCGCGCCCAACGCGGCGAGCCGATCGAAGTCTGGGGGAACGGAACGGTCGTGCGCGACTACGTTTACGTGGGGGACGTTGCCGATGCGTTCGTTCGGGCGCTGAGCTATGAAGGGGAGCACAGGATCATCAACATCGGCAGCGGCGTCGGGCACGATCTCAACGAGATCGTTGCCGCGATCGAGCGGGTGACGGGCCGCCCTTTGCGGCCGCGCTTTCTGCCGGGCCGCAACTTCGACGTGCCCGCCAACGTGCTGGATGTCCGGCTCGCCCGGCGCGAACTCGGCTGGCAGCCGGCGACGGACCTGGAAACCGGCCTGATGCGGACCCTGCAATGGCTTCGCAACACTTCGGCTTCCTGATCGCGGATGCCGTCGAGTCGCGCTACACCATGCGCTTCATCACCGACATCCTCACGGAGCGCGGAGGCAGGATGAAGACAGCCGAGCGCACGGCGCTGCCCGAGGAAGTGGGTCAGGCGATTTCGCAGGTAAAAGGCAGGCTCCTGGCGGCGATCGAGCGCAGCGGCAAGATCTACGGTTTCTGGGGCCACCCGGACGAAGTGATACGGGGCGGGGACCTGGTGTTCGCCATCGAGCCGTACAAGCGGAGCGCCGGTTAAGACGGCGCGCGACGCAAGAAACCAGGGCCCCGCCGATCACGCGACGTTTCGGCGCGGGTAGGCGGGCAGGTCATGCCCACGCCCAAGCCAAGGTGCGGGCGCCATTCAAAGCTTCCGCCGCGAGATTCACGAGCGAGGTGGCGGTACAGCAACTGATGTGCCCCCGATCCTTCTTGATATGAGCCGGCGGGCGGATAAACGCGATGCATTCGACGGGGTTGGCCGTTACTTAGCATTGCTCAGACATGGGAGCCCGGTGCCGTGATGCCGGCGACATCGCGAATCGCGGCGATCACTTTTTGCGCAGGCAGCGCCTGCAGGCAATCGCTGAAGCTCTCGATTCGTCGCTCGCAGCCTTCATTCTTGCACGGCACACAGGCGGCAACGCCCTGAAGCATTCGCACCTTGCCTGTTGACTGGCTGCCGAACCGCTCCCAAGGGTTGCGTGGCGCGACATGCCCCTTGGGCCAGGGGCCCCAAGTGACCGGGTCGGTCGGGCCGTATAAACAAACCGTGGGCGCTCCCACCGCAGCTGCCATATGGGTGACCGCGGTGTCCGGCCCCACGTACAAAGCCGCACGGCTCAGAAGATAGCCGGTTCCTCCCAGCGAGAGCTTGCCCGCGGTATTAAGCGTGCCGCTCGGCATGCGCCGCGCGAGCTCCGAGAGGTAGGCGAGCTCCGCGTCCGCTCCGCTCCCCGTGAGCGCGATCCGGTAACCTCGCCCGTCAAGCCAGTGCGCCACCTCGATCCAGCCTTCGCGCCGCCACATCTTGTAGTTGAACTTGGGGTACGGGTGCAGCACGGCCAGAGGCGCGCCGGACTCCGGGCCAAGCAGCGCTTCGACCTGCTCGGCGTCGGAACGGCGCCAGCTCACCACGATCTCGGGATGCGCGGGGATGCCCAGGGCCTCCGCGAGCGAGAGGTGGTTCAGTACCGTGTGAGTGTCGTGCCTGTCATACGGCACCCAGCGGTGCAGGAGGCGGCGTTTCCACGCTTCCCTGCGCATGGGCAGCAAAAGCCCTTCGCGCCGCCGCCCGGCGACGAAGGCGTAGATGGTCGGCCGGTCGCCGGGAACGAGCGATAGCGCGAGCTCGTAGCGGCGCGCAAGCCCGAGAACGAATCCGAGATGCCGAAAAAAGCCCGGACGCTGCGGTACGCGCAGGATCCGCCGCAGATCGGGATTGGCTTCGATTACGCCTTGCGTGCCCTCGAAGACCAGCGCGTCGAGCGCGGCTTGCGGCCATGCCCGCCTGATCGAACGGAGCAGCGGCGTTGCAAGCAGGACATCACCAATGCGGCGCGTGACGATGACAAGCACGCTCGCGGGCGGAGACTCCCGCGCAAACAGGACTCCCTGCCCGGGATCCCCCGTCATAAGTAGCGGTTGACGCCCATCAGCGCTTCGGTGCGCCGCGAGGAGAGAATTTCCTCGAGCCGCTTCTGGTTCTCGGCCAGCCCGCCGCGGTCCTGCTCTCGATGCCACAGATGGATCAGGGGACAGGCGTAGCGGCCGCTCTTGTGCCGAACGCCCGCGCGCATCAGCCGGATGACAAGGTCCGAGTCCTCGAGACCCCAGCCCTCGTATTGCTCGTCCATGCCGTTCACCGCGACGAGATCGCGCCTCCATACCGCAAGATTCGCCGTCCTCGCGCCTCGCCAGCGCCGGGGATGTAACTTGCGATGGGGCCCGTCGGGCAGGCGCAGCAACGGGTGGACGCGATTGACTTCTCCGCGAAGCCGGCACCGGAGCCACTCACGCAGCGGCCAGGTATGAACAGGAAGCTGCTCTGCGAGGATGCGTTCGGCAAAGGCACGAGTCGTGAGTATCCGGTTGCCGGCGACAAACCACGCGTGCTCGGCGAGTCGGGCGTGCCGGGACAGGAAATCCGGCAGCGGGACGCAGTCCTGGTCGGTGTAGATGATGTAGTCGGCGCGCGTGCGCGCTACCGCCTTGTTGCGGATCGCGGCGGCGCGGTAGCCCCTGTTTTCCTGCCACACGTGGTCGATGCGAAAGCGCGCGCGCTGCTGGTAACGAAGGATGACTTCCTGCGTTTCTGGACCCGAACCATCGTCCGCGACGATGATTTCAAAGTCGGCATAGTCCTGCGTGAGATACCCCTCGAAGAGCGCGGCGAGCGCGTCGGGCCGGTTGTATGTGGCTGGAATGACAGCTATGCGCATTCGTTTTAGTGATGAGTAATGAGTGATGAGTAATGCGAAGGAATAAACCTCCCGAAACGTGGTTCACGCATTACCCATTACCCATTACCCATTACCCATTACCCATTACCCATTACCGCTTTTCTTGGAGAGCAGCATGAGCTTGACATAACGGTAGTATGAGCCCTCCGCGTTCGCCACCGCGAGCATGAAGCCCTCGCGCCCGTCGAGGAACCCGCCGCGCAGGAAGTAGGTGCGCATGAAGGCCCACCCGCCGTGCACCAGCGCGGTAGCGAGCGAGGCGCGCCGCCCGCTCCGGTGGAATTCGAGCGCGCTGGTAGTCGAGTACATGTTCATTTTGACGAGCATCCGGTCGAGGTCGGTGATCGCCTCGTGCAGGACGGGCTGCTTGAGCCTGCCGATCGGGCCGTTCACGATGACCCGGTCGTGGGTGTGGTCCTCGGAGAAGCGCGCCGCGTCGCGGCGAAAAAGCCGCGTGACGTAGTCCGGCCACCAGCCGGAGTGGCGCATGAAGCGCCCGCAAAAGCTCGATCGGCGGGGCATTGCGAACGCGGCCTTGTTACCCGGGTCGGCGAGGGTGCGCTCGATCTCGGACCGCAGTTCCGGCGTCATCCATTCGTCCGAATCGAGCGAGAGCACCCAGTCCCCGGTCGCGAGGTCCAGCGCCCGGTTCTTCTGCGGGCCGTGGCCCGGCCAGTCCTCGGTCACCTTCACCTTGGCGCCGAGCTCGCGGCAGATCTCGACCGTACGGTCGGCGCTCCCGGAATCCACCACGACGAGCTCGTCCGCCCAGAGCGCCGACTCGAGGCAGCGGCGGATGACCGCTTCGTTATTCTTGCTGATGACGATGACCGAAAGTTTCATGAAAAGTGATGAGTGATAAGTGATGAGTGATGAGCGAACAACGCCGGCTGCAGTCTCACATTACGCATTACTGGACGAGTCTCAGCGATCGTCGTACACTTTTTTGACGTTGACGTGACCGGGGCTCAGCGTTAGTCGAACACCACGATGGCTAACAGCAAAACCTGCAAAGTAAGGCAGAATGCGGTTTTCCGGGAGATTCCACATGTCGCGAACCGCTCGCTTCCTGGCGCGTGTTGTTCGGGGATCGCTGAGACTCGGGTGTACGACGATCGCTGAGACTCGGCCCATTACTCATTACCCATTACCGTTGGATTGTAGCCCGCCGAAGAGCAGCCCGGTCATCCACGCGTAGAGCAGCCCCTCGGTGTGGTCGAGCAACGACGAGTTGAACAGGCAGGCGATCCCGATCATCAGAACCAGCCCGCGCGCGAGGCGACATTCGAGCGGTGTTGCGAGCCGAGGCGCGAGCCGCCAGTGCAAATAGAACAGGGCGAGCAGTGCGGCAAGCCCGAGCAGCCCGATCTGAATGGCGACCAGCAGGAATTCGTTGTGAGGATTCCTGCTTGCCGCAGCCCCACGGTCTCCGAGAGCTTCCTTATACGCGCGTGGAAACGCTCCGGTGCCGGACCCGAAAACCGGCTGATCCCGTACGATCCCGAGGCTCGCGCGGTACCACTCGAGCCGGAGCCCTGCGGAGGTCTCTGCCGGTTCTCCCGGCTTCCATTCGGCGATCTCCTCTGCTGCCAGATGGACGCGCTGCTGGAGCGTATCGGATCCCCAGTACGCGATCCCGGCGAGCGCGGCGGATGCAAGCAACGAAGCGAAAAACCGTTTCGGCCCTAGGGCGATCGTGAAGAAGTACAGGACCAGCACCGCCAGGACGAGATAGGCAGTTCGGCTGATCGCAACGAACAATACGTTCTGGACGGCAATGAGCGCGAATACGATATAGGCGAGACGACGCGGCCAGAGCCGTTCCTCTCTCGCCAGCAGGGCGAACACGAAGGCCGCGAATGCCGCGAGCAGGCCGTGGGTGATGGATCCTTTGAAGGCGCCCGGGTGCGAGGAGTCACGCGGCAGCACCGGATTATTCTCGAGCAGTCCAAAGGGAATCAGCTGCGCCACGACAAAGGTAAGCAGCATGGCGACGCAAAAAGCGCGAATTCCCTGCTCTCGCAGCCAGGGATCGCGGAACAGCACGACGAAGAGCGGAATGAACAGGAGATCGGCGTATTTTCCGAGGTACAGAAGGCCGTCGCCGGGGTAGCGCTGCCCGTATGCGAGCCCGAGGACGAGCAATCCGAACAGGGCGAACGCGGTAAGCGCGACGGGATTTTCACGCGACGACGCGATTTTTTCGCGCAGGTTTCCGGCGGCCAGCCAGCATGCCGCAAGCAGCACGAGAACGATGTTGTCGAGCGCGGTCGAGATCGGGATGGTGAATCCGAGAGCCACCGCGGCCCAACGTTGCACCCGCTGCGCATGATTTGTAAGGGCCGCCACGGCGTTCACGGTTTTCCGGCAAGCAGCGACTTGAGGCGCTTGGTGGTTCCGTCGCGGTCGAGGCGCGAGGCCGCCACGTCAAGCACCAACCGCTCCCACTTGTCGCTATCCGGTGCCGGGTCCATCCCGTTGAGCCGCAGGAAAACGATGGCTGCGGTCACGGCGGTTCGCTTGTTGCCGTCCGTGAACGGGTGGTTGCGGCAGAGGTAGAACAGATACGCCGCTGCAACTTCGATCAAGTCCGTGAAGGGCGACCGCCCGCCGAACGTTGCCTGCGGCGCCGCCACTGCGGAATGAAGCAGTCCTTCGTCCCTGGTCCCGGGCGCCCCGCCGAAAGCTTCAAGGACCACGCCATGGATTTCCCTCACGATGTCCACCGTCAGGTGGACGCAGTTATCCGGCGTGGCGCTCACGCAAGCTTCTTAAGCGTCCTGCGGTAGTCCTTGATTGTCTTGCGGATGGTGGCCGACACCGTTTCGCGCGGTAGCGCCTTGCGAATCGGGGTGAGGATGATCGCCCCTCCTGGCGCCACAGTGACGTCCACCTGATCGCCGACGCGCAGGCCGGTCAGGTCCATCAGCGCGCTGTCCAGAATCAGCCCCCGGGAATTGCCGACCTTCGAGATGCGCTTGAGCACGATCGCTCCGTAAAACTATGTATTACGCACAGTATAGCGCCCCGCGCCCGCTGCGGCAACGACGCGTCAACTCGTCACTTCGTCACCGGTCGTGTCGGGCCGGTATTCAGGCAACCACGTGCGCAGCATGCTTTTGACCTCTTCGTCCCCGGCTGGTGTGGTACGGTGTACCAAATCGGTAATCTGTCGCACATGCTCGGCTGGCGCGTCTCTCGCGACCGCGACGCGCAGCTTGGGATGAGGGGTAGGCATCGTGCGTTCGCCATCGGCCAGCGGCTCCTCGTAGAGCTTCTCGCCGGCGCGCAGCCCCGTATAGACGATCTTGATATCGTCCTCATCGAACCCGGAAAGCCGGATCATGTCGCGGGCGAGCTCGGAGATGCGGATCGGTTCCCCCATGTCGAGCACGAAGATCTCGCCCCCCTTGCCCATCAGTCCCGCCTGGAGCACCAGCTGCGCGGCTTCCGGGATGGACATGAAGTAGCGAGTGATCTGCGGGTCCGTCACCGTGACGGGCCCCCCTCTCGCGATCTGCTCGCGGAATTTCGGGATGACGCTGCCCGCGCTCCCGAGCACGTTGCCGAACCGGACGATGACGAGCTGTGTCGCGGCGTCGCGCTGCAACCCCTGGCACACCAGCTCCGAGATCCGCTTGCTTGCTCCCATGACGTTGGTCGGGTTGACCGCCTTGTCGGTCGAGACCAGGATAAACTTTTGCGCCCCGTGACGGATCGCCGCGTCCGCCATTACGTAGGTCCCGAGCACATTGTTGCGCACGGCTTCCCACGCGTTGGAATTCTCCATCAGCGGCACGTGCTTGTACGCCGCGGCGTGGAACACGACATCCGGA
Source organism: Betaproteobacteria bacterium (assembly GCA_016868035.1). Lineage (GTDB taxonomy): Bacteria > Pseudomonadota > Gammaproteobacteria > Burkholderiales > SG8-41 > SG8-41. The sequence goes on along the minus strand of VGID01000033.1, from coordinate 21,691 downwards.
CGGTATTTCGCGAAGATCTCCTCCACGCGCGCCGGGTCCTTGGCATCCCCGATCGCGCTCACCGTCCTGAGCGAGGGATGGTTACCGGCGAATTCTTCGTCTATGGTGTAGAGGGCGAACTCGCTCCACTCGAGGAACACCAGCAGGGAAGGCTCGAAGCGCGCGATCTGGCGGCACAATTCCGAGCCGATCGAGCCCCCCGCGCCGCTCACCAGCACTGTTTTTCCGGAGAACAGGTGCTGCAGGCCGTCGCTGTCGAGCTGTACGGGGTCGCGGCCCAGAAGATCGTCGAGCTCGACCTGGCGGATCGAAGAGACCGTGACTTTCCCGCTCACCAGATCGTCGAACGAAGGGACGGTCATCGCGCTGAGCCCGGTCTCTCGGCACAGGGCGGCCGCCCGCCGGCGCACGGTGTGGGACGCGGACGGCATGGCGATGATCGCCGTTTCCACGCCCAGCCTTGGGGCGATCTGCGGGAGTTGCTCGAACGCGCCGAATACTTTCACACCCAGCAGTTGCCGGCCGTGCTTCGCGGGGTCGTCGTCGAGCAGGCCGACCACGCGCCAATCCCGGCTGCGTTCGAGCTCCTTGAGCAGGGTCACGGCGGCGTCTCCCGCTCCGAGGACGAGCACGGGCCTGCGTTTGTGGCTGCCGCTGCCGTAGAGGCGGTGCTCCTTCCACGCGCGGTAGGCAAAACGGCTTCCGCCCATGATCACGACCAGAAGAATGGGGTCGAGCAGCAGGACCGAGCGCGGGACGAGCGCTCCCGCGCGCAACATGAACAGCATGCCCGTGACGGCGAGCGTGCCGACCGCGACTGCGATCAGAATGCGCTTGAGGTCGGGAAGGCTCGCGTAGCGCCAGATGCCCCGGTAGAGGCCGAACATCCAGAAGATCGCAGCCTGCAGCGGCACCACCCAGACGAGGGTGGTTAGCATGCCCTCGAGGAAGGGCTCGGGCACATCGAAATTGAAGCGCAGCAGGTAGGCGAAGATCCAGGCAAAGCCTGCCGCTACCGCATCATGGGCGAATGCGAAGAATGCGCGCAGTGACATCGCCCGCTACGTTCACGCCCCCGCCGCGACCGACATGACCTTGATGACAGCATCGCACGTGTCGCGGATGTCGTCTTCGGTCATCGTCGGATGCAGCATGAGCATGATGCTCGTCTCCCCGAGCTTTTTCGCGTTCGGCAGCCGGGACGCGGGCCCGAGGCCGCGCTCCGAGAACGATTTCTCGAGATAGATCTCGGGGCAGATTCCCGCCGCGCAGGGTATGCCCTCGGCGCCGATCGCATCGAGGATGCGCTGCCGGGTCCAGTCGCGACGGAGCCGGGACGGTTCGACGAAAAGGTAGTATTTGTAATACGAATGCCCGAACTCTGCGGGCGGAACGTGCACGCGGAGGCCCGGGACCGCCGCCAGAGCCGCGTCCATGAGCGATGCATTTCGTCGACGCGAGGCGGTCCATTTTGGCAGCTTGGAAAGCTGGCGGCGGCCGAGCGCCGCTTGCATCTCCGTCATGCGCCAGTTGGAGCCGAACGACTCGTGCAGCCAGCGATATCCGGCCGGGTGCTCTCGGTTGAACGTCGCGTCGTGGCTCTTGCCGTGGTCCTTGTACGACCACGCCTTCTTCCACAGCGCCTCGTCGTTCGTGAGCAGCATTCCCCCTTCGCCGCCGGTCGTCATGATCTTGTCCTGGCAGAAGGAGAACGCCGCCACCGTCCCGAACGATCCGGTCATGCGCGTCTTGTACGTCGCACCGTGGCTTTGAGCGCAATCCTCGATCACGGCGATGCCGCGCGAGCGCGCCAGCTCGAGCAAGGGATCCAGGTCGCACGGCCATCCCGTCAGGTGCACCGCGATAATCGCGCGAGTTTTCGGTGTGAGTACGGCCCGCACCGTCTCGGCGGTGATGTTCTGGCTCGCCGGGTCCACGTCGGCGAAAATTGGCCGCGCCCCGCGCAGGACGACGCAGCTCGCGGAGGCGACGAAGGAGCGGCAGGTCACAACGACATCGTCTCCCGGCCCGATGCCGAGAACGTGCAGGGCGAGCTCGAGCGCGAGCGAGCCGTTGGCAAGCGCGACCGCGTGGCGCGTGCCCACGTACGCGGCGAATTCCTTCTCGAACAGCGCGCACTGCTCCCCGGTCCAGTAGTTGACCTGTCCCGAGGCGAGGACCGCGCGCACGGCCTCGATTTCGTCGACCTCGAAAAACGGCCACGCCGGAAGCGGCGCCGACCGGACCGGCTTGCCGCCGTCCAGGGCAAGCGCGTCCTCGCTCGCGTGTGCCGGTGATGTTTTCATCACGAGATCGGTCGGCACGGTGAGCCCGCAACCTGTGCCCCGTCTGGAATATCCTGCAACACCGTGGATCCGGCTCCGACGGTCACGTTTTTCCCGATCCGCACGCCGGGCCGGACGGTGGTGCCCGCGCCGAGCAGCGTTCCCGCGCCCACGCTCACGCCGCCGCACAGGTGGCAACCGGGCGCAACGTGCACGCAGTCCCCGATCACGCAGTCGTGGTCCACGGTCGCGCCGGTATTGATGATCGCGTGCTGCCCGATGCGCGCCTCGGTGTTGATCACGGTGCCCGCCATGACCGCGGCGCCCGCCCCGATACTCACGTCGCGCGCGATCGCCGCCCCGGGATGAATGGCGCTCACCAGTGTGAATCCCTGCGCCGCGAGCCAGTCCGCGATCGCGGCCCGCGCGCGGTTGTCCCCGATCGCCACGATGCCCGCGTCCACCTCGCCGCGACGGGCGAGCAGCGCATCGCGCCCGCCGATCACGCGATAGCCGCAGATCGCTGAGCCGTTCTTTTGCTTTGCGTCATCCACGATGAAGGCAACGGGAAACCCCGTCATGCGCTCGAAAGAATCCACGACTACCTTTGCGTGGCCGCTCGCGCCGAAGACGAAGACCCTAGTGGCCATGCGGGGTGCCGGTGAATTTGCTCATGGTCGCCATGCCGGGCTCGTTGATGCCCTTGCCGCCCAAAACGCGGAGCAGCGTCAGCCCGAGTATCTTGAGATCGAGCCACAACGACTGGTGGTCCACGTACCACACGTCCAGGCGAAAGCGGTCCTCCCATGAAAGCGCATTGCGGCCGTTCACCTGCGCCCAGCCGGTGATGCCCGGCCGGACCTCGTGGCGCCGCGCCTGTTCGGACGTGTAGAGCGGCAGATACTCCATCAGGAGCGGACGCGGCCCGACGAGACTCATGTCGCCGCGCAGCACATTGAGCAGCTGCGGAAGTTCGTCCAGGCTCAGTCGCCGCAGCCAGGTGCCGGCTCGCGTGAGCCGCGCGTCGTCGGGCAGCGGATACCCGCGCGCATCGGTGGCATCGACCATGGTCCGGAACTTCATCAATTCGAACGGCTTCCCCTTAAGCCCCGGCCGCGTTTGCCGGAACAGGACCGGCGGGCCCATGCTCGCGCGCACGAGTAGCGCGATCAAGCACATGGGCACCGACAACAGAACCAGCAGCAACGAGGCGATCGAGACATCGATAACCCGTTTGGCCATGGCGTATTTTATCCGATGATCGGATGTACCTTCCGGGCTCGTAACCCGGGAGTCTGTCGGACCAGGAGCTTGTCGGACTTGCGATACGACAAGCTCCTTGGGCAAGACCGGCCCCGGAAAAAAAGCGAAAAAGGGTGACAGGCATGCGAATTCGCATGCCTGTCACCCTTCTCACTTCGTGCGAGCGGGGAGCAGGTTGCGGAAGGCCTTGCCGGAGGTCGTGCGGTAGGCGGCGAAATCGCTGTCGTCAACGGTGATGATGTCCGTGAGTCCGATCTGGCCGGCAAGCCATACGAGCGAAGCGTCGGCCAGGTCCATCGGCCGGTCAGCATACTTCTCCATGAGGGCCGCAATATCGGGCAGCGCGGCGGCCGGAATTTCAAGGACCACCACGCCCCCGCGCGCGGCCCAGGTCATGAACCGATTGACCAGCCGTTGCGGGATGAGGTGGCAAACTTCGGTCAGCACCGGCCATGTCACGATGAGCGGGCCGGTGAACTCCCGCATGAAAGCAACCGCCTGGCTGAAATGTTTGTCCCGGTCGTTGAAATAGGCCACCAGTGGCCCGGCGTCAGCGATGACGCTTCTCACGCAGCCTCTTCCTGAGGTAGTAACGGGCGTTCGAAGACAGGTCGCGCGGGCCGGAGAATCCGCCGATCAGGCCGAGTTCCTCGGCGAGCTGGTGCGGCGTCTTCTTCGGCGCCTGGAGCGCGAGGTACTGGGCGAGCAGCTTCGTCACCACCTCGGACTTGGTGAGGCGGCGAAGCTTGCAGTGGATCTCGAAGTCCCGCTCGAGATCTTCTGGCAGTTTTACCGTGAGGGTCATGGACGCTCCGCCGGCTTTGGTAATACGCATATTACAAGCCGCGGAGCGTGGGGTCAAACGCCGGCGCGGCTGCGGCGCCGCACGGCAGGTTTCTCGAGAAGCCACGGGAAACACCCTGGGAGTTTCCCGGCCCCAAGTCCGCCAAACTCCTAGCCGCCCGATCGCGGCTCGCGCGAGCCCGCGATTTCGATCAGTTGGGCGAGGTTCACGAAATTCACCTCCCGACCCTCGTAGTCGCGCTTGTAGCGGCGACCCACGTCCGTTGCCACGACGTAGTTGCGTCCCTCCGCGTGCTGGCGCCGGAAAGCGAGAAGGCCGGCCGGGTCGAATCCCGAAGCCGACCATTTGCACTCGATCGCGACCGGCGCCGCGCCGCGCCGCGCGAGCACGAAGTCAACCTCGTGCCGGCGCTTGTCGCGCCAGTACCGGATTTGCCGGGTCTGCAGCCTCGCATGCAGTTCGTTCAGGACGAAGTGCTCCCACAGCGGCCCCAGATCGTCCTGGCGCAGGGCGTGCCATCCGCGGTGGTAGCAGACGAACCCGGTGTCGAAACTGAACACCTTGGGCGCCGCGATGATTTCGGTCGCCCGGCGCGTGCTGAACGGCCGCAGCACGTGAACGACATAGGTCGCTTCCAGCACCGAAAGATAGTTGGTGATCGTGGTGCGGCTCGCTTCGCATTCACGCGCGAAGCGGCTCGCTTCGAATACGCCGCCGCTCTGCGCGAACAACAGCTCGGCGAAGCGCTGAAACGAATGGCGGCGCTCCAGACGGAACAGCTCCTGGATGTCCTTCGCCCAGTAGGCGTCCATCCACTCCTGGAATTCGCGTTCAGGCACCTCCGGCGCGAGGAAGAAGGGCGGCAGCCCGCCGTGGAGCAGCCGGTGCCCGAGATCGGGCTGGCCGAAGTCCTCCAGGTCGGCCGACATCATGGGCGTGAGCCACACCTCGGCCTTGCGTCCGGCCAGCGTGTCGCGGAACCTGGAAGAGGCGCCGAGCATGGACGAGCCGGTGGCGAGGATGCGCACGTCGCGGTAATGGTCGGCCGCGATCTTGAGCAGCTCGGAAGGATTCGCGAGGCGGTGAACCTCGTCCAGGACGATGCTGCGCCCGCGGACGCCGTCGAGAAACGCCTCGGGCTGCGTGAGCAGGCTGCGCACCCGCGGCAGCTCGCAGTCGAAATATTCGGTGCCCGGCACGCTGCGGCACAGCGTGGTCTTGCCGACGCGCCGCACGCCGGCCAGCCACAGGATGGAGCGCGACTGCCACGCCCTGTGGATCAGGTCGAGCCAGTAATGCCTCGTCCTCATCGCATCCAGTGTTGCATATAGTGCTACTAAACGCAATTATACATGCGTTTGGTTCAACGGGAGGGATGAGCTGCCGCGAATCGGGCAGGACCACAGAGCGGGCCGGCGTGGCCTCCGAGTCCGGAAAACCGGCGGCCGCTACCACAGGCTCTTGACGTGGGGGTAGGCGCGAATCTTGGCGTCGCCGGTGACCATCGTTGCGCCGAGTTCACGCGCCGTCGCCACGAGGATCCGGTCAGCCGGATCCGGGTGGAACGCGCCGGGCAGATTCACCGACTGCAGGGCGATCGCATTCGTTACCGGGTGGAATGTCACGCCTTGAATCCGTTCGGTCTCGGCGACCCAATCCGCCATCTCGATCGCGAGCACCAGCCTTTTCCGCTGAACCAGCAACGCGAGCTCCCACACGCTGAACGACGAGATGCCCACGCGGCCCGTCGCCAGGTTGCGCCGGATCGCCTGGTGCGCGCTTCGGGTCAATCGCTCGGGCCGGGCGAGCCACCACGCCCAGACGTGAGTATCGAGCAGGATCACTTCAGCGCTTCCCAGTCTTCCAGTCCGACCGGCTCGAAGGGGCTGTCGTAGCGGAGGATGGCGCCGCGCAAGCGCCCGGCCGGGGCCGCCTTCCTGGCGCGGGCGGGTTCATACGGCGTGATCTTCAGCACCGGCTTGCCGCGATCGGTGATGATCAACCCCTGGCGGGTTTCCTCGACCTGGCGAAAGTATTCCAGGGCGCGCGGCTTGAACTTGGATTTCGAAACGGTTTTTTCCATCGCGGATCCTCGTGGAATTCGGTGAAATGCCTATGGTCATATTACTATGGTCATATTGGACCCGTCAACCGCTCGCTGGCGTTTCCCGTTCGGCGAGCGCGCCCTCGTAGAAGCGCATCAGCTCCGCGGTGATCGCTTCCGTGCGGAAGTCGCGCAGCGCCCGCGCGCGCGCCTGCTCTCCCATGCGCCGCCGCAGTTCCCCGTCGCCGGCCAGCCGCAACATGCACGCCGCGAGTTCGGACACGTTTCGCGGCTCGTGCAGGAGGCCCGTCACATCGTTCTCGATGGCGTCGGTCACGCCGTAGATGCGCGATCCGATGGCGGGTACGCCGCAGGCCGCGGCTTCGATGATGGTGGCGCCGAAGCCCTCGCGGTAGCTTGGAAGGCAGAAGATGTCCGATGCGGCGAGGTAGCGCTCCGGCCGGTCGGTATAGTCCACGAATACCGCCTGCCCGGCAGTGGCACCCAGTGCAGCCTTCATCGCGTCCACCATCCCTTCTTCATCCGGACCGACGACAAGCAGGCGGGCCCGTGTGCCGGGCGCGATCGTCGCGAACGCGGTGGCAAGGTCGAGCACGCCTTTGTCGCGCGTCAACCGCCCGAGGTAGGAGAGGACGACCTCGGCGTTCGAATAGCCCAGATCGCGACGCACCTCAGCCCGTGCTGCAGGATCGGGCTTGAAGCGTGCGCCGTCCACCCCGGCGATCGATCCGTTTCCGAGCACGCCGGACTTCCTCGAGTCGATCACGCCTTGCGCTAGCAGAAATTCGCGCTGTGAGGGGCTGTCCACGAGCACGTGGGTTGCCGCGGAAGCGATCACGCGATCCATGAGCCTCAGCACCCGCCGCGCGATTCCCCTGCGGGTTACCCAGACCTGCCCGGTAAAGATATGCACGCGGACCGGCACCCGCGCGATCCAGCCGGCCACCATGGCGAGCAGTCCCGCCTTGGGAGTGACGGATTGGACTGCCGCGAATCCGGACCGGCGGAACAGCGCGACGAGCCGGATCAACGCAAGCAGATCGTGGAACGGAGCGATGCGGCGCCTGATCGGCAGCGAAACCGTGGGTGCAAGATCCAGCGCGTTATCCGATCGGGGGCTGCCGAAATTGGCGACGAGGGTAAGCGCGTACTGCCCGCGCAGAGCCTCGATGTGCGGACGCAGGAACGCCCGCAGGGTCATGGGCGACGCGACAACGAAGCAGACTTTTTTTTTCATTTTCCCTGCTTCCACGACCTGACCAGTCCGCGCAGTCCTTGGATGACCGGAACGAGATGCTCGTAGCCCAGCTCCCGGCGGATCCGTTCACAGGGGAAAGTTGCCCGGTTGACTAGTGCATTCACGCGGCTCTCGTTCAGCGGAAACCCGGGAATGACGCCGAACGCACGGGCGAAGAGTCGCACGGGAGCCTCGGGAAGCCGCAGCCACGGTAGCGGCTTGCCGAGCTCACCTGCGATCGCCGCGACAAAATCCTCGATGGTGCAGTCATCCGAGAGGTTGTATACGTTCGCGTGATTCGAGGGGGCTGCGCCGCAGCGCATCAGAGCTTCCACGACATTATCGACGTGTATGTAGTTCGTTACCGCCCCCGGCCGCCCGACAAAAAAATAAAGGCGCTTATCGATGATCGAGATCATCCGGCACAGTATCTGATTGGTCCCGCTGGCGATATCGGCGCCAAAAATCTTGGAAGGACGAAGAATTGCGCAGCGGAAACCGCCTTGTTCCGCGGCTTCCATCACCAGGCGGTCAGCTTCAGCCTTGGTGCGCCCGTACTCGTTAACGGGTTGCAGCCGCGCGGCTTCGGTAACCGCGCCGTGACGGGGCTCGCCGTATGCGGCGATGCTTCCCAAATGTACCCAGCAGGCGATCCGGTGCCGCGCGGCGCCGACCAGCCTGCGGGTGCCTTCCACGTTGACGGCGGCCATTTTCTCCGGATTGCGGATTTCCGCCGCGCAGTGATACAGGACTTGCGCTCCATCCACAAAGCGCGCGAGCGCATCGGAATCGGAGGTGATATCGCCGCGATGAACCTCCACGGCCTCAGGCAATCCCGCCGGAGCGTTCCGGGATAACACGCGCACGACGTCCCCCCGATGGAGGTGCCGTTGCACGAGCTTCCTGCCTACCGCTCCCGTTCCTCCCGTGACGGCTACGATCATTTTCCAGACGGCGCAGGGCCTAGCGATCGGAAGCCTGCGGCCTGCTCCTGTAAGGCGCCCGCAAGCTCAGTCCTCGAGCGCGGACTTGATATCGGCCAGCCCAAACAGGGACCTCACGCAGGTCCAAATTGCTCCCGCCTGCCCCAGGCCGTTCTGCAACATGGACGTGTCGAGCTTTGCGCAGCCAAGGGCAAGCTGCCCGACGCATTTTGCGCTGAGCATCCAAAGGCATGCTGCGCGGGAGAGCTCGGGGTGTGAGGCGACGAAGTAGAAAGTTGCAAGCGAGGACTTGCGACCACGGAAACGATGAACCGAAGATTCGGGCGCCTGATCCATCACCGGTACATGACGCACTCTTGCGGATGCGCACACGTACAAAGGGCGTGATTTTCCGATGGGATAGCTGAAGCGCAGGTCTTCGCCGATCGCCCATCGGGTCTTTATTTCGGGTTGGGGAAATTTTTCGAGCACGTCTTTCCTCCACACCGTGTAGCCACCTCCTAGCCATTGCGTCCGAAGATCCTCCCGGAGGTTGTCGATGCGGGAGTTGTATCCGGACTTCAGAACGCGCCCCGGCGTGGTAGAGCCCCGAAACAACAGCCGGGTAATGCGTGAGGCGCGGACCCGGGGCGCGTTAACGACGTTGAATCCGACACCCGCGGTATCGGGCTCGGAGCCGTTCCAGAAGCCGATCATTTTTTCGATGGCTTCCGGTTCCAGTTCCAGGTCGTCGTCAAGGAACCCGACGAGCGGAGTCGAGTCATCGAGCTTCCCGATTCCCAGATTGCGCTGGCGGATCTGCCCGGGGGGGTGGCACAGGTAGTACTCGAGGGGCAACCGGTCCAGGAATCCCGTCAACACCGCTTGGATGCTTTCCCCGCCGTCAACGATGACTACCCGGCCGCAGGCGACCGTTTGCGCAGACAGGCTCTCGAGCAGAAGGCGAATGTGTTTCGGGCGGTCCTTGGTAGGAATGAGTAAGGCCAGGTCTTTCCCGGCGTACGTGCGTCGCACCGGTCGTGAGTTGGAATCCTGCGCGGCGGGCTCTCCGGGCGGGTATCGCGGAAACGGCTCCATGGTTGCTTGCGGGGCGCTTGAGGCGCGTATCGTTTTTCCTAGAATTTTCTTGCCGATGGAGCGTGGGCGCGAACGCCCGCCAGAATGATTATCGCATCCGCGTTCTCGATGCGGTCCCCGGATGTCGCGAAGACGGCCACGACCGGCTTCCCGATCACCCCCAATGCGGCGCCGAACCTGGACGGGGCGCACCTTGGGAGGCGTCTCGTCCATGGATTTCCATCAATGTGTCAGTCACGTGTGATCCGGTCCACCATGCGACTTATGGCCTCCGGCGTCGGGCTGATCAGGTAGCGCTCCGCGAAGTCCCGTGCCTGTTCCTGAAGCACGGCGAGTTTTGCGCCCCCGAGTCCTGCAACCATCTTGATGCAATCCACGAGGGGCGCGACGTGCGTTGCCTGGAACTTGAAGGGATATTCGCCGATGATGGGATCCCCGCTCGGGACATCCCCCGTGTCGAGGAAGATGGGGATGCGCCCGTAGAGCATGCCCTCCAGGGCCACCGTGGAGGAGCTGTAGACCACCATCGTTACACGGGACAAATCCTCGGCGAGCGTCCTGCCGGACGACAACTCCACGTTCGATGGCCACTCGAAATGCCGGAACATGCCGTCAACCGGTATCGTGGGATGGGTGCGCACGATAAAGGGTACGGTGGTCTCGGCCGCTGCCGCGTGCGTTGCCAGAAGCAGGTTCCACGCCTCGCTGCGGCTGGACGAGATGGCGACCAGTACCCCGGGCGTCTTCGAGTCCGCGACGGCGTGCCGCGTCGTGCGGAGGCTTACTCCGATTTCGAGCCTGTCGCCGAGCGCCGGGGCAGTACTGCGCAGCCACCGGGCGGTATGCTCTCCTGCCGCGATTATCCTGTCCGGCAGGTTTTCCTCGGGCAACTCGCCGTTATCCACTTGAAATGCCAGGTGGCGGCGCGTAATGGAGGAGTGCTGGTACGCGATCCTGCGGCTGACGCCTTGGGAACGGGCCGCGGAGAGAAGCATTTTTTCCCAGCTCCGGTTCTCGAAGGGGTACAGGAGGACCCGGGGCGAGATCGTTTGCAGCATGCGTGGAAAAACCCGCCGGAAGAGACCATGCATGAAATGTTCGCCCGACTTGATCTCGCCGATCCGCAAATACCTGTGCAGCGGTTCGAGGTTGTTGTACGTTGATGAATCCGCGAGCGTGCGATAAGTGCGAAGGCCCGAAACGAGGGCGTGAACCCAGGACAGCACCACATCGCTGATGGAAACAAAGGCCTCGAACGGTAGGCGTTGATCGTGGCGAGGAAGCCGTATCGCAGATCCTGAGGAGAGGTAAACGGTCACGGCCGGCCCGTGAGGCGGCAGGTACCGCTCGAGATCTCCAAAGTAGGCATCCCTGCCGCGCGCGGGGACACCCGCGCTCAATGTGAACAGCAGCACGCGCGCCGGAGCCGTGCGCCCGCGGTTCGCGAGACTCCGGAGAAGTGTGCGCATGCATCGGGCCCAGGCCCGGAAACCCGGCAGCGCCGTGCGACCCCGGGGACACACGCCGTTGAATAACTCCTCGAACAGCCGGTGCAGACGGAGATCGGGCACGAGCGCCAAGACAGCCCCACTCCCCTGCGAAGAGAAAAGACGGCGCAGCAGGAAGACCTGCTGGAGATCCTGGTAGTCGGGTATCGAAAGAATGACCTTCGACGAGTACGCGTAGCACCAGTCGGGGTCGAGCTGGGCGGCCTCCCGGAAAAACGCCTCTATCTCTTGAAGGGCTCCCGGGCGCAGCTCGCTGAGCCTGAGGAGGTCTTTGTGGCCCCGCTCCATCGCAGCGCGCTCCAGGCGCTGCACCTCGGCCGGGTCGAGCAGGTCGCGGTTGCAGATCGCATAGACCGCGCCCGAGCAAGCTGTTAGGGCAGCGGAAAACTCCTCCGCGCGGCGGTAAAGGCGCAACCCCATATGCCCGGTTGGGCGCCGGCGCTATACGCCTTTTTCGCGGTAGCGTTCGCTCAAGCGATCGGCCTCCAGCTGCTTGCCGTCCGCGAGATTGTAGAGGTCGGTGTTCGAGAGCTTCACCGCCTCTTCCGGCGGCAGGTTGTGGCGGTTGGTGTAGACCAGCGCGTCCGCGTGCGGGAGCAACTGGTCGCATTGGTTGCAGTACGGGAACATCGAGAAGCGCTTCACGCGGTGCGCGTAGCGCAGGAGCCGGTACTTCTCGCAGTTCAGGATCTCCAGTACCGGGGTCTCGAAGGCGTTTCCAAGGATGATCTGGTTGTTGTAATCGTAGCAGCAGGCGATCACTTCGCCGTTCCACTGGATCTGGAGCGGGCCGTTCTCCGGGCGGCCGCAGCTGGTCTTGTGCGAGTCGTCGAGCCGCGCCCGATAATCGCGGCCATCGCCGAAATTATGGGGCTTCCAGATCTCGATCGCGTCCACTTTCGGCTCCCAGTATTCGCGGAATGCCTGGGTGTCGGACTTGTTTTCCGGCAGCTCGAGATAGGAGATCTGGACCTTTGTGCGGGCACCGATTTCATCGCGGACGCGGAGAAACTCGAGTATGCCCTTCATCGTGCGATCGAAATCGAGGCCCTGCATGACCGCGTTGTAGGTCTCGGGCCGCATGCCGTAGAAGCTCACCCGCATCTCGGAAAGCCCCGACTCCATGAGGCGCCGCGCGCGCTTGGGCGTCAGGGCGGAGCCGTTGGTGATGAAGTAGGTGGAAAGCCCCTTGCCGTGCGCGTACGCGATCTTGTCCTCGAGGCGCCTGTCCAGCATGGATTCACCGAATCCCGTCAGGACGACCTTTTTCGCGCCCAGCGCCACGACCTCGTCTATGCTTTTCTCGTACTTCACCTGGTCCATGACGCCGTGCTCGCGGCCGTGCTCGTGCTTGTCCCGCGGGCACATGATGCAGGTGGCGTTGCAGTGGTCGGTCACCTCGTAGCGGACCTCGGGGTGCAACAGGCGGGTGATCGGCTCCTCGTTTTCCAGTTCGCGCAGCAGCTCGGCGAGCTCCTGCTCGCGAACCTTCACGCTTCCGTCGTGCAGCAGGCGCGACTGGCCGTAGCGACCGCTGTCCAACGCCTGTATCGGTATGATCTTTTTCGCCGTGCGCATGCAGCCCTTCCCTAAACCGGCGATTTTACACGAACTATCTGATTTTAGGGGATTTATCTCCCGCTTGGCGGGAGGGTCTTGAGGCAGGCGACGAGCTTGCGAACTGAAAGCTCATGCACTTGGAAATAGGCGTCAAAACAGCGAATTAATTCATCGCGGTGAGCCCTGTCCTGCAACGCTTTTTTCAATTCCCCTCCGACGGCAACTTCGTGGCTCGCCATCGCGGCCCCACCCGCCTTGCACAGCAATGGGACGTCGTAGCCTTTCTTGTTGCGCAGGCTGCGTCCTCCGGCATCGGGCAGCAGCACCCAGAGGCTGGGTATGCCGAAAAACCCCGCTTCGATCGCCACGGAGGAGAACTGCGTCACCACTAGTTGCGGTGCCCTCGAGAGGGCGTCGCACACGTTGGTTGCCGTCACATCCTCGAACGGAACCGACGAGGCTTGCAGTAATTGTTGATAGACACCGCCGGCGTGGCCCGGGTCCCTGGGGTGTGCCTTGAGCAGCAACTCCACCTCGAGCGCACGCAGCGCCGGCAGGAGCGCTTGCAGTGTGCGCAATGAATCGAGCGTTTCTGGCTGTCCGGCCCAGAGCACCCGGGGCTTGCGCGACACCCGTTTGCTCCGTCGCCAAAGCTCGGCGGTTTCGCGGCGAAGGCGGGCATGGCTGTTCCGATAGGCGTCGTAACGGGCCGGAGAGAACACCTCGATACGCGGGCACCGGCCTCCGAACTTTTCCATGTTCAGATCGCGCGCGAGGCTGCTTTCCACAACGAGGAGGTTCGCTTCGCCGCCCTCCACCTCGTAGTAGTTCCCGGGAAAGTCCTCAATCGCAACCAGGGGGATTCGGGCCGTGCGGGCCGCGCGTCTCGCGGCGGACTCGACGCTCCGCCCGCGAACGCTGTCCGAGGTGCCCACGACGAGCAACCGTGGCGATCGCGCCGAGATCTGCCCACTCCAGTATCCATCGCTCTCAGCGATCTCAAAGGGCACTTCGGCGAGCGACGCGCCGCAATGATCGGCAATGGGCCGCAGGGTATCCTGCGGCCCTCCATCAACCGCGACGAGCGCTGTCGGAAGACGGGACAAGGGGTGCAGAACGTCGACGGATGGATGATGCTATGGATCGGCTTGATACCTGGCGGCCGGCGGACCAGTAATCAGCTGGACTCCTTGCGGTGCGGCCATCAGGTCCGACCGCTCGTATCGTAGGTACTTCCCGATGACTCAATGCGCGTCATGATATGGGTCATTTGGTCGTGCGAGTCGGCCGGCAGGCTATCCACGTCGCCGCCAAAGCACCTCACCCAATCCTGGCTGACGCGCTCCATGAAGAACCGCGAAAGCTCGTGGTTGGCCTCGCGGAAGATCTTGTTTACCTCATGGTCAGGAAGGTTCGTCATGTTGACCGGGATCTGGTCCAGTGACCAGTCCTGACAGATGTAACGGTCGTAGAAATCCTGGTCGTCCTTGATGCGTCCCGTTTCCTTGCACCAATCGTAGAGGCCAGACCCGGGGAACGGAACGCAACCGAAAATCTTTTGTGACCGGTATTCTCCGTACGAAAGATTCTTGATCAGCTCCATCGTGTCGCGAAGGGAATTGTGGTCCTCTCCCGGCTGGCCAAACATGATGCCATACTCGCAGTAGATTCCCTGTTCCTTCGTCAAGCGCACCGCTTCGTACACCTGTTGCAGGTTGGTCTTCTTCGACATCGTCTTGAGCACGTGATCGTTGCCGGACTCGATGCCGTAGAAGATGGCGATACAGCCCGCTTCCTTAAGCAGCTTGATAATCTCCGGCGTGACGGTGTTCACGCGGCCCGTACAGTTGAATCTGATCTTCAGTCCGCGGTTCAATATGCCTTCGCAGAAAGCGGTGACCTTGTGCTTGCTGAGCATCATCAGGTCGTCGATGATGTAAAACCCGTCCAGCTTGTATCGTGCGATCAGGTCCTCCATCTCGTCGAACATCTCGTCGAATTCACGAATGCGGTAGGAGCTCACCCGGAAGCAAAAATCGCAGGCGTACGGACAGCCGCGGCCGGTGCTGATCGTTAGCAGCCGCTCTTCCTCGCCGTATGGGTAGAACTTGGGTGCACGAATATAGTGCTCGACCGGAAAAAGGTCGCGCATGGGCCACCCGACTTCTTCCTTGCTCACGCGCCGCGGAAGGATCGGCTTGCCGTTATCAAAATATTGCTCCTCGCGGAGGTAGGCGATCCCCTTCACGGATGACAGGTCTTTCAATCCCGCGAGTGCCGACATCACTTCGACGATCGTGAGTTCGGCTTCGCCAATTGTTGCGATATCCGCGCGCGTGCGTCGCAACACGAATTCCGGGATCGGGGTCGGCAGCGACCCGCCCAGAATGATTGTCGCTTTCGGGAGCACGGCGCGGATGATGTTGCAGATGCGCTCGACCTCCTTGATCATCGGATACAGCGCGCCCATCGCAAAAATCGTGCATCCGCTCTGAATGACCCGCTTCGCAATCTCGATGTCGTCGTACGAGAAGATCGCGCAGTCCAGCACCTGCACGTCGATCGAACACCGCCTCAGCGCCGTGGCGATGTAGCCAGGCCCGAGCGGCATCAGCTTCTTCCGATAGAAATCGTTCGGCACGATGAGCATCACTTTCATTCCCTTCAGATCGGGAAAAGAAAGCGGCTCAAAAACCTTCTTGTCGGACGGGATGGCCGTGGCCCACGGACTCGTGGTGATTCGCTTGCCGTCCCGGCGCCTCGGCTCGACCGAAATATTGTCGTCTTGCATGGCTTCGAAATCTACAGCAAATCTCGCTTGCTGACCACATTGCTCCTCTATTACCCGGGTTACCCGTAGGGACAAAGAATTCTGCGTGAACGCATTCCTCAGCAATGACCGCGAAGATAAATGCTATGAGACCCTCAGATCTCGTCGCCGGGTCATCGATCAACAATGCACGTGTAGCCAGCAGTTAGAAAATTTTCAGGATCATTGCTTGCTGGCTCGGTCATGCATGATCAGCACTGCCACCCTAGCAGCTTGATGCAAAACTCCTCGAACGCCCCGTTGCGGATGTGGTCGAATAGCGCAACGGTTTGCTCAAGGAACGATAAGGATGCGCGGACACGTTGATCCCCAAGGTTCGATGTTCAGCTACTTCTCGTCGGAGTCGCGGGTGCCAGCGGGACATCCGCTGCGCGCGATCAAGACCAAGGCCGACGCGGTGCTGGCGTCGATGTCCTCGGAGTTTGAGCGGCTGTATGCCGAGACGGGCCGGCCCTCGATTGCGCCGGAGCGGCTTCTGAAGGCGAGCCTGCTGATCGCACTGTACTCGGTGCGCTCGGACCGGCTGTTTTGCGAGATGCTGGACTACAACATCTTGTTCCGCTGGTTCCTCGACATGAGTCTGGAGGACAAGGGGCTGGATCAATCCAACTTCTCGCGCCTGCGCGAGCGCCTGGTCGGAGAGGACATCGCCAAGCACTTCTTCGATGCCGTGGTGCGCACTGCGCGCGAGGCGAATCTGCTCTCGGATGAACACTTTACGGTAGACGGCACCTTGATCGAGGCCTGGGCAAGCTTGAAGAGCTTCCGACCCAAGGACGGCCCGCCTTCCTCGGGCGATAGCTCCGGCGGGATGGTCGATTTCCACGGCCAGCGGCGCAGCAACGACACGCACGAATCGAGCACCGACGCGGAGGCGAAGCTGTATCGCAAGGGCAAAGGCAAAGAGGCGAAGCTCTACTACGGCGGGCACGCACTCATGGAGAACCGCAACGGCCTGTGCGTAGACCTGCAGGTGCGCTCGGCGCTGCAGACAGAGACCGAGACGACCAAGGAGATCCTGGCGCGCCAGGCCAAGAAGCGCGTTCGCCCCACCACCCTCGGGGCCGACAAGGGCTATCACACCAAGAATTTCGTCGCGCATCTGAGAAAGAAGGGCATCGCCCCGCACATCGCGCAAATCGAAGCCCGGCACACCCCGGGGCTGGATGCGCGCACCACGCGCCACGCCGGATACGGCACGAGCCAGAGGAAGAGAAAGCGGGTCGAGGAGATCTTCGGCTGGATGAAGACCTACGGCGGACTTCGGCGCACGCTCGTGCGTGGGCTCGAACGCGTGCAGCTGCACGCTTACATCGTGGGCGCAGCCTACAACCTGCTCAGGATGAGCCGGTTGCAGCCCTCCACAGGATAGGTGTCCGTGAGGAGCAAAAAAATGGGGGTTTTGCATCACGAACCAGCCCCGAAGAGGGCAAACATGAACGAAAAAGCAGCCACCTGTCCGCTCCGGTTCCAGTCGATGAAGATACCGCGCGTCATTTCCACGCCTTTTGCATCGGGCTGCTAGATCAATTTCTGTCTTAGACGTTCCGCATCGGAAATGGCGCGATGAGCGCGAGGGAGAACCAGTGGCAGCCCCCCTGAATGATCGACGCGGTGCTTTCCCTCCATTTCCGGCTACTCTAAAGTTTGGAACCGCGGTGCGCCATGCCGTGCAACGATTCCGCGAGATATGTTTCCGGTGCAAAGGTGAGTCCACCGCTACGACGGTTATCGATGGACGTCACCACGCACCCCAGTTGGGAGTGCGCGTCGGATAGCCCGTAGTGGGGCGGACTTTACTCGGGGACGGCCAGATATTTCGCATCTTCTATGAGTCCGGGTGCCGCGCCGCTGCGAGACGGGGGAGAGCCTCTGCACACTCTGCTGCAGCCCCCGGTTAAAGTCCTCATTCGCGGTCGGTGTGCCGTCGCATCTCTCATATAGTAGCGACGCCTCTTCTGGCATTACGGTAGCCACGAAGTTAACTTAAGTCCGCACCGCACGGCGCAACGACCTGTTCATGCTGCCGAAACTGCACCAACACCCCTTCCGGAGACATCCGTAGCCAACAGTGCTTGGCACCGCGGAGATACAGCGTTTGTCCCGTATGAGGTCATTGACGTGGGATCGATAATTATGTTCTTCTGTTCCGTCGGCGGCGTCCTTTTTGCATTCTGGCAGCGGCTGGGCCTTGGTCGAAATCGAGCTCGCCGAGGCTGCTCCGCCTTTATCATGTACGCGATTCGATCGAACTTCGACTGGAGGATTAAGAAACAATGCAGCATAAAGGGATGAACAAACCCATCATCCTCGGGTTGAATGCCGGCGGGCATGACACGGCAGCCGCGGTAATGATTGGGCCCGAACTCGTCGCGGCGATGGAAGAAGAGCGTTTTACTTTAATAAAGCACACGACATCATTTCCCTCCAATGCCATCGCCGCCTGCTTGAAGGCCGCGGGGATCAGCATGGAAAAGGTGGATGCGGTTGCGATCGGATTCGACCCCAACGCATTTATCAGGGAAACCTACTTGCAGTCGGCTCTGGAGAGCGACGAAAGGCTGGAATTCCTAGTGCGTGATCTGGATTCTATACGTCACATCCACAATCTTGCTAACAAGGTGCGTCAGGAGACCGGATTCCAAAAGGAGCCCCTGAAGATTCGACACCATCTTTGTCACTTGGCGTCCACCTATTTTCCTTCCGGGTTTGACCACGCTTTAATTGCGAGTTACGACGGCATTGCCGAAAATGAAACCGGCATGCTCGCCGTAGGGCATGACGGGCAGATCGAGCGATTTTATTGCGAGACTCGTTATCCGGACTCGCTTGGTCTTTTCTACTCGGCGATTACTTTTTACTTGGGATGGAAGCATCATTGTGACGAAGGGATCATCATGGGGCTTGCTCCTTTCGGCGACCCGAACGCCAGGGTTCCTGAGCAAGATCGCACGTACATCGACATCTTTCGCGAGATCATCCCTATTACCGGCGATTATTCGTATTCCATCAATCGAAAGTGGATAGCGTATCACCAGGTACGAGATACATGGGTCAGCCGTCATTTCCTAGACGCGTTCGGCCCAAAGCGGGACTACAAGGATCCGTTGACCCGGCATCACAAGAATATCGCGGCCGCACTTCAGACCAGGTTGGAGGAGGTCGTACTGCATCAGTTAACGATCGCCCGTAAGCGGTTCGGGTTGAAAAAGCTTTGTTTGGCAGGGGGCGTAGCGCTCAATTGCTCCATGAACGGGAAAATTGAAAAATCCAGACTGTTTGATGAATTATTCGTTCAACCAGCAAGCGGCGACCAGGGAGTCGCGGTTGGCGCTTGCTTGCTCGCCTATCAAAAGATGACGGGTATTGCGCCTTTAAGAAAAAATCATGACTTCTACAAGGGGTCAGGGTTTACCACGGAGGAAACTGAGGAAGTCTTGCAGCGTGCGGGCGTGCCTTATGTGCGGCCGTCGGACCTGTACGCTGAAACCGCCCGCCAGTTGGCAGATGGACGCATCGTTGGCTGGTTCCAAGGGAGAGCGGAATTTGGACCCCGGGCGCTGGGAAACCGCAGCATTCTATGTCGCCCATTCCCCGGTTCTATGCGCGATACGCTCAATATGCGCGTTAAATTTCGGGAGGAATTCCGCCCCTTCGCTCCAGCAGTGCTTGCGGAGAGGGCTCAACAGTTCTTCCAGATTATGCAGGAAAGCCCGCACATGCTGATTGCTTGCGATGTCGTGCCCGAGAAGAAAAGCGAGATTGCAGCCGTTGTGCATGTTGACGGCACATGTCGTGTCCAGACCGTAAGGCCCGAAAATAATCCTCGATTTCGACGTTTGCTAGAGGCTTTCGATGCGGTCACTGGTTGCCCTGTCATTCTCAATACCTCGTTCAACGTCAAGGGGCAACCCATCGTCGACTCCCCTAAACAGGCGCTCGACTGTTTCCTTGGCACCAACATCGACTATCTGGTCTTAGGCGATTTTGTGGTGGACAAGGCAAAGTTATGATCGTCGAGGCGAATCGATTCCAGCAATTTATTTCCTACTGTTCTATTGGTAATTCGCTGGCCCTTAATAGGCCGACACGCTGCAGCGCCTGTCGATATTGGAAGAGTTCCCATACCGGGACTTGCATTTTTTCAGCCACGTCCAACAGCGAATGGCGACCGTCGGCATAACTCATGACATTGCCCAATCCCAGTATGGTGCGCATATCTAATTTGAAAGCACCGAGGGTGGAGCGCAAACCGTATTTGGAAAACCAAGGTTCCCCGGCTTGGAGGGTGGTGTATAGGGGGGAAATTCCGTCCTCAAGAGCGTCGAAACACCTCAGTATCACGTCGAAACTGCCTTTAAGTCCGGCTCCTGTGACCAGGCTGAGGTCGTCTAAAGATGTGTGGTATTCGGGAAAGGTCCCGTACTTGCTCCGCATTACGGAGACCATCGGCAGATCCACTCCCGGACTAGAGTACTGGCATTCGTCGCTACCCCGATCGAGAGCGAAGGTATATTCACGATAGTTCGGGCATAGGTGGTGCATGACATGTCGTGCTACTCGGTCCGTCAGGGTGTCCCCCCATTTTGACGGCAGCAACGAAAAGCCGCGTTCATCACCCACGCACGTCACGTTAAAAGCTGCCAGCACCTGACGCCGCAAATGTTCCTTACGGCCGGGCGCGGCCAGATAACATAAAGGCCCGATCGTCTCCGGCGCAAATACGAAGCGGTACGTGAATCGAGGAGTGCCCCGCTCCAGAATGGCACGTGCTAGGAACGTCGCCACCGTCATCCCTGAAACTTCATTGTTAGCCATGGACGGATGGCAGGTGTAGGTTGAAACAAAGATTTCTTGTTTGCTGCGCCCGGGAATAACGAGGTCTCCCAAGGTGAGGCTCCCGGGTTGCAGGGTGGTGTCGATAAACACCCGGTAATCGCCTTCCGGTAGCGACTCGCGCAGGCGCTGTTGCAGGCAAAAGCCCCAGCGCTCTTCGTAGTAGGACGTCACGTACGGGATCGCATCCGGAAGTTCTGGCAACGAGTGCAGATGTGCGTCGAGCTCGTGGCGCGGGAATGTGCCTTCCATCGGGACGCTGTAATTGAGGAGATGTAAATTGTGTTGCGCGAAATCGCATATCCTCATTCCGTCGGGGGTTTCAATCCAGGCGGCACGAGCGTTCCATTCCCGGGGAACGATCCAATCGAATACGGGAGTACCTGTGGGAATTTCCTGTATCTCGATTGGAATGTACTCGCGCAGTATCTTGAGCGTGTTGCGTACTCTGACCTGCGTTGAATCCTGATCCAGTTGCAGTGAGAGTTTTAAGTCTAGCGTAGAGCTAATGCAGGTTCAATCGCTGGTTCACCTCCTGGGGCGTTGGGATTGGTGGGAATAGGCTCTGATGCAACGCATGATGTGTTGTTGAATCGATAGTCCAAGATGCAGGTGCCGGTGGTCGTCTCCCGATCGATCGGTGTGGCCGAACGGTGTTGTAATGAATGCGCCACTGCTCGATCAGAATCCTTGCCTCATTCAGGCTGTAGAACAATTCGCCATTCAAGAACTGGTCTCTAAATTTTCCGTTGAAACTTTCACAGTAACCGTTCTGCCAAGGGCTGCCTGGCTCTATATACGCAGTCTGGGTGCCGATGCTGTTTAGCCAGTCGCGCAGTATCTTCGCCACGAACTCAGGCCCGTTGTCGCTACGAATGAAGCGTGGGATGCCACGCTTGAGCATCACGTCCGAGAGCACGTCAATCACCTCCAGTGCTTTGATATGCCGGGCCACATACAGCGCCAGACATTCCCGGGTGTATTCATCAATGACCACCAAGATGCGGAACTTGCGCCAGCGCCTCTGCAAGGGACAGTAGGTATGCCCCTGAACAAAGTCGTAGCTCCAGACATGGTTCGGCGACTCAGGGCGCAAGCGCACGCAGGATCCATCATGCAGCCACAGACGACCCCGCGGCGGTTGCTTGGCCGGAACCTTCAAGCCTTCCTCACCCCAGATACGACGCACCACCGATTCCGTCGTCTGCCAGCCAGCGGCGACCATGAGATCGAATACGGTTCTGTAGCCGTATCGACCATACAGGTTGGCAACCTCCAGCA
>VGID01000032.1 GCA_016868035.1 Betaproteobacteria bacterium | reverse complement strand
GTTCTTCACGCGCCCGATCAGCCTCTCCTTCATGATCGCGACGTTCCTGATCGTGATCATCATGATCGCGCCCGCCATGCGCAAGAAGAAGGAAGCGGCCTACGAGGTGCACGGGGCCTGAGCGCGGCCGAGCACGGTCAGGACGCACGCGATTTGCCACGGGGCCTCGCTCATCGCACCCCCCGCCCCGAAGGGGGCAGCACCATGAGGCCGATTCCCGTCAGTTAAAGACGATGCTGAAGACCGAGCCCGCGCCGGGTTCGGTCTGCACTTCGATCGTCCACCCCAGGTGATCGCAGATGCGCCGGACGATGGCAAGGCCCAGTCCAAGGCCATTCGTTGCGTCATCCGCCCGGTAGTATCGCTCGAACAGATGGGGTACTTGGCCGGCCGCGATGCCGCGGCCCGTATCCGCCACGCTCAACCGCCGCGCTCCGTAGCTCACACGGACGTATCCCCGTTCCGTGTACCGAACGGCGTTCATGATGAGGTTGGCGAGCACGATCTGCAGGGCCCTGGGCTCCACTTCGAGGATCTCGTCCTCCGGCACCAGCAGCTCGAAGGCGAGCCCCTTGCGCGCCATCTCGTCCTGGAAGGCGTCGGCGGCCTCCTCGACGCAGGCCCGGAGGGCAACGGGTTCGCGGCCTTCCGCATGAGGCTGGCGGGCGAGGAAGAGCAGCAATTGAATCCGCTCAGTCATCTGCTCCGCGGCCCGACTGATCATGCCGATCCGCGCCCGTGCCTTGTCGCTCAATCCGGGCTCGGCCGCCAGGAGCTCGCAACTGGTATTGATGGCCGTGAGCGGTGTGCGCAGCTCATGGCTCGTATTGGTCGTAAATTCCTGTTCGCGCCGCATGCTCTCGACGATGCGGCCGTGGTACTGGTCCAGTGCACGCGCAACCGCAGCGATCTCCGGGTCATGGTCGGGCCGCTCCAGCGGCGGATGAGGCTCGTCGGGGGCCAACACGGCAACGCGTTCGGCCAGTTCAGTAAGCTGCCGCGTGAGCACGCCCGCCAGCCCGTAACCGAGAACCAGCGAACCGGCCACCACCGTGCCCAGAATGAGCAGCAGCAAGTTCTGGAAACGCCGCTCCCGCACTTCGTGCGCGCCAGAGTCATAGACTACGATGAACCGAATTCCACCCACGTCGCGCACGGCGACGTGAGACTCCTCGCTGCCGTGACCGATTTCATGGTGGCCCGGTCCGAGGTCCCGGAAACGTGGTGGCAGCCTCTCGAAATCGGCGGGCGTGCGCAACACGTAGTGTTGCAGGTTGGGGCCGATGGCGGAAACGTCGCTAACCTGCGCGCGCCCGACTAGAAATTCCATTTCCTCGGACACCAGCTGTTTGACCAGTCCTTCCTCCAGGTCTTTCGAGGCCATGTGCAGCGTAATCGCGAGACCAACCACCACCGCGATGCAGACGCTGGCGAGCGCGGCAGCGATTCTTAACCGGAGGTTAAACCTGAGGCTGCGCATGGGTAACCAGCCGGTAGCCCAGGCCATGTACGGTCTCGATTGGATCATAGGCGCCGGCATCGGCGAGGGTACGCCGGAGCAGATGCATATGGCTTCTCAGCGTATCGCTTGTTTCCTGGACATCGCCCCAGACCGCGTTCTCAAGCTCCCTGCGACTGAAGACGCGGCCTGGATCCGCCATCATGACTTCCAGCAGCCTGATGCACTTGGGTGGAAGCTTGACGTCCTTGCCCGCAAAGCGGATGGAGAGCGTTCGGGGGTCCAGCGTGAGTGCGCCAGCGACCAGCATCCGGCTCGTGACGCGGCCAGTCGTTCTCCTGTTCAGGGCAGTCAATCGCGCTTCGACTTCCTTCAGGGCGAAAGGCTTCACGAGATAGTCGTCCGCCCCGCAATCGAAGCCGCGAAGCTTGTCGTCCAGCGTGTCTCTCGCGGTCAGCATCAGCACCGGTGTGTCCAGATGCGCCTCGTCCCGCAGCTTCCGGCACAGTTTCACTCCGTCCATACCGGGAAGCGAGATGTCCAGAATGATCGCGTCGAAATCCTGAGTGACAGCCAGGTGCAGGCCCGTGACGCCGTCTGCCGCCGCATCGACCGCGTGCCCGCGATCGGAGAGGAAATCGTAAAGGTTCGTCGCTATAGCACGATCATCTTCTATGATCAGGATGCGCACGATTGAGGCACCATGGCGTAATCAAGCACCAAGTCCGCGCATGACGATGCCGGGCAACTTGGAGCAGCCTAATCTATATCCGGAGCACTTCCCGCGCAACCCGGTGAAACTCCGGAGCTCCGATCATCTACAATAGCCGGTCATCCACGATCTTCGTAGGCGCCTGCTGCCGCCCACGGTTCGAAATGAGTATCGCAAACCCCCTGCTCGATTTCTCCGGACTGCCCCGCTTTGCCGAGTTCAATCCCGGGCACGTGGCGCCGGCGGTGGATGCGCTGCTCGCGGGGAACCGCGCGTTGATCGCGCGTGTGTGCGAGCCCGACGTGGCGGCGACGTGGCACGATTTCGTCGAGCCGCTCGAGGACGCGAACGAGCGCCTCGCCCGCGCGTGGGGCGTTGCGGGCCATCTCAACGCCGTGATGAACAGCCCGGAGCTGCGCGAGGCCTACAACGCAAATCTGCCGAAGGTGACGCAGTACTACACGGAGCTCGGGCAGCACGAGGGATTGTTCATCAAGTTCAAGGCGCTCGAAGCGGGCGCCGATTTCGAGCGGCTTACGCGCGCGCAGCGCAAGGTAATCGAGAACCACCTGCGCGACTTCCGGCTCGGCGGCGCGGAACTGCCGTCCGCGCAGAAGACGCGCTTCCTCGAGATCCGCGAGCAGCTCGCCCGGCTCTCCTCGCGTTTCTCGGACAACGTGCTCGACGCCACCAACGCGTTCGCGCATTACGTCACCGACTCCGCAGACGTCGCGGGGATACCCGAAGACGTGCTCGCCGCAGCGCGCGAAGCCGCGCGGGGCGACGGCAGGCCGGGCTGGAAGTTCACGCTGCACGCGCCCTCCTATATTCCGGTCATGCAGTACGCCGACCACCGGGGCCTGCGCGAGCTCATGTACCGCGCCTACGTGACGCGGGCCTCCGAGTTCGGAAAGCCGGAGTGGGACAATACGGCGCTCATCACCGAGATCGTCCAGCTGCGCGCGGAGCAAGCGCGCCTGCTCGGTCATGCCCACTACGCCGAGTACTCGCTCGAGCCCAAGATGGCCGAATCGGCGCAGCAGGTGCTCGATTTCCTGATGGAGCTTGCCGCGCGGGCGAAGCCCTACGCCGAGCGCGACCTCGAGGAAGTCGGCGCTTTCGCGCGCAGCGCGCTCGGGCTCGACCGGCTCGAGGCGTGGGACCTTGCTTACGCCTCGGAGAAGCTCCGGCTCGGGCGCTACGCCTTCTCCGAGCAGGAGGTCAAGCAATACTTCCCCGAGACGAGCGTGCTTCCCGGGATGTTCAAGCTGGTGGAAACCCTTTACGGGCTCGCCATCTCGCCGGAGCCGGCGCCAGTGTGGCATCCGGACGTGAGGTTCTTCTCGATTCGCGACCATGGCGGGGAACTCATCGGACAGTTCTACGCTGATCTCTACGCGCGGCCCTCCAAGCGTGGCGGCGCGTGGATGGACGAAGCGATCACGCGCCGGCGCAAGGAGGACGGTGTCCAGACCCCGGTCGCGTACCTGAACTGCAACTTCTCCGCGCCGGTCGGCGGCAGGCCCGCGCTGTTCACGCACGACGAGGTGATCACGCTGTTCCACGAGTTCGGCCACGGGCTCCATCACCTGCTCACGCGCGTGGACCACATCGGCGTCTCCGGCATCAACGGCGTGGAATGGGACGCGGTGGAGCTGCCGAGCCAGTTCATGGAGAATTTCTGCTGGGAGTGGGACGTGCTCGCGCCGATGACCCGCCACGTGGACACGGGAGCGAGGCTGCCGCGCGCGCTGTTTGACAAGATGCTAGCGGCGAAGTACTACCAGAGCGGACTGCAGATGGTGCGCCAGCTCGAGTTCGCCCTGTTCGACCTGCGCCTGCACTCCGACTACGAGCCTTCCGGCGCCGGGACCGTGCAGGAACTGCTCGACGAGGTGCGCGCGCGCGTGGCGGTGGTCTTCCCGCCCGCGTACAACCGTTTCGCCAACAACTTCTCTCATATCTTCGCCGGCGGCTATGCGGCGGGCTATTACAGCTACAAGTGGGCCGAGGTCCTGTCCGCCGACGCGTACAGCCTGTTCGAGGAAAACGGCGTGCTCGATCCGGTAACCGGCCACCGCTTCTGGGACGAAATTCTCGCGGTAGGCGGCAGCCGCCCGGCGCTCGAATCCTTCGTTGCGTTTCGCGGGCGCGAGCCCAAGCTCGACGCGTTGTTGAGGCACAGCGGAATGTCTCAGGCCTGACGCGCTGCGCATTGCATCGGCGGCAGCCACCGGTCGCACGCGTTGGTCCCGCCGCTGCCCGCAGCAACGGATATGCCCGGGCCTCCAGGCCCGGCGCAGGCGTGACTTTCGCCTTTGCGGCGCCTTGCGCGAAGTGCTACATTGGGCCGCGTCTACCCTGATTGCAGAGGTCAGCCTATGAAGCGGGTTGTGGCGTTGGCCGTGGTGCTCTCGGTGTCTTCCGGCGCGCTGCTTGCCGCGCAGCTCTACCGCTGGGTGGACGAGCAGGGCCGCGTGGAGTGGCGCGACACGCCGCCGCCCCCGCACGCCAAGAAAATCGAGCAGCGCCGCGTCGGCGGCAACACGATCGAGACCTCCACTCTGCCTTACAACGTACAGCAGGCGGTGCGGAACTTCCCGGTCACGCTCTGGGCATTCGATTGCGGCGCGCCATGCACCCAGGCGCGCGCGCATCTCGGGCGGCGCGGCGTGCCCCACACCGAGAAGGACCCGCGCTCGGATCTAAGCGGCTTCGAGAAACTCACCGGCGGCACCGAGGTGCCCGTGCTGTTCGTGGGCAGCAACCGCATCAAGGGCTATCTCGACAGCGAATGGGATTCCGCGCTCGACATTGCGGGCTACCCCCGCACCGTGGCGGCGGGCCTCAAGCCCGCACCCAGGCCGGCACCCAAGCCCGCGCAGGAGCAGAAGCCTGAGCCGGTCGAGAAACCCGCGGCGCAGTCCGGCGGCGGGGCAGCACCGCAGGCCCCCGGCACACCGGGCGGCAAGCCTGCGGCCAAGTAAAAGATGTCCTGAGGGCACGGGTTCCCGCTCGGCCACGGCCCGGAAGCCTGTCTGCTGCTCCGGGGCGCCGCCCGACGCGCCCTAGAAGTCGAATACCTGCGGGGAATGGATCTCGAGCTCGTCTCGCAGGAACGCCTTCGCCTGTGCGACGGAAGCGAACGTCAAGGGGTTTCCTTGATCGTCGATCACGATGTGCCCGGAGGAGAGCTTCTGCAAGGTCATCCTGCCGACAACGAAGCGGTCGTGGCCGTAGTGCGCGACATACCATCCCCGCTGTGACTCGGCGGCAAGCTGCTTCGCCAGCGGCACCGTCAGGTTCCCTTTCCGGCCACGCTCGGTCAGCCACTCGGTGGTATCGTCTCCGGACATGGGGCTTCTCCCTGCGTTCGAGCTATTGCGTATATGAACGTTGCGACTTGGAATGTCAATTCCCTGAAAGTACGCCTCCCGCAGGTTCTCGACTGGCTCGGCAAGTCCCGGGCGGACGTGCTGTGCCTTCAAGAGACCAAGCTCGAGGACGACAAGTTCCCGCTGGCTGAACTCCGCGCGGCGGGATACGAGGCGGTGGTCAGCGGGCAGAAAACCTACAATGGCGTCGCGATCCTCTCGCGCGTCGCGGCCTCCGATCCGGTCCATGCCATACCCGGCTTCGACGACCCGCAGAAGCGGGTGCTCGCGGCGACGGTGAACGGAGTGCGCGTGATCTGTGCCTACGTGCCGAACGGCGAGAGCGTTACCTCCGAGAAATACCGCTACAAACTGGACTGGCTCGCGGCGTTCCGGCGCTGGGTCGCACGCGAGCTTGCCCGCTGCCCCCGTCTCGCGGTGGCGGGAGACTTCAACGTCGCGCCCGAGCCGCGCGACGTGCACGACCCGGAACTGTGGGACGGTCAGGTACTGTTCAGCGGTCCCGAACGGGACGCGCTCGCCGCGCTGCTCGCCGTCGGCCTGAAGGACAGCTTTCGCCTGTTCGCGCAGCCCGCGAACTCGTTTACCTGGTGGGACTACCGCATGAACGCCTTCCGCCGCAAGATGGGCCTGCGGATCGACCACATCCTGCTGTCGGAAGAGCTCGCGAAGACCTGCACCGGATGCACGATCGACATCGAGCCGCGCGCGAACGAGCGCCCGTCCGACCACGCGCCGGTGATCGCCGAGCTGAACCTCTAACCGCAGAGGGCGCAGAGGACGCAGAGGAGCGCGGAGGATAAACAACAACTACTTCGGCTTCATCGCAGAGAAATGAGTAGGACTCTGTGTCGCGCTAATACGGCATCGGGCACGTATTCTAAGCGGAACGTTTAATTCCAATTGTCGCTTCTCTCCGCGTCTCGGCGGTTCAATTCCAGTTCTTGAAATTCCCCTGCGTCCTCCGCGTCCTCCGCGTTGAGAGGCTTACGGCTCGACTTTCACGCCCTTCCAGAACGCAACATACCCCGCGATGTTCTGCGCCGCCGGCTTCGTATCCGGGTAATACCACGCCGCATCCTTGTTCACCTGGCCGTCCACCACCACGTCGTAATAGGACGCGATGCCCTTCCACCCGCAGGTCGTGTGCGTGGTGCTGTCCTTCAGCAGCTCGCGCTTCACCGCATCGGGCGGAAAATAGTGGTTGCCCTCGACGATTTCGCAGTTTTCGCTCTCCGCGATAACTCGTCCGTTCCAGATCGCTTTTGCCATGGAAACTCCCGTATCCTTGGGATTACCCGGTCTGGCCGCGCGTTGAACGGCGGGGATTCCGTCCGTTCGAACGCGCGGAGTTAAACCGGCGCCCTGCGTCCGGATTTAACGCCGGTTCCAGATTGCCTTCGCCATTGCCGCGCTCCCAGGATTTCCGTGATCAGGCCAAGCCTTGTAGAATAATAGTTTCAGCCCGATTTCCCGCGCAATGAAATCTTACGCGACTCTTGGTCGCCTCGCACTGATTGGCGCGATTGCGCTGCCGGCGGCGCATGCGCCGGCAAGCGAGGAAGTGTTCAAGAGCGCGCTCCGGTACACCGTGCAGATCCGGACCACGGTGCCGGTCCCCTTCGACGGCGATCGCAAGGGCACGGGCCTCGGCGCAGGTTTTGTCGTGGACGCGGCGAGGGGATGGATCATGACCAACGCCCACGTCGTGGCCCGCTCCCCCTCGCGCGTCGAGGTCGCGTTCCACGGGCAGGACTTCGCCGAGGCCAGCAAGGTGTACGTGGACCCGTACCTCGACGTGGCGATCATACGAGTCGCCGCGGGCGTCGAGACCAAGACCATCCAGGCGCCGCCGCTCGATTGCGACAGCATGCCTCCGGTCGGGCACCCGGTCGGGGCGTTCGGCCATCCGTGGCGGCTGCAATTCACTGGCACGCGCGGCATCATCTCGGGAGTCACCGCGAAATATCACACCGAGCTGCTGCAGACCGACGCGCCGATCAACCAGGGCAACTCGGGCGGACCCCTGATCAGCCTCGAGAGCGGCCGTATCGTCGGGATCAATACCGCGGGCATCCGCGGCGCGCAAAACACCAACTTCGCGGTCGCCGTCAAGTACGCCTGCCGCGTCCTTCAGCTGCTGCAGCAAGGACGTGATCCCTCGCCCCCGAACCTCGGTCTCGTCTATTTCAAGGACCTCGACAACCGCAAGGAGTTGAAGGTCGCGCGCAGCTATGCCGGCGAGAGCGGCATCAAGTTTCTCGCCGGAGACATCATCAAACAGGTCGTCGGCGTTGACGGCATCATCGAAAACGAGACGCAACTTCTCCACGCGCTGCGCGGCAGGCTGGGAAACTCCAGCCTCAGGCTGCTGCGCGGCGGAAAGGAAACGGTCGTCGCGGGCAACAAGATGCCGATGCCGCGCGTGATGGAGATGCGCGGCGTCTACGTTTCGGGCGTGCTGTTCGGGCCCGTCACGGTGCGCGATGCCTCCGAGTTTGGCGCGCCCGGGCTGATGGTGCACCACGTCGATGCGGGAACGGCCGGCCAATCCCAGGAGATCGCGAAAAGCGACCTGCTCGAAGCCGTGGACGGCGTGCCGGTGCGCGACGTGGACGACCTTTACCGACGGCTCTCCGAGGTCCGGGCGGAAGGGCGCAGGTGCGCGCTCACTTTCAAGAAGCTCGCGGGCGGCGAAACGCTGTTCAACTACACCGAACGCATGCTGCCCGTATCCGGCCTGCGGATGATCGGCCCGGAAAAGCAGTGATCCAGTCACTGCTCTTCTTAACCGAAAGATCGAATCTCAGTCTGGTAGTTCATTTGATCGAGTCCGGCTTCTTGTTGTCGAACTCGATCCCGAGCTCCTGAATCTTGCGCGTGAGCGTGTTGCGCCCGAGGCCGAGCAGTTGCGAGGCCTCGATGCGGCGGCCGCCGGTGTGCGCGAGCGCCTTCGCAATGAGCGCCTTCTCGAAGGCGCGGCTGAGATCGCCCATGATCCCGGTCTCGCCCCGATCCAGCAGCGCCTCGGCTTCGGTCTCGAGCGCCGCCACCCAGCCCTGCACCGCCGGCGAGGCCATCTCTCTTTTCAGCTCCGGCGGCAGGTCCTTCACCTCGATGTTGACCGACGGCGCCATCACCGTGAGCCAGTGGCACAGGTTCTCGAGCTGGCGCACGTTGCCCGGCAGCTCCTGCGCCGCCAGGTACTTCAGGGCCGCCTCGGACAGCCGCTTGGCCTCGACGCCGAGCTCGGCTGCGCTATTGACGAGGAAGTGGCGCGCGAGCGCCGCAATATCCTCGCGCCTCTCGCGCAGCGGCGGCAGGCGCAGGCGGATTACATTGAGGCGATGAAACAGGTCATCGCGGAACAGGCCCTGCTTTACGCGTGATTCAAGATCCTGGTGCGTGGCAGCGATGACGCGCACGCTGGCCTTGATCGGCTGATGTCCACCGACGCGGTAGAAATTACCCTCCGAGAGCACGCGCAGCAGCCGCGTCTGCAGCTCGGGAGGCATGTCGCCAATCTCGTCCAGGAACAGCGTGCCGCCCTCGGCCTGCTCGAAGCGGCCGCGCCGCTGCGCTTGCGCGCCGGTGAACGCCCCGCGCTCGTGGCCGAACAATTCCGATTCCAGCAGATCGCGCGGGATCGCCGCGGTATTGATCGCGATGAACGGCTTCGCGGCCCGCGGGCTGTGGCGGTGCAGCGCGCGCGCGACGAGCTCCTTGCCCGTGCCCGACTCCCCGGTAATGAGCACCGTCGCGTGCGATTGCGACAGCCGCCCGATGGCGCGGAATACGTCCTGCATGGCCGGCGCCTGGCCGAGGATTTCGGGGGTGGTCCCGGTCGCGTCGGCCTCTCCCTCCTGGCGCGCGCCTTCCACCATCGCGCGCCGGATCAGCTCCACAGCGTGATCGACGTCAAACGGCTTGGGCAGGTATTCGTAGGCGCCGCCCTGGAAAGCGGTGACCGCGCTCTCCAGATCGGAATAAGCGGTCATGATGATGACGGGCAGGCTCGCGTCGCGCTCCCGCGCCTTGTGCAGGAGCTCGAGCCCCGAGCCGCCGGGCATGCGGATGTCGCTCACGACGACCTGCGGCGTCTCCGTGGCGAGCGCCGCGAGCGCGTCGCGGGCGGACGAGAACGTCTTGTAGGCGATGTTCTCGCGCGCGAGCGCTTTCTCGAATACCCAGCGTATCGAGCGGTCGTCGTCTATGATCCAGACCGGCTTCATAGCTTCCGAAAATAGGGAATGGGGAATGGGGAACGGTAGAAGGCTTTCGCTCCCGGCACCCTCGTCCCGAAGTCACGATTTCCCGTTTTCCATTCCCTATTTCCCATTTCCGTCTCCGTCCGCCGGAAGAAGTATGGTGAACGTGGTGTCGCCCGGCACGCTCTCGAATGAAATGACGCCGTGGTGCTGGTTGACGAAGTTCTGCGCGAGCGTGAGCCCCAGCCCGCTGCCGCCCTCGCGACCGGAGACGAGCGGGTGGAAGATGCGCTCGCGCAGCTCCCCGGGAACCCCGGGACCGTTGTCCGTGACGTCCACCGCGATCGCGTGGCGGTGACGCCTGCGCGCGAGCGTCACCTGGCGCACGACGCGGGTGCGCAGGGTAATCTCCCCCTTGCCCGGAGCGGGCACCGCCCCGCCGGTGACCGCCTGGGCAGCGTTGCGCACGACGTTCAGCATTGCCTGGATGAGCTGTTCCTTGTCGCCCTTCACCGGCGGCAGGCTGACGTCGTAGTCGCGGTGAATGACGACACCCTCGGGATACTCCGCGGCGATCAGGCTCCTCACCCGTTCCAGCACCTCGTGCACGCTCAACCGCGCCGGCTGCGGCATCCGGTGAGGGGTCAGCAGCCGGTCCATCAGGGACTGCAGGCGATCGGCCTCGTTGATGATCACCTGCGTGTACTCGTGCAAGGCGGGCCGCTCGAGCTCGCGGTCGAGGAGCTGCGCCGCGCCGCGGATGCCACCCAGGGGATTCTTGATCTCATGGGCAAGATTGCGGATCAGTTCGCGATTCGCCCGGCTCTCTTCCAGCATGCGCTGCTCGCGGGCGATTCTCAGTTGCTGCTCGATGAGTCGAAACTCGAGCAGCAGCGCATCCGCCTGGGCCCCGCGATGCTCCAGCTCGACCGGGGTCACCGTGCAGGACAGGTGCAACCTCGGGCGGCCGTTGATGCCGAGCTCCAGGTCGTGCTCGGTGTAGCTGCAGTTGTTCGCGCGGGCATAGCCGATCGCGGCGGTGAGCACCGCCGATTCGAAGAACAGCTTGTCGAGCGCCTGGCCAGTCACGTTCTTGCTGCTGATCTCGAACAGGTTCTCGGCCGCCGGATTGACGTAGCGCACGGCGAGGCCGCGGTCCACCAGCACCACTGCGGTCGCGAGGAGGTCGAGACCGGAGAGGGCGAGTGCTGTCATGACGGAGGTCCGAACCCCGG
This sequence comes from Betaproteobacteria bacterium, assembly GCA_016868035.1. Taxonomy (GTDB): domain Bacteria; phylum Pseudomonadota; class Gammaproteobacteria; order Burkholderiales; family SG8-41; genus SG8-41. The sequence goes on along the minus strand of VGID01000032.1, from coordinate 35,554 downwards.
ATTGAGCAAGAATCACGCCAAGGTCAGGTGTTGCGCGAACGGGAGGCGCGTAGAAAGGTGGCAGTCCACATACCGCCGCACCCCCGGTTGCCGCGACGGGTGCTAGCGGGCGTTGCCCAGCTCCCGCTTCAGATTGGCGACGTTGTCCTCGTGCAGCTTGACCTTCTTCTTGTAGGGCTCGAGCCGGTCAAGCACGCGCTGATAGTTGCGTTCGTTGCCGAGCCGGATGGACTCCTGCTCGTCGAGCTCTTTGCGGGACTGGGCGAGGAGCTTCTGCTCGTTGGCGAGCTCCTGCTCGAGTATCCTGCGGCGATCCACGTCGCGCTCGCGCTGCGTCTGGGCGTCCACTTTGGGAAAGCCGGCCGGCGGCGGGGTCGGCGCGGCCTTGGTCGTCGCCTGCGGCTTCGGGCTCGTGATGGTATTGGGCGGGCCCAGGCTCAACAGCTTGCAGCCTTTCGCTTCCGTCTTGATGTTGGTGAAACGCTTGTTGCCGCTCTCGTCCACGCACTCCCAGATCTCCGCCGACGCAGCGGAGCTCAGGGTTGCCAGCAACCCGGCCATCACCAGTGTACGCATCGCCTATGCGAGCCTCCTCCAATCGCAACCGGACTAACGGGCCTGGGCCGTTCTCCGTTGACCAGAAGATTCCAGCACCCGTTACTAAGTCTATGTCATTAAATCGAATTTTGCAATGCACATTTTTGGTGCATCCGCATTTTCGCAACAAAAAGGGCGGGGGATGCCCGCCCTCGGATCCGCCTGCCAGGCAGGCTACAGGCTGTAATACATCTGAAACTCGAGCGGATGGGTGGTCATGCGGAAGGCGGTGATCTCCTCCATCTTGAGCGCAGCGTACGCATCGAGCATGTCGTTCGAGAACACACCCCCTCGGGTCAGGAACTCCCGGTCCTTGTCGAGTTCTTCCAGCGCCTGCTCGAGCGATGCACACACCTTGGGCACGCGGGCCGCTTCCTCCGCCGGCAGGTCGTAGAGGTTCTTGTCGATCGGGTCGCCCGGCTTGATCTTGTTCTGGATGCCGTCGAGTCCCGCCATCATCATTGCGGTGAACGCGAGGTACGGATTGCACGTCGGGTCCGGGAACCGCACTTCGATGCGGCGCGCTGCGGGGTTGGTGACCAGCGGAACACGCACCGCGGCGGAGCGGTTGCGCGAGGAGTAGGCGAGATTGATCGGCGCCTCGAACCCCGGCACCAGCCGCTTGTAGGAGTTGGTTCCAGGGCAGGTGATGGCGTTGAGCGCCTTCGCGTGCTTGAGGATGCCCCCAATGTAGTAGAGGGCGAGCTCCGACAGGCCCGCGTAGCCGTTGCCGCTGAAGAGGTTCTTGCCGCCCTTGGCGAGCGACTGGTGCACGTGCATGCCCGAGCCGTTGTCGCCCACCACCGGCTTCGGCATGAACGTCGCGGTCTTGCCGTAGGAGTGCGCGACGTTGTGCACCGCGTACTTGAGGATCATCATCCAGTCTGCGCGCTTCACCAGGCTGTTGTACTTGGTGCCGATCTCGTTCTGGCCGGCCGCCGCTACTTCGTGGTGGTGCACTTCGCACTCCACGCCCATTTCCTCCATCGCGAGCACCATCGCGGAGCGGATGTCCTGCAGCGAGTCCACCGGCGGCACCGGGAAATAGCCCCCCTTGAGCGGCGCGCGGTGGCCCATGTTTCCGCCCTCGAACTCCTCGCTGGAAGACCACGGCGCTTCCTCCGACTTGATCTTGTAGAAGGCCTGGCCCATCTCGACCTTCCAGCTCACGGCGTCGAAGATGAAGAACTCGGGCTCGGGGCCGAAATAGGCGGTGTCCGCGATGCCGGTGGACTTCAGGTACGCCTCGGCGCGCTTGGCGATCGAGCGTGGATCGCGGTCGTAGCCCTTGCCGTCGGAGGGCTCGATGACGTCGCACGTCAGGAGCAGCGTGGGCTCGTCGGTGAACGGATCCATGCGCGCGGTATCAGGATCCGGCAGCAGCACCATGTCGGAGGTCTCGATGCTTTTCCAGCCAGCGATGGAAGAGCCGTCGAAGAAGTGGCCGTCCGTGAACTTGGGCTCGCCGAACGCCTTGACCGGCACGGACACATGCTGCTCCTTGCCGCGGGTGTCGGTGAAGCGCAAGTCGACGAATTTCACTTCGTTGTCTTTGATCATTTTTAATATATCGGCGGCAGTCGCCATCGTGCTCTCCTGAGTTGTGTGATGAGACAAAAACGGAAAAACCGGGACTTTCTGTCCAGCAGGAACTATGCCAAGGGTTTTTTTGCGAAAGGCATTGTGCCACAAGGCATTAGTTTCACCCACCTTGAACCAGGCGCACTGAACTGGTGCGGAACCAAACCCAATTGCACCAAAATGATGCGCCTGGAAGGATTTCGAGGGTAGTGTAACATTAGCCTTAATTTCCAGACGGATACGCATTGCATCGTGCAACGCGGTGCGAACTGCGCTACCGTCGCGAGCTGACCTGGAGGCCGACCGTGGGAACCGCCGACATTCTGAAAGCTGCCCGTGAGCGGGCACAGCGCATGGGGCTGCCGTACGAGGGCGCGTTGACCCCGGCAGAGGCCCATGCGCTCTGGCGCGATGCGCCGGGGGCAATGCTCGTTGACGTGCGCACGCGCGCGGAGTGGGACTACGTCGGTCGCATCCCCGGCGCGGTCGAGATCGAGCTGCTCACCTATCCCGGGGGGCGCTCCAATCCGTCGTTTGCGGAAGAGCTCGCCACCCGGATCGACGACAAGCAAGCGCCGGTGATGTTCATCTGCCGCAGCGGCGGGCGTTCGCACAACGCGGCGATGCTCGCGACGCAGATCGGCTACCGGGCGTGCTACAACGTGCTCGAGGGTTTCGAGGGCGACAGGGACCCCGAGGGCCATCGCAACACGAAGGGCGGCTGGCGCGTTGCAGGACTGCCGTGGACTCAAAGTTGACGCCCGCGGATCGTGCGCCGCGAATCGTGAATAATAAAATGAGCACTGCAGAAACGCGTCCGCGACCTGTGATCGACGATTTAGGATTCACGTTCTCCGAGCATCGTCCACACGATCGCGCCGGATAGGAGCGTCGCCGCTACCGCGACCGCGAGTATCGTCGCTGCCGGCACGTATTCCGCGAGCATGCCGCCCGCCGCGATACCGGCGCTGATTCCCCCCAGCAGGCACGTCGCGCCCCACGTAAAGCTCTCCGCGAGCATCACCCGCGGAGCGATCTGAGACACGAGCAGCGACTGCACCGCGATCACGGTGGCCATCGGCACGCCGGCGACGATGTTGGCGAATGCAAAAAGCGTGAGGTTCGTGATCGGCGTCAGGAGCAGCAGCCCTGCCGCCATCAGACCCACCGCCAGCAGATACTGCCGCGCGATGGGCCAGCCCCAGTCGCGGCTGCCGTAGATCACTGCGCCCGCGGTGCTGCCGACGCTCGCCAGCGCAAGGATCACCCCCGCGGCCGCAGGGTGCCCGCGAGTCGTGGCGAACGCGGTGACGGCGACTTCATAGAGGCCGAACCCCACCGAGTAGCACACCGTGGCGGCAAATACCGCGAGCAGCCGCGGTATGCGCAAGGGGCCGAGCAGGCTGCGCGGCGCGCTGTCCGGATGGACGGCCCAGTTTCTCACGGCGGGCGTGCGCAGAAAAACGGCGCTGCCGATCGCGGCGCACACGGCGGCGAAGAGCACGGCCGCATACGGGTAGCCTGCCGCGACGAACAGGGCCACGAGTGCCGGCCCCGCGATAAAGATCGTCTCCACGAGCGCCGAGTCCACCGAGTACGCGGTCTGCAGCAGGCCGATATCCGGCAGCAGCCGCGGATAGAGAGTGCGCATGCAGATCGTGATCGGGGGAAAGGCCGCGCCGGCGAGCAGCGCGGCAGCCGCGACCCACCAGTGGCTCTCGGCGTGAACGACGAGCAGCACGAGTGCGCCGAGCATGCCCGGATAGACGACCGCGCTCACCGAGAGCACGCGCCGCGGGCCCACGCGATCGATCATGCGCCCGAGGAACGGCGCGACCACGGAGAGCCCGAGCACATAGAGCGCGGCGGTGGACCCGGCAAGCGCAAACGAGCCGGTCCGCGCCTGCACGAAAAGCAGGACGGCTAACGTCGCGACCCCGATCGGGATGCGCCCGATGACGGAGGCGAGCACCGTCGCGCGCACCTCGGGCGCCCCGAACAGATCGCCGTAACGCTGGAAGGAAATCACTCAGAAGCGGTAATCGGTAAACGGTAAACGGTGAACGGTGAACGGAGATACTGCGCTGCGATGTCGATTGCTAAGGTATCGTTTGCTACCCCCGTTCACCGCTCACCGTTCACTCCAATTGACGAGACCGGTGTACGCCGTCGCCAGCACCACGGCGCCGAAGGCGATGCGGTAGTAGGCGAACACGCTGAAATCATGGCGGCTGATGTAGCGGAGGAGCCCCCGCACCGCCAAGAACGCGCTCGCGAAGGACGCCGCAAAGCCGATCCCGAACATACCCAGGTCCTCCACCTGCAGGATCGCGCGATTGCGGTAGAGGTCGTAGCCGACCGCGGCAAACATCGTCGGGATCGCAAGGAAGAACGAAAATTCAGTCGCCGCCTTGCGTGACAAACCGAAGTAGAGCGCCCCGATGATCGTCGCGCCCGAGCGGGAGGTGCCGGGTATCAACGCAAGCGCCTGCGCGCAGCCGATCTTCAGCGCGTCGCTCCAGCGCATGTCGTCCACTTCCCCGATCACCACGCGGTGCCCGCGCCGCTCGACCCAGAGGATGAGCAGGCCCCCGAGCACCAGAGCCGCGGCCACCGGCAGCGGATGGAAGAGATGCTGTTTGATCGTCCCGTGGAACGCGAGGCCGAGCAGCGCCGCTGGCGTGAACGCGATCGCGAGATTCGCGACGAACCGCTGCTGGACCGGCTCGCGCGCGAGCCCCGTAGCCACCGCCAGCAGCCGCGCGCGGTACTCCCAGCAGACGGCGAGGATCGCCGCGAGCTGGATCGTGATGTGGAATACCTTGGCCTTTTCCCCGCCGAATCCGATCAGCTCACCGACGATGATGAGATGCCCGGTGCTGGAAATCGGCAGGAATTCGGTGAGACCTTCCACGATGCCGAGCAGGAAAGCCTTGAAATAGAGCGCTGCGTCCATTCAGGACGCCATTCTACGCGAGCCCGGATGGCGAGTGATTGGGTAACTGAGTGACCGTATCAGCACTTCATTTTGAAATGTGTGCTCTAAGTAATTAAGTGGCAGGGCCGGTGAGAGCTTGCCGTCGCTCAATCACTAAATCACTTAATCACTGAATCACTCGTAGCGAAGCGCCTCGATCGGCGCGAGCCGCGAGGCCTTGCGCGCGGGGTAGAAGCCGAAGAACACCCCGATCGCGGCGGCGAAGCTCACGGCGAGCACGATCGCATCCGCGTGGAGCTCCGTGCGCCACTCGGCGAAATGCCCGATTGCGTACGAGCCGCCCACGCCGAGCGCGATCCCGAACAACCCCCCGATCAGCGCAAGCGTGACTGCCTCCACCAGGAACTGCCCGAGGATGTCGCGCCCGCGCGCGCCGACCGCCATGCGCAGGCCGATTTCCCGCGTGCGCTCGGTGACCGATACGAGCATGATGTTCATGATGCCGATGCCGCCCACGAGCAGCGACACGGACGCCACCGCGGCGAGCAGCAACGTGAGCACGCGGCTCGACTGCTCCTGCGCCTTCAGCACTTCGGCGAGGTTGCGCATCCAGAAGTCGTCCTCCTGGTTGAATTGCAGCCGGTGGCGCTGGCGCAGGAGATTGCGGATCTGGTTCTCGGCTTCGGTCATGTCCGCCCCATCCCGGACCTTGACCGAGATCGAGTTCACGGTGCGCAGCCAGCCCTGAGTCTGTCCGAGCACGCGTTTGCGCGCGGTCGTGATCGGCATCAGGATCACGTCGTCCTGGTCCTGGCCCATCAGGCTCTGGCCCTTGCGCTCGAGCACCCCGGTCACCGTGAACGGAACCTTGCGGATGCGGATTACCTGGCCGACCGGGTCCGAATCCCCAAAGAGCGCGTTGGCGACCGTCCTGCCGATCAGCGCGACCTTGGTCGCGCCGGACAGATCGGCGGCGTCGAAGCTGTCGCCTGATTCGATGATCCAGCGGCGTGCCTCGAGATACTCGGGCGTCACGCCGTAAAAAATCGTGGACCAGTTGCTGTTGCCGTAGACCACCTGCCCGCCGCCGCGCAACGCCGGACCGGCGGCCTGCACCTCCGCGATGTCGCGCTGGATCGCGACGGCGTCTTCCTCGGTCAGCGTGTTGCGCGAGCCCAGCCCGAGGCGCGCTCCGCCCGCGGTCACCGACCCCGGCAGCACGATGATCAGGTTCGAGCCGAGGCTGCGGATCTGGTCCTCGATTCGCGCCTGGGCGCCGGATCCGACGGCGATCATCGTGATGACCGCGGCGACGCCGATGATGATGCCGAGCATCGTGAGCGTGCTGCGCAGCGTGTTCACGCGCAGCGCGCGCAGAGCGATGCGCATGCTCATGAGCGCGTTCACGCGACCTCCGTCGAGACCTCGGCGAGCATCGCCTGCGCGTCATGGGGCACCGCGCGCCGGTCCTCGATGATGTGCCCGTCGCGAAATCCGACGATGCGCCCCGCGAAACCCGCGATGTCGCGCTCGTGGGTGACGAGCACGATGGTCATGCCGCGCCGGTTCAGCGCCTGGAACAGCGCCATCACCTCGAAGCCGGTGCGGGTGTCGAGCGCGCCGGTCGGCTCGTCGGCAAGAATCAGCACCGGGTTGTTGACGAGCGCGCGGGCAATCGCCACGCGCTGCTGCTGGCCGCCGGAGAGCTGGGCGGGCTGGTGCTGTGCGCGGTCGGCGATCCCCACCTCGACCAGCTTTTGCCGCGCCCGCTCGCGGCGCTCCGCGACCGGGCAGCCGCTGTAGATCAACGGCAGCTCGACATTTTCCAGGGCGCTCGTTCGGGGCAGCAGGTTGAAGCTCTGGAAGACGAAGCCGATGCGTCGGTTGCGGATCGCGGCCAGCGCGTCGCCAGGCAGGGCCGAGACCTTTTCCCCGGCAAGGAAATACTCGCCGGAGGTCGGCGTATCGAGGCAGCCGAGCAGATTCATGAACGTGGACTTTCCCGAGCCGGAGGGGCCCATCACGGCGACGAATTCCCCGGGCTCGATCGCGATCGAGACTCCGCGCAGCGCCGGCACCGTGTAGCCTTCCAGCCGGTACTCCTTGACGAGGTCCCGCGCGAGGATCAGCGGCTCAGCCATCGAAAGATCCGTGACGAGTGATGAGTGAGAAGCTGCTGGTATCCCATCACCCATTACTCATTACCCATTACCCATTTCCCATTAACCACCGCTAGAACGGCAGGCGCGGGGCGCCCGTGGGCGTCGTCCGCGCCTTTGCGAGCTCGGTCGTGCCTACGATGACCTGCGCGCCTTCCGCGAGCTCGCTCGACACCAGTTCGGTGAAGCTGCCGTCGTTCAGCCCCAGCCTCACCGTGACCGCCTTGGGCCCGCCCGCGCCGTCGAGCACCCAAACCCGCCCGCGGCTGCCCCCGCGACCGGTCTGCTCGGCGACGATCTCCTGGTAGCGCGCGCGCTGCTCGGGGTTGAGCATCTCGGCGATCTTGCCGCGCGCTTCCGCCCGGAAACGCTCGAGCTGCCGGCGCCGCGCCTCGCCCTTCTGCTCCTGCAGCGCGTCGATCTTCTGCCGCATCTCGCTGAAGATCACCTCCAGCCGCGCCTGCTGGTCGGGAGTCAGGTTGAGCTCGCGCGTGAGCCGCTCGCGGTTCGCTTGCTGCCGCGCTCCCGCACCTTCCTCGCCTTTGGCTTCGCCCTTCGGCGCATCGGCCGCGCCCGCCGGCCGGAAACGCAACGCGGCGTTCGGCACCTTGAGGGCGCCTTCCCGGGTATCCACCACGATGCGCACGTTGGCGGTCATGCCCGGGAACAGGGTCAGGTCGGGATTCGCGGTGGTCACCACCGCCGTGTAGGTCACGACATTCTGCACCACCTGCGCCGCCTTGCGCACCTGCGTCACCTTGCCGGAGAAGGCCCGGCCCGGGAACGAATCCACGGTGAAGGTCGCGTTCTGCCCGACGCGGATGCGGCCCACCTCCGCTTCGTCTATGGAGGTCTCGACCTGCATCTCGCGCAGGTCCTGGGCGATGATGAAGAGCTCCGGCGCCTGCAGGCTCGCCGCGACCGTCTGCCCCGGCTCGACCGAGCGCTTCACGACGATGCCGTCCACCGGCGCGCGGATCGCGGTGCGCTCGAGATCCACCCGGGCCTGCGCGAGCTGCGCCTCGCGCTGCTTGACCAGCGCTTCGACGTTGCGCACCTGGGCCTCGCCCACCGCCATCTGCGCCTGCGCGGTCTTGACCTGCTCCTGCGCCGACTCGAACCCCGCCTGTGCCCTGTCGCGCACGGCGGCCGAGACGAACTCCTTTTCGAAGAGCGTCTTGTTGCGCTGGAATTCGCGCTCGGCCTCCGCGAGGTTGACCCTGGCGCGCGAGACCTCCGCGCGCAGCGCCGCCACGTTGGCGTGCTGGGTGAGCACGGTGGCGCGCGCGGCCTCCAGATCGGCCATCGCCTGGTTCACCCGCAATGCGAAGGAGTCGGGGTCGATCCGGGCGATCATCTGCCCCTTCTTCACCGCCGAATTGAAATCAACGTTTATTTCCTTGATCTGCCCCGAGACCTGCGAGCCCACCTGGACCGAGACCACCGGGTTGAGCGTTCCGGTGGCCGACACCGCCGCCGTGATTCCGCCGCGCTCGATCGTGGCGAAGCGGTAGCCCGGAGCGGTCGCGCGCGAGTTCCACCACCCGTACGCGGCGGCCCCGCCGGCCAGCACCGCGGCCATCACGACCGCAACGATCACGTTCCTGCGCGACATCCAGCAACTCCCAAAACCGGTAAACGGTAAACGGTGAACGGTGAACGGTGAACGGAGAAAACCGCAGGCCGCCGGTTCCTCGCCGCTTACCGATTACCGATTACCATTTACCGTTCGCTCCTTTGGACCGGGAATTGTAACGGAGGTGCCGCGCCGCGCCCACGTCACGGGGCCCGGCGGATGTAACAGGATGTTTCCGGGGATCGCGGGCGCTTCAGGGGCTACGGGGTGCGGGTTCCGAGAGCGCTTCGCGCACGGCCTGCTTCGCCCCGGATTCCAGCGCATCGAGCAGCAGCAGGCCGGTAACGAGGCCGTGCATCTTGAGCTCGCGCCCGAGCTCCTCGGCCCTGCGGTTGAGCGCCTCGGGTACCGGGACCTGCTTGCCGCGCGCGGCGGCGATCAGCGAGGCCTTGAGGTAGGTGAAGAGCAGGGTCACGTCGGCCTCGCTCACGCGCCCCTTGAGCCAGGCTTGCGGCGCGAGCAGCGCCTCGAGGCGCGCATCGAATTCGGCGAATGGATCCTTGCCCTGCGCATGAGCCGGCACGGCAAGCGCCATTCCCAGCATTCCCGCGGTAATCATCGAACGCAGCTTCATGAATGTCTCCTCATCGCTCCGGGCGTCGAATGTGAGAAAAGCGGGCGAACGGGTTTTCCCGTTCCCCGTTTCCCATTCACCATTCGCCGCCCTTTCATTCTACGCCTTGCGATAGATCTCCCCGCCCTGCTTGACGAATTCCTCGGCCTTCTCGCGCATGCCCTTCTCGAGCGCTTCCTGCTCGGAGACGCCCTGCTTCTGCGCGTACTCGCGCACGTCCTGCGTGATCTTCATCGAGCAGAAATGCGGCCCGCACATCGAGCAGAAATGCGCGAGCTTCGCGCCTTCCTGCGGCAGCGTCTCGTCGTGGAATTGCCGCGCCTTGTCGGGATCGAGCCCGAGGTTGAACTGGTCTTCCCAGCGGAACTCGAAGCGCGCCTTCGACAGCGCGTTGTCGCGGATCTGGGCGCCGGGGTGGCCCTTGGCGAGATCCGCCGCGTGCGCGGCGATCTTGTAGGCCATGATCCCGTCCTTGACGTCGCTCTTGTCCGGCAGCCCGAGATGCTCCTTGGGCGTGACGTAGCACAGCATCGCGGTGCCGTACCAGCCGATCATCGCGGCGCCGATCGCGCTCGTGATGTGGTCGTACCCCGGGGCGATGTCGGTGGTGAGCGGTCCCAGCGTGTAGAACGGCGCCTCGCGGCAGTACTTGAGCTGGAGCTCGACGTTCTCCTTGATGAGCTGCATCGGGACGTGGCCCGGGCCCTCGATCATGACCTGCACGTCGTGGCGCCAGGCGATGTCGGTGAGCTCCCCGAGCGTCTTCAGCTCGGCGATCTGCGCCTCGTCATTGGCGTCGTAGAGCGAGCCGGGGCGCAGCCCGTCGCCGAGCGAGTAGGCGACGTCGTAGGCCTTCATGATCTCGCAGATCTCCTCGAAGCGCGTGTAGAGGAAGCTCTCCTCGTGATGCGCGAGGCACCACTTGGCCATGATCGATCCCCCGCGCGAGACGATTCCCGTCATGCGCTTCGCGGTCAGCGGAATGTAGGCGAGCCGCACGCCCGCGTGGATGGTGAAGTAATCCACGCCCTGCTCGGCCTGCTCGATCAGCGTGTCGCGGTAGATCTCCCACGTGAGCTCCTCCGCTTTCCCGTCCACCTTCTCCAGCGCCTGGTAGATCGGCACCGTGCCGATCGGCACCGGCGAGTTGCGGATGATCCACTCGCGCGTCTCGTGGATGTGCTTGCCGGTGGAGAGATCCATCACGGTGTCCCCGCCCCAGCGCGTCGCCCACGTCATCTTCTCCACCTCCTCCTGGATGCCGGAGGTGACCGCGGAGTTGCCGATATTGGCGTTGATCTTCGTGAGGAAGTTGCGCCCGATCACCATCGGCTCCGACTCGGGGTGGTTGATGTTCGACGGGATGATCGCGCGGCCCCGCGCCACTTCGTCGCGCACGAACCCGGGCGTGATCATCTTCGGTATCGCGGCGCCGAACGATTGGCCCGGGTGCTGGCGCGTGATCGATTCGGATAGCGCGTCCCTGCGCTGGTTCTCGCGGATCGCGATGAACTCCATCTCGGGGGTGATGATGCCGCGGCGCGCGTAATGCATCTGCGTCACGTTCTTCCCCGCCTTCGCCCGGCGCGGCTTCCTCTGGAGATTGAACCGCAGCTGCGCGAGCTTGGCATCCTCCAGCCGCGCCCGGCCGTACGCGGAGGACGGGCCGGGCAGCTCCTCGGTGTCTCCGCGCTCGAGGATCCACTTCTGACGCAGCGGCGCGAGCCCCTGCCGGATGTCTATTTTCACGCCGGGATCGGTGTACGGGCCGGAGGTGTCGTAGACGTAGACCGGCGGGTTCTTCTCGGCGCCGAACAGCGCCGGGGTGTCGGATTGGGTGATCTCGCGCATCGGAACCCGGATGTCGGGGCGCGAGCCCTCGACATGGACCTTGCGCGAATTGGGCAAGGGCGCGATCGCTGCTTCGTCAACGTGCGCGGCCGCGCCCAGGAACTTCGGATTGGCATTCATGCTGCGCTCCTTTGAATTGCTGCCCGGGAGCGATGGTGGAGGCTTTTAAGCGCCACGCTTCCCTACGACGGCATTATCCGCATCAGGTATTAAGGGTATCTCTCACCCCGATCGAGGATTGAGGATTGAGGATTGCGCATCGAGGAAACCCCGAGTCACCAGTGCCCTCGATTACCGCCACCTCGATCCTCGTTCCCGGCCCGAGGACCCCTAACGTGTAATGGGAACGCTAATCGAATTATGGGATAATTGCAAGCTTCGCGAACGCCCACCGACGCCGGAAAACCCTTTCAAATGAACGCACAGCTGGACGTCGAGCGAGCGCGCTTCAACATGGTCGAGCAGCAGATCCGCACGTGGGAAGTGCTCGATCAGAACGTGCTCGATCTGCTGCTCCGCGTGCGTCGCGAGGAATACGTGCCCGAGCGCCACCGCGCGCTTGCCTTCGCGGACATGGAGATCCCGCTCGGGCACGGAGAAACGATGCTCGCGCCGAAAATCGAGGCGCGCATGCTGCAGGAGCTGGCGCTCCACCCGGGCGACAGGATCCTGGAAGTCGGGACCGGCAGCGGCTACATGACCGCGCTCCTGGCGAGCCTCGGTGCCCACGTCTATTCGGTGGAGATCGTTCCCGAGTTCACGGCATCGGCAAGCGCCAAGCTCAAGGCGCACTCGATCACCAACGTCACGCTGGATACCGGCGATGCTGCGCGCGGATGGGACAAGCACGCGCCGTATGACGCAATCGTTCTCACCGGCTCGGTGCCGCTGCTGGCGGAAGCGTTTCCCCGCAGCCTCAAGCCCGGGGGCAGGCTCGTTGCCGTGGTGGGCGAGCCCCCGGTGATGGAAGCGCGGCTCATCACGTGCGTGGCCGGCGGCGCGTTCCGCTCGACGGGACTGTTCGAGACGTGCATCGCGTCCCTCAAGAATGCGCCGCAGCCTGAGCGCTTTGTCTTCTAGAAGCCGTGAATCGTGAACGGGGAATCGCAAATGGACAACACAACTCCGGGCGCGACCGGGTTCCCGTTTCCCATTCCCTATTTCCCATTTTTGGTTCCCGTAGCCCCATGAAGCGCCTGGTCGTCTGCGCATCGTTGGCGTGCTTGTCCGCGCTCGCTCCGGGTGCGCAGGGCGCCGATCTGATGCAGATCTACCGTTCCGCGCAGGCAGCGGACGCGCAGTACGGGGCTGCGCGCGCGAGCTGGAGCGCGGGCCAGGAGAAGCTGCCCCAGGGCTTGAGCGGGCTGCTTCCGCAGGCGACCCTCTCGGGCTCGACCCAGCACAACGACCGCGATCTCCGCCCGCGGGGCACGACGGGCACCGGTGTGGTGGGAGGCACGACCCAGTTCAATTCGAACACGCTCACGCTCTCGGTGACCCAGCCGCTGTATCGGGCGCAGAACCTCGCCACCTACGAGCAGGCGCGCCACCAGGTGGCGCAGTCCGATGCGCTGTTTGCGCAGGCCGCACAGGATCTCATTGTGCGGGTGGCGCAGGCCTATTTCGATGTGCTGCTCGCGCAGGACACGCTCGCCTTTGCGCAGGCGCAGTTGGCCGCAATCGGCCAGCAGCTCGAGCAGGCCAAGCGCAACTTCGAGGTGGGGGTGGCCACGATCACCGATACCCATGAGGCGCAGGCGCGCTACGACATCACGGTGGCTTCCGAGATCGCCGCGCGCAACGAGCTGGAGGTGCGGCGCCGGGCGTTGACGGTGCTCACCGGGCAGCCTGCTCCCGGGCTCGCGCCCCTGGGGGGGCGGTTCCGGCCCCAGATGCCTGATCCGCCGGGCATGGAGCGCTGGGTACAGCAGGCGCTGGCCTCGAATACGCAGGTCAAGGCCGCCGAGGCGGCGCGCGCGGTGGCCGCGCGCGAGGTCGAGAGAAACCGCGGCGCGCACCGGCCCACGCTCGATGCCTTTGCGAGCTACACCGAGGCGGGCAGCGGCTCGGGCACGCAAGGGGGCGTAGGCACCGATACCACGAGCAAGGTGATCGGGCTGCAGCTCGCCGTGCCCCTCTATCAGGGCGGCCTGGTGAGCTCGCGGGTGCGCGAGGCGCTCGCGAACGAGGACAAAGCGCGCCAGGAGCTGGAGAGCGCGCGGCGCGCAGCCGAGCTTGCCGTGCGCCAGGGCTATTTGGGGGTCACCAGCGGGCTGGCGCAGGTCAAAGCGCTGGAGGCGGCGCTGGTGTCCTCGCAGAGCTCGCTCGATTCCACGCGACTGGGCCAGCAGGTGGGCGTGCGCACGCAGGTCGATGTATTGAACGCCCAGCAGCAGCTCTCCCAGACGCGGCGCGATCTCGCGCAGGCGCGATACGCCTACATCCTCTCGCTGCTGCGGCTGAAAGCCGCCGCCGGCAGCCTCACCGAGACCGACCTCGCGCAGGTCAACGCTTGGCTCGACAAGCAGTGAACGGTCAACAGTAAACGGTAAACGGGAAGATCTTCGGCCCAGCGCATCTCACCCGTACTCGCAGATTCCGTTCACCATTCACTGTTCACCGTTCACCGATTAACAAGAGCGAAATCCGCAAGCAGGTCCTCGCCCAGCGCGATGCGCTCGATGCGGGCGCGCGCGCGCAGCTCGTTCCCCGCATCACCGAGCGCCTGCTCCAACTCGATGCCTGGCGCGATGCGCAGTGCGTGCTGGCCTACGTGAGCTTCGGCAGCGAATTCGACACGGCCGCGTTCATCGCGGGCCTGATCGGCGGCGGCAAGACCCTGGTGCTGCCGAAAGTGGATCGCGAGAACCGGGTGCTAAAACTGTACGGCGTGCGCGATCTCGAGCGAGAGCTCGCCCCCGGAACGTGGAGCATCCGCGAGCCACGTGCGGATCTTTGCCGGGAGGTTGCGCCGGACGACATCGAAATGGTGCTGGTCCCGGGCGTGGCCTTCACCCCGCGCTGCGAGCGCCTGGGCTATGGCGGCGGTTACTACGACGGGCTGATCAACGCATTCAACCAGCGCCCTGCCCTGGTCGCTGCGGCCTTTTCCCTGCAGATCGTGCCGGAGCTTCCCGTCACCGAGCGGGATCAGAAAGTGGATCTCGTCGTCACCGAGAACGCCGTTTATCCGCGAACGGTGAACGGTGAACCGTGAACGGTGTGCGGCTACGATCTTATTCGCCTTTGAAGCCCATAAACTAGTTTTGAAACGCGCTCGACCAAGTCAAAGGCCGGGGCGTTTTCCGGAAGATATCCAAGATCAACTGCGATTAGAAGCTGCGTTTCAAGCTCGCCGGTAGAGCCCATGGCGACGCTCAGAAACTGACCGAATTCTTTTGGCCCCTGGCGTGCCGCTCCTTCGGCGATGTTGCTCGGAATTGAAACAGCGGAGCGCCTTAGCTGAGAACTCAGCCCATAGATTTCTTCTCTGGGAAAACCTTGCGTGGCCCGATAAACTGCAGACACCAATGCCATCGCTTCCTTCCAAGCATCGAGCTTGTAGTGCGGCCGGTTGCTTCGCATCGAATCCTCCTTTCCAAGGAGCGATGTTCTCCGATTACCGTTCACCATTTACCGTTCACCGGGTTTTAGAGCTGGATCAGCTCTAAAACCCTGGCGGTGGCGCCGCGGTGCACGTTGGCAAAAACGAGCGCTGCCTGCGCCATGCGCCGTGCGGCTTCGCGGTCGAGCAGCAGGCGGCCGGCCACACGCGCAAGGTCCGCGGTATCGCGCACCTGGACCGCGGCACCCGCCGCCACGGCGCCCTGCACCGCTTCCGCAAAATTGTAGGTGGACGGCCCGACCACCACCGGCTTGCCCACGGCGCACGCTTCAATCAGGTTCTGGCCTCCGAGCGGGAGCAGGCTGCCGCCGACGAACGCCACGTCGCACGCCGCGTAGTACGCAAACATCTCTCCCATGCTGTCGCCCAGCACGATCTGGGTGTCCGGCGCGATCACCGCGTTCTCGCTGCGGCGTTGAAACCGGAATCGGCGCGCGGCGAGCAGCGCAGCGACCTCTTCGAAGCGCTGCGGGTGACGCGGCACGATCACCGTGAGCAGACCGGGCGCCTCGATGGCGTCCAGCGCATCCAGGACCAGCGCCTCTTCCCCGTCGCGGGTGCTCGCCGCAAGCAGCACGGGCCGCGCCTTCCCGTATAGCCCGCGCCACGCGCGCCCCAGCTCGACCTTGTCGTGCGACGGCGCGATGTCGAATTTGACGTTTCCAGTGACAACCACGTTCGCAGCGCCCAGATTCGAAAGTCTCGCGGCATCCTCCCCGGTCTGCGCCGCGACTGCGGCCAGCCCGCCCAGTGCCGCCCGCGTGATTCCCGGGAACCGGAGATAGCCCGCGAGCGATTTTTCGGAGAGCCGGGCGTTGACGAGATGGACCGGGACGCCCCGCTCGCGGCACGCATGTATCAGATTGGGCCAGAGCTCCGTTTCCATCAGCACGCCCAGCTTGGGCTGGAAATGGTCGAGAAAGCGCGCGACCGCCCCGGGAAAGTCGTACGGGAGGTAACCGCGCATCACGCGATCGCCGTAGAGCTGCTCCCCGGTCTCGCGGCCGGTCGGCGTCATGTGGGTGAGCAGGATGCGATGGTCCGGATAGCGCGCGGAGAGCGCCCGGATCAGCGGCTCCGCCGCGCGCGTCTCGCCGACCGATACGGCATGCAACCATAGGGTCGGGCCGTCCGCGCGCGCGCCGTACCGGCCGAATCTCTCCGCGACGTGCTCGAGATACCCGGGCTGCCGCCGCGCGCGCCACAGCAGGCGCAGCAGCACGTACGGCAGCGCGCAGTAGAGCAGGAGCGTGTAAACGACGCGGGTGATCATGCGCATCACCCGCCAGTGAGCGGTGAACGGTGAACAGTGAACAGAAGAAC
Organism: Betaproteobacteria bacterium; assembly: GCA_016868035.1. Taxonomy (GTDB): domain Bacteria; phylum Pseudomonadota; class Gammaproteobacteria; order Burkholderiales; family SG8-41; genus SG8-41. Next base: position 19,270 of record VGID01000032.1, on the reverse strand, counting down.
CATCCGGTCCGCGTTCCTCGTCCTTGCCAGCCGATTACAGTTCACCGTTTTCCGTTCACCATTCACGCGCCACGAGGCGCGCCAGCGCATCCATTACCTCGCTGGCCGCCGGTGGTGTCCCCGGGCCGCCGATGTTCGCGGCGCGCGCGCAGCCATGGAGGCCGGTCGCGGCCGGATCGGTCGCGCAGTAAATCCCGACAGTCGGCACGCGCAGCGCTCCCGCCAGATGCGTGAGTCCCGTATCCACCCCCGCCACCGCGCCGGCGCCCGCGAGCAGCGCCGCGGCCTGCGCAAGCGTAGTCTCCGGTGGAACGAGGGCCCCGGGAATCCGCTGCGCGAGGCGCTCGCTGCGCGCGTATTCTTCCGGACTGCCCCACGGCAGCACGCAGCGGCTCCCATCGAGCGTCAGCCGTCTGCCGAGCTCGATCCAGTTGGGTTCAGACCAGAGCTTCCGGTGCGCGCTCGTTCCATGCAGCAGCACCGCGTAGCGCCCCGCAGGCAGCCATTGGAACGCTCCCTGGGGCGCGCGGATGCCGTAATCCACGCCGTTTCGAAGCGGGTAGCCCAACGCCTGCGCCGCGAGCGCGCGGTTGCGCTCGACCGCGTGCAGCGTCCACGGCACGGAAAATGTCCGGTTGTAAAAAAGCCCAAGCGGCTCGCGCGCGCTCTCCCGATCGAGCCCGTAGCGCGTGCCGCGCGCAATGCGCGCGACGAGCGCGCTCTTCAGAAGCCCCTGGGTGTCGATCACGGCATCGTAACTCGTGCTTTTGAGCTCCCTCATGAACGCCGAGATCTCCGCGCGCGTGCGGCTGCGCCACCATCCCGGGCGCCAGCGGCGGATCGCGACCGGGATTACCCGCTTGACCGAGGGATGCAGCCTGGGAATGGCAACGAACGACTCCTCGACCACCCAATGCAGCTCGCACTGCGCCTCGGCCGCAGCGATATCGCTCGCCGCCGGCAGGTTGTGCACCACGTCCCCCATGGAGGAGGTCTTGACCAGCAGGATCTTTTTCATTGTGTGGTCGCGGCGGGCGGGTCGCGGGTAGCCTACACGCATTTGCCGCTTGCGCATAGAATATGGGCATTTTTCGCCGCTCGCCCGCCACTTGAACCCGAAAAGCATCGTCCCGCACCTTTCTGCCGTGTCCCGCGAAAGGCGTGAGGCGGCGAACCGACACAAGGCCGCCGTCGTGTGGTTCACCGGGCTTCCATCTTCCGGAAAATCCACCACGGCGCACGCGGTCGAGGAGCAGCTCTTTCGCGCAGGCTGCCAGGTGTACGTGCTCGACGGCGACAACGTGCGCCACGGGCTGAGCTCGGATCTCGGGTTCGGCGCGGCGGACCGCCGCGAACACCTGCGGCGCATGGCCGAGCTCGCAAGACTCATGTACGAGGCGGGCACGATCGTGCTGTGCGCGTTCATCTCCCCGACGCGTGCGAGCCGGCGCGCGGCCCGCGCCCTGTTTCGTGACGGCGCGTTCTTCGAGGTTTACACCGCATGCCCGTTGAAAGTCTGCGAGCGGCGCGACCCCAAGGGCCACTATGCGAAGGCGAAAGCCGGAAAGATCCCGGAGTATACGGGGGTGACTGCCCCCTATGAAGCGCCGCTCCACCCCGAGCTCGTGCTCAAAACGGATTCGCGGCCGGTGCAGGCCTGCGCGGCAAGCGTGATCCGCCTGCTGCGGGAGCGCCGGATTATCTCCCGTACGCGCGGTGCTCATGCATCTTCCAGGAACAGGGTGCGCGCTTGATCCTCGTCACCGGCGGCGCCGGCTTCATCGGGTCGAATTTCATCCTCGACTGGCTCGCGACCAAGGGCACGCCGGTCGTGAATCTCGACAAGCTGACCTACGCGGGGAATCCCGCGAACCTGGCTGCCGCCGCCAAGGACGACCGCTACGTATTCGTGAAAGGCGACATTGGAGACCGGGAGTTCGTCGGCAAAATTCTACGCGAGCACAAACCGCGTGCGGTCGTGAACTTCGCCGCCGAGAGCCACGTGGACCGCTCGATCCACGGTCCCGATGCGTTCGTCCAGACCAACGTCGTCGGGACCTTCAACTTGCTGGAGGAAGCTCGAGCTTATTGGTCGAATCTCAAGGAACCGGAAAGAAGCGATTTCCGGTTCCTTCACGTCTCCACCGACGAAGTGTATGGGTCCCTCGGGTCGAACGATCCCGCGTTTACCGAGACCACTTCGTATTCGCCCAATAGTCCATATGCTGCGTCCAAGGCCGCGTCGGACCACCTCGTGCGGGCCTACCACCACACCTATGGGCTGCCCGTCATCACGACCAACTGCTCCAACAACTACGGGCCGTTCCAGTTTCCCGAGAAGCTGATCCCGCTCGCAATCGTCAACGCGGCGCGCGGCAAGCCGGTGCCGGTGTACGGCGACGGGCTCAACGTGCGCGACTGGCTCTACGTGGGCGATCACTGCGCTGGCGTGCGCCTCGCGCTCAACAAGGGGCGCGTGGGAGAGACCTACAATATCGGGGGCAACGCGGAAAAAACAAACCTCGAGGTCGTGCAATCCATCTGCGCGATCCTCGACGAGCTCCGCCCGCTAGAGGCGGCGATTCACGATTCACGATTCACGATTCACGGCTCGAAACCCATCACCCGTCACTCGTCACTCGTCACTCTGGTGAAAGACCGGCCGGGCCACGACCGCCGCTACGCCATGGACGCCCGCAAGATCGAGCGCGAGCTCGGCTGGCGGGCGCGCGAGCGCTTCGAGACCGGGCTGCGCAAGACCGTCCACTGGTACCTCGACCACATGGATTGGGTGGACAGCGTCACCAGCGGAGCCTACCGCGACTGGGTGGAGCTGAATTACGCCGACCGGGAAATGGGAAATAGGAAATAGGAACAGTAATTGGTTCGTCCACATGAAAACCTGGACGCATGGCGCGAGGCGATGAATCTGGTTAAGGTAGTGTACGCCGCTACGCGTTCTTTTGCCAGGGACGAACTGTTCGGTCTCACCGCGCAAATCCGCAGGTCCGCAATCTCGATACCGAGCAACATCGCTGAAGGATCTGCACGGGCAAGCCGTAGAGAACTCGCCCAGTTTCTTAACGTTGCGAAAGGCTCTCTCAGCGAGCTGGAAACGCAGCTCCTCATCGCCGTCGATCTCGGTTACCTCGAAGCACGGCACGAAGTATTTCCGTTGCTGGAACGGGTAGCGAGACTCGTTACCGGGTTTCACCGCAAGGCAACCGGTTCGAATCCCGGGTAGACTATTTCCGATTCCCCATTTCCCATTCCCCATTTCCCATTCCCCATTACGAGTCACGATGAAAGGCATCATCCTGGCAGGTGGCGCGGGCTCGAGGCTGTATCCGGCGACGCAGGTCGTCTCCAAGCAGCTGCTGCCGGTGTACGACAAGCCGATGATCTATTATCCGCTGACGACGCTGATGCTCGCGGGAGTCCGCGAAATTCTGCTGATCTCGACGCCACAGGACACACCCCGTTTCGAACAACTTCTCGGGAACGGACACAAATGGGGTCTCGACATTTCCTACGCAGTACAGACGGCGCCCGGAGGCTTGCCCCAGGCCTTTATCATCGGCGCGGATTTCATCGGAAAAGAGCCGTGCACCCTGATCCTCGGTGACAACATTTTTTACGGCCACAATCTCGGCAATGAACTGAAGGCGGCGACCGAAAAGAGCACCGGCGCCACGATTTTCGCCTACCAGGTTCAGGATCCGGAGCGTTCCGGCGTGGTGGAATTCGACAAGAACGGCAAAGTGCTCTCGATCGAGGAGAAGCCAAAGCACCCGAAATCCCGATACGCGGTCACCGGGTTCTTCGTCTACGACAACAAGGTCGTCGACATCTCCCGCAACCTCAAACCTTCCGCCCGCGGCGAACTCGAGATAACCGACGTCAACAACGAATACCTGCGCCGCGGCGAGCTTTCAGTCAGACTCCTGGGGCGCGGCATCGCCTGGCTCGACACGGGCACGCATGACGCCCTGCTAGACGCATCCATGTTCATCGAAACGATCGAGAAGCGGCAGGGCCTGAAAGTCGCCTGCCCCGAGGAAATCGCGTACCGCATGAAATTCATCGCCGCGGAGCAGCTCGAGAAACTCGCCGCCTCCATGAACGACAACCCGTATGCGCGGTATCTCAAGGCCGTGCTCAAGGAGCCGTGAATCGGGAAACGATTAACGAACAAGAGTGAAAGTTATCCCCTCCAGCATCCCCGGCCTCCTGATCCTCGAACCGGAGGTCTTCGGCGACGAACGCGGGTTTTTCTACGAGAGCTTCAACGAGCGCGCGTTTGCCAACAGTGCCGGAATCAACGTCCGCTTCGTACAGGACAATCACTCGCGATCGGGAAGAAACGTCCTGCGCGGCCTGCACTACCAGATCCGGCAGCCGCAGGGAAAGCTTGTAAGAGTCACCAACGGAGAAGTTTTCGATGTCACTGTGGACATCCGCAAGAGTTCCGCTACCTTCGGCAAATGGAGCGCGGAAATCCTGTCGGAAAAGAACCGGCGCATGCGGTGGATTCCGCCGGGATTCGCTCACGGGTTCCTGGTAACGAGCGACTGCGCCGAGGTGCAGTACAAGACGACCGACTACTGGGCTCCGCAGCACGAGCGCTGCATCGTCTGGAACGACCCGGCACTCAAGATCGACTGGCCACTGAATGGCGAGCCGGTCGTGTCGAAGAAGGACCGCGCCGGAGTACCCTTCAAGCAGGCCGAAGTCTTTGCGTGACGCGCCGGAAAGCGCCGCAAAGACGATCACGCGAGATGGTTGACCAGGCGCGCCCCGGCAGCCGTTCGGTAAATTTCGAATCCGCCGTCCAGGGTGACTATGTCGGCCAGCCGCTCGCGCCCGGCCAGCCATACCAGGGTGGCATCCGCGAGCGCCATCGGCCGGTCGCGATAGCGTTCCATCAACTGATGGACACGCGCGATTTCGTCCTCGGGCACATGCACGATGTGGGCGCCGCCCCGCTCGAGCCACGGCAGCAGCCGGTCCCGCCGGTGCGCCGGCAACAGGTGCCAGCTTTCGGTCACGACCGCCCAGGTCGTGAATGCCACCCCGGCGAACCCGTCAAAGAAGCGCAGCGCGCGGGCATGCGAGCGTTCCCGCCGGTTATGCAGGGCCACGATCGGCCCGGTGTCAACGATGACCCTTTGCACGCTTGCCCCTGAGCGCCCGCCTCAGGTAGTGATCGTGCCGCTCTCCGAGATCGGGGGGCCCGGCGAAGCATCCGGCCAAGTCGAGCTCGCGGGCGATCTCTCCGAGCGTTTTCCGGCCCGTCGCCGTGCCGGCTATCTCAGCGATGCCTCGCTTGACCGCTTTCGAAGGCGTGAGTCCGGTGCGCTCACAAAGCGCCCGGAGCTCGGCCGCTTCCCGGTCATTGAGCCGCACTGACAGCACTTTCATGGGAGCCGCTCCACACTAATGTATGACATGAATCATACATCGTGCCGCGAACGCTGGCAAGCTTGCTGCACGCCGGCGCGGGAGGCCGCCCAGCCCTCGTCTTGACACCCCCGCCCTCGAACTCCATGCTGAAGCAGTGCATCGCCAGATTGCGGGATAAATGGTGAACAGTAGACTGTCACTGTTCCCCATTCCCTGTTTCCGGTTCCCGATTCACGAACGATGAGAATTCTTCTCGCGGGGAAAACGGGGCAATTGGGCTCCGAGCTGGTCGTCGCTCTCGGGCCGCTCGGCCATGTCGTCGCAACCGGCCGGGAGGAGATGGATCTCGCGAATCCGGACTCGATCCGCCGCGCGATCCGCGATGCGAAGCCGGCGATCATCGTGAACGCAGCCGGGTACACGACCGTGGACAAGGCGGAAGCCGAGCCCGATCTCGCGATGCAGGTGAACGGCGTCGCCCCGGGCATCCTCGCCGAGGAAGCGAAGCACGTCGGAGCAGCACTTATCCACTATTCCACCGACTATGTGTTCGATGGCGAGCGGAAGGAGCTGTACACGGAGGAAGACGCGCCGAACCCGGTGAACGTCTACGGCAAGACGAAACTCGCCGGTGAGCGCGCGATAGAGTCGGCCGGGGGCGTGTACATCATCCTGCGCACCAGTTGGATCTACAGCAGCGGCGGGCCAAATTTCGTGCTCGCCATCCTGCGCCTTGCGCGGGAGAAGAAGGAACTCGGCGTGGTGAACGACCAGACCGGCTCACCGACGCGGGCGCGACGGCTGGCCGAAGCAAGCGCAGACCTCTTGCGTTGTGGGGAAGCGATCCGGGAACAGAGCGGCATCTACCACCTTTCCGCCATGGGCCATACCTCGCGCTACGAGTTCGCAAGGGCGATCATCGGCGCCATGCGGGAACTCACGGGGTCGTCCGACGGCTGGGCAACCATAAAACCGATAACGTCGGACCAGTACCCGCTGCCGGCCCGCAGGCCGCCTCACCCTGTCACCGACAAGACCAAGATCAAACAAGTGTTCGGGATCGAGATGCCGCGCTGGGAAGACCAGTTGCGCGCCTTTCTTGCCGAACTCCAGGAAATGGAAAATAGGAAATAGGAAATGGGCAGTGATGCGAGCAACGTGCCTTTTCGATTCATGTTTCACGAACTTCGGGCCGTTTTGCGATTCACCGGGTCTCCCCGCTCACTGCTCACTGCTCACTGTTCACTATTCCCCATTCCCCCGTTCCCGATTCAGGAATTCTTGCCGTTTGCGGCGAACGATAGGTGGAGCGGAACGCAATGGGCCGCAGGAGAAGGGGTTCGAGACTAGGATACCAACCGGCCGATCGCGCGTGCATGTTTGGCCTTGAATATGCTATCTTGTATATCTGGGATATCACCCGGATAGCAATAGAGGACAGGCATGGCAGAGCAACTTTTGATTCGGATGGACCCCGAGCTCAAGCGCAAGCTCGCGAGGTTGGCGACGCGGGAGGGAAAGACCGCCACGCAGGTAGTGCGCGATCTCATCGAGGAGTACGTCAAGAACCGCGACGTCGCTTCGTACATCGACGCTCTCTGGGGGCGAATCGGCCAGCGCCTGAAGTCCGCGGGGCTCACCGCGGGCGACGTGGCAAAGGCAGTGCGAGAGGTCAGGAAATCAAAGACCCGAGATGCGGGTCGTCGTTGACACGAACGTTCTCGTGTCATCGTTCTTTGGCGGACCGCCGCGCGAGGTCATCGAACACTGGAAACGCGGAGAGATAACGCTCTGCGTTTCCCGCGATCTCATTGACGAGTACGTGGACGTCCTGGATCGGCTGGGTGTGCGGGCGGACCTCATCCACGAATTGCTCGACCTATTCGCGTCGGGCCACAATCTTGTTTTCACTGCCTCCACTTCCCCGTTGCAGGTTCTGAAGCACGATCCCGACGACAACATGCTGTTTGAGTGCGCGGTCGAGCTTGAAGCTAAAGTAATCGTGACCGGCGACAAGGCAGTCCGTAGCGTAGAGCGCTATATGGATATCGAGGTGGTCACCCCCGCGGAATTTCTGACGTGTTACAGCAAATGACCCGCTTTCACGATTCACGGGTTTTCCCGCTCACCGGTCACTGTTCATCGCTCCCCGTTCCCCGATCACTCAATCGCTGAATCACTCAGTCACTTAATCACGCGGTTGATCGCCCATTACCCATTTACGACCTGCGATTCACCGGGCCTCTCCGCTCACTGCTTACTGTTCACTGTTCACTGTTCACTGTTTTCCATTCCCCATTCCCCGATTCATAGATGACGTTCAAACGTTTCCTCCTCGCCCTCCTCGCGTTCTGCGTGATCGTGGTCGCAGGGCTGGCAATCTGGCTTACGGGTGCAAACTTCCATCCCGTGATCGCCGGCAAGCTCTATCGCAGCGCGCAGCCCAAGGCGGCCCAGCTCGAGGCGGTCGTGAAACAGCACGGCATCAAGACCGTCATCAATCTGCGCGGCTCCAATCGCGAGAAGGAGTGGTATCGGGCCGTCCGAAACGATGCGCCGCGGCTTGGAATCGAGGTGCACGACATCGAGTTCCGCTCGCGCGGGCTGCCGGACATCGCCGCGCTGCTGAAGCTCGTCGATGCACTGCAACGCGCGCCGCGGCCGCTGCTCGTGCACTGCCGCGACGGCGCGGACCGCCCCGGCCTCGCAAGCGCCGTTGCGCTATTGCTCGACGGGAACCACGACCTGGATGCGGCCACCGGGCAGACCTCGCTCTACTACCGCGTCATCCGCGAGGACAGCATCGGGCGCGAGTTCCTGCGCGCGTACCGCGCCGCGCTCGAGGCGACCGGGCGAAAACACACGCCCGAGCACCTGATCTCCTGGATCAAGAACGGCTACGTGGACTCGATGGGCAACTTGCGCTTCATCATAGACCACGTGGACAACCGGCCGTGGCCCGGGAAGGCCGCAAGGTATGAGCTCAAAGGGAACGTGTTCACCGCGGCGGGCTGGGCGTTCGACCAGCGCAACGAGGCGCTCCTAAAGGACGTCACCGTGCTGCTCGACGGCAAACCCCTGCCGCAGACCCGTTACCGGCTCATGCGCAAGGACGTCGCCGAGGTGTTCGAGATTCCTGCAGTTGCAGCTTCGGGATGGGCAGTAGAAGCAGACATCTCGGGCTGGCCCCGCCAATGTTACGATGTGAGCCTCCGCCTGATCCGGCCCGACGCCGGCCAGTGGCAATCACCGACGCTCGGCAGCGTCTGTCTCAGATAATTTCTCGCGCCTGGGAAATGCCGCGGTTTGCGACCGGCGGGTTTATGTGCCACAATAAAATTTGTTGTGACACATGGGTCGGTTGATGAAAACGCTCAGCATTCGGGAAATCCGCAAGGAACTGGCGCACCTCGACGAGCTCGTTGAGTCCGAGGGCGAGGTGGTGGTTACGCGCCGTGGCCGGTGGATTGCGCGCCTTCTGCCGCTTCGCGGAAAACGGCGAATGCCCTCGCACGCCGAATTGCGCGCCGGCATGCCCCGCCTTAAGAAAGGCAGCGAGAAGCACGTTCGCGCCGGGCGCGACGAGCGTTGATGGGGCCATACCTCGATACCAGCGCGTTGGCGAAGTGGTATCTCAACGAGCCGTTCTCGGAAGAATTCGAGGCGTTCATCCGGGAGCAGCCCTCGGCGGCAATCAGCCGCCTCACGGTCGTCGAGTTCCGCTGCCTGCTCGCCCGGCGCCGGCGCGCCGGTGAGATCAAAAGAACGATCGAGTCGCGTGTGTTCGCAGCGTTCGAACAGGACATGCGGGCGGGATTTTTGGAGGTATTCCCGGTTGCGGACGAGCACCTGATCGCGGCGCTGGGATTGGTCGCCCGGCTCGGTAGATTTCCGCTCCGCACGCTGGACGCCATCCATCTGGCGGTTGCCCGCGGCGGCAACGTTCGGCAGTTGGCCACAGCAGATCGAATGATGGCGGGTGCGGGACGCGCGATCGGATTGGAAGTCGTGCGTTTCTACTGATCGGGACCGTAACGCGGTCCCCGCGCGGCGGGCGCTTAGCCAGTAGGCGATGTCGCCAAGGCGTTCACCGTGATGCGCGACAACAGGCCCCTGCCGCAGACCCGTTACGGGCTCATGCGAAATGACGTCGCCGAAGTGTTCGAGATCCCGGCGGTGGCCGCCTCGGGGTGGGCGGTCGAAGCGGATCTATCGGGCTGGGCACGGAGATGTTACGACATCCGTCTACGCATGGTGCGCTCGACCGGCAGCGCCTGGCAATCGCAACCGTTGGCAAGGCCCTGTCTCAAGTAACTGGCAATCACCGGGCATCAGCAAAAAAAACGCTTGACGCCCTCCCGCGGGTGACGAGACCGTGCTCGTGGCGCCTGCGATATCCGACCCGGAGTTGCCGCGGCGGCGACCCGAGCCTGGTCACGTGTCGCGGCCTGCGGTTTGACTGAGGCGGCCCGTCGCCTTGAACCGGCGCAGCCGCCGGATCATAAAGACATCCATGCGGACTGGCGGAGGGTTCGGCGCCGTGGACCATTCCGTGGCCCTGCGTGCACGAGTTTCTGGCGATCGTCACGCACCCGCGCATATTCGTGCCCCCGACGCCGCTCGCGAGAGCTGCGGCGCAGGTCGATGCCTGGCTCGAATCCCCCAGTCTCGTCCTGCTTTCCTGAACTGCGTGTTGTGAATCCGATGATTGCGTAGCGTTCCAGGACATCAACCGGGCGCGAGGTTGACGTGGTACTGGAGGGCCCCGGCGGCAGGATCGCAGGTGTCGAAGTGAAGGCGTCCGCGACGGTCTCCGCATCGGACTTCTCCGGCCTGCACGCGCTCGCCGAGATAGCTGGCAGGAAGTTCGCCTGCGGCGTCCTGCTCCATGACGGAGACGCGGCTGTGCCGTTCGGCGAGCGCATGATCGCCGCCCCGGTGAGCGCGCTATGGGAGCCGGTCCGCAATTCGTGAACGGTAAATCGGGAAAACCTGTTAGCCACGGAACCACACGGAAGGTCACCGAAAGGCAATGCGAAGTGATGAGTGATGAGCGGCAACCCCGGAATCGGTTCAGTCTCATTCCTCGCCGGCCGTTCAGCTGCCATGGTTTCGTCCGTGTGTTTCCGTGTGCTTCCGTGGCCGATGGTTCTTCGGCTCACGGCTCACGGATCACGAATCACGGACATTCGATTCCGTGGTTAAATTGCCCATGCCCGCCCGGAAAGAGAACGAGCTCGTCTGGCACCACGCGACCGTGACGCGCATGCGCCGCGAGGCGCTCAACCGCCACAAGGCGGTCTTCGTCGAGGTGCCGCACCGGGAAGCGCAGTTGCGCGCGTTCCTTGAGACACGCCCTGTGTGACGGGCTGCAACACCGTGCGGAGGCGGATCGCCCCGGCCGCTCTCCTGGGAGTGGGGTCGCTGCAAATCCAGAGACAAGCTTTAATATTGTGATCATCGCGGTCCGCGCGGTCTGCCACCATGCCGTCATTTTGCGTGGTAAAATCACGGCGTGCCTTCCAAGCATTATCACCGCTTGCTGACGCCGCCCAAGGGCAGCTTCTTCCTGTTCGGCGTCCGCGGCGCGGGCAAGAGCACCTGGGCGCGGGAGCAGTTTCCCGACGCCCATGTTGTTGACCTGCTGGACGAGTCGCGTTATCAGGCGCTCCTCGCCCATCCCGGCCTGCTCGCCATGGAGCTGCGCACCCTGCCGGCGCAACGCATTGTCGTGCTCGACGAAGTGCAGCGCGTGCCCGCCCTGCTGAACGAGGTGCACCGTGCCATCGAGACCACGCGCCGCCGGTTCGTGCTGCTCGGATCGAGCGCGCGCCGATTCAAGACCGCCGCCACGAATCTGCTCGCAGGGCGCGCGACCCTGCGAACGCTCTATCCGCTGGTGCCGGCCGAGCTCGGGAAAGACTTCGACCTCGAACGGGTGCTGCGCTTCGGCAGCATACCGCTCGTGTGGCAGGCCGATGATCCGCGCGCCACGCTCGAGGCCTACGTGCAGCTCTACGTGCGCGAGGAGATTCGCGCCGAGGCTTTGGTGAGAAACCTGCCGGGATTCCTGCGCTTCCTGCCCGTGGCGGCCCTCTTTCACGGGCAGATCGTCAACGTGGCCGGGCTGGCGCGCGATGCGGCGACGGCGCGCACCACCGTCGAGGGCTACCTAGGCATCCTCCAGGACACGCTTCTCGCGACGCTCTTGCCCGCCTTCGAGCCGCGCCTGCGCGTCCGTGAACGCCGGCATCCGAAGCTCTACTGGGTCGATCCCGGCCTCGTGCGCGCGGCGAAGCGCCAACTAGGCCCCGTGGGAGCGGAAGAGCGCGGCGCGCTGTTTGAAGGCTGGATCCTGACCCTGCTGCGGGCCCATGACGAGCGATCCGCCCTTTTCGAAGAGGTGACGTATTGGGCGCCCTTGCAGGCCCGTCAGACCGAAGTCGATTTCCTGCTGCGGCGCGGCCGGGAATACCTCGCGCTCGAGGTCAAGGCGCAGTCCCGTTTCTCAACCCCGCAGCTCTCCGGGTTGCGGGCGATCGCGGAGCTACCGCGCATTGCGCGCCGCGTGCTCGTCTATCTGGGCGAGCGCCGGCTGCGGACCGAAGACGGCATCGAAGTCTGGCCGCTGGATTTGCTGCTGGAGAAGCTCGCAGAAGGTCGACTCTGGCCTTGAAACACGGCCTCGCAGTGAATGATTGCCCATTCCCGATTCACGGGTTTCCACCCATTCTCCATTTCCCGTTCCCGATTTCTGATTCGCCAATGGCCACTGTACGTCAGTCTTTGCGCGCGGACAGCAGAGCCTTTACCTCCCGTCGCAGCTGAGGAAGCTTGCCTTCGACTAAGCCCCACACTATCCGGTCGTCAATCGTCGCGTAAGCATGGATCAGGATGTTCCGGAAGGCGATGATCCTGCGGTATTCGGTGAGCTTCTCCGCGAGCGACGGGTTCAGCTGCGCCAGCCGTGAGATTGCTTCCCCGACGATTTCGAATTGCCGCTCGACAGCGGACCGCAGCATCGGGTCTCTTGGTAGTCCGCGAAGCTCTTGCCGGCGCAGAACCCGTCAATCAGATCTATGGCCTGCTGGATGTCGAACAGGTATTTGCGCGCTTCAAGCGGCATAGAGCATGGATCTCGTCTGCTCCAGGCGCTGCTTGAAGAAAGGGTTGCGGACGCTGGGAGCCGTAACCAGATCCACCGGCCGCGCGAAAAGCTGCTCGAGCGCCTCCCGCAGAGCGAAGTACGCCTCCGCATATTCCTTGGGGGAAAGATCACCGAGGTCGACCAGGAAATCCAGGTCGTTCGCGCGCGGCCCGTCGGCGCCCGCGGCAGCGGACCCGAACAAGTCCAGGCGTCTGACGCGGAACCGGCGGCAAAGCGCCTGAATTTCGCTCTTGCGCTGCTCGATTTCCTTCAGCATGGTGTGGCGATCAGAATCACGTTCCCGAGAAAGCTTACGCCATCCGAGCCCTAGTAGGAAGCCTTGCACGCCGTTCGATCGCAAATGTCAAATCTGGCTCACACAACAGTATCGGGCGATAAGGGCGTTTATACGGTTCACCATTTACGAGTTCTTGCCGATTTCCGATTCACGTTTCACGATTCACCGGGTCTCTCCGCTCACTGCCCACTGCCCACTATTCCCCATTCCCCATTTCCCATTTCCCGTTTCACGATTCCACGGCAGTCTGGGCGTTCGACCAGCGCAACGAAAGCCTTCTCAAGGACGTCACCGTGCTGCTCGACGGCAAACCCCTGCCGCAGACCCGTTACGGGCTCATGCGCAAGGACGTTGCTGAGGTGTTCGGGATTCCGGCCGCGGTGGCTTCGGGGTGGGCGGTCGAAGCGGATCTTTCGGGCTGGGCGCGGCGGTGCTACGAAATGACTCTAAGCCTAATCCGAACGGATGCCCGCCACTGGCAGTCACGACCGGTCGGCAACATCTGTCTCACGTCTCTACTCTACTTTGAGAAAGCTGAGATATCGGTCATGCTAGGAGCTTGTCGGACTTGAGCGCGACAAGCTCCTGCGTGGTTTCTTCTTCGAGAGTTTTAACCATCGCGTCTTCACGGAAAACACCGCGCGCAATCCACATTTCGTTCAGGACAACCACTCGCGCTCGGGAAGAAACGTGCTTCGCGGACTGCATTACCAGATCGCGCAGACGCAAGCCAGGCTGGTGCGCGTGGTCTCCGGGGAAGTATTCGACGTGGCTGTGGACCTTCGCAGGAGTTCTCCTACGTTCGGCAAGTGGACGGGGACAATGCTATCTGCGGAGAACAAGCGAATGCTCTGGATCCCCGAGGGATTTGCCCACGGCTTTCTCGTGCTCTCGGATTCAGCGGACTTCGTCTACAAGACCACCGACTACTACGCGCCCGAGCACGAGCGCTGCATCGCCTGGAACGACCGCGACCTTGCCATCGCCTGGCCGCTCCAAGGCGAGCCAACCCTCTCCCCCAAGGACCGAGCCGGATTGCCGCTCAAGCAAGCTGAGATCTTTTCGTAACACGCCGGCAAGCGCCACGTGTTCGAAGCGTGGCGCGGCCTCCAATTGACGAATATAATGGATGCGCAATGACCAAAACCGTCAATTACCGCGACATCATTACCGTCGAGCCGGGCAAGCGTTCGGGCAAACCGTGCATTCGGGGCATGCGGATCACGGTTTATGACGTGCTGGAGTATCTGGCGTCCGGAATGAGCGTTGAAGATGTTCTGCGCGACTTCCCGTACCTCACGCGGGAGGATATACGGGCGTGCCTGAGTTACGCTGCCGACCGGGAACGTAGCCAAGTCGCCGTCGGTTCTTGAAGCTCCTGTTTGATCAGAACCTCTCCCCGGTTCTCGTCGAAGAGTTACACGACCTTTTTCCTGGCTCGGCCCATACGGAAGCCCTCGGCTTGAATCGACACATCCGGCTGCGCCGTCCCGCAAAGCGAGAATACTCGCTCGACGAGCTGGTGGCCGGTATTCGCCGCGCGAACCTTCACGGCGAAGTGGAATTCGGTGCGCCCGAGGGCCGTGAGGCCTTCTGATGCTGTGCTGCCCCATGACTACACAGCTCAAGGGGTACCCCTTTGAGGTTCCGGTGGATGCCCCCGGCGGGCAGTCGGGTGTGGTTCTTGCTGACCGGGTCAGGAGCGTGGACTGGAAGGCGCGGCGCGCGCAACGCAAAGGCCGGACATCGGACGCGGTGGTTGCAGACGTTCTGGCCAGGATCCGGGCGCTGCTTCGCTGAAGCGCGGCACACTGTCCACTTGCGAGCGGCTCACCGCTCACGGCTCACGGGTTCTCACCGTTCACCCCCGACCGTTCACTCTCCGGCCGTCACCTCGTCAGTCGTCACCTCATCTCTGCGGTAACGGACAACGGTACGAGTAGGAACGGCGCGCGAGTTCTTCGAACGGGGTCGGAAGTACGCGAAGCGCGCCCGTCTGGGTCAGCGCCTGGCGGTATCGCGCCTGATCACCTTCGAGGACCCCGTGGATAGGATGCGGGTCCTGAGCCCGGCAAAGCTGGAGCTCCTGCGGGCGGTGAAGGCGCATCCCGGATCGATCGGCTCGCTCGCGTCGCGGCTGGGGCGCGACCGCAGCGCCGTGACGCGTGGATTGTAAAAAGAATTGACAATCAGCCTACATCGCGCTAGCCTGTCCCGGCCATGCTGATTCCGAGACAGGCTGAAGCCGCGTTGCTGCGGTTGGCGGGGGAATATCCGGCTGTTGCGGTTACCGGGCCACGCCAGTCGGGAAAGACGACACTGGTGAGGAAAGCGTTTCCGGACAAGCCCTACGTGTCGCTCGAGGACTTGGACGAACGGCGATTCGCCAGCGATGACCCCGGTGGCTTCCTGAGCCGTTATCCAGATGGGGCGATCCTGGATGAAGTCCAACACTGTCCATCCCTGTTTTCCTACCTGCAGACGCGCATGGACCAGATCAGGCGAAAAGGGCTGTTTGTCCTGACCGGCTCGCAGCAGTTCAATCTGCTGTCCGGAATCTCGCAGTCCCTGGCCGGGAGGGTGGCGTTGGTTCCTCTGCTGCCGTTTGCCTTGGGAGAGCTTCAGGCGGTAAAGAGGGCTCCCAAGACGCTGAGCGACTTGCTGCTTCGGGGGCTGTATCCGCCGATCTACGACGGGCGCACGCAAATCGGGGTCTGGTACGGCAATTACGTGCGCACCTATATCGAACGAGACGTGCGGCAAATCATCAACGTGCGGGACCTGAATGCTTTCCAGCGCTTCGTGCGGATGTGCGCCGGTCGCACCGGGCAGCTCACCAATCTGTCCGAGCTGGCCAGCGATTGCGGGGTGACGCATAACACTGCGAAGGCCTGGCTGTCTGTTCTGGAAGCAAGCTATATCCTGCACCTGCTGCAGCCGCATCACAGAAACTTCCGAAAACGCCTGGTGAAGACCCCCAAGTTGTACTTTCTCGACACGGGCTTGGCGTGTTGGTTGCTTGGGATCCAGACGCCCGGCCAACTGGACAGTCATCCGCAACGGGGCGCGCTGTTCGAAACCTGGGTCCTTGGAGAGCTGTTAAAGAACCGTTTTAACAAAGGGCTGGAGTCGGACCTCTATTTCTGGCGTGACCGCTCGGGCCATGAAGTGGATGTCCTGATCGAGGAAGGAAATCGTCTGATTCCGGTGGAGATTAAGGCCGGGCAGACAGTCGCCGTGGATTTTTTCCGGAACCTGGAACACTGGAAGAGATTGGCGGGCCGGGTTTCCGGCAAGGCTTGGCTCGTTTATGGCGGTGACAAGGGCCAGAGCCGACTGGGGGTTGAAGTGATGCCTTGGGCGGAAGTCGGGCGACCTGGGAATTTTGCGGCGTCGTGATCGATGCCGGCAAAGGATTGCCGGCCTGCGCCGAAGGCGGGCGGATGAACGGAGGACATGTTGATGCGAATTCTGGTTGCCGGCGGAGCGGGATATATCGGCTCCCACATGGTGAAGCGGCTGCCGGGCGCCGGGCACGACGTCGTCACGCTCGATGATTTATCCTGCGGCCATCGGGATGCGGTGACGGGGGGTGAGTTCGTCGAGGGCGGGCTGGGCGTTTGACCTGCGAAGCGAAACCCTTGTCGAGGGCGTCACCGTAATGCTGGACGACAAAGCTCTGCCCGGGACCCGTTACGGATTCATGCGCAAGGACGTTGCCGAAGTGTTCGAGATCCCAGCGGTGGCCGCCTCGGGGTGGGCGGTCGAAGCGGATCTTTCGGGCTGGGCGCGGCGGTGCTACGACGTGACCATGCGCTTACAGCGAGTAGATGCCCGTGTTTGGTACTCGCCGCCCACAGCGACGATTTGCCGCAAATAAGCCGCAAATAAGTTGCCGGTTTGATAGTCTAGCAAGACCGTCCCACAGCCACGCCAATCCCCAGAACGTTATGCCCGACAACGCCGCTACAAGCCGAGTGAGCGTGGCGGTCATCATCGTTAACTGGAATGCCGGCGAGTTACTGGTGCGCTGTCTGAGTGCGGTTTCGCGGCAGACTGTACAGCCCAAGCAGATCTTTGTCGTTGACAATGCGAGCAGCGATGGATCTTGTGACGCGGTCGCGAGCCATTTCCCTGATGTTACGCTGATTCGCCTGGACCAGAATACGGGATTTGCGGCCGCGAATAACCTTGCGGTCCAGCGCGCAGACGGGTGCGAGTGGGTTGCTCTACTGAACCCCGATGCATTCCCGGAGTCTACATGGCTCGAGGAACTGCTCACCGCCGCGAAGAACCGCCCCGAATACACGTTCTTCGGGAGCCGCATGTTGATGGCGGACGCCCCCGATCGCCTCGACGGAGTCGGTGACGTGTACCACGTGAGCGGACTCGTTTGGCGAGAGGGCCATGGTGCACCGGCAGCCGGGAATTATCTGGTTGAGCGGGAGATTTTTTCACCTTGTGCCGCAGCTGCTCTCTATCGCCGCGATGCATTTCTCGATGCTGGTGGATTTGACGAGAATTATTTCTGCTATGTCGAGGATGTGGATCTTGGTTTCCGTCTGCGATTACTTGGCCACCGTTGCCTATATGTTCCACAGGCAATAGTTGCCCATAAAGGCGCCGCCATTACCGGGAAGCACTCCGATTTCTCCGTCTACCACGGACATCGAAACCTGACATGGACGTATATAAAAAACATGCCATCGCCCTGGATATGGGTATTTCTGCCGATTCATCTTGCGGCAGGTCTCGCAACAATCGTGTGGTTCGCATTGACGGGAGCCGCGAAGACGATCTTCCGGGCAAAACTTGATGCGATAAAGGGGCTTCCTGAAGTATTGAAGAAACGCCGCGTGATCCAGGCTTCCCGTATCCATGGATCTGGATTGCTGATATCAATACTCCGGTTTGGGGTGTCTCGAAGGTAGATTTTTCGTCGCGAGCCACCAATCGTATTCGATGTAATCACTTTTCTGCAATAACCGTCAACTCCTCGCCCATGCGTGAGGAGAACAACACCGCGAGCCATTCCAAGTTAGCCAAAAGGGAACCAACTAGCTTGACAGGCAACGGCAGCTTTCCGAAAACATAGCTGCCTTTCCTTCGAAGCTGGATGCTTGCACCGAGCGTCATGCGAGCATCGCGAATATGAGTAAAACTTTGCACCCTCGAAAAACCAGCCTCCCGTACAATCTTTGAAAGAGCGCCCGTCGGGAACAGATGAAGATGGCGTGGCGGATCGAGATGCAGCCAGTCGCGCTGGAAGAGTCTATGGCCGAGACTCTCCGGATTCGGCGTTAACAATACCAATGTCCCGCCCGGTTTTAGCACTCTCCAACATTCCTGGATGGTTCGTCGAGGGTCCTCCAAGTGTTCAATGACATGGCTCATCACCACTGCATCATAAGTGTTCGCGGCTAGATCCTGCGCGTCGAGGCATCCTTCCATTACTTCTAATCCCCTGTCGCGGGCAATTGCTAATGCTTGCCGGTCAGTGTCAATTCCTTGTGCCTTCCACCCAAGCTCAGTTAGTTCCGCAACTAGATCGCCCCGGCCACATCCGACATCTAGCACCCGACCGCCAGGTTTGGCGCGGAGCCACATTACACTCGCTTCGAAATACGCGCGGCACTCTGGAAGTAACGACAAAATCCATCCCAAGACTCGATGCGAAGGCCGTTCGCCCACGCGTGTGTAGCCGAATTGATGCGCTATAAAACCGTACCTGAGAGTACGATAAATCCGACGTATTCCGTGGGGCGTGCCCTTCGGTGCATCGTGGGTAAAGTATTCACCGTACGGTTTCGAGATGTCTCCTGGACCCGCCGCTAAATCGAGCCGAATGGTGTGGCACGAAGAATCCATACAGCGAACCATTCGCCAGGATCCAGCGGATCCATACAGACGATCTGACAATTCACGATAAAGTTCCGCTACGGAGTGGCCGCAGCAAATGCACGCAGGCCCTGTCGAAGCCCGAATGTGACGAGACACGTCTCCCAAAACGCACCCGCGCTGATCATGGTGCCGCAAAGGAAAATAATTTTGTTGTCACAGGGATACCTTATCCTCGAAGGCTATATGCTGCGGCTCAAACAATTGCTTGTGCAGCTTCGTGGTCCTTTGTGCTATCCCTAGAGTAATACCCAACACTTAGAAAATAATTGGCGAGGCTTTCCTACTGACCCGATTAATACTCCTGCGTAAGCAAGGGAAGCCGCCAATGCCCCCTTGGCAGACAAACGCTTATGACGGGTTTTACGGTCCGGCCTACGTTGATCCAATAAGTTTGGGCAATGTCCTACTTAATGGGTAAAACGCTCGCTGCTACGGTGGAGCCCTGGGAGGTCTTCTCATGGGGCTCTACGACTACCGGCATGTCATTGCTAACGAGCGAACCTGCTTCTGGTTTATCCACC
>VGID01000031.1 GCA_016868035.1 Betaproteobacteria bacterium | reverse complement strand
CGGCAACTCCAGACGATCCTCGACCAGGTGATCGCCGCGGTGCAGTTCGTGTTCCTGTTCGCGCTCGCGGCGGGCCTTATCGTGCTGTACGCCGCGCTCGGCGCCACCGAGGACGAGCGCCGGCGCTAGGCCGCCCTGCTGCGCGCGCTCGGCGCGCGGGCGCGGCAGGTGCGCGCGGCGCACCGCGTGGAGTTCCTGTTCATGGGACTTTTGGCGGGCGCACTCGGCTCGGCGGCGGCCCTCGCGATCGGGAGCGTGCTCGCATTCGAAGTGTTTCAATTGAATCTGGAGCCGAACTACTGGCTCGCGCTCCTCGGGCCGTTGGTCGGCGCGTGCCTGGTGATGCTCAATGCGCGCATCGGGCTGCGCTCCGTGTTCTCCACTCCGCCCTCGGTTGCGCTGCGCGAGGCAGGCTGAACGCCTGCCCCGCGGGCCCGGAGCCGCAGCTTGGGCCGCGTCCTCGCACACGCTAGAATGGCGCATGGTTGAACTTGCCCTGGGCTCCGCGCTTGCCGCGCTTGCCGTCGTCGTATGGATGCTATTCCGGGCGCGGCGGCTCACCGGCTCCGTGGAGCGCCTGCCGGGCGATATCGCGCAGGGGCTCGAGGCGAAGCACCGCGCGATGCTGACCGATCTTCACGAGGGCCTGACGCGCCAGGGCGACCGCCTGGGCGGCCACCTCGCCGACTCGAGCGACCGGCTCCGCGGCTCGGTCGCCGAGGAGTTGAAGCAGACGCGCGACAGCGTGCGCCAGCTGCAACTGTCGCTCGCGGCGAGTTTGAGCGAGACCACCGACAAGCTGAACGCGAGGATCGACCAGCGGCTGGAGCAGATTGCCGGCAAGGTGAACGAGCGGCTCGACGAGGGCTTCAAGAAGACCAACGAGACCTTCGTCAACGTGATGGCGCGGCTCGCGACCATAGACGAGGCGCAGAAGAAGATCGAGACCCTCACCGGCAGCGTGGTGAGCCTGCAGGAGCTGCTCGGCGACAAGCGCTCGCGCGGCGCTTTCGGGGAGGTGCAGCTCGAGGCGCTGGTGCGAAACGTCCTGCCGCCCGCGGCATTCGAGATGCAGTACACGCTCTCCAGCGGCGCGAGGGTGGACTGCGTGCTGAAGCTGCCGGAGCCGACCGGGCTCGTGTGCGTGGACTCGAAGTTCCCGCTGGAAAATTACCACCGGATGCTCGCGCCGGAGGGCAACGACGTGGAACGCGCCGCGGCGCAGCGCCAGTTCCGCGCCGACGTGAAAAAGCACGTGGAGGACATTGCGAGGAAGTACATCATCGCGAACGAGACCTCCGATGGCGCGGTGATGTTCGTGCCCGCCGAGGCGGTATTCGCCGAGATCCACGCGCACCACGCCGAGGTCGTCGATTACGCGAATTCAAGGCGCGTGTGGATCGTGTCGCCGACGACGCTGATGGCGGTGCTCAACACCGCCCGGGCGGTGCTGAAGGACGTGGAGACGCGCAAGCAGATCCACGTCATCAAGGAGGCGCTCGCGCGGCTCGCGGTCGAGTTCGGCCGCTTCGACGAGCGGCTGAAGGACCTTGCCCGGCACATACGCCTGGCGAGCGAGGATGTGGAGAAAATACAGGTGACGGGCGGCAAGATCACGCAGCAGTTCCAGCGCATCGAGGGGGCCGAGCTCGAGCCGCCCGAGGAAGGCTCGAAGCTCAAGGTGGTCGAGTTGAGGGAAGAAAACAAGGGAGCCAAATGAGGCGGCTCGCGGCGATCCTGTGCGCAGCGGCGCTCGCCCTCGCCGGCGGCTGCGCGACGGTGGACACGGTGAAGGAGGCGAAGGGGCAGGGCATCAAGCGCACGTTCCGGCAGCCGTTCGAGATCGTGTTCCAGGCAACGCTCACCGCGGCGGCGAAACGCAAGCTCGCGGTGGTCGAGCAGGACCCGGCGAGCGGGCGCATCCTGCTCGCGAGCGGGGCGACCTGGACCAGCCTCGGCGAGCGCATCGCGGTCTTCGTCAACCGTGCCGGCGAGCGCGCGACCAGCGTCGAGGTGGTGTCCAAGCCGCGGATCGCGATGATCACCTTTCCCCCCGACTGGCCCAGGCTGCTGTTCGGGGACATCGAGCACGAGATCGCCGACGGGCGCAAGGCACGATAAGAGGCTCAACGCACCGGCATGCAGTGGCGAGAGCCTCAAACATGGTGAAACACACGTGCGTTGTTGCCAGAATTGGTGATGGCGCGAAACGAGGTGCAGACAATATTTCCCATATTGGCAAGCCGAGCGACAAAGCGTCCCGCGCAGGGCGGAGCAGGTTCCAAGCGTTTCATCGTTGGATGGCGCGTCGGAGCGTGGAAGCGGGGCCCCTCCGGGGATCTGACCGCGAAGGCGCGCATAGGGCCGGTTGCGACGCGCTCATGGCCGGTTCCACGGTCGCATCCCCGCAAGCGGGTCCCCTGCTCCGCGTTCCACCGGCCCCCCGGAGCGGGACAATATAGAGCGCTGGATGCGCGGTCCTCACACGCGCCTTCACGGTCGCATCCCCGTACACGGGGCCCCTGCTCCACGTTCCAGCGCGTCGCCGATTCTGGCTACAACCCTTCGGGCTGGCGCGAATTTTGGCCCATGGCTTTGTCGCAAGCCCCTTGCTTAGTGTGGCTAAGCGGCGGGCCTTGCTTCGCGCCCTGAGCCAAAATCGTGCCAGCGCATCGTGCGTTTCACCATGTTTGGGGCTCTTAGACGCTGGCGCCGCAGCCGCATCCTGAGGCGCGCCACACTCGACGAGAAACTTTGGCGCGCGGCGCTCGAACGCTACGCGTTCCTGCGCGCGCTGTCCGCGGAAGAACGCGCCCGGTTGCGCGACTGGGTAGTCCTGTTTCTGCACGAGAAATCCATCGTCGGTGCGGGCCGGCTTGCCATGCGTGACGAAATGCGCGTGTGCATCGCGGCGCAGGCCTGTATGCTCATCCTCAATCTCGATCTCGATTGCTACCGCGGCTGGGTTGAGGTGATCGTGTACCCCGACGAGTTCGTGGTCGAGTACGAGTTCGTGGACGAGGACGGCGTCGCCCACCGCGTCGAGGAGCCGATGACGGGGGAATCCTGGCTTGCCGGGCCGGTGATCCTGTCGTGGGCCGACGCGAGGCACGGGGGCAGGGATACCGGTTACAACGTCGTGTTGCACGAATTCGCGCACAAGCTCGACATGCTCAACGGGGACGCGAACGGCTTCCCGCCGCTGCATCCGGGGATGGACCGGGCGGCCTGGACGCAGGTCTTCCGCTCGGCCTACGAGGGGTTCTGCGCCCGGCTGGAACGAAGGGAAGACACCCGCATCGACGAATACGCCGCGGAAAACCCCGCCGAGTTCTTCGCGGTGCTGAGCGAGGCGTTCTTCGAGACACCGGAAGCCGTGCACGCCGAGTATCCGGCGGTCTACCGCCAGCTCTCGCTGTTCTACCGGCAGGACCCGATGGCCCGCGTGCCCGGGTACGGGGTCCAAGCGCCGGCACCGGGAGCGGGCCCATGACGCCCCCGCGCCCCAAGTGGAGATCGAAGTATCTGCTGTTCGTCAGCTTCGGGCTGCTGCTCGTGTTGCTGACGGCGTTGATCGCGTTCGGACTGCTGCGCATGCAGGGGACCGTCGAGTTCCTGCTCGATGGGAATCACGGGGAGACGGCATTGGCAGTCGCGGCGGCCAGCCAGGCACTGCACGAGGGCTTGTTGTGGATCGGCGCCGGCGGGCTGCTCGCATTGCTTGCGGTTGCCGTGATCGCGATCCTGGTGATCCGCGTCGTCGCCAACACCGAAGCCAAGCTCGAGCGCGAGAAAGAGCTCGCCGAGGTGACGCTGCATTCGATCGTGGACGGCGTGCTCACCACCGATGCCTCGGGGCGCATCGAGTACATGAATCCCGTGGCCGAGCAGTATCTGGGCTGGACCGGCGCGGAAGCGCGCGGCAGACAGCTCTCGGAGGTCTACCGTGTATTGGACGAGCGCACGGGACGCCTCATCGAGCCCCTGCCGTTCACCGTTCAGGCGGCGGCGGAGGAGCCGGCGCCGGTGCGGCTGGTGGACCGCAACGGGCGCGAGTGTCCGGTGCGCTACTCGTACGCGCCGATCCGCGGCCGCGACGGCACCACGCACGGCATGATCGTGGTGTTCCACGACGTGAGCCAGGTGCGCGCCATGGCCCAGCAGCTCACGTGGCAGGCGAGCCACGACGCGCTGACCGGACTCGTCAACCGCCGCGAATTCGAGCGGCGGCTGAAGGAGCTGATCGAGACGGCCCGGTCGCAGGAGCGCGAGCACGCGTTGATGTTCATGGACCTCGACAACTTCAAGGCGGTCAACGACACGTGCGGCCACAGCGCCGGCGACGAGCTCCTGCGCCAGCTCACCGTGATCATGCTCTCGCGCATGCGGGGCAGCGACACCCTGGCGCGTCTCGGCGGGGACGAATTCGGCGCGCTGCTCGAGTCCTGCCCGCCGGAGCAGGCGCTGCGGATCGCAAACGCGATGCGCGAGACGGTGCGCGAATTCCGCTTCGTATGGGAGGGCAAGACCTTCAACGTCGGCATCAGCATCGGGCTGGTGCCGATCACGGCCGAGGGCGGCGACAGCGAGCGCGTGCTGGCCGTGGCCGATGCGTGCTGTTACGACGCGAAGAACCGGGGGCGCGACCGCGTCCAGGTCTATCGGCCCGAGGACCGCGACTACGGCGAACGGCACGAGGAGCTGCAGATCGTCTCGCAGATCAACCGGGCCTTCGAGCTCGGCCAGTTCCGCCTCTACCGCCAGCGCATCGCACCGCTCAACGCCGCCGGGATCGGCGAACCGCACCATGAGGTGCTGGTGCGCATGGTGGACCGCGCCGGCAACCTGGTGCCAGCCACCGGGTTCATGCCCGCCGCCGAGCGCTACAACCTGCTCACGTCGATCGAGCGCTGGGTGGTGAGCTCGCTGGTGGAGTACCTGCACCGGCAGTGGGCGCCCGGTGCCGCGCGCCACGATCCGCCGCCGGGCGGCGAGCGCAGTTTCCATTCGGTCAACATTTCCGGGGTCAGCATCAACGACAAGAGTTTCCCGGACTTCCTGCGCAATCTGCTCACGCGCTACCAGCTGCCGCCGGGGGTGCTGTGCTTCGAGATCACGGAGACCACCGCGATCTCGAACCTGAGCAAGGCGGCCGAGCTCATGCACGAACTGAAGGGCATGGGCTGCCGGTTCGCGCTCGACGATTTCGGCACGGGCATGTCCTCGTTCGCCTACCTCAAGTACCTGCCGGTCGACTACCTCAAGATCGCGGGCGTGTTCATCAAGGACATGACGACCGACCCGATGGATCACGCCATCGTGGACGCCGTCAATCGCATCGGGCACATCCTCGGCATGAAGACGGTCGCCGAGTCGGTGGAAGACGCCGCGACGCTCACCAAAATCACCGAGCTTTCCGTGGATTACGCCCAGGGCTATTTCATTGCCGAGCCGGAAGCCTTGGCCGGAGAAGAGCCGGTGGAACCGAAGGCGCTTTCCGCCTGAGAGCTTCGCGTTCCGGGTTCCGAGTTCAGGGTTCCGGGTTCCAACCCCGAACTCGCTACGCCGAACTCGAAATGCCGCCGGCGCCGAATCGATATCGTCTTTTCAGGGTAACGCCCCGTCCTCGAAGGCCTTCAGTTCCGCCTCCGTGTTGACGTTGCTGAAGGGGCGGTAGGAGCCGTGGAGCAGGGGCCCCGCCTTTGAGCGGGGATGCGACCGGCGAGTGCCGCCGGCGCCGAACCGATATCGTCTTTTCAGGGTAACGCCCCGTCCTCGAAGGCCTTCAGTTCCGCCTCCGTGTTGACGTTGCTGAAGGCGCCCGGCTGATCGTCGAACGGAACTTCGACGACCCGCAACTGCGCGTACCACGCGTCGATCTTGCGCCCGCCGTGCGCGAGAAAATCCCCGAGCCCGCCCCGCACGCGCTTGCGGCACAGGCAGAAGACGGGATGCGGTTGTCTCCCGGTCCTGGCCACCGCCACCTCGGCGTCTCCGGACTCGAGCGCGGCGCGCAGCCGAACGACGAGATCCGCGGGCAGAAACGGCGAGTCGCAAGGGACCGTTGCGACGAGGTCGTGCGTTGCTTCGCTCAAGCCCCGGTGCAGGCCGGCCAGCGGCCCGGCGTAGTCCGCGATCTCGTCGGGTATCACCCGGTGCCCGAGCGCAGAATACGCCTCGAGGTTCTGGTTGGCGTTGATCAGGACCTCGTCCACCTGCGGGGCGAAGCGCTCGGCCACCCAGCGGACCATCGGCTTGCCGCGCAGGAGCTTGAGGCCCTTGTCAATGCCGCCCATGCGCTGGCCGCGACCGCCGGCCAGAATCACACCTGTGATCCTGGCGGTCGCGCGTTCAAGGTTCAAAGTTCCGGGTTCCAAGTTCAAAGTTCCAGGTTCAAAGTGTAAGACCGGAACCGTCGCACACCAAGGCGCTCCAACCTTGAACCTTGAACCTTGAACCTTGAACCTTGAACCTTGAACCTTGAACCTTGAACCTTGAACCTTGAACTTTGAACCTTGAACCTTGAACCTTGAACCTTGAACCTTGAACCTTGAACTTTGAACCTTGAACCTTGAACCTTGAACCTTGAATCCGGAACGGCCGGTCACGCGAGCATCGTCTGCGTGACGGTCTTGACGAACCGGTGGTTGCCGGTGAACAGCAGATAGTGCTTGCCCACGGCGCGCCCCAGCATGGTGATGCCGACCTGGGCGGCGATACGGTGGCCCATCTGGGTGAGGCCCGAGCGCGAAACCAGGAACGGGATTCTCATCTGCGCCGCCTTGATCACCATCTCCGAGGTCAGGCGCCCGGTGGTGTAGAAGATCTTGTCGGAGCCGTCCACGCGGTCGAGCCACATCTGGCCCGCGATCGCGTCCACCGCGTTGTGGCGCCCGACGTCCTCGATGAAATAGACGATCTCCGGGCCGTCGAAGAGGGCGCAGCCGTGGACCGCCCCCGCGCTCTTGTAGACCGTCTCGTGCTTGCGCACGGCATCGAGCACCGCGTAGAGCGTCTCCTCGGTGAGCGCGACGTCGTCGCGCAACCGGATCGTATCGATCTCCTCCATGAGATCGCCGAACACCGTGCCCTGGCCGCAGCCGGTGGTCACGGTGCGCTTCTTCATCTTTTCCTTGAGGCGCTTGATCTGCTTGCGCGTGGTGACGACCGCCGCCTCGGTCTCCCAGTCCACCTGCACGGCCGCGATCTCCTCGATCGAGCGCACCAGCCGCTGGTTGCGCAGGTAGCCGATCGCGAGCGCTTCCGGGCACTGCCCGAGCGTCATCAGCGTCACCACTTCGCGCTTGTCCACGTAGAGCGTGAGCGGATGCTCGCCGGCGATCGGGGTCGGCAGCGCCTCTCCGCGCTCGTTCACCGCCTCGACCTCGGTCGTGAGCGGCCTCGTAGCGCGGGTGATCTTGGGCCGGTAGGGCTTGTCCATCCGTCGGTGAACAGTGAACAGTGAACAGTGAACGGTAGCTC
The DNA here is from genome assembly GCA_016868035.1 of Betaproteobacteria bacterium. Classification (GTDB taxonomy): domain Bacteria; phylum Pseudomonadota; class Gammaproteobacteria; order Burkholderiales; family SG8-41; genus SG8-41. The sequence continues at coordinate 39,394 of VGID01000031.1, read as the reverse complement.
AGGCGGCGGGCGCCGCAGGCCTTTTCTGTTCACCGTTTACCGTTTACTGTTCACCCTCCTATGTAGGACATCTCGACCTTGTGCAGCTTGACGGTCGCCTCGGTGCGTATCTCGGAGTAGCGGTCGGCGCGCTTCGACCAGATCCCCGCGATCGCCGCCCGGATCTCCGCGTCGGAAGCGCCCCCGCGCAGCAGCGCGCGCACGTCATGGCCCTCGGTGGCGAACAGGCATGTGTAGAGCTTGCCGTCCGTGGAGAGCCGGATGCGGGTGCAGTCGCGGCAGAAGGCCTGGGTGACGGACGCGATGACGCCGATCTCGCCGCCGCCGTCCTTGTAGCGCCAGCGCTCCGCCACTTCGCCCGTGTAGTTGGGATCGAGCGGCTCGAGCGGCATCTCCTTTCCGATCATCTCGATGATTTCGCCGGCGCTCACCACGTCGTCCATGCGCCAGCCGTTGGTATGACCCACGTCCATGTATTCGATGAAGCGCAGGATGTGGCCGGTATTGTGGAAGAAGCGCGCCATCGGCAGCACGCTGTCCTCGTTCATCCCGCGCTTGACCACCATGTTGACCTTGACCGGCGCGAGCCCCGCCGCCGCCGCGGCCTCTATGCCCTCGAGCACCCGCGTCACCGGAAAATCCACGTCGTTCATGCGGCGGAAGGTCGCGTCATCGAGCGAGTCGAGGCTCACCGTGATGCGCTTCAGCCCCGCATCCTTCAGGGACCGGGCCTTGCGATCCAGCAGCGATCCGTTCGTGGTGAGCGTCAGGTCCAGCCCGGGAATTGCAGCGAGCGACGCGATGAGCCGCTCGAGGCTGCGCCGAACGAGCGGCTCGCCGCCCGTGAGCCGGATCTTTTCGACGCCCAGCCCGGAGAAGATCCTCGCGGTGCGGGCGATTTCCTCGAAGTTGAGGATTTCCTTGCGCTCCAGGAATACGTAGTCGTTGCCGAACACTTCCTTCGGCATGCAGTAGACGCAGCGGAAGTTGCAGCGGTCGGTGACCGAGATGCGCAGATCGCGCAACGCGCGGCCGAGGCGGTCGCGCGGCGCCGCCTCGGATCCGGGCGTGTTCGTGACGAGACGCAAATCGTTCATGGGGATGCGACGGCACAGGCACTGCCTTTGCAGCATCGCGCCGTCGACCCATTATGACAAAATACTCCCGCTCGGCGCAAGGAAAACACTGCTTCGAAATCAAGTATTTGCCACGGATTCTGGTTGAATGTTGCGGGTGCCTGGCGCACAATGATCGTCATGAGCGACGAAGCGCGCACCCTGGACTCGATCAGCCGTTCCATCGCCGTCATCATGGAGCGCGTGCGCCTGGAGAACCGCTGGGTGGACGAGAAGTGGGAGGCGACGGGCGTCGCTCTGGACACACCGGAGGATGGCGGTCGCGCGCGAGTGATCGCCCAGAATGACAAGCGGACCCGGATCTTGTTTCCGGGCCTCGTGTTGTGCCTGAGGCGCTCGGAGGCGGAGGGCTATTTCATGAACCTGAGCTCCCCCGAGCCGAAGGTGTTCGTATTGTGGCGCATGGACGGGGAAGCCGCGCGGCCGGACCTCGTCACGGTGAGCTACAACGAGGGCGCGCGCTGGATCGACAGCGGTGAGCACGTGGACGGCGTCGCGCTGCCGCCGGAGCTGATGCCGTGGATGACCGAATTCGTGGTCGCGCACTACAAGCCGGAACCGAAGAAGCCGCGGCGGTACGCGAGCAACAAGGACCGCGGCGTTGCTTCCAGGCGGGACGGCTGATCAGATAGCGAACATGACGACCAAGGACGGCAGCGAAAAGTTCGTATCACGCTGGTCGCGGCTCAAGCAGGAAGCGAGGGAGCAGCCGGCGCAGAAGCCGGCGGAGGAGCGCCGCGAGGAAAAAGGCCCCGCGCCGGAACTGCCCCCGGTCGAGAAGCTCACGTTCGACTCGGATTACCGCAAGTTCTTCCACCCCAAGGTCGGGGAGGATCTGCGCCGCGCCGCCCTCAAGAAGCTGTTCACCGATCCGCACTTCAACGTGATGGACGGGCTCGACGTCTATATCGATGATTACACCAAGGCCGAGCCGATCCCGGCGGCGATGCTGGCGAGCCTCAGACAGGCGCAGAAAATACTCGACTGGGCCAAAGAAGGGGAACCGGAGCGCAAACCGACCGAGCGCGGGGAAAGCGCTCCGGGCGAGCCCCCGGCTCTGGCCGAACAGCCGCGTACCGACCCGGCGCCCGGGATCGAAGAGCCGGTGCGCAGCGCGGCGGTACCCTCCGATCGATCGGAAAAAACGTAGCCCGTTCAAGCCCCTTGGGTTAGCATCCCCGGATTCGATACCAGGCGCTGGCGGGCAAGAGCCCGCCGGCCTTCAGCGCAATGCCCAAACCCACCAAGCTGGTCTGCAATTGCAACAAGACCATGCCGCTCGACGCGCACGCGTTGAAAGCGGCGCTCAAGCTCGAGGCCACGCCGAACATCGCAAGCGAACTGTGCCGGCGGCATCTGGCGTCATTCGAGGCGGCGGTCAAGCAGGGCGGCGATCTCGTCGTCGCCTGTACGCAGGAGGCGCCGTTCTTCGGCGAGGTGCACGCCGAGTTGAAGGGCGAGGGCAACGTCAGGTTCGTCAACATCCGCGAAACCGCGGGATGGTCGGCGGACGCGAAAGGCGCCACGCCCAAGATCGCGGCCTTGCTCGCGCTCACGGACCTGCCCGATCCCGAGCCGGTGCCGCTCGTCGCCTACAAGTCCGAGGGACGGCTTCTCATCATCGGCCCGGGCCAGGCGGCGCTTGAATGGGCCGAGCGCTGCGCGGAGCAGTTCGCGGTCAGCGTGCTGCTCACCGACGGCGCGGATCCCTACGAGCTGCCGGCGGAACGCCGCTACCCGGTGTTGTCGGGCAAGCCGAAATCCGTCACGGGCTATCTCGGCGCATTCCAGGTGGAGTGGAAGCAGGCAAACCCGATCGACCTCGAGGTCTGCACCCGGTGCAACGCGTGCATCCGGGTCTGTCCGGAGCAGGCGATCGACTATTCGTACCAGATCGACCTCGACAAGTGCAAAGCCCACCGGCAGTGCGTGAAAGCATGCGGCGAGATCCGGGCGATCGATTTCGAACGCACGGAGCGGCAGCGCACCGAGGCGTTCGATCTCGTGCTGGACCTCACGCGCGATCCCCTGATCAAGCTTCCGCAGCCGCCGCAGGGCTACCTTGCCCCGCGCAACGATCCGCTCGAACAGGCGCTGGCCGCGAGGGAGCTCACCCGGATGGTGGGCGAGTTCGAGAAGCCGCGGTATTTCGCGTACAAGCAGAGTATCTGCGCGCACAGCCGCTCCGAGATCACCGGCTGCACGAAGTGCATCGACGTGTGCTCGACGCAGGCGATCTCGAGCGACGCGGAGGAGAACCGCGTGGTGGTCGAGCCGCACCTGTGCATGGGCTGCGGCGGGTGCGCGAGCGTGTGCCCGTCCGGGGCGATGACCTACGCGTTCCCTCGCGTCGCGGACATGGGCGTGCGCGTGAAGACGGTGCTCAAGACCTACCGCGACGCGGGCGGGCGCACGCCGGTGCTGCTGTTCCACAACGCCACCGACGGGCGCGAACTGATCGCACGACTGGGGCGCCGCGGCAAAGGGCTGCCGGCCCACGTCATCCCGCTCGAGGTCTTCCACATCGCGTCCCTCGGCATGGACCTGATGCTGGGCAGCATCGCCTTCGGTGCCAACCAGATCGTCATTTTCTCGGCCGGGTCCGAGTCCGAGGGCTATCTTGCTGCGCTGCAGCGCGAAATCGGCTACGCGCAGGAAATCCTGGAGGGCATCGGGTTCGGCGGCGGACATATGCGGGTGATCACGGCGCGCGAGGTCGGGGAGCTGCAGCAAGCGGTCTGGGAGCTCGGGACGGCGAACGAGGTACCCCCGGCGAGCTTCAATCTTTCCAACGAAAAGCGGTCCACGCTCGAATTCGTGTTCGAGCACCTGCTCAAGCACGCTCCAGCGAAAAAGGCAGAGTTGGGGCTGTCGCGCGGGGCGCCTTACGGCAAGATCACGGTCAACAAGCAGACGTGCACCATGTGTCTCGCCTGCGTGGGCGCTTGCCCGGAGGCGGCGTTGCTCGACTCCAAGGACACGCCGCAGCTGCGTTTCATCGAGAGAAACTGCGTGCAGTGCGGGCTGTGCGAGAAGACGTGCCCGGAAGACGCGATCCGGCTGGCCCCGCGCCTGCTGCTCACGAAGGAAGCCACGGAGCCGGTGGTGCTCAACCAGGCCGAGGTGTTCAACTGCGTGAAATGCGGGAAACCTTTTGGAACCAAGCAGGTAATCGAGACCATGCTGGGCCGGCTCGGGACCCACTCGATGTTTACCGACCCGGTTGTGCTGGAGCGTTTGAAAATGTGCGCTGATTGTAGGGTTATTGACATGATGCAGCGCGAAAATCAGGGTTCCATTATGGACCGTTAGGAAATCGCACTAAATGTTTGCGAAAAAGATGGAAACGGGAATTTTTCACGGGTAAGATGGTCCATTCGTACAACGCAATAAGAAAAGCTCAATATCAGGGTGGACGTTGAGCAACGCGAGGGGTAGCGGTCGCTAAATGGCGGTAGTAACTCAGCTACTGGATGCCGGCCGGAGTGAGCAGGGCATGGTTCTCGCGGAGGACCGGGCCCGTGCCGGCGTGTACGGGCTGCTCGCATCCCTCTTCTACTCTCCGCCTACTGCGCAGTTTCTGCGCGACGTTTTCGCCGAAGACATCTTTGACGATGGCGTTCCCGAAACACGGTTCGTTTCCGCATGGCGCAGCCTGCGCGATGCGATGCGCACGGCCGATCCGGCCGCCATCCAGCAGGAATACGACGACAATTTCATCGGCACCGGGCGCCCCCCGGTGTTTTTGTATGCGTCGCACTACCTGTCGGGCAGCGTGCAACGCACGCCGCTCAACGAGCTGCGCGAGGAGCTCGCGCAACTGGGCATCACGCTCAAGCGCACGAGCTTCGAAACCGAGGATCACATCTCGGCGCTGTGCGACGTGATGCGTTTTCTCATCGTGGGCGAAGAGACGGCGCCGCCCGCGCTGCTCGAAGCGCAGCGGGATTTTTTCATGCGCCACATCGCGCCGTCGTATGCGCCGCTGTGCAGCGCAATCGTGGAGGCGGGCGGGACCGATTTCTACAAGAAGGTTGCCCGCTTCGCCGGGGAATTTTTCAGTCTGGAACTTCAATCGTTCGACATCGCGTGATTGACAAGGAGGGAACGGCAATGACGAAAGCAAACGTTCACCGCAGGAGATTCCTCGCCGCAGTGGGGCTGGGCGGGGCGGCGGCTGCCGCCGCGGTCGTGACCAAGCAGGGCGGGGAGCGCAAGAAGCCGGAGGCCTCGGGCAAGCAGGGCAAGGGCTATCAGCTCACCGAGCACGTCAAGAAGTACTACGAGACCACCAAAGTCTGAGTCCGGAGGAGGTCCATCATGCTACTGACCAGAAAAGCGAATACTCCTGTAAACGGGACGAGCCGGCTCAGCCGCAACGCCGCGGCCTTCCTCGGCAAGACCATAGACCGCCGCACATTCCTGAAGCGTTCCGGCGTCGCCGTCGGCGCGGGTGCCGCGCTGTCGCAGCTGCCCTTCTCGATGATGGAAAGGGCCGAGGCCGCGGCTCCGGCGGCAGGCAAGCTCGAAGTCAAGCGCACGGTGTGCACGCACTGCTCGGTCGGATGCGCGATCGACGCCGTGGTGCAAAACGGCGCGTGGATCCGGCAGGAGCCGGTATTCGACTCGCCGATCAACCTCGGTTCCTTCTGCACCAAGGGCGCGGGCGCCCGCGATCACGCGACGGCCGAAGGCTCGCACCGCCTGAAGTACCCGATGAAGCTCTCGGGCGGCAAGTGGCAGAAGATCAGCTGGGACCAGGCGCTCAACGAGGTGAGCGAGCGGCTGCTCGCGATCCGCAAGGAGAGCGGCCCCGATGCCACGATGTGGATCGGCTCCTCCAAGCACAGCAACGAGGGCGCGTATCTCTTCCGCAAGTTCGTGTCCATGTTCGGCACGAACAACATGGACCACCAGGCGCGCATCTGCCACTCGACGACGGTCGCGGGCATCGCGAACAGCTGGGGCTACGGCGCGATGACCAACTCGTACAACGACGAGCAGTTCTCGAAGGGCGTTCTGTTCTTTGGCAGCAATGCCGCGGAGGCGCACCCGGTTTCGATGCTGCACACGCTGCACGCGAAGGAGAACGGCGCGAAGGTGTATGTGGTCGATCCGCGTTTCACGCGCACCGCGGCGAGGGCGGACAAGTACTACCGCATTCGCTCCGGCACGGACGTGGCCTTCATCTTCGGGATGCTGCATCACATCTTCAAGAACGGCTGGGAGGACAAGGAGTACATCCGCGCCCGCGTCTACGGCATGGACAAGGCGCGCGAAGAGGCTATGAAGTACACGCCGGAGGCGGTGGAGCAGATCACCGGCATGAAGGAAGCCGAGGTGCGGGACTGCGCCGAAATGATGGCGAAGAACCGCCCCAGCACGATCATCTGGGCGATGGGCCAGACGCAGCACACCAACGGCACGGCAATCGTGCGCGCGTCCGCGATCTTCCAGCTTGCGCTGGGCAACGTCGGCATTTCCGGCGGCGGCACCAACATCTACCGCGGCCACGACAACGTGCAGGGCGCGACCGACGTCGGGCCCAACCCCGACTCGCTGCCGGGTTACTACGGCATCGCTGCGGGCTCGTGGCGGCACTGGGCCACCGTCTGGGGCGTGGACTACGACTGGATCAAGGGGCGCTTCGCCTCGCAGGCGATGATGGAGAAGCCCGGCATCACGGTCTCGCGCTGGATCGACGGCATCCTCGAGAAGAACGAGAACATCGACCAGGATCCGAACCTGCGCGCGGTCATCTACTGGGGCCATTCGCCCAACAGCCAGTCGCGCGGCAAGGAGATGCTCGAGGCGATGAAGAAGGCCGACCTGTTCGTGGTCGTGGACCCGGTACCGACCACCGTCGCGGCAATGACGGCGACGGCGCGCAAGGACGGCGTCTACCTGCTGCCGGCGGCAACGCAGTATGAGCAGGCCGGGTCGGCCACGGCTTCCAACCGCTCGATCCAGTGGCGCGAGCAGGTGGTCGAGCCGTTGTTCGAGGCGCGCCCCGACGCGATGATCATGTATCAGCTCGCCGAGAAGTTCGGCTACGCGAAGGAGTTCGTCAAGAACATCAAGCTCTTGAAGAGCAAGGGCGGCATGATGCCCGATCCGGAAGACACGCTGCGCGAGATCAATCGCGGCACCTGGACGATCGGCTACACCGGCCAGTCTCCGGAGCGGCTGCAGGCGCACATGCGCAACATGCACGTGTTCGACGTGAAGACGCTGCGGGCCAAGGGCGGGAAGGACGCCAAGACCGGCTACGTGCTCGACGGCGACTACTTCGGGCTGCCGTGGCCGGCCTACGGCACGCCGGAGCTCAAGCACCCGGGCACGCCCAACCTCTATGACACGTCGAAGCACATCATGGATGGCGGGGGCAACTTCCGGGCGAACTTCGGGGTCGAGCGCGACGGGGTGAACCTGCTCGCCGAGGACGGCTCGCATTCGAAGGGGGCGGCCCTCACGACGGGCTACCCCGAGCTCGATCACGTGCTGCTGAAAAAGCTGGGCTGGTGGGACGAGCTGACCGAGCAGGAGAAGAAGGCGGCCGAAGGCAAGAACTGGAAGACCGACCCCTCGGGCGGCATGATCCGCGTATTCATGAAGAACCACGGCTGCCATCCGTTCGGCAACGCCAAGGCGCGGGCAAACTGCTGGAACCTGCCCGATCCGATCCCGGTGCACCGCGAGCCGCTGTTCAGCCCGCGGGCGGATCTCATCGAGAAGTGGCCGACCTACGACGACGTGAAGGTGCGCTGGCGCCTGCCGGTTCTCTTCAAGACCGTGCAGCAGGCGAACAAGGACGCGGGCAAGCAGTACCCGCTCATCCTCACGAGCGGCCGGCTGGTCGAGTACCAGGGCGGAGGCGACTACACCCGCAGCAACAAGTGGCTCGCCGAGCTGCAGCAGGAGATGTTCGTCGAGATCAACCCGAAGGACGCCAACGACCGCGGGGTGAAGCACGACCAGTACGTGTGGCTCGAGAGCCCGACCAAGGCCCGCCTCAAGATCAAGGCCCAGGTCACCGAGCGCGTCGCGCCGGGAACGGTGTTCTGCCCGTTCCACTTCGCAGGCTGGTGGGAGGGCAAGGACCTGCTCGACAGGTATCCGGAGGGCGCGGCTCCCTGGGTGCGCGGCGAGGCGGTCAACACGGCGACGACCTATGGTTACGACATCGTGACCATGATGCAGGAAACCAAGACCACGCTGTGCCAGGTCATGAAGGCATAACGCTAACGGGATCGTGAGGAGCTAACCATGGCGAGAATGAAATTTCTGTGTGATGCCGAGCGCTGCATCGAGTGCAACGGTTGCGTGACGGCGTGCAAGAACGAGAACGAGGTGCCGTGGGGGGTGAACCGCCGGCGGGTGGTCACCATGAACGACGGCCTTCCCGGCGAGAAATCCCTCTCGGTCGCGTGCATGCACTGCTCGGATGCGCCGTGCATGGCGGTCTGTCCGGTGGACTGCTTCTACAAGACCTCTGAGGGCGTGGTGCTGCACGACAAGGACCTGTGCATCGGCTGCGGCTACTGCTTCTACGCCTGCCCGTTCGGGGCGCCGCAGTTCCCGCAGGACGGCGCGTTCGGCCTGCGCGGCAAGATGGACAAGTGCACGTTCTGCGCCGGCGGGCCCGAGCCCGACTTCTCCCAGGCCGAGTTCAAGAAGTACGGCCGCAACCGCCTGGCGGAGGGCAAGCTCCCGGCGTGCGCGGAGCAGTGCTCGACCAAGGCGCTGCTCGGCGGCGACGCCGACGTGGTTGCCGACATCTACCGCCAACGGGTGCTCACGCGCGGCAAGGGCTCCGAGATCTGGGGCTGGGGCACCGCGTACGGCAGGCCCGACAAGCCGGCGGCCAAGCCGGGGGCCAAGTCATGAAAAAATTGGCGCTGATCGCAGCCGCCGCGGTCCTGCCGCTACTTGCGGCAGGCTGCGGCGAGAAGCCCACTGTCACCGTCTACAAACAGGGCCAGTATCAGGGCAAGCCCGACAAGCAGCCCTGGGACAACGACCGGTTCAAGGGCAACAAGGCGGAGTGGGAGAAGGCGGTGAACGCGCGCGCCCTTGGCCAGAACGAGTACGTGCGCATCGGTGGCTGATTAACCAATAACAGGAGGAACGCATGCTCGAGCATCGCGACATGCGAGCGGTGGTGCGTCTGTTTCTCGTGGCTGTCCTCGCGCTCTTCGCGCAGTTCACCTGGGCGCAGGACGCGGGCAGCCAGAAGGAACAGGTTCAGCGGCAGCAGACCCAACCGCTCAACAACGCGCCGGTCTGGCGCGACGTGCGTGGCGGGGAAAACCCGTACCAGACGACCCAGGCCCGCGGGATCGAGACCAACGTACTGGTGCAGACCGAGGGCGAGATCTGGCGCCAGATCCGCAACGGCCCGGTCACCGTATACGGCGGCTGGCTCATCACGATCGTTGCCGTGCTGATCGCGCTCTATTACGGGCTGAAGGGTCCGATCAAGCTCCACGCACAGCCCACCGGCCGGGTAATCGAGCGGTTCACGCCGTGGGAGCGCATCATCCACTGGGCGACGGCGATCAGCTTCGTCATTCTCGCCGTGAGCGGCATCGTGATCCTCTTCGGCCGCTACGTCCTGCTGCCGGTCTTCGGCTACACGCTGTTCTCGTGGCTTGCGGTCATCAGCAAGAACCTGCACAACTTCGTGGGACCGGTGTTCGCCGTGTGCACGGTGCTGATGTTCGTCACCTTCGTGAAGAACAACATCTGGCGCGCGCACGACTGGATCTGGGTGAAGAGGCTCGGGGGGATGTTCGGAAAGCGCGAGCACGTGCCCTCCGGCAAGTTCAACGCCGGGGAGAAGATGTGGTTCTGGTTCGGGGTCACGCTGCTCGGCATCATCGTGAGTATCACCGGGTTCATCCTGGATTTCCCGAATTTCGCGCAAGGCCGGGTGGCGATGCAGCAGGCCAACGTGATCCACGCCGTGGCGGCGATTCTCTTCATGGCCGCCTTCCTGGGGCACCTCTACATGGGCACGGTCGGCGTCGAGGGCGCCTACGAGTCCATGCGCAACGGGACGGTGGACGAGACCTGGGCCAGGGAGCACCACGAGTACTGGTACAAGCAGGTAACAGGCGGACGCGCCCAGCCCGCGGGGGCGACCCCGTCGGCGGCTCCGGCGTCCCCGATGAGGGAGGGGTGGAAGACATGAAAGCGCCGAAAGTGTGGAAGCTCGTTCCGGCAATGCTGGTGGCGTGCGCGGTGGGCGTAGCCTACGCGAAGCTGCCGGCGCCGAGCGAGGAGGCGAAGGCCAAGGCGGCCGAGGCGGCGAAGAAGGCGGCGGAAGCGGGCAAGAAAGCCCGCGAAGCGGAGGAAAAAGCGATGGACCGGGTGGTCGATCGCTACAAGAAGGAGAAAGGCATGAAGCCGGCCGCAGCGCCCGCTGCGGCAGCGAAACCCGCCGCGTCTGCGGCGGCGGCACCGGCACCCGCGGCGAAAGCAGCTGCGGCGCCACTGGCGGCGGAGAAGAAAGCGGCGGCAGCCGCTCCGGCACCCGAGGCCAAGAAGAAATAAACGGGCGCAGGGCGGAAAAAAAGCCCGGGTATCCCGGGCTTTTTTATTGTGCCTGGCAGATCGGCACCCGGTGCCGCGCGAGACCGCTCCCGCCTAGGCAATCGTGACCGGGATCTTTCCGATCCGCGCGCGCCATTCGCGCGGCCCGGTCTCGTGCACCGCATTGCCGCCGGCGTCCACCGCGACCGTGACCGGCATGTCCTTCACCTCGAACTCGTGGATCGCCTCCATTCCGAGATCGTGGAATGCCAGCACGCGGGATGCGCGGATCGCCTTGGATACCAGGTAGGCGGCGCCCCCGATCGCGATGAGGTGGACGCCCTGGTGGCGCTTGATCGCCTCGATCGCCTCCGGACCGCGCTCCGATTTGCCGATCGAGCCCAATAGCCCGGTCCGGGCGAGCAGGTCTTCCATGAACCGGTCCATCCGGCGCGAAGTCGTGGGGCCGGCAGGGCCCACCGCCTCGTCGCGCACCGCGTCAACCGGGCCCACGTAATAAATGAAGCGGTTCCTGAAGTCCACCGGAAGCGCCTCGCCTTTCGCCATCAGGTCGGCGAGCCGCTTGTGGGCGGCGTCTCGGCCGGTGAGGATCTTGCCCGTGAGCAGGAGGCGCTCTCCCGCCTTCCACGCGGCCATCTCTGCCTTCGTGAGCGTGTCCAGATTCACGCGCCTCGCGCCATCCGCGAGATCGACCTCGAGCTTCGGCCAGTGCTCGAGGCTGGGCGCCTCGAACCGCGCGGGGCCGCTGCCGTCGAGATGGAACTCGACATGACGGGTGGCTGCGCAATTGGGAATCACGGCGACGGGCAGGGAGGCTGCATGCGTCGGATAATCGAGCACCTTGACATCGAGCACGGTGGTGAGCCCGCCGAGGCCTTGCGCGCCGATGCCGAGAGCATTGACCCGGTCGAAGATTTCGATCCGCAGCTCCTCGGCGCGGGTCTTCGGTCCGCGCGCCTTCAGCTCGTGCATGTCGATCGGCTCGAGCAGCGACTCCTTGGCGAGAAGCATGGCTTTCTCGGCGGTGCCGCCGATGCCGATGCCGAGCATTCCGGGCGGGCACCAGTCGCCGCCCAGCGCCGGAATCTGCCCGACGACCCAGTCCGCCACGCTGTCGCCCGGATTGAGCACGGCGAAGTACGACTTGTTCTCGGAGCCGAAGCCCTTGGCCGCGAGCCTTACCTCGAGCGCATTGCCCGGGACGACCTCGGTGTGGATCACGGCCGGCGTGTTGTCGCGCGTGCTGCTGCGGCGCCCGGCGGGATCGGCCATGATCGATGCACGCAGCGGGTTGTCCTTGTCGGTGTAGGCGCGCCGGACCCCTTCGCTGACCATCTCCGACACGCCCATCTTCGCGTCCCAGCGCACGTCCATGCCGATCTTGAGGAACACCACCGCCATCCCCGTGTCCTGGCACACGGGCCGGTGGCCTTCGGCCGCCATGCGCGAATTCATCAGGATCTGCGCGATCGCGTTCTTCGCCGCCGGCGACTGCTCGCCTTCGTAGGCCTTGCCCATCGCTCGTATGAAATCAACGGGATGGTAGTAAGAGATGAACTGGAAGGCGTCAGCGATGCTCTGAATGAAGTCTTCCTGCTCGATGACGATCATGCTTCAGGATTGAGGACTGAGGACTGAGGACTGAGGATTGAGAGTGCGTGGGCTTCGTTGTCAAACAACGCCTTCCATCACCTGCACCTCGACCAGCGCGCCGGCCGCGACGCTGCCCTGGGCGTCGGGAAGGATGATAAAGCAGTTCGCTTCGGCCATCGAGCGCAGGATGCCGGAACCCTGCTCGCCGGTGACGCGCACGCTCCAGTTGCCCGCAGCGTCCTGGGTGAGGATGCCGCGCTGGAATTCGGTGCGGCCGGGTGCTTTTTTGAGGCTGGAGACACACGGCACCTTGAACGTCGGAAGCGGCGGGACCGGATCGAGGCCAGAGAGCCGGAGCAGCGCGTCGCGCACGAACTGGTAGAAGGTCACCATCACCGATACCGGGTTTCCCGGCAGCCCGAAGAAATGCGCGTTCCCGATCTTGCCGTACGCGAGCGGCCTTCCCGGCTTCATCGCGATCTTCCAGAACACCACTTCTCCGAGCTTGTTGAGCAGGTTCTTGACGTAATCCGCCTCTCCGACCGAGACGCCGCCGCTCGTGATCACCACGTCGGCGATCGCCGCGGCCTCGCCGAACGCGGTCTCGAGCAAGTTCGGATCGTCGCGCACGACGCCCATATCGATCACCTCGCAGCCCAGGCGCGTCAGCATTCCGTGTATGGTGTAGCGGTTGCTGTCGTAGATCTGCCCCTCCTTGGGGACCGTGCCGATCGAGACGAGCTCGTCGCCCGTGGAGAAAAAGGCGACCCGCAACCTGCGGTAGACTCGGATTTCGGCGATCCCCAGCGAGGCAATGAGTCCGATCTCGGCGGGCCGCAGCGCCAGCCCGCGCTTGAGCGCAACCTGCCCCGTGGCGAGGTCTTCCCCGGCGCGGCGCAGGTTCTGCCCCTTCTTGTGTCCGGGGCCGATCGTCACGCGGTCCCCGCTCACCTTGACGTGCTCCTGCATGATGATGGTATCGGTGCCGGCGGGCATCACGCCGCCGGTCATGATGCGCACGCATTCTCCGGCCTTGACCGTACCCTGGAACGGAGCCCCGGCAAGGGCGGTGCCGGCGATCCTCAGCGCGACCTCGCCGTCGCCCTTCAGGTCGGCGAAGCGCACCGAGAACCCGTCCATCGCGGAATTGTCGTGCGCGGGGACATTCAGCGGCGAGGTGATATCCTCGGCAAGCACGCGCCCGAGCGCGGAACGCGCGTGCACGCGCTCTGTGGCGGTGACAGGTGTCAGGAAGCGGCCGATCAACTCGCGCGCCTTGGCTACGGGCATCGAATTCGGATCGTAGTCGTCGGCGCAGCTCAGCTCGCGGATCAGGGACTGCGGGTCGTTCATACATCATCCCCGGGATTGCTGGGAGAATTGTAATTTTACCGGATTCGCCACGGGGAGGGCGCCCGGGGCCGAGGATGATTTCACTGGACCGCCGCGAACGGCCATAATGTCGGGCCGTGCCTGGAAACTGTGACGGATACAACTGATCTATTGCCATGAGCGAGATTACCCAGGCGTTTGCCGCCGCCGCAGCCATGATCGCGGGTCTCGACGCGAAGCTCGTCGAGATCGTGACGTTGAGCCTGCGCGTGAGCCTCGCCGCGGTGCTGATCGCGAGCGTGATCGGCCTGCCGCTCGGCGCTGCCGTGGCCGTGAACCGGTTCGCGGGCAGGCGCCCGCTGATCGTGGTGCTCAACGCGCTGATGGGCCTGCCGCCGGTCGTCGTCGGCCTGGTCGTCTATCTGATGCTCTCGCGCGCCGGGCCGCTGGGCGAGCTCGGCATCCTGTTCACCCCGGCCGCGATGGTGGTGGCGCAGACGATACTGATCCTGCCGATCGTGGCGGCGCTCTCGCGCCAGGTGGTCGAGGACGCGTGGGAAGAGTACCGGGAGCAGCTGCGCTCGCTCGGAGCGGGCCCCGCGCAATCGGCGGTCACGCTGCTCTGGGACACGCGCTACTCACTCGTCACGATCGTGCTCGCGGGCTTCGGACGCGCCGCCGCCGAGGTCGGGGCGGTGATGATCGTGGGCGGCAACATCGACGGGGTCACGCGCGTCATGACGACCGCCATCGCGCTCGAGACGAGCAAGGGCGATTTGCCGCTCGCCCTGGGTCTGGGGGTGATACTGCTCGCGCTGGTGCTCGCGCTGAACGCGGCGGCGTACTGGGTCAAGGAAGCCGCGCAGCGGAGACTGGGATAACGCCCGCATGCTGCCGCTCGAGCTGCGCGAGGTCAGTTTCGCCACCAACGGAAAACGCATCATCGATGCGGTGTCGGCCGAGGTCGTTGCGGGTCCGCGCACGGTGATCCTCGGGCCGAACGGCGCGGGGAAGAGCGTGCTGATGAGACTCTGCCACGGGCTGCTGCGGCCGACCGCAGGCCGCATCGTATGGTGCGGCGCGAACGGCGCACGGGCGCGGCAGGCGATGGTGTTCCAGCGGCCGGTGATGCTGCGGCGCTCCGCGCTCGCCAACGTCGCCTACGGCCTGAAGCTCGCGGGGCTGCCTCGCGGCGAGCGCGTGCTGCGCGCGGAAGACGTGCTGGAGGCGGTGGGACTCGCGCACCTGGCGGGACGTGCGGCGCGTGTGCTCTCGGGTGGGGAGCAGCAGCGGCTCGCGCTCGCGCGCGCCTGGGCGCTGAACCCGGAGGTGCTGTTTCTCGACGAGCCGACGGCGAACCTCGACCCCGGGGCCACGCGCGACATCGAGAACATCATCGGCCAGATCCACGCGAGCGGCACCAAGATCATCATGACCACGCACAACCTGGGGCAGGCGAGGCGCCTCGCCGACGAAATCCTGTTTCTGTACCAGGGACGGCTCGTCGAGCACACGCCGGTCGAGCGCTTCTTCCGGCAACCGGCATCGAACGAGGCCGCGGCGTTTCTACGGGAAGAACTGCCTTGGGCCTGAGGCATGCTGCGTGGGCCGCGGTGCTGGTCGCGGCGCTGGGTGCAGCCGTACCGGGCGCGCACGCGCAGAAGTACATCACCGTGGCTTCGACGACTTCGACCGAGCAGTCGGGCCTGTTCCGGCACATCCTGCCGCTCTTCCACAGCGAGACGGGTATCGAGGTTCGCGTCGTGGCGCTGGGCACCGGACAGGCCCTCGACCTGGGCCGGCGCGGCGATGCCGATGTGGTACTGGTGCACGACCGTGCAGCGGAGGAACGCTTCGTCGAGCAGGGGTATGCCATTGGCCGTAAGGACCTGATGTATAACGATTTTATACTTGTCGGACCGAAGAGAGACCCGGCACGCGTCGGCGGCGGGAAAGACATCATGACGGCCCTGCGCGCGATCTCGGCGGCGCGCGCGCCGTTCGTCTCGCGCGGTGATCGCAGCGGGACGCACGCGGCGGAGCTGCGGTTCTGGAAGCTGGCCGGAGTGGACGTCGCGGCTTCCGGCGGTACGTGGTACCGGGAGACGGGCTCGGGAATGGGTCCTGCGCTCAACACCGCATCGGCCATGAACGCGTACGTGCTGTCGGATCGCGCCACCTGGCTCTCGTTCAAGAACCGCGGCGAACTTGCCATCGTAGTGGAGGGGGATCCGCGGCTCTACAACCAGTACGGCGTGATGCTCGTCGAACCGGCGCGGCATGCGCACGTCAAGCGCGAGCTCGCCGAAACCTTCATCGCGTGGCTCGTTTCTCCGGCAGGCCAGAAGGCGATCGCGAGCTACCGCATCGGCGGCGAGCAGCTGTTCTTCCCCAACGCGAAACCCTAAGAAAGACCCAGGAGGCTCGATACCGCCGATGAACGCAAACGGGTAATGGGGAATGGGTAATGGGTAGTGCGGGTGACGGGCTTTCGCCCATTAACTCATTACCCATTACTCATCACCCGAAAAATCGGCGTGTATCGGCGTTTAGCGGTGGTTGATTGTTTTTGTTTGCCAATTCGCTCTAGGCGGTGAGCAGGAGCTTCAGTCCGGCGAGGGACATTACGACCGCCAGCGTCATCAGCAGCCCCTTCTGTCGCAGCCGCTCCAGCCCGAGCCAAGTGCCCAGGAACGCGCCCGCCAATGCGGCGACGGCGAGGACCGGCAGAGCATCCGGCAGGACCTGCACGGTCAGGGAGCCGGCGACCAGCGCGACCGTCGAGTTGACGAGTATGAACGGCGCCGCAATTCCCGCGGTGGTCTTCGGGCCGGCCCAGCCGAGCATGAGCAACGTGGGACTGAGGAAAATGCCTCCGCCCGTTCCGGTGAGACCCGAAAGCAGGCCGATCATGCCGCCGATGAAGACAGCCGGAAGCTGCTTCACGCCGACCACGCCTTCCTCCATCGTGACGGGCGAGCCCAGGGCACGCCACACGAGATACAGTGCAGAGAGCAGCAGCACGACGCCGACCGCGGCTTGGTACCCGGCCCGTGACAGGCTCAATGAACCGCCCAGCGCGGCCATCGGCACGGACCCGAGCAGGAACGGCCACAACCCCGGCCAGGAAAAGTGGCGGGCGCGCCGGAAGCGGTAGACGGTGACGGAGGCGACGAGGATGTTGAGCAACAGCGCAGTCGGGCGCATGGCCTCGGGCGCCACTCCCACCAGCGCCATCATCGCGAGGTATCCCGAAGCACCGGCGTGGCCGACCGTCGTGTAGAGGGTGGCCACGACGAAGAACGTGGCGCACAGGATGGCGACTTCGTGCAGTTCCATGACGGGGGCACCATAGCATATCCGGCTTGCGGGCAGAGTGGCGCCACGGCCGTTGGCCGCAGCGGGCGTCTCGCAGTATCATCCACCGTCGCGCATCGTGGTGAGGCATGAAGATCTTCGGTTTCGCGGGCTGGTCGGGAAGCGGCAAGACCACGCTCATCGAAAAACTGATACCGCTGTTCGTGGCGCACGGGGTTCGCGTGTCGCTGATCAAGCACGCGCACCACAATTTCGAGGTGGACAAGCCCGGCAAGGATTCCTACCGCCATCGCCATGCCGGCTGCAGCGAGGTGCTGGTGAGCTCGTCGCGCCGCTGGGTATTGATGCACGAGCTGCGCGGCGCCGAGGAGCCGAGCCTGGAGCAGCACCTGGAGCGCATCTCGCGCTGCGATTTGCTGCTCGTGGAGGGATACAAGCGCGAGCGCATTCCGAAGCTCGAGGTCTGTCGCGGCGCCGTGGGGGAGGGGCTGCTCCATCCGCACGACGAGAACATCGTCGCGATCGCCTCGGACCGCAAGCTCGATACGGCGCTGCCGCAGTTCGATGTGGATGACGCGCCGGGGATTGCGGATTTCGTCCTGCGTCATGTGGGGCTCGCCTGAATACCGGATCAGCGACAGAGAGCACAGAGAACACAGAGGCGGCCCTACGACTCCATTTGGTCTTGGATTTGGACGGACGGGAGCGCATAATTAAGCGCATGATTACAGTGGTTTATTTTGCAAGGCTGCGGGAAGCCCTCGGCACCGGTTCCGAGCAGATCAAGCTGCCGGGGACCGTGCGCGATCTGAACGGCTTGCGCGCGTTACTGATTGCGCGCGGCGGCGCCTGGGAGCAGGAGCTTGCGGCGGACCGGCCGGTGCGCGCGGCGGTCAATCAGACGGTGTCGCATGGCGATACGCAAATCGCCGATGGCGACGAGATCGCGTTCTTCCCGCCGGTCACCGGCGGTTGAAGCGGTGAATGGTGAATGGTAAACGGTGAGCGAACAAACCCGTACTTCGCGTACACAGATTATCTTGGGCAGTTATACATGACTTCCACTCACTACTCACTGCTCACCACTCACGCCGTTGAACGGATATGACGGTCAGGATACAAACCGCTGACTTCGACGCTGGCGCGGAGATCGCAGCGCTGCGGCGGGGGAACCCCAAGGTGGGGGCGGTTGCGAGCTTCATCGGAGTGGTGCGGGACGTCAACGAAGGCGACGCGGTTGCCGAGATGACGCTCGAGCACTATCCGGGGATGACGGAGAAGGCGATCGAGGAGATCGTCGGGCAGGCGGTCGCGCGCTGGGAAGTCCTCGATGCGCTGGTGATCCATCGCGTGGGCACGCTCAAGCCCGCGGACCAGATCGTGCTGGTCGCGGTTGCGAGTGGGCACCGGGGTGACGCGTTCGCGGCGTGCGAGTTCATCATGGACTACCTCAAGACCCGCGCGCCCTTCTGGAAGAAGGAGAAGACGGGCAAGGGCGTCCGCTGGGTGGAGGCGCGGGCGTCGGACGACATCGCGGCGGAGCGGTGGCGCCTCAAGGGTTAGACCGCCTCTCACCGCGGAGACGCGGAGGACGCGGAGGAAATACAAGAATAAAAGCTGAGACACAAAGGACACAAAGGAAGAACGGGTTAACTCCTCATCCCTCGTCCCTCCGCCGTCATCCCTGCGCCCTCATCCCTGAGTGCTCGCCGCCAAGGCGCCACGAAAACAGAAAATCGGTATCGTTTCTTACCGGGTGAATCAGTTTAGAAAGTCAGGAGTTTCGATGCCGCCTCCGGTGTTACTCGGCATCGTATTTCTCGGCATTTCGGCGCTACTTCAAGTTGCCAATGCCATTTTCATCCAGGACGCTTGGCCCTACCTGATCCTGGTCGTCAGTTACGTGATATACACGTTCATCGTGTTTGCGTATCTGCTTTGGAGTTTGTGGAAGGACTGACATGTCGCCTAACAATTCGATCCACCGGCCGACGCCCGCAAGCGGGCGCTTGCGCGTGCGGGTGATCGGGGCGCGTTATGCCTCACAAGCAAACAGCGCATGAAACCCCGGATCAGCCTCATCACCATCGGTGTGGACAACCTGGAGCGATCGCTCAGGTTTTATCGCGACGGCCTGGGGCTGAATACGCAAGGCATCGTCGGCACGCAGTTTGAGCACGGCGCGGTAGCGTTCTTCGATCTGCGGCCGGGGCTGAAGCTCGCAATCTGGACGCGCAAGAGCATCGCCCATGACTCGGGGCTCGCCTTGGGGAGTGCGCAAATACCGGGTCAGAGCAAGATTTCCTGACTCAGATCTGGCTTTTCTTCGCGCTTTGGCGGTTAAGTAATGTCCGTGCCGCTTCGATCGTTTCAGTCGCTGTAAGCCCGACCGGACCCGCACCACCGTCAACCGCACGATCTGCTGCCGCGCCGTGCAGGTACACCGCGGCACGGAGCGCGTTCTGCGGTGTTGCGCCCTGGGCGATGAGCGCGGCGACCATTCCGGTCAGCACGTCGCCCATGCCCGCGCTTGCCATCCCCGGATTGCCCGAGGTATTGATGTGCCACGTGCCGTCAGGCTCGGCACAGATGCTGCCGCCGCCCTTCAGCGCCACCAGGCTGTTGCGCCCCGCGGCGAGCTTCGTCGCTGCGCGCACCCGGTCGTCCTGCACTTCGCGCGGGCTCACGCCGAGCAGGCGCGCAGCTTCCGCAGGGTGGGGGGTGAGCACGCTTGCGGCCTTGCGCTCGCGTAGCCGCGTCGAGAGACCCTCATCGGCGGCGATCAGGTTCAAGGCGTCGGCATCCACCACCAGGGGCAGCGGCGTGCCCAGCGCCGCCTCCAGGAAATACGCGGCATCGGGCGCCTGACCGAGTCCGGGGCCGACCGCAAGGCTGTTGAGATGGCCGAGCTTGAAGAGTTCCTCCACGCCGCGGATCATGAGTTCCGGCTGATCGGGATCGACCGGCATCGGTTCGCGGGCGAGCAGGCCGATGTACACGCGTCCCGCGCCCAACTTCAGGGCTGCGCGGCCCGCGAGCAGTGCGGCGCCCACCATCCCCGGCGCGCCGCCGACGATGCCCACGCTGCCGTAGTCGCCTTTGTGGGTGTTGCGCCGGCGCGGCTCGAGGAGCCCCGCGAGCACCCCCTCGTCCATCAGGTACCCGCGGGCCGGGCGCAGCGCCTGCGCGTCCAGATCGAGCGTGCGCAGGTGCACGTCTCCGCAGTGATCGGGGCCGTCGAGCGTAAGCAGCCCCGGCTTGAGGCCGATGAACGTGACGGTGTGGTGCGCGCGAACGGCGCAACCCAGCACCCGCCCCGTGTCGGACTGCAGCCCGCTCGGCACGTCGATCGCGAGCACGGTCGCTCCGGAGCCGTTGGCCGCTTCGATCCACCCGGCATACGGGCCCGTGACCTCGCGCTCGAGCCCGATGCCGAATACGCCGTCCACGACGAGGCCCCATTCCTGCCGCACGGGGAGGGCATCCGCGTTCCGCCCGCCCGCGGCGCGCCATGCCCCGAGCGCGGCCGCAGCATCCGCCGAGAGTTTCTTCTCGTCCCCGGAGAAAACGACCGTGACTTTGAAATACCACTGCTTCAGATGACGCGCGACGACGAACGCGTCTCCGCCGTTGTTGCCCGGTCCGGCAAGGATCAGCACCGGCTTGCCCGTGCCGCCGGCCACGTCGCGCGCAAGCTCTGCAGCCGCCAACCCGGCGCGCTCCATCAGCTGCGGCGGGTTCGGAGCCGCGGCGGCGGCCGCTTCGATCGCACGGACGTCGGCCGTGAAATAGACTGGCGTGCCGTGGCTAGCGTGTACGGTCATAAGTGCCCGTAGTGTAACGTAAACGCCGAGCCGCCTGATCTGCGTCGCCCCGGATTTCGGGTACAATACGCCTTTAGCGAGCGCGACAGGATTCATGCCGCAGATTCTCAGGCTCAGGGGACGCAACGCCCTCTCGGCCTTCCGCCTGCGCAAGCTCGCAACCTCGTTTTCCGCCTCCGTCCCGCGCGTTTCCGAAGTCCAGGCCGAATTCTGGCATTTCGTGCAGCTCGCACGCGCGCTGACGAGCGCCGAATCCGAACGCCTCGACCGGATCCTGACCTACGGTGCCGCCGCCGCGCCGGTTGCGGAAAGCGGTTCCCTGATGCTGGTGGTGCCGCGCTTCGGCACCATATCGCCGTGGTGCTCCAAGGCGACGGACATCGCGCATCACTGCGGGCTGGAAGCGGTGGAGCGTATCGAGCGCGGGGTCGCATTCTGGATTGCGAAGAGCGACGGTACCGCTCTTTCTTCAAATGAGCGGACGGCAATAGCACCCCTGATCCATGACCGTATGACGGAAACGGTGCTCGCCTCTCATGAGGACGCCGCCCGCTTGTTCGAGCATTTCGAGCCGGTGCCGCTCGCGGCGGTGGACCTGCTCGGCGGGGGCGTGGCGGCGCTCGCGCGCGCGAACCGGGACCTGGGCCTCGCGCTCTCGAAGGACGAGATCGCGTACCTCGCCGAGCAGTTCGGCCGCATCGGGCGCAACCCGACCGACGTCGAGCTGATGATGTTCGCGCAAGCCAACTCCGAGCATTGCCGGCACAAGATCTTCAATGCGCAATGGGTGATCGATGGCAAGTCGCAGGACCAATCTCTCTTCGGCATGATCCGGACCACGCACGAGCGAAATCCACGCGGGACGGTCGTGGCGTATTCGGACAACGCCGCCGTGATGGAAGGGGCGACCGTCGCGCGTTTCCATCCGCGCGAGAACGGCGAGTACCGCTACGTCGAGGAGCTCGTGCACACGGTAATGAAGGTCGAGACGCACAACCATCCCACGGCCATTTCTCCGTTTCCGGGCGCGGCCACGGGTGCGGGCGGAGAGATCCGCGACGAGGGTGCCACCGGCCGCGGCGCCAAGCCCAAGGCGGGCCTGACCGGATACACCGTGTCGCATTTGCGCATCCCCGGCTTCGAGCAGCCGTGGGAGCGCGACGCATACGGCCGCCCGGGGCGCATCGCATCGGCGCTGCAGATCATGCTCGAAGGCCCGATCGGCGGAGCCTCGTTCAATAACGAGTTCGGGCGGCCCAATCTGGCCGGCCATTTCCGCACCTTCGAGCAATCCGTGGCGGGCGAGATGCGCGGATACCACAAGCCGATCATGATCGCCGGGGGCATCGGCAACCTCGGCGCGGGCCACACGCGCAAGCAGGCGCTCGCGCCCGGCGCGCTCTTAATCCAGCTCGGCGGTCCCGGAATGCGGATCGGGCTGGGTGGCGGCGCGGCATCCAGCATGGATACCGGCAGTAACGAGGAGGTCCTCGACTTCGATTCGGTGCAGCGCGGCAACGCCGAGATCCAGCGCCGGGCGCAGGAGGTGATCGATCGTTGCTGGGCGCTGGGAGAGGCGAACCCGATCCTTTCGATCCACGACGTGGGCGCGGGCGGGCTCTCCAACGCGCTGCCGGAGCTGGTGCATGCGGCGGGTCGCGGAGGGCGGTTCGACCTGCGCCGCATCCCCAACGAAGAGCCGGGGATGTCCCCGCTGCAGATCTGGTGCAACGAAGCGCAGGAGCGCTATGCGCTCGCGATCGCTCCCGGAGCGCTGGAGCGGTTTCGCGCAATCTGCGAGCGCGAGCGCTGCCCGTTTTCGGTCATCGGCGAGGCGACGCGGGACGAGCGGCTCACCGTGAGCGATTCCCTGTTCGAAAACCTCCCGGTGGACATGGAGCTCTCGGTGCTGCTGGGCAAGCCCCCGCGTACGACGCGGCGCGCGGCGCACGAAAGCCGCGAGCTGCCGCCGCTGGAGCTGGCCGGACTGGACCTGCGCGAGGCGGCCTACCGCGTGCTGCGGCTGCCTGCGGTCGCGGACAAGACCTTTCTCATCAGCATCGGAGACCGCACGGTCGGCGGTCTCACGGCGCGCGACCAGATGGTCGGGCCATGGCAGGTGCCGGTAGCCGATGCGGCAGTCACGCTCATGGGCTACGACACCTTTCGCGGCGAGGCATACGCAGTGGGAGAGCGCTCCCACCTTGCGCTGATGAGTCCCGAGGCGTCGGGACGCATGGCGCTGGGCGAGGCGATCACCAACCTTTGCGCGGCGCCCGTTGCGGAGATCGGCGACATCAAGCTGTCCGCGAACTGGATGGCGGCAGCGGGACACCGCGGCGAGGACGCCGCGCTGTTCGACACCGTGCGCGCCGTCGCCCTCGAATTCTGCCCCGCGCTGGGCGTGAGCATCCCGGTCGGCAAGGACAGCCTCTCGATGAAGACGACCTGGGACGAGAACGGCGCGCGCAAGGAAGTGACCGCGCCGCTCTCGCTCATCGTGTCCGCATTCGCACCCGTCTCCGATGTGCGGGGAACGCTGACACCGCAGCTGCAGACCGGCGGGGACACGGCGCTCGTCCTCATTGACCTGGGTGCGAACCAATGCCGCATGGGGGGATCGGCGCTCGCCCAGGTCCACGGCCAGCTTGGGGACTGCGCGCCCGACGTGGAGCCGGGGCGGCTGAAGGGGTACTTCGACGCGATCCAGCAGCTCGCGCGGTCCGGGAAGATCCTCGCCTACCACGACCGCTCGGACGGCGGGCTGTTCGTGACCGTGTGCGAGATGATGTTCGCGGGACACTGCGGCGCGAGCCTCGACCTCGGCGCGCTCACCGCCGCGAAGCCGGTGCTGGAGGTGCTCTTCAACGAGGAGCTCGGCGCGCTCATCCAGGTGCGGCGCGCCGATTTGCCGGCAATCAGGCGGGTCTTTGCGGCAGCCGGGCTGACCGATGCCTGCCACCCGATCGGAGCGCCAGCAGCCGATGCGCGGCTGCGGATCACTGCGGGAGACACCGAGCTTTTCAGCGACACGCTCGCCAACCTGCGGCGCGCCTGGTCGGAGACCACCTACCACATGCAGAGGCTGCGCGATCACCCCGAGTGCGCACAGCAGGAGTACGATCGCGCACTCGACGCCGGCGACCCGGGCCTCACCGCGGCGCTGTCATTCGATCCGGCGGAGGACGTGGCGATGCCGTTCGTGCGCCGGGGGGGCCGCCCGCGGATCGCGATCCTGCGCGAGCAAGGGGTGAACGGACAGCTCGAAATGGCGGCGGCCTTCGACCGCGCGGGATTCACGGCCGTGGACGTGCACATGAGCGACATCCTCTCGGGGCGCGCGAGCCTGAAGGACTACAAGGGCTTCGCGGCGTGCGGGGGATTTTCCTACGGCGACGTGCTGGGGGCCGGGGAGGGCTGGGCGAAATCCATCCTGTTCAACGCCCGCGCGCGCGATGAATTCGAGGCGTTCTTCCGGCGCCGGGACTCATTCGCGCTCGGAGTGTGCAACGGCTGCCAGATGATGAGCAACCTGCACGAGCTCATACCCGGAGCCGGGGACTGGCCGCATTTCGTGCGCAACAAATCGGAGCAGTTCGAGGCGCGGTTCGTAATGGTGGAAGTGCAGCGCTCGCCCTCGATTTTTTTCGACGGCATGGCCGGCAGCCGCATTCCGGTCGTGGTCTCGCACGGAGAGGGCTATCCCGAGTTCCGGGAAGGCGGAGCACGCGCGGCCGAGCCGCTGGTCGCCTTGCGCTTCGTAGACAACCGCGGGGCGGTGTCGGAAATCTACCCCTACAATCCGAACGGCGCTCCGGGCGGAATCACGGGGCTCACCACGCCGGACGGCCGCTTTTCCATACTGATGCCGCACCCGGAGCGCGTGTTCCGCACGGTGCAGAATTCCTGGTACCCGCGCACCGGGTCCGAGGACGGGGCCTGGCTGCGCATCTTTCGCAACGCCCGCAAGTGGGTCGGCTGACTGCCAGGAAAGACGAAAGGAGAGAGGCGAGAGGGGAGAGGCGACAGAAGAGAGGAGACAGAAGAGAGGAGACAGAAGAGAGGAGAGAGGCGGAAGTCTAGCCGCTCAGCGGCTCGTGCGTAACCGCTTTCCGCAGATCACGGACGTTGAGAACACGTTTTGAAGCGCCGTACAACAGAACGGCGCACTACAGTGCGCCGCTTTGCCCGTGTCGTTCAGATTTTCTCCGGCGTGTATCGGCGGCTAACTGCCGTTATTCGATCTTCGCTTTCGCGCGCAGCGCTTCGAGCGCTTTCTCCTGGGCCTGGCGCTGCATCTGCTGCTGCAGGTTGGGCTTGACCTCGTCGAAGGTGGGGAACTTGGTGTCGCGCGTGTCGTCGAGCCGGATGATGTGCCAGCCGAACGGGCTCTGAACGGGGGCATCGGTCGTCTGTCCCTTCTTGAGTTTCACCAAAGCGTCGGCGAAGGGCTTCACGTAGCGCGAGGGCGGGCCCCAGTCGAGGTCGCCGCCGCCCCCCTTGGAGCCCGTGTCCTTGGAGCGTTCCGCCGCGAGCTTCTCGAAGCTGGATCCCTTCTTGAGCAGCGCAAGGATGTCCTTCGCTTCCTCCTCCTTGTCCACGAGGATATGACGGGCCTTGTATTCCCTGCCGCCGATCTCGGCCTTGATGCGCTCGTATTCCTTCTTCAGCACGTCGTCGGTTACCGGGGTGGCGCGCACAATTTCCTGGAGGTAGAGCTGCACCATGACATTGAGGCGCGCGAGGTCGAGTCGGGAGACCGCTTCCGGATTCTTGTCGAGACCCCGGCGCACCGCCTCCTGCGCCATCAGCTCGCGGCTGATCAGCTCCTCCCGCACCGCCTTGCGCAGGTCCGGGCTGTCGGGCCGGCCTTGCGAGACGAGCTCCTTCACGAACAAGTCCATCCTCATCTGGGGGATGGCCACGCCATTCACCCTTGCGACGCCGGTCTGGGCGTTTACGGTTCCAGCCAGCGCAACGCCAAGCAGCGTGTTCAAAACGAGAGTTGTGATCTTCATTGCAGCCTTTCTTTGTATCGGTTGATCAAATTTCGCCCGGCGCGTAGGCCTTGATGGCGAGTGCGTGGATGTCGCGGTGCATCATGGGGCCGAGTGCCTCATAGACCATCCGGTGCCGCGCCTGCAGTGGCTGGCCCGAGAATGCGCCGGACACAATGATGAGCTGGTAATGCCCGCCCCCGCTCCTGGCGCCCTCGTGCCCCACGTGCTTGCTCGATTCGTCGATGATCTCCACGGATTCGGGGCTGAGCGCCGCGAGCTTCTCCTCGATCTGTCGCGCCATGCTCATCGGGGATGTCCCTTGCGGAAGGGCTTCACGGTCACCCGCGACCATGCGCCGGCCGCCACGTACGGGTCGGCATCCGCCCACCCTTGCGCGGCTTCGAGGGACTCGAATTCGGCGATGACGAGGCTCCCCGAGTAGCCGGCGGGCCCCGGGTCGGGGCTGTCTATGGCAGGGCAGGCGCCGGAGACAAGCAGCCGCCCGGCGTCCTGCAGCTCCTTCATGCGCTTCAGGTGCGCATCGCGGGCCGCCCCCCGCTTACCGAGCGAGTCCGGGCCGTCCTCGGCGATGATGGCGTAGAACATCAGTCCGCCTTCTTCTCCTCGATATAGCGCGCGAGCATCACCGCCTGCAGCACGACGAACACCAGCATCAGCCCCATGCCGCCGAAGAGCTTGAAGTTGACCCACGAATCCGTGGAGAAGTTGTAGGCGACAAAGAGATTGAGCGCGCCCATCAGCAGGAAGAACGCGATCCAGCTCGCGTGCAGCTTGGCCCAGACCGGGTCCGGCAGGGACACCTGCTGCTCCATCATGGCGCGCACCAGGTTCTTCTTGAAGCCCAGATCCGCGACCGCGAGCGCGCCGGCGAACAGCCAGTAGAGCACGGTGGGCTTCCACTTGATGAAGGTCTCGTCCTGCAGCAGCAGGGTTGCCCCGCCGAACACGACGATGATCGCGAGGCCCGCCCAGAGCATGTTGTCCACCTTGCGGTGGTGCAGCCATACCCACCCGATTTGCACGAAGGTCGCGGCGATGGCCACCGCGGTCGCAACGTAGATGTCGTAGAGCTTGAATGCGGCGAAGAACAGGACGACCGGAAAGATGTCGAACAGCAGCTTCATGGGCACGTATTATACGCGGTAAGCGGTAAGCGGAAGGATTGGACTTGGTGTTTTCCCGAAGTTCCCTGCTCACTGCTTACCGCTCACTGTCTCTCGAACTTGAGCGAGGCGGAGTTGATGCAGTAGCGCAGGCCCGTGGGCGCGGGACCGTCGTCGAACACGTGCCCGAGATGCGCATCGCAGCGGCTGCACAGCACCTCGGTCCGGCGCATGAAAAAACTCGTGTCTTCCTCGGTAGCGACGTTTTCCGCACGCAACGGCTGCCAGAAGCTGGGCCAGCCGGTGCCCGAATCGAACTTGTGCTCGGAGCTGAAGAGGTCCGCGCCGCAGCACACGCACCGGTAGACGCCGCGTTCATGGTTGTCCCAGGTTTCGCCGGTGAACGCGGGCTCCGTTCCCTTCCTGCGCGTCACCTGGTACTGCTCGGGAGTGAGCTGCTTCCTCCATTCCGCATCGGTCTTCGCGATCTTCTCGACCATGGTGCGTTGCTCCTTTGCGATCGTCATCGCAGTGTGCCTCAATACAGTCCCCTCGCGGGGCCTGGTGACTTTCTTTTGCTTGCCTCAAGTCGTCACCCATCATTCGGGTTCAGTCCCTCGTTCCTCAATCCTCACTCCTCAATCCTCGGGAAGCACTTTCCCGGGATTCATGATGTTGTGCGGGTCGAGCGTGCGCTTCAACATGCGCATCACGTCGAGTTCCGGCCCACTCTTGTAGCGCGCGAGCTCCACGCGCTTCGCCATGCCGATTCCATGCTCCGCGCTGAAGCTGCCGTGGTGGCGGTGCACGATGTCGTACACGGCCCCGGCGACGTCGCGCGCGTCACGCGCGGCAGCGTCGCGGCGGGCGCGCCCGGGCACGAACGTGTTGTAGTGCAGGTTGCCGTCGCCGAGATGGCCGAAGCAGATGGTGCGGGCCCCGGGGAAGCGCGCGGCGAGCATGCGCTCCGCTTCCTCGATGAAAGCCGGGATCCGGCTCACCGCGACCGAAACGTCGTGGCGGTAGAGCATGCCGGTTTCGCTGCGCGCGGCCTCGGGTATGCTCTCGCGCAGCCGCCACAATCCGCGGGCCTGCGCTTCGTTCTCCGCGATGATCACATCGTCCGCGAGGCCGCTGTCCATGGCCGCCGCAAAGGCCTGCTCGAGCGCGTCGCGCAGGGCGCCGCCCGCGCGCACATCACTCACATCGGTGAGCACGTGCCATGGGCGCGGCACGGAGAAGGGCGCGCGCGTGCCGGGGATATGCGCGAGCACGAGATCGAGGCAGTTGCGGGAGATCAGCTCGAACGCCGTGATCTTGTCTCCGCAATGGTTGCGCAGCAGCGCGAGGAGCTCGAGCGCCGCCGCGGGGGAGGGGATCGAGGCCCAGGCGGTTACGGTCGAGCGCGGGCGGGGGAAGAGCTTGAGCACGGCGGCCGTGATCACGCCGAGCGTTCCCTCCGCTCCGACGAACAGGTGTTTCAGGTCGTAGCCGGTATTGTCCTTGCGCAGACTGCGCATCCCGTCCCACACGCGCCCGTCCGGCAACACCACTTCCAGCCCGAGCACGAGATCGCGCGCGTTGCCATAGCGCAGCACGTTTACGCCACCCGCGTTGGTGGCAAGGTTGCCCCCGATCTGGCAGCTGCCTTCGGCGCCCAGGCTCAGCGGAAAGAACCGGTCCGCCTGCGAGGCAGCTTGCTGGATGTTGGCGAGTATGCATCCGGCGTCCACCGCGATCGTGTTGTTGAGCGCATCCACCTCGCGGATGCGGTTCATGCGCCCGAGGTTGAGCACGATCTCGTCCCCGGCGGGCGAAGGGGTCGCCCCGCCGCACATGCCCGTATTGCCGCCCTGAGGAACGATCCCCACCCGTGCCTCGGCGCAGATCGCCACCACTTGGGCGACTTCGGCCGTTGCGGCCGGACGCACCACCGCCGGTGTGGCGCCGTGGAAGTAGTCGCGCCAGTCCACCGCGTAGGGCTCCAGGTCGCGAGCGTCGGTGATCATCCCCTGGGGACCGACGATCTTGCGTATCCGGTCGAGGAGGGTCGGCTGCGTGCGAGGGAATCCGGATAGGTTGGGCATGCGTAGCGTCCGTGCTTTTTGCAATTATAATGTGCACCGGCGCGGCGGGTTGATTCGCGGCACCGCCAGAACAAGACAGGCAGACCGGCGCCCGGAATGAGAGCAAAAGGAAAATCCGGAGGAGGAGTTTCGAGATGACCGACCGCGTCATCATCGCCTGTGCCGTCATCATCGCCCTGGTCTATTTCTACGGCACGGCGCAGATTCCCACGCTGCAGATTGGCGATCCGCTCGGCCCGAAGGCGTTCCCCATCATTCTGGGCATCGCCCTGCTGATCTCCGCGGGCCTGCTCCTGGCGGAGCATCTGAAGGACCGCAAGAGCGCGGCTGCCGCGCCCGCGGAAAGCCAGCCCTTCGAATGGCGGTATCTGAAGGTGCTGGGGTTGGTGGCGGCCTGGACGGCCGGGTACTACGTGGTACTCGAGCCGCTCGGCTACGTGATCGCCACGACGGTCTTCCTTCTGGCGCTCATGGCCTGGTTCAACCGCGGCCGATGGCAGATGAACGTGCTGAGCGCGGTGCTGTTCGGCGCGGGGAGCTACGTTCTGTTCGTCAAGCTCGACGTCAACCTGCCCAAGGGCGTGGAGGCGGTCAGCCCGGTCAGCGCCGGCATCATCGCAGCCGTCGATGTCGTGTTCAACGTGTTCAACTCCATCTTCCGGGCGTTCTGATCCGGCGGCTTCCGGCGGCAACGTAAAGAATGGAGACCCTCACCCACATCCTGAACGGTTTCTCGGTCTGCCTGCAGCCGATCAACCTGTGGTACACGTTCGTCGGCGTGTTTCTGGGCACCATCATCGGCGTGCTGCCCGGGATCGGGCCTTCGGCCGGCATCGCGCTGCTCATTCCCGTCACCTACGGGATGAATCCCACCTCGGCACTGATCATGATGGCCGGCATCTACTACGGGACGAAATACGGCGGCTCCACCACGGCGATCCTGATCAATACGCCGGGCGAGGCCGCCTCGGTCATGACTGCGATCGACGGATACCAGATGGCCAAGCAGGGGCGCGGCGGGGCGGCGCTCGCGATATCCGCGATCGGCTCGTTCATTGCCGGCACGCTGGGAGTCGTGGGCCTGACGATCTTTGCCATTCCGCTCGCGAGCATGGCGCTCAAGTTCGGGCCCGCGGAGTATTTCATGCTCATGCTGTTCGCGATGACCGCCGTGTCCTCGCTCTCCGGGAAGTCGCCCGCCAAGGCGGCGATCTCCACGGTGCTCGGGCTCATGATCGCCACCATCGGCATCGACCTGCAGAGCGGCCAGCCGCGCTACACGCTGGGGGTGCCCGAGCTGCAGGACGGAGTGGGCTTCGTGATCGCCGTCGTGGGCCTGTTCGCGATCGCGGAGGTCTTCTGCACCATGGAGGACATGTCGCGGGGGGTGCGCCCGGAAATCATCCGGTTGAAGGGCAAGCTGTGGCTCACGCGGTCCGAGTGGGACCGCTCGGTCATGCCGATCATGCGCGGCAGCGTCATCGGTTTCATCATCGGCGTGCTGCCGGGCGCGGGAGGCACCATCGCGGCCATCATGTCGTACGTGACCGAGAAACGGATGTCGCGCCACCCCGAGGAGTTCGGCCAGGGCGCGATCGAGGGCGTGGCCGGGCCGGAGGCGGCAAACAACTCCGATACCGCGGGCGCGATGGTGCCGCTGCTCACGCTGGGCATTCCGGGCGGGGGTGCTACGGCCGTGATGCTTGGCGCCTTCATCATGTACGGCATCCAGCCCGGTCCGATGCTGTTCCAGAACCGCCCCGATCTCGTCTGGGGCCTCATCGACAGCATGTACATCGGGAACATCATGCTGCTGATCCTGAACCTGCCCCTGATCGGGATCTTCGTGCGCCTGCTCTACATCCCGGCGGGCATCCTGATGCCGCTGATCCTTGCCATCTCGACGATCGGCATCTACGCGATCAACTCCAACCTGGTGGAGCTCTACATCGGGCTCATATTCGGCGTGCTGGGCTACGTCTTCCGCAAGGTGGACATACCCGTGGCGCCGATGGTGCTGGCGCTGGTGCTCGGCGCCATGATGGAGCAGTCGTTCCGGCAGGCCATGACCATCTCGGGCGGAAACCCGAAGATTTTGGTCACCAGCACCATCTGCGTCGTGCTGGCGGTGGTCTCCGCCATCTCCATCCTGTTGCCGTTCCTGCTGCCCAGGATCAAGAAATGGCGGGAAGGCACCGAGACGGCGTAGCCTTCCGTGCGCCGTGCCGCGCAGGCGCGGCCCGATGAGCGAGCACCTCCGAGCGCCCCGAAGAATAACCCAGTGCAACGGATCACGGTAATCCCTGGTGACGGCATCGGCCCCGAGGTGACACGCGGCGCGTGCGACGTCGTGGCAGCTTCGGGGGCCGCGGTGCGGTTCCACGAGGTGCCGGCAGGCCAGCGCGCTGAGCGCGAGCACGGGACGCCGTTGCCGGGCGCGGTGTTCGAGTCCGTGTCCGAGACGAAAATCGCGCTGAAAGGGCCGACGCAGACGCCTTTCGGCGGGGATTACCGCATCCACGTGGAGCGCCGCGATGCGGCCGGCAAGACCCGGAGAAGCTCGTACCCGAGCATCGCCATCGCCTTGCGCCGGGAACTGGAGCTCTACGTCGCCGTGCGCCCGTCCAAGAATTATCCGGGCGTTCCATCGCACTTCGAGAACGTGGACCTGCTCATCTTCCGGGAGAACTCGGAGGATCTCTACATCGGCATGGAGCGCATGATCGACGAGGGCACTGCCGAGGCGATCAAGATCATCTCGCTGCGCGCCACCGAGCGGGTCACGCGGTTTGCCCTCGAATACATGCGCAAATTGAAGCGCCGCAGGCTCACGATCGGGCACAAGGCGAACGTGATGAAGCTGACCGACGGGCTGTTCCTGAAGACGGCGCAGGAAACCGCAAGGGCTTTTCCGGACATCGCGGTCGAGCAGCGTGTCGTGGACGCCCTGTGCATGGAGCTGGTAATGCGTCCCGGGGAATACGACGCGCTGCTGCTGCCCAATCTCTACGGGGACATCGTGTCGGATCTCGCCGCGGGACTGGTGGGCGGGCTGGGTGTCGCGCCCGGGGCGAATTTCGGCCCCGATTGCGCGATGTTCGAGGCGGTGCATGGCACGGCGCCCGACATCGCGGGCAAGGATCTTGCCAACCCGATGGCGATGATCCTCACCGCGGTGATGATGCTGCGCTACATGAACGAGGGGCAGGCGGCCGATCGGATCGAACGCGCGCTCGCGGCGGTGCTGCGCGAGGGACGTGCGGTGACGCGTGACCTCGGGGGCGAGGCGGGCACGCGCGCGATGACCGACGCGATCATCGAGCAAATGAGGTGATTCAGTGACTAAGCGACTAAGTGATTAAGCGGCCATTGGCATTCCGATGGTCGAGGTGTCGAACACGGCAGACTGCCTCGCTTAATCACTTAATTACTCAATCACTCAATCACTCGGACACGAACGATATGAAGAAGCGGATCGTCATTGTTGGGGCGGGCGCCATCGGCGGCTACGTGGGCGGGCACATGGCGCGCGCGGGGCAGGATGTCACGCTGATTGATCCATGGGCGGAGCACGTGGAGTATGTTCGCAGGCACGGCCTGCAGCTCGCGGGGATCACGGAGGCGGAGCGGCATTCTGTGCCGGTGAACATCCTGCACGTGGGCGACGTGCAGGCGCTGTGCAAGCAGCCGCCGGCGGACATCGCTTTTATCTGCATGAAATCCTACGACACGGAATGGGCAACGCTGCTGATACGTCCGTTCCTCGCCCCGGACGGATTCGTGGTGTCGCTGCAAAACTGCATCAACGAGGAGCGCATCGCGGCGCTGGTCGGCTGGGGCCGGACCGTCGGATGCATTGCGAGCCTCATCGCATCGGAGCTCCATGCGCCGGGCCACATCAGGCGCACGGTCCCGATGGGCGGCGAGCGCCACACCGTGTTCCGCGTGGGCGAGGCGCACGGGCGCGTGTCGCCCCGGGCGGAAGAGGTGGCGGAGTTGCTGCGCGCCGTGGACAGCGCAAAGGTCACGACCAACTTGTGGGGAGAGCGCTGGTCGAAGCTCGTCGTGAATTCGATGCGCAACGGCCTGTCCGCGGCGACGGGCCTCTACGGCAACCAGCGCGATCTCGCCGAGGGCCCGCGCTGGCTCTCGATACGGCTCGGATCCGAAGCGGTGCGGGTGGGACAGGCGCTCGGGTTCCAGCTCGAGCGCATGCTCGGCATGGAAGCGGAGACGCTGGCGCGCGCGGGCGAGGGCAATCGGGACGCGCTCGCCGAGATCGTCGAGATCCTGCTCGAAGGCGCCAGGAAGCGCGCGGACGATCAGCGGCCCTCGATGGCGCAGGACATCGCGAAGGGGCGGCGCACCGAGACGGATTTCATCAACGGCTGCGTCGCGGCACGCGGCCACGAGATCGGGGTTCCCGCGTCCACGCATGCGCGCATGAACGAGCTGGTGGGGCGCGTGGAGCGCGGGGAAGTGAAGCCCTCGGCGGAACTCATCGCCGGCTGGTGAGGCGGTAGGCAGAAGGCCAACAGGCTGCCGGGCTGGTGTCCCGCGCTCGCGCAGGCGCCCGGCTATTTTCTCTGCGGCGGAGGTTGCGACTTGCGCGCCTCGTCGGAAGATTTTTTGAAGAACCACCGCATATATCCCACCATGCCGCACGCGCCGACGGTCCAACCGGAAATCATCACGAGGTAGAGCAATGCTTCGGCGAGAGGCGGCGCCTCCATGCTCGTCAGGACTCCGCTCGACGCGAGTAGCGCGATCAAGCCGCCCCAGAGCAACGCCGTGCTGCGGCGTTCAACCGGTTCGGTAGCCCATCGGAGCAGCTCGATTGGTGACATATCCGGGATTCTAACGCGATGATGAAGGGCGGGCCGCAAGGAACGGGATATCCAGCAAAGCGCTCGCGGCACGTGCCATCGCACCGCTCTCTCACACCAGATCCAGGACCGGCCATAAAGACTCTGAAACGTACCGTGGCTGGACAGCGGCATCAACGGGGTTCAGGCGCCTGCGATTGTGCCAGAAGACAGGCATACCCACCGCAGAAGCTCCCGGCACATCGGCCGCAGACCCGGCAACAAAGAGCACGGACGCCGGGGTGCGTTGCAGCCGTTGCAGCGCCATGAGATAGGGATTTGGATGGGGTTTGTAGTAGCCGGCCTCTTCCGCCGTGACGACCGTGTGGAGCGAAACACCCAATATGGCGACGGCCGCGTTGCCCAGGGCGATGGAAGCATTCGTCGCCACGGCGACAGGCACCTTCTCCAGCAGAGTGCGCACCACTCGTCGCGCTTCCGGCCACGGTGCCAGCTCGCCCCAT
This sequence comes from Betaproteobacteria bacterium, assembly GCA_016868035.1. Lineage (GTDB taxonomy): Bacteria > Pseudomonadota > Gammaproteobacteria > Burkholderiales > SG8-41 > SG8-41. The sequence goes on along the minus strand of VGID01000031.1, from coordinate 5,096 downwards.
CGGTGGATGAGTTCGTCCGCGCGTCCAGCCGGGACGCCAACCTCCTGCGCGGCTTCCTTGATGATGCCCTCGTAGGAACGGTACGCACCCGCTTGATACGTCAGTTTCAGGTAGCGTGTTCTCCAGGTGATGCCGGCTTCGCCCGAGCCCGCCACCTCGTTCCACAGGGACCAGGAGTCCAGGAGAGCGGTCAACAAGTCGAACATGACCGCTTGGTATTTCTGTTGTGACATGTTCTGCGTTTATTGCGGCTGATCGGCGGCGGAAGATTCAGGTGAATCCATACAGGCGCGCGGGGTTGTCGACGAGAATCTTCTTGCGCAGTGCGGCGTCGGGCGTCCACGCGTTGAAGAGGTCGAGCAGATGCCCGGTGTCGGGCATGTCCTGGTCGAGCCGCGGGTGCGGACAGTCCGTGCCCCAGATCACGTGCTCGGGGTTCGCCGCGATCAGCGCCTCGTGCAGCGGTCGCGCGTCGGGATAATCGGGATAGCGTCGCGACACGCGGTAGGCGCCGGACACCTTGACCCAGATCCTTCCCCCGGCGAGCAACTGCCGCATGGTTTCGAAGCCTGGCGTGCGGAGGCCGGCCTCGGCTTTCACGGCCCCGAAGTGATCGAGCACGATCGGGCCCTTCCAGCGCTCGAGGCGCGGCATCACGACGGGCAGCTCGGCTGCGTCCAGAAACAACTGAAGATGCAGGCCGCACTCGGCCATGTGGGGCGCGAGTTTCTCGAACGCCGCCAAGCCGAGGCTGCTGTAGCGCTGCCCCCCGGCGTGGGGCAAGTGGTGAAAGCGCAGCGCGCGCACGCCGCCATCGGCCATGCGCCGGATCGTCTCCTTCGTCGTCGCGTCACCCACGATCGAGACTCCGCGCAGCCGCCGGGGCTCGCGGGCGAGCGCGTCGAGCAGCGCGGAATTGTCGGTGCCATGCGCGTTGCCCTGGATCACGACGCCGCGCTCGATACCGAGCCTCGCGTGCATGGCGAGGAGCGCCTCGAGCGGCGCTTCCGGTGGCGTGTAGGCGCGCTCGGGCGAATAGCGGAAGCGGCTCGAGGGGCCGAATATGTGGAAATGCGAATCGCAAGCCTGGCGGGGCGTGGCCACGTCAGGTGCTTTGGGATCCGCTACCGGAGCAAGACAAGGGGCATCCATATTCCTTTCTTTCGACTCGAAACGCGCCGGCCGTATCAAAATGTGATGATGGCCGGTTCGTTATAATAGCAACCCAGAGATCGATTAGCCGGAAGAAGAAATCCCATGATTCCCTCCAAACGTCTGCGCTATTCCGCGATTGTGGACCGTGCGCCGTTGCGCCTGCCCGGCAATGCGCGCGTCGTCGTATGGCCCATCGTCAATGTGGAAGTGTGGGACATCGGCCGGCCGATGCCGCGCCAGGTGTTGCCCCCGCCCACGGGTGTCACGCAGTTGCCCGATTTCCCGCATTGGGCATGGCACGAGTACGGAATGCGCGTCGGATTCTGGCGCATGAAGGCGCTGTTGGACGAGCTTCGCATCACTCCCACGCTCTCGATCAACGCCCGCGTCTGCCTCGACTACCGGCGCGTCGCGGAAGCCGCGCGCGACGCCGGCTGGGAATTCATGGGACATTCCTACGATCAGCGTCCGATCCACGCGGAGCCGGACCAGGCGGCGATGATCCGGCAGACGGTCAAGGTGATCCGCGAATTCACCGGCAAGCGGCCGATCGGCTGGCTCGGGCCGGGACTGACCGAAACGCTGGACACGCCCGAGCTGCTCGCAGCCGCCGGTATCAAGTACGTCGCCGACTGGGTGATCGACGACGAGCCCTGCACGATCAAGACCCGGAACGGCGAGCTCGTGACGATGCCCTACACGGTCGAGCTCAACGACATCCCGATGATGATGGTGCAGCACCACCGCGCCGAGGAGTTCGTCACGCGCTGCATGGATTACTTCGAGCGCGTATTCCGTGAGTCGAAGGAGCGGGCGAAGATCATGGCGATCGCGGTGCATCCGTATATCTCGGGCGCGCCGCACCGCATCAAGTATTTCGAGACGGTAATCCGCACCCTGCGCAAGCAGACGGGCGTGATCTTCTGGACCGGAGAGCAGATTCTCGAGTGGTACAAGCAGGCGAGGAAGAGCCCTCGATCACGAGCGCATCGGTAAGCACGGAGCCGGGCTGCGCCGCCAACTGCTCCGGCAACCGCACGACCCCGGAGAGTTACCTGCAGGATAAATGGCCGATACGGGTGCGATTTTGCATAATGTTGTAAAATTCGTTTCTCGGCTCACGTGCGGCTGAGCCCCTGTGCCAGGTCATTCGCGCAAGTCCGAATTTTCGTCTATTACTCGACACACAAGGAGAACTCCGATGACAAAGGAACCCTGGAAGACCGACAACTGGTTTGTCAGCCAGTGGAATTTCGCGGGCGAGGTGCGCAAGGATTTCAAGTTCGCGAAGCAGATCAAGATTCACGACATCACGCTGCGTGACGGGGAGCAGCAAACCGGCATCATCCTCAGCAAGGACGACAAGATTCGCATTGCCGAAGGGCTGGCGGAAGCCGGCGTGCACCGCATCGAGGCGGGCATGCCGATCGTTTCCCCCTCCGACGCCGAAGCCATCAAGGAGATCGCGAGGCGCAATCTCGGTCCCCAGATCTTCGCTTTCTCGCGCTGCATGAAAGAGGACGTCCAGCGCGCGATCGACACCGGCGTCAACGGCGTGGTGATGGAGATTCCATCCAGCCAGCACATGGTCGACCTCGCCTACAAGTGGCCGATGGAGAAGGCGATCGAAACCTCGATCGAGGCCACCAAGTTCGCTCAAAAGAACGGGCTGGAAGTCGTCTTCTTTCCCATCGACTTTTCCCGCTCCGAGATGAACTGGGTGTTGAGCCTGATCGAGCGCGTCGCCACCGAGGGGCATATGGACGCGCTGGCCCTGGTGGACACGTTCGGGGTCGTCTCGCCGCACGCAATGCCGTACTTCGTTCGCGAGGTCAAGAAGCGCATCAAGAAGCGCCTCGAGGCGCATTTCCATCAGGATTTCGGCATGGGTGTCGCGAACACCATCATGGCAGCCGCAGAGGGCGTTGAGGTGCTGCACACGACGGTGCTCGGCGTCGGCGAACGGGCCGGCAACACGCCGATGGAAGAAACCGTCATGGGATTGCTGACCATGTATGGCGTGGACGTCGGGCTCGACTACAGCAAGCTCACGCCGCTCGCCAACCTGGTGCAGAAGCTCACCGGGGTCGAAGTGCCCTCGAACAAGCCTGTCGTCGGCCGGCAGCTCTACCAGATCGAATCCGGCATCATCGCGAGCTGGTACAAGAACTGCGGCGAGGAAAACGCAACCGAGCTGTTCCCCGTGCGCGCGAAGTTCGTCGGGCAGCCGCCCGCCGAGATTGTGATGGGCAAGGGCAGCGGCATCGATTCGGTCAAGACCTGGCTCGAGCACCTCGGAATCGAGGCGAGCGACGAAGAGGCCCTGAAGATGACGGCCGCCGTGAAAGGGCATTCCCTGAAGAACAAACGCCTGCTGACCGAAGGCGAGTTCCGCCAGATCGCGAAGGATGTGATCGGGCAGCGCGCTGCCGCGTAGGCAACGGCCCACGAAGCGGCGCAGCCAAATTTCCGCTCGCCTCGGGCTCTCGCAAGCAGCCCGAGGCGGCGGCTGGCGCGCCGTACTCCGCATCCCGGACGGTGTCGATCGGCCCGCGTGGACGCGCGGACCGCGTTGATTTGCGGGGGCAGCGGTGCTACGGTTGGCTCGTGGAGGGGCGCCATGCTGCTGTTTCGTGAACTCAATCGCAGCAAATGCAAGACCTATCTCGTTGCGTGTGAACGCACGCGCGAGGCGCTGCTGATCGACCCGGTCAAGGAGCACGTCGCCCGCTACCTCGCCTTCCTCGGCTACCACCGGCTCACGCTCAACGCGCTCGTCGATACGCACACCCATGCCGATCATCCGACGGGCGCTTTCCTGTTGAAGGATCTTACCGACGCACGGCTCATCATGCACCGGCGCGCGCCGGTGCCCGCGGTCACCGAGCACGTGGAGCAGGGCGACATGATCGCGGTCGGAGATCTGCGGCTGCAGGTCTTCCACACGCCCGGGCACACGCCGGACAGCATGAGTCTCTACGTCGGCGATCGCGTGTTCACCGGCGACGTGCTGCTGATCGGAGGCACGGGCCGGGCCGATTTCGCGGGCGGAGACGCGGGCATCCAGTACGACTCGATCACGAAAAAACTGTTTACCCTGCCCGAGGAGACGCTCGTATATCCCGCGCACGACTACCGGGGCAACACCAGCTCCACCATCGGGCAGGAAAAACGCCACAACCCGCGTATCGCGGGGCGCACCCGCGCCCAGTACGTCGAGTTGATGGCAAGCCTCAAATTTCCGATGCCGGACAAGATCCAGGAAGTGCTGCAGCCCAACCAGAGCGCGATCGAGGACGACAAGGCGAATTTCCCCGGTCTCTCCGAGCTGAACCGCGTGCGCCAGCTCAGCGCGGACGAGGTGAGCAGGCTGCTTGCCTCGGCGAACCCGCCGCTGATCGTGGATGTACGCGAGCCGGGCGAATATAACGGCGAGCTCGGGCACATACCCGGCAGTGTGCTGATTCCGTTGCGCGAGCTCGCGGGGCGCGCGGCCGAGCTTGAAGCGCAGCGCAACCACAAGATCGTCGCCGTGTGCCGCTCCGGAGTGCGCAGCACGACCGCCGCTGCGATACTCGAAGGCCTTGGTTACGAGAGCGTCTACAATCTCAAGGAGGGCATGGTCGACTGGAACGACCGCAAGCTCGCAGTGGAGCGGTGAGCGAAACGGTAAGCGGTGAGCGGTGAGCAGTCAGGGGAAACTTCCAGGAGAGCCGGCGTCTAATTTACCGCTTACCGCTTACCGCTTACCGCTTACCGCTTACCGCTTACCGCTTACCGCTTACCGCTTACCGCTTACCGCTTACCGCTTACCGGGCGAATCTCAGCGTTCGCAGAACACTTTTTTGACGTGGACGTGACCGAGTCTCAGCGTTCGCAGAACAGTCATAGCTCGCCTTTAAACGGTTTGTCAGGTCGCTGGTAGGGGATGGTGCTTAGCA
>VGID01000030.1 GCA_016868035.1 Betaproteobacteria bacterium | reverse complement strand
GCCGCTTGCGTGAATGAAAGACCGTAGCGGGCGCGATGGTAGGCGAGCACGTCGCCGCCCCGAGCCCCGCACGCCATGCAGCGGAAAGCCCCTGTCTCGACGTTCACGCGCAAGCTCGGGTTGTGGTCATCGTGGAAGGGACACAGCGCCGAGCGCCAGGGGCCGCGTCCAATCAGGCGCAAGCCCTCGCGCTGCTCGAAGTAGCCGACAGGATCAGGCAACCGCGCGTGCTCGATCACGGTCACAGCCTCCCCGCACGGAGCAGCACGAGTACGATGCACCATCCAGCCTCGCGGATGTAGCGATACCTCGCCGCTGCGTGGTCACGCCGCTCCTCGGCGATGTATCGCCAGCGCCAGATACGGGAGCCGGAGCGAGATCTGTGAGCAGCACTTGGGATAAATCTGCGGCGAGGAGATCGACGCCCGGGCCGACCAGGTGAAAGCCCTTGCCGCACGGCTCGATCCTAATGCCGCGCTCGCGGCACATGTGGCGGACCCGATCGACATACGGGTTGTTTTTCTCGATCATGTCTTCGGCGCCACGATCCTGATGCCCTTGCCGCTGCCGAGGATGCTGGCGGAAGCGCGATCGGCGGCCTCGATGAGGCGCCCGCGCCGCTCGCGGTAGCGCGCTACGCGCTCCTCGCGCGACTCGCCGGGCCTTTTTGCTGGGAGCATCCAGCCCAAGCTCTCACGATGCCCTAGAACGGCGTCACGCACTTTTGCAGGTAGCGCCGTGCGCAGCTCCTCGGCCTGATGGCGCGCGAGCTCGACAATGATCTTCTCGGCAATTTCGGCGACGGCGGTCGCGGGTACGCCCCGGGCACGGAGTTGCGCGCAGAGATCGGTATGCCAGCGCGCTCGGTAGTGGGTCGCGAAAACCTGCTCGAGCGGCGTCAGTTTGGTGATCGCCATCAGTGCACCTTCTGGTTCAGATAGTCATCAAAGGCGCGCTCCTCCTCGCCATCGAAGGGGAGCGGTCGCTGCAATTTCCCGCCGGTCTGCGCGATTACGCGCGAGTACGATGCCGGCGTCATGCCGAACTCCTGCGCCGCGCGCAGGAATCGGTCATGGGCCTGGTCGGCGATGCGCAGCCACGGACTGGGGCGCGTGAATTCGGTCGGGGTTTCGACGAGCGGGCCGCATTCGCGAACTTTTGCCGCAGCGCGCCACCAGCGGGCCCAGTGAATACACATCGCCGCGAGCACTGGCGCATTGATCCGGGCAATGAGCCGCAGCCGCAGCAGCTCGCGCGTCTGCTCCTCCCACATCGCGAGCGCGATAGGGTCCTGCGCGACGATCTCGGGACAGGGCGGGATCTCCACCGGCGGCGCATCGGCTGTCCCCTTCAAGGCGCGGTGCCCGGGATTGCCCTCGAGCCGCTTGATTTGGTCCGGTTTGGGTTTGCGGCCTGCCATCACGTCACCTCAAGAAAAAAACTCCCGATTTCGCGGTCGCACACGCGCAGTTTCGTATACGGTGGTCAAGCGAGAACTCCTGAACTTTTGATCCCCCCTCCCACTCCGGGCGAGCCGGGCAGAATCGACGAGGCCGGCCGCGATTTTTTTGTGGGGTGAGTGGGGCGTAAGCCAGCACCCTGACGAAGCACTGCACCTGAGCACAAGGCCCGGCAGCGCGGGTGCGGACCATGCGCGCAGTCTGTCACTGTCACTACCCGAAGAATTGCCTAGCCGCCTGGCTACGCGCCTTCGTGGGGATGGTCGGGGCGGGCTGCGGCCCGGGAACGTAGGGCTTTAGTGGCGCGGGCAGATCATCGATGCTGAAATAGTGCTGCTCCACCAGCCGCAGCAAAAACCGCGATGGCGCCGAATTCACGTCACCCGCATTGGCGAAGCCGGGCGGGACGGGACTGACGAGCGCATCGTGATCCACCCATCGATTCTGCAGGTCTATGCGAAATTGCTGCTCCGCGACGACGGCGGCGATCAGCTCACGATAGGCCAGACCGATGCGCCGAGCGATCTCCCGGTATTGCGGGGAGATCTGCCGGCAGATCTCGAGCGACACGTCGCGACGCAGCTTCTCGAGGGCGCCCTGCTGCAACTGGATTGCGCGTTCGATCACGCGCGCATGATCCTGTGTCGTGGCAAGCTCCTCGCGTAGCTGCGCGAGCGTCGCTGCGGTTCCGCCATCGCCGGCGATCAAGCTGGCGGCGCGACGGTCGAGCTCGTCACCCTTCGCTGCGACAGCAGAAAGGCGACTGATCTGCCCTCGGATTTCCTCGCATTTGCGCTGCGCGACATCGCGATCACGCTGCAACTCAGAAAGCCGGCTCAAGGCAGTCTTATACCCTGTGTCATCGATAAGGGATTTCAACGGCGTGGGTTTGCTCATGTTTGGCCTTTCTGTTGATGGGCTGGGCCGCGGCGGCGGGCGTTGATCTCGTTCCAGGATCAGTCGTTTCACGGTTGCTCCTCTGCTGTGCATTGCGATGACGCCGCGAGCCGGGGCGGCCCTGCGCTGCGCGGGCATCGATCCAGGCGCGCAGATCCTCAGTCCGACAGAATAGCCGCCGCCCAATCTCGAACAGCGGCGGGGTGTCGCCATCCGACTTGAGCTGTGCCCACAGGCTCGGCGGGATGCCGAGCGCCTCGACGACCTCGGCATCCGACAGCAACGGACGCTGCCACAACAGGGTCACGCGGCGCGGCCCCTCGCTGGCGGGCACGAGCGCACCACAGCCGGGCCAAGTGCAGGGGCGAGGCACCGCGCGCGGCATCAGCGCACCTCCACGCCGGCCGCCCAGGGGATCACGGGTCCGCGCTGCGCGCCGCCGACCTTCTGACTGGCGACGAATGCGCGTACGTCGGCGAAGTCGTATCGGATGGCCCGCCCGATCCGCACGAATGGGATGCGCTTCGGGCCATGCCGATCCTGCTGCAGGAACTCAACCGATACGCCGAGGAATTGGGCGGTCGTCTTCTCGTCCCAAAGAACGTTAGGATTGGGTGCGGTATTGTGTCCCATACTGCCCTCTCATCTTGAGACAGTATGGGACGTGGGAACAATCTTGTGCGGACCGAACCTGCTACGGTTTTGTCCGATGCCGGCGCAAGGCGCGCATCACCGAATCAACGCCACCTTTCCGATAACCGCGCTGTGAGGCAATTGCGTCCAGCGCGGCCTTAAATTTACCGGGCCAAATCCTGGGGTCCCGGACTCGACGGAGCGAATTCCCAACCAGCTGTATTGAGCGGGCCTTAATGTCTGCCTCGAGCACCAGGGAACTAAGATTCTTAAGGGCATGATACTGCGCGAACACAGAGGGACCGCCAGCGCGGTGCATCTCGAGCGCGCGTAGCACCTGGCGCGCGATATTCTCGTGGGAGTCGATGTTTTGTAGCGCGTCAGAGATGCGCTTTAGGTAATGACCAACTTGGTGGGAGATGGTAATGCCTCCATCGATGGCCGCGTTTATCGCCCTCCATGCATAGAGGGGGTTTTTCGTGCGCTGGTAATTACGCGATTCATAAGCAAAAATGTCGGTGAGGAACCGCTTATAGATGACCTCGGGGGGCGCGGTCGACGTGGCACGCTTAGAAATACCCGCGAGGCGATCTGGATTGCGCTGACCTCGCCACGAGGCCAAGCGCCGCGGGCGTGAACGTCGTCCGCTGGTCGCCTTTCTCGTGCCTAGCCGTCGGCGCTTCTTGGTCATGGCGCCCGATTAACTCCCGGTTGCGAACCCCACAATCCGAGCTGGGCAAGAAAAACCCGAAACCCGGGATCCACTTCAGCACTTGCCAGCGCATTGCGAGCTGCGGCCCTCTCTGCCCCCGGGCGCGCATCGAATACCCCATGTAGCGGAGCCGGCCGAGGCAGTGCCCACGTGCGCCGCTGGTGCTCGCACCTGGCGCGTTCAATCAGGCAGTATCTCCTATGCCCCTCATCTTCGCCGCCGACGATCCTCACCTGATACGTGCCCTTCGAAACCCGCTCGATCTTCTTGGCTCCCGGCATACGCGCCTCGTGCGGCTCTCCGGTGCGAGACGTTGGCATTGTGCCGTCGGGCAGGACCGTCACACGCATTTTCCGCGCGCCGGGCTCGCCGGGAAACGCCATTCCATCCCCGATACCGAGTGCCTGTAATTGCTCCTCGGTGCCGCGGATCAACTCGCTCCACCAATGCTGCTCATACTCAACTGCGCTGCGGTGCGCTGCTTCATTCGTGCCAGCCATGATGCGGCCTCCTTTGGGTTGCTCGGTGATTTACGCTCGGGCGCCCGCCACCACGCGCAGGCGCGGCGCGGTACGCTCGACCAGCGCGCGCCGCTCGTCATCGCGGTGTCGCGCGCCAGCACGCGATCGAGGCCGCGCACGAACTGCTGCGCGGTGCGCGGCTGTGTGTCCACCATCGCTTCGAGCAGCACCACGAGCGCGATCTCGGCGGCGGTGAGGCCATCGAGGATGGTGCGCGTACGGTGTGCGCTGCGGCGGTCGCGATGTGAGCGCGCCATGAAGTCAATTTACAGGCTTGCTCATGGTAGGGGTGCTACGGCTCGGGACGCAGGCGGCGGCAATGCTGGTGCGTTCCAGGGGTGTCTTACGTTCGAGTTCGCGCACTGTCTTGATGGCGGCCTCGCACGCAGTGAGATCATCAAATTCGGCCGACATCAGCGCCGGTTGATTCCACAGGCTGAGCCCGGAGCCGCCGCCCGCGCTCAGCAGCACGATCAGGATGTATTTCATCGTCATGTCCTTGGTAAGGCCGCCACGCGGCGGCTGGTCGAGATATTAGCAGTCTCTTTTTTTGTCCGGCATTTGTCTGTCCCTGCCTGCCCCTGAAACAGGGACGAAGGAGGAAAGCGTGAGTGGAGAACAAGACGGACTCGAGGCCTTCGCCGATTGGAACGATGCACTGACCTGATCGGCACGACATCCGCTCCGCTGGTGAGACCGTCTAGATAATCGGCCCATGCCTGCATCATCTCAACACAAGCACTTCGAGCCCCTTGCGGGCATGTTCCGCCCTCAGGTGGCCGTAGTGCTTGTCAATCATTGCAATGCTGGTGCCGCTCAGTCGCGCGACCGTAAGCGGGTCCAGTCCGGATGTAATCAGGTCCGTGATGCAGGAATGCCGCAAGCTATAGGCCACGGTTCCGCGCGGCAGCTTTGCCCGCTTGACTGCTTCGCGCATTTCGTCGCGCCACGCGAAGCGCGTCCACTGGCTCCCTTCGGCGCGGGCAACTAGCCACGCCCCCGGCAGCTTGTCACGGGCGCAAGCCTTGAAGTGCGCTAGCGCCTCGTCTGATAGGGGGATTACGCGCGAGTGCGTCTTGCCTATGGGTATGTGAAGGGAGCGCCCCTTAGAGTCTAGGTGCTCAACGCGCAGCCTTGCCACGTCCCCCGGACGCACTGGCAGCAGCGTCCAGGCTTTGACCAAGGGCCGCAGTTCCGCTGACGCCTTCTCGACTAGCCGGCGCCTTTGTGCTGCGTCTAGGTAGATCATGCGCCGGCCCTCGCGCGGGTCGAGCTTCAATGGCCGCAGCGCCTTAGACCATGCGAAGTCACTTGAAACGGCCGCCTGGTCCAGCGCGTAGTTCATCGCAGCCCGTAGCGGCGTCAGGTTGCGATTAAAGTAGGACTTTGAGCCCTTGCCTATCACGCGCTCCCGCCAGCCCAGGAAATGCGTGGGCTTGAGCTTCGACAGTTCCACGCGCGCGATGGGGTCGTCGTCCACTAGGCGGCGGAATGCGCCCTCTGCGTCCTTGGCCGAAGCCTCGCCCTTCTCCTGCCGCAGGTAGGCAACGTAGGCTGCCGCTGCCGCCTTGACCGTCGCCTTTGCCGTCGAGCCGCCGCGCCCGATGTGCCGGAACCATTCCTCTGCGGCCTTGTTAGCGGCGTCAAAGCGGTCCTTCTCTTGAACTTCGGCAAACTCACCCAGCGTCTTATAGGCGTATTTGCCCCCGACATTGGCGCGCGCGAGCCACGTCCCTACGCTTCCCCGAGTCATGCGCCGAAATCCGATATACTGGCCCTGCGCGATGCGGTGCCAGTAGGGGTCACGGCGTAACGCGAGCTTCTGCCTTGCTTCCACTCGATCAAGTTGTCTGCTCATGGTGAGCCCCTCACGGTATGAAAGGTACGAAACAAGTATGAAACAAGTATGAAACTATACGGGCTGGAACGCAAGGGGACGGTAGGGATCATTTCCCTGATTTTCCCTATGAAACGGGGGGACGCGTAGGAATGCATGGGGAAGGCTATTCTGCCTTCACACGGCAGGGGTCACTGGTTCGAACCCAGTACCACCCACCACATTGCCAAAGGCGTGATTCGTGACTCGTGATTCGTGACTCGAAAACGCCAGAGTCTTCGTCACTGACGGTTACGGGCCACGGGTCGTCCGTCACCGGTCACGAGCCACCCGTCACGAGTCACCAGTCACCAGTCACGCTTCACCACCAGAATGGCTGAAGAATTCATCCCGCTGATGATTGCGCCGGAGGGCCGTTCCGGACCGGCGATGTGGTTCGCGTTCCAGGGCGCGCGGATCGCGGTGCTCAACGATGCGGACAAGCCTGCCCTGCCCTGCTGCGCCGACCTTGCCGAGCACGGGCTGACGCCCGTTCGCAGCCAGTATCTCGGCCTCTACCAGGGCACCCACTGCTACGCCGTGGAGATCCGCGAGTCGGAGCCCCTGCCCGCAGGCTGGTCTGCCCTCGGGCTGCGGGACCTGTTCGGACTGGTGGAAACACAGCTCGCGGCGCTATCGGGACGCGCCTACCAGATCCTGGATTGGGACCGTAACCACCAGTACTGCAGCCGCTGCGGCACGCAAACCGAGCCGCGGCCCGATGAGCGCGCGCGGGCTTGCCCGTCCTGCGGGTTCACGAGCTATCCGCCGATCTCGCCGGCGATCATGATCCTGGTCACGCGTGGCCGCGAGCTGCTTCTCGCGCGCAAGCCGGTCTGGCCCGACGGGCGTTTTTCCGCGCTCGCCGGGTTCGTCGAACCGGGCGAGATGCTGGAAGACACGGTGGTGCGCGAGACGCGCGAGGAAGTGGGCGTGGAGATCCGCAACATCCGCTACTTCGGCAGCCAGCCGTGGCCGTTCCCGCACTCGCTGATGATCGCTTTCACCGCCGAGTACGCCGGCGGCGAGATAAGCCCCGACGGCGTGGAAATCGCGGAAGCGCGCTGGTTCGACATCGAACACCTGCCGAAGCTCCCGCCCAGCATCAGCATCTCACGGCGGCTGATCGACACGGTGTCCGGGCGGATTGCGCGCGGCGAAAGCGTGACGGGACATCCGCTCTAGCCCGTTGAACCGTGAGTGGTGATCCGTGAGTCGTGAGGCGCCAGGAGAAACAGGCAGCCGGCTAAGAACCGGTAACAAAATCAAGAAACACTAACCGCAGATAAACGCCGATACACGCCGACGAAAAACAAGAAAATGGACAGGATTCACAAGATTTCGCAAGATTAACAGGATTAGACCCGATCAAATAATCATGTAAATCCTGTTTTCATCCTGTTAATCCTGTCTATATTGGTCTTGATTTTATCTGCGTCCATCTGCGTTCATCGGCGGTTTCGAGCTTTTTGGGTCTTTTTGATACGGCTCTAAGAGTTTCGTCGAGTCACGACTCACGATTCACGATTCACGCCTTTCCTGCCTCGAGGCGCTTCCAGATGCACGCGCCGCCGCTCGCCTTGTCGATCTCCTCGAGCTGGCGCGCGTGCGCCGCAAGCTCCTCTTCGCTGGCCGGAACGACGACCAGATCGAGCTCGCCATGCACGGCCTCGGTCGCGGCCCCCGGCGTAGCGGCGGCCTCCACCACATCCATGACGAGGCTCTCCTGGCCGCGGGTCATCGCGAGGTAAGCCTCGGCGAGTAATTGCGCGTCGAGCAGCGCGCCGTGCAGCGTGCGCGCCGAGTTGTCGATCTGGTAGCGCTCGCACAGCGCGTCGAGACTGTTCCTCTTGCCCGGATGCATGTCCCTGGCGAGACGCAGCGTGTCCAAAATATCCCGGCAATACTCGGTGATCTGCTTGCGGTCCGCGCGCGCCAGCTCGTGGTTGAGAAAGGCGACGTCGAAAGGAGCGTTGTGGATGATGAGCTCCGCGCCGCTCACGTAATCGAGGAACTCGTTGACGATCTCCCGGAATTTGGGCTTGTCGCGCAGGAATTCCATGCTGAGCCCGTGGACCTCGAGCGCACCCGCCTCGCTCTCGCGCTCCGGATTGAGATAGCGGTGGAAGTGGTTTCCGGTGAGACGCCGGTTGACGAGCTCCACCCCCGCGATCTCGATGATGCGATGGCCGAGCTCGGGCTCGAGCCCGGTGGTTTCCGTGTCCAGGATGATCTGTCTCATTGGCTCAGCTTGACAGGGCGTGACGTGATACCGCGTGACGTAGCAAGGCGTGACATGATACTGCGCGTGGTTTCACAAGCTCAAACATCTGTCACGCTTCACCATGTCACGCATCTCGAGCCACCTCGGCGACGCCGAGGTTGGCGAGCTCGTCGGCACGCTCATTGTCGGGATCGCCGGTGTGGCCGCGCACCCAGATCCATTCGATCTCGTGCTTCTCCGCCAGCTCGTCGAGCCGGCGCCACAGGTCCTCGTTCTTCACGGGCTTTTTGTCGGCCGTGCGCCAGCCGCGCTTCTTCCAGTCCTTGATCCAGGCGCTGATCCCCTGCTGTACGTACTGCGAGTCGGTATGGAGCCGCACCTTGCAGCGGCGCCGCAGCGCCTCGATCGCGCGAATGACCGCGGTCAGCTCCATGCGGTTGTTGGTCGTGTGCGGCTCGCCCCCGTACACCTCGCGCTTCGTCTGGCCGTATTTGAGCAGCACGCCCCAGCCGCCCACGCCCGGGTTGCCCTTGCAGGCGCCATCGGTGTAGATCTCCACGATTTCCTTCATCGTGGAAATCCGTGACGTGATGCCGCGTGACGTGATACGGCGTGACCTGATAAGGCGCGGCAGTTCAAGAGCGCCAAGAATACGGCACGCTTCACCAAGTCACGCATCACCCCGTCACGAATCATCATGTCACGATTCACGTGTCACGCCGTTTCGTGCGACAACCGCATCCTCCGGTCGTCGCACTTTCTTCGGCACGGGCGCGAGGTTGTTCTTGGGCGCCATCCGGTCGCGCCATTTCGGCGTGATGAGCCGCCAGCCGCCGACCCGCTTCACGGCTTGCAGGAAATACACGCCTCCCGCGATCGGCCACCAGCGGTCGCCAGCCCGCTCCATGAAGGCGAAGCGCTCCAGCCATTTCTCGGTGGCGCAGGGGGGCACGTAGCAGCTCATCTGGCCTGCCGTGATCTCGAGCCCGAGCAGGGCAAGCCAGTCCTTGAGCCGCGGCAGGTTCACGAAGCGCCCCCGCCACGGGTAGTGCGCATTGCCCGAGAACATGCGCCGGAAGCCCCACAGGCTCCACGGATTGAAGCACGCGATCACGACGTGCCCTTCGGGCACCAGCACCCGCGCCACTTCGCGCAGGATCTGGTGGGGATTCTCGCTGAACTCGAGCACGTGCGGCAGCAGCACGAGATCGGCGCTGTTGCCCGCGATCGGCAGATCGCGGAAGTCCGCCCGCAGCCCCGCGCGCTCCCCCGCATCCACGCGCATGCGCAGGACGATGCGGCTTGCGCGCAGCAGATCGGTCTCCGGCAGCCCGAGCTGAAACGCGTTGTAGCCGAATACATCGGCCACCGCGGCGTCGAAGTAGCTCTGTTCCCGCTCCAGCACGTAACGGCCGAGCGGCGTGGCGAGCCACGCTTCGGCGCTCGCGAGTGCATTGCGCGTTGACATGCCGCGAGTTTAAATCAAATAATCCGCTCGAGCCACGGATCACGACTCACGAATCACGACGCACGAGCCACCAGTCATGAGTCAGGTCATGAGCCCCCACGAGGTCGTCGCGCTGCGCGCCTTCTCGGACAACTACATCTGGACCGTGCGCGATGCGAGCTGCGCCGCGGTGGTCGATCCCGGCGACGCGCAGCCGGTGCTCGATTACCTGCGCGCGGAACGACTGGAGCTCGCCGCGATCCTCAACACCCACCATCATGCCGACCACGTGGGCGGCAACGCGGCGCTGCTCGCCCGCTACCGCGTGCCCGTGTACGGGCCTCACGACGAACGCATACGCGAAGTCACCCACCCGCTGCGCGACGGAGAGCGCATGAAGCTCCCCCATTTCGGGATCGAGTTCGACGTGCTGGAAATTCCGGGGCACACGCGGACCCACATCGCGTTCTTCGGCGGGGGAATGCTGTTTTGCGGCGACACGCTGTTTGCGGCGGGGTGCGGACGGCTGTTCGAGGGCACGCCCGCGCAGATGCACGCGTCCCTCTCGAAGCTCATGCGCTTGCCCGACACGACGGCGGTTTATTGCGGGCATGAATACACGCTCTCCAATATCCGCTTCGCCAAGGCCGCCGACCCCGATAACCGCGCGCTGCGTGAGCTCGAGGCACGGGCGCAGCGCCAGCGCGAGCAGGATCTGCCCACCCTGCCCTCCAATATCGCCCAGGAGAAGGCCACCAACCCGTTCGTGCGTTGCAGCGAAACGGCTGTCGTCGCAACCGCGAGCCGCTACGCCGGCAAGGCGCTGCAGGACCCGGTAGCTGTCCTCGGCGCCATTCGGGAGTGGAAGAACCAGTTCTGATACACCGTGATTCGTGAGTTGGCAGTCGTCAGTGATCAGTTCGCAGCTTCTGAAAGCTGCCCACTGTCCACTGAAAACTGGCTGCTGCCCACTGCCCACTGCAAATCCCGAGTGGTCGCGGGTCGCTCGGGCCGCTGAGCGGCGGCAAACCTCAAAAAATGTGAAGTTTGTTGCGAAATATGCAACGCTTTTTGCTGATTTTTAAGCAATTTTATCTTGACGCCCGCGATGGGGCCGGGCTACCATCCGGCGACCAAACTCGTAGAACGAGAAGAAGTAAATGGCGTCACGACCCCTGGTTTTGAGCGCGTTGGCGCTGCTTCTTGCGTCCGGCTGTGCGCAACTGCCGGACCGGGGAGCCGACCTGTTGCAGGCAAGCGAGGCGGCGGCCACGGCACCCGTGCTCGCCCAACCGCCCGCCGAACCGGTCACGCGGGTCACGGAGCCCGCTGCGGCGCCCGAGCCGCCCAAGACGACTCCACCTCCGCCCCCGGCGGACCTGTGGGAGCGGATGCGCACGGGCTTTCGCCTCGGCAACGGCGACGGTCCGCTGCTGCGCGGGTGGGAGCAGTGGTACTCGAGCCGGCCGGATTACGTCGCGCGCATGGTGGAACGCGGCAGCCGCTACCTCTTTCACGTGGTGGAGGAGATCGAGCGGCGCAGGATGCCCGCCGAGATCGCGCTCCTGCCCATGATCGAGAGCGCCTACAACCCGCAGGCCTACTCGCGGGCCCACGCCTCCGGCATGTGGCAGTTCATACCCTCTACCGGAAAGCACTACGGCCTGCGCCAGAACTTCTGGTACGACGGGCGGCGTGACGTGATTGCGGCCACCAACGCCGCGCTCGACTATCTCGAAAAGCTCCACGGCATGTTCGGCGACTGGGAGCTCGCGCTCGCGGCGTACAACTGGGGCGAGGGCGCGGTGAGCCGCGCGATGGCAAGGAACCAGGCCAAGGGACTCCCCACCGATTACGGGAGCCTGACGATGCCGAACGAGACGCGCAACTACGTGCCCAAGCTGCTCGCGGTGAAGAACATCATCGCCGATCCGGCGCGCTTCGGGCTGCAGCTCGCCGCCGTCCCCAATGAACCCTACTTCGCAACGGTCACCACCAGCCGCCATATCGACGTCAAGCTGGCCGCGAAGCTCGCCGAGATCTCGATGGAGGAATTCCGGTTCCTGAACCCCGCGCACAACAAGCCCGTGATCAAGGCGGACGGCTCGGAAACGATCGTGCTGCCGCGCGCCCGGGTCGAGACCTTCCGCCGGAATCTCGAAGCGCACGACAAGCCGCTCGCGTCCTGGCAGACCTACACCATGAAGCGGGGCGACCAGCCTCAAAAAATCGCCGCCAAGCACGGGATCACTCTCGCGCAGCTGAAGGAGATCAACGGCGTCACCGGGAAGAAGACCATCGGCGCCGGGCAAACCCTGCTGGTCCCGCACCGCGGCCACGCCGAACCCCATCTTCCCGACCTGCCCGCGCCGAAGCTCACGCGCGTGCGCCACAAGCCCAAGGCGAAGCACGCCCAGGGCACACGCAAGGGCGGCTCCAAGCCCGGCGCCGTGCGCCAGACCGCGGTCAAGAAACCGGCCGCTGGCGGCCCGCGCGAGCCCGCAAAGCCCGCCACGATCGCGGTTCCTGCCCGGCCGAGCGGCGGGAACGTCGTGGTGGCGCAGACTCCCACGCGGTAGATTCCTGCTTGATGAGCGGCGGACGGTCGCGTTTCCGTCCCCGATCGCCCGTCACCGCCCGGTCGTTCCGCCCGCAGGATAGAGGTGGCAATGCGCCGTATGCGTGTCGCTGAAGCATGAGGCGCCCGGATAGGCCTCGCGACAGCGCCCGAACGCCTCGGGGCAGCGCGGATGGAAGTGGCAGCCCGCCGGAGGATGCACTGGCGAAGGCAGGTCGCCCTCCAGCTTGATGATTTTCCGTTTCGTCTCCTGGTCGATCGCCGGCACCGCCGAGAGCAGCGCCCGCGTGTACGGATGCCTGGGGTGGCCGAGCACCTCGTCCACCGCACCATGCTCGACGATGCGACCCAGATACATCACCGCCACCTCGCTCGCGAGGAACTCGATCAACGAGATGTTGTGGGTGATGAAGAGATACGCGAGACCCTTCTTCTGCTGCAGCTCCTTCAGCAGGTTGATGATCTGGGCCTGCACCGAGACGTCGAGCGCGCTCGTCGGCTCATCGCAAACGATGAGCTGCGGCTCGACGGAGAGCGCCCGCGCGATCGCGATGCGCTGACGCTGTCCGCCCGAGAACTCGTGCGGATAGCGATACTTGACCTCTCGCGCGAGCCCCACCTCGGAGAGCAAGGTGTCGATCCGCGCCTGCCGCTCCTCGCGGCCCGCGCCCAGCCCGAGTGCGGCCATGCCCTCCTCCAGCGTCTCCATGACACGCATGCGGGGGTTGAGCGAGGAATACGGATCCTGGAAGATGATCTGCACATGCTTGCGCCGCGGGCGCAGCTCGGAACGCCTGAGCCGGGCGAGATCCGCGCCGTCGAAGATCACCTCGCCCGCCGTCGGTTCCACCAGCCGCAGGATGCCCTTGCCGATGGTGGTCTTTCCGCAACCCGACTCCCCGACCAGCCCCAGCGTCTTGCCGCCCTCGATCGTGAGCGAGACGCCGTCCACCGCCTTGACGTGTCCCGCTACGCTCTTGAACAAGCCCTTGTGGATCGGAAAGTGCACCTTCAGGTCATTGACCTTAAGGAGAGGATTGCGGATCGAGGATTGAGGGCTTGGTGGCGTCGATGCAGCGGCTCCGCTTTTTCTCTCGATCCTCGATCCTCGATCCTCGATCCTGCCCTGTTCGCCTGCGGCGAACAGGTGGCACCTCGCCAGCTGCCCGCCGCCGGCATCGTGCCAGCCGGGCGCCTTCTCGCGGCACAACGACCAGGCGCGGTCGCAGCGGTCCGCGAACCGGCAGGCGGAAAATGCCTGCGTCAACGCCGGCACGCTGCCCCGGATCACCGCGAGCGCGCCGCCGCGCTTGTGCCGGGTCGGGATCGAATCGAAGAGCTTGCGTGAATAAGGGTGGGCCGGATGCGAGAAAAACGCTTCGCGCGACGCGCTCTCGACGATCTCTCCCGCGTACATCACCGCCACTCGCTGCGCCATCTCCGCGACCACGGCGAGATCGTGCGTGATCAGCATCAGCGCCATATGGCGGGCCCGCTGCAGCTCGCGCAGCAGATCGAGCACCTGCGCCTGGATCGTGACGTCGAGCGCGGTGGTCGGCTCGTCGGCAATCAGCAGATCGGGATTGCAGGCGAGCGCCATCGCGATCATCACGCGCTGCTTCATTCCGCCCGATAGCTGAAAGGGGTACTCGTCGCTCCGGCGCTCGGCATCGGGGACGTGCACGGCGTGCAGCAGCTCGAGTACGCGAGCCCCGAGCGCCCGGCCGTCGAGGCTGGTGTGGCGCCCGAGCGTCTCCGCGATCTGCCCGCCAACGGTCATCACCGGGTTGAGCGAGAGCATGGGCTCCTGGAAGACCATCGCGATGCGCCCGCCGCGCACGTCGCGCATCCGGGATTCGGGCAGCTGCAGCAGATCGCGGCCGTCAAACTCGACCCTGCCTCCGACGATGCTCCCCGCGTCGGGCAGCAGGCGCATGATGGACAGCGCGGTGACGGACTTGCCGCAGCCGGACTCCCCGACCAGCGCGAAGGTCTCGCCGCGGCGCACGTCGAAGGAGACGCCGTCCACCGCGCGCACGATCGCATCGCCCGCGTCGATCCAGGTGCGCAGATCGCGCACGCTGAGCAGGGGCTGGCTCATGCCGTGCGCCCCGCCTGCCGCGTTCCGGTGCCGTCCGCGGCGATCTCCCGCAGCCGCTCCGGAGTCAGCACGCGGCTCTTCACGCGCGGGTCGAAGGCGTCGCGCACGGCGTCCGCAAAAAGGTTCGCGGACAGCACCATCATCAGCATGAAGGTGAACGCGGCGAGCAGCGACCACCACACCATCGGTTCGCGCGCCATCTCGAGCCGCGCGCTGTTGATCATGGTTCCGAAGCTGATCATCGAAGGGTCCACGCCGACCCCGACGTAGGACAGCACCGCCTCCGCCAGCACCAGCCCGCTGAAGTCCATCACTACCGCGATCAGCACGATGTGCATCACGTTGGGCAGGATGTGGCGCACGATAATCCGGAGATGGGACACGCCGAACGCGTGCGCCGCCTGGATGTATTCCATCTCCCTCAGCTTCAGCGCCTCGCCGCGCAGCAGCCGCGCGAGCCCCGTCCAGCTGGTGATCCCGAGGATGATGCACAGAAAGAGCAGCCTCAGGTCCGCCCGCTCGGTCACGGTCTCGAAGAGCTCGGGGTGGGTATCGATATAAACCTGCATCATGAGCACCGCCGCCGCGATCAGCAGCACCCCGGGTATGGAAGAGAGCGTCGTGTAGAGGTACTGGATCACGTCGTCCACCCAGCCGCGGAAGTAGCCCGCCATCACGCCCAGCAGCAGCGCGAACGGCAGCATGATCAGCGTCGTGAGCGTGCCGATCACGAGCCCCGTGCGTATGCTCTTCAGCGACAGGTAGAGCACGTCCTGCCCCACCTTGCTGGTCCCGAGAACGTGGTATTTCACGCTCAGCGCGGCGAGCACGCCGCCCGCCACGAGAACCAGCGCGAGCGTCACCAGCACGGCGCGCCACGGCACTTCCGTCTCGCCCCGCCACACCGCGCGCCACGCAGCGCCGACGCCGGCATGCCTCCGCCGCGCAAGCAACACGCACAGGAGCAGCGCGACCGCGCCCCATAACGCCGCGCCGGCGGCCGCGCCCCGGAGCGCATTCCCCGCGATGTCCGAGGCGAACTCGGCCTCCGGGTTTCCGAGGTGCGCGCCGCCGTGCTTGAGACGCGGGTAATCGCGCGCCGTCCGCCCGTCCGGCAGTTCCATGGTCTCCTTCGCGTAGAGG
Organism: Betaproteobacteria bacterium; assembly: GCA_016868035.1. GTDB lineage: Bacteria > Pseudomonadota > Gammaproteobacteria > Burkholderiales > SG8-41 > SG8-41. The sequence continues at coordinate 32,739 of VGID01000030.1, read as the reverse complement.
TGGGTCGCCAGCGGCGAGGAGTAGGTTTTCTCCTTGCGCGTGCGCAGCGGCTCGACGATCGCGTCCAGCGCGCTCAGCACTTCCACCGCGTACACCGTCTTGCCGTCCTTGACCGAGACCGCGGTCCGGTAATGGAACGAATCCACCAGTCCGATCGCGACGAAGAACACGAGCACGGTTCCCGCCGCCATGCCGCTCGCGTTCCTCGCCACGCTGCGCCACGGCGCCCGCAGGTGCTCGTGGCCGCGGATATACAGCGCAAGGGCGATCACCACCGCGACGAGCAGGTAGACCAGCGCGTCGGTCCAGAGGATTACCGGCTTGAAAGGCATGAGGCGTGACCTGATACGGCGTGACCTGGTAAGGCGTGACCTGATACGGCGTGATGCGGTAAGGCATGAGGTCTTACGGCGGACAGAAACAGCCCATGTCTGTCACGCTTCACCATGTCACGCTTTGCCACGTCACGCTTCACCATGTCACGCCTCACCATGTCACGCTCTATTCGAAGCGGACACGGGGATCCACCAGCGTGTAGGAAATGTCGGTAAGGATCAGCCCGATGATGTAGAGCACGGAGCCCAGGAACACCATTGCGCGCACCACCGCGAAATCCTGGGAATTGATCGCGTCTATGGTGTAGCTGCCGAGACCCGGGATGCCGAAGAATGCCTCCGCGATCAGGCTCCCCATGAACAGCAGCGGTATCACCACGACCACCCCGGTCAGCACCGGGATCATCGCGTTCTGCAGAACGTGCCGGAACAGCACGCGGATCTCCGAGAGCCCCTTCGCCCGCGCGGTGCGCACGTAATCCTTGCTGATCTCCTCCAGGAAGATGGTGCGGTACCAGCGCGTGTTCGCGCCGATGCCGCTCACCACGCCGATCAGCACCGGCAGGATCAGAAACTTGAGCGCGTCGGCCCCCTCGTCGTAGCCCGAGATGGGAACGACATTGAGCAGCTTGCCGACGAGGTACTGGCCGCCGATGATGTAGAACAGGCCCGAGATCGACATCATCAGCACGCATGCCACCACGCCCCAGAAATCCACGTAGGTGGCGCGGAAGAACGCCATCAGCAATGCGAACGTGATGTAGGCGAGCAGGCCCACCAGGAACACCGGCAGCGCGATGGCGAGGCTCGCCCACATGCGGGTGCGGATGTCGTAGCCGATGTCCCGGCCCTGATCGGAGCGGCCGAAGTCGAACACGAAGAGCTTGACCGACTTCTCGAAAAAGATGGTCTCGGTAACGGCCCCGCGGCCCGCGGCTTGCGCATTGTAGAGCAGCGGCTTGTGGTATCCGCGCTCCTCCTTCCACTTGCCGATCGCCTCCGGCGTCACCCGCTTCACGCCCAGCTGCGCACGGGCCATGTCGTCGGGGGTGTTGACGACGAAGAACAGCGCGAACGTGATGAGATTGACGCCGACCAGGATCGGGATCGCGTAGAAGATGCGACGGATGATGTAGGAAATCATGACAACAGCGTGAGTCGTGATTCGTGAGTCGTGATCCGAAAGGTTCCTGCCACTTTCCCGTGTGCCGGGAAGAGTGTCAGGACAGGAGGGCTCGAGTCACGAGTCACGACTGACGATTCACGCTTTCGCGGTCTGGCGCTCGCGGCGCCGGAACGTCAGGACCGCGGGCACCAGCGAGACCGCGAGCACGGCGGCGAGCACGGCGAGGGGCCATAACACCGGCTGGTTCCATTCACGGCGCATCCGGTCGCGCAGCGCGGGGTCGACGCGCTGGTACTTGAGGCCGTTGTTCGCCATCTCGTTGGGCTTGCGATTGTGGACCCAGGCGTGGTGCAGCGTGTAGTCCTTGGGAAAGAAGCTCCACACCCACGGCGCGTCATGGCGCAGGATCTCGACCATGCGGTCTATGATTCTCTGGCGCTCGGGGCTGTTGTACATGTTCTTCATTTGCTCGAAGAGCCGGTCGAATTCCGCGTTCTCGTAATTGGAGGCGTTCTCCCCGGACGTGCGCACCTTGCTCTGGGGGCCGTGCAGCAGGAAGAGAAAGTTCTCCGGGTCGGGATAATCGGCGTGCCAGCCGAGGAAGTACATCTGCACGTTTCCCTTGCGCACCTTGTCCTGGAAGCGGTTCCAGTCGGTGGCGCGGATGGCGAGCTGCACCCCCAGCTTCTGGAACTGCTTTGCGTACCAGTCGAGCCGCGCCTTCGCGTCGGGACCGGTCGCGGTGGTGTCGAGGTTCAGCAGCAGCGGCTGCCCCGTTTTCGCGTCGCGCCCGTTCGGATAGCCCGCCTCCGCGAGCAGCGCCTTCGCCTGCTCGATGGACTTGCGCCGCGGCGCGCCGTCCGCCCACTCGTACACGTACGGGTTGATGCCCTCCCTGCCCTCGCGGTAGCCGAAGATTCCCGGAGGAATCGGGCCCTGGGAGGGAATGCCGCGTCCGTTGCGGAAGATGGAGATGAATTCCTCCTGGTCGATGGCGATGGAGATCGCGTGGCGCAGCTTGCGCCCCCGCTCGGTGGACCCGCCCACGTCCGGATCAAGCATGTTGAAGCCGAGGTAGAACACGGTGGCCGACACGGAGGTGAGCAGCGTAATCCCCTGCTTCTTCATGTCATCGGAGAGCGTGACGTCGCCCTGCCCCGTGAACTGCACCGCCTGGTCAAAGGTGTCGGAGCTGATGCCGGAAGCGTCGTAGTAGCCCTGCAGGAACTTGTTCCAGTACGGGATCTGCTCCTTCTCCAGGCTGTAGACGATCTTGTCTATGAACGGCAGGGACTTGCCCGCGTCCCGCAGCAGCCCCGCTTCCGCATCCCCGGGCTCGCCTTCTCCCGGATAGGTCTCGCCGCGATAGTTCGGATTGCGCTCGAGCACCATCTGCCGGTTCGGATTGTTGACCGTCAGCATGTAGGGCCCGGTGCCGACCGGGAACCAGTCGAGCGTGATGTTCTTCTCCGCCATGCCCGGCTGCGCGTAAAAGCGGTCGGCCTCGGGCGGGACCGGCGAGAAAAACGGCATCGCGAGCCAGTAGACGAACTGAGGGTACTTGCCCCGCACCCGGATGCGATAGGTGTGGCGGTCGAGCACCTGCACGCCGGAGACTTCGTGGCGCGTGAGATCGAGAAATCCGCCCCTGGGCAGCGTTTTGGCGGACTCCGCGAGCTCGCGCGCAAGCTCCTTCAGGCCCACGATGTACTCGCCCATCAGCTGCATGATCGGAGAGTGCAGGCGCGGGTGCGCGAGGCGCTTCAGCTGGTGCACGTAATCCGCCGCGACGAGCTCGCGCGTGCCCGTGCGCCTGAAATCTCCGATCGCGTGTATGCCGTCGAGATCCCCGGGCTGCAGATCGTGATAGGCGTGGCGACCCTGTTCGTCCGTAGCCAGCGCCGGGTGCGGCTGGTACAGGATGCCGGGCCGGATGTGGATCACGTAGTCGCTGTAGGCGACGTCCCGCGCATGGGCCGTGTCGGGCAGGCGCCGCCCGGACGCATCGTAGAACTGCGCCCGCGGCACCTCGGTCGCCGAGTACGGGATCAGCTCGTAAGGCCGCTTGAAATAGTGGTACTGCAGCGGCGGCTGGTAGATGTTGCCGATGAACGCATACTCGTTCGAGCTGTACGACTGTACCGGGTCGAGATGCTTGGGCCGCTCGGAGAACGAGGAATAAAGGATGTTGCCGCCGGACTGGGATACGGGGTGCGGATTGTTCCACGGCGCGCCGCTGCACCCGGCAACGAGCGCGGCCGCCACGAGGGCTGCGCGATGGAGAAACGACGCCATCCCGAAAACCACTACGCGGGGTATCGTGTGATCCGACGCTCCCCTGCCCGGCCGCCTTCCTGCAAGCGGGGAGAGAAAACGCATCAACGGCTCACGGCTCACGCTTTTCGGTCCTTGGCGAAGTGTAGCCCAAATGAAATGAGCGTGGCACGGGCGGACTCCAGGTCCGGCCGGGGCCCTACGTTATAATCTCCCCGGGCGCCTCCCTCCGATGTGCCCCGCGTGTCGAACGGGCGCGCCCGGCGCGTGCCGCCCGGCCGCCGCAACAACCAGGGGAACCATTATGGGGTTTCTGCAGGACAAGAAGATTCTTGTCACTGGCCTGCTGTCAAACCGCTCCATCGCCTACGGTATCGCCAGGGCGCTCGCGCGCGAGGGCGCGAGCCTTGCCTTCACCTACCAGAGCGAGGACGTGCGCGAGCGCGTCGAGCAGCTGGCGCAGGAGTTCAGCGACCCTCCCGTGCTTCCCTGCGACGTAGCGAGCGACGGGCAAATCACCGAACTGTTCGCCAAGCTCGGGAAACAGTGGAACGGGCTCGACGGCATCGTGCACTCGATCGCGTTCGCTCCCCGTGAGGCGCTCAAGGGAAGGTTGCTCGAGGGCCTCACGCGCGACGGCTTCCGCATCGCGCACGATGTGAGCTCGTACAGCTTCGCCGCCCTGGCGAAAGCCGGGCTGCCGCTGATGGAAGGGCGGCGCGCGGCGCTGCTCACGCTGACCTATCTTGGCGCTGTTCGCGCTCTGCCGAACTACAACGTGATGGGACTCGCCAAGGCGAGCCTCGAGGCGCTCGTGCGCTATCTTGCGCAGGATCTCGGCCCCAGGGGGATACGGGTGAACGGCCTCTCCGCAGGTCCGATCAAGACCCTCGCCGCCGCGGGCATCGGAGAATTCGGAAAGATCCTGAAGCTCGTCGAGGACAACGCCCCGCTCCGGCGCAACGTGACGACGGACGACGTCGGCAACGTCGCGGCGTTTCTGATGAGCGATCTCGCCGCGGGCGTCACCGGCGAGATCACGTACGTGGACTGCGGCTTCAACATCACCGTCGGCGGAATAAAGTCGGAAGGTTGAAACCGGAAGTACCCGCGCCGCCCGGCGCGGTTGCATTTTTCACGAGCCGCCACGGACGATGCCCGCGCGGCGCACGGAAGCGATGGGCGCAACGGGAAAGCGCGGGCTCACAACCGGCCGCGCCGCGGCTGCCCTCCGGGAGGCGCCGCAGGCTGGCCCGCCGGTGCCTGTTCGGTCGCTTCGAATTGTTCCTTGCGAATCGTGACCTCGGCCTTCTTCTTGAGGCTGGCCACGTAGGCCCCGAATTCCTCCTGGCCGCGTAGCTGGCGCAGGGCCTGGACAAACGCGTCGCGTTTCTCCCCGGGTATGGTCGAGGGCTCGACCACGCGTGTCATCCGCACCAGCGTATAGCCTCCCTGCGGCGCCTCGAACCCGCCATAGGAAGGCGATTTGCCCGCGTCGAGCCGGAACGCCTGCTGGACCACGGGTTCGGGAAGTCCTTTGTGGTCGGAGCGGCTGATGAGCTGAGGCGCGCTCCACGCGATCTGCGCCGCCTTGCCTTGCCTCAACTGCTCCAGGAGCTTGCGGCCTTCCTCCGCCGCGAGCTTGCCCGCTTCACGCAAACGAAGCTTCTTCTCGAGCGCGGCGTGTATCGACTCGAACGGCTGCATGGCCGCGGGCTTATGCTCGATGACGCGCGCCGCGACCAGCGTGTTCGCCGCGACCTCGACCACCTCCGTATTGTGCTTGTTCTTGAGAACATCCTCGGAGAACACCGCCTGCAGCAGCTTGGGATTGGCGAGCAGCGCATTGTCTCCCCCGCCCTCGCGCGTGATCCAGCCGCTTTGCCGGGGCTCCGAATTGATGAGCTCCGCGGCCGCCTTGAGGCTTTCGGACTGCTCGTAGACCACGTTGTTGAAACTGTCCGCGGTCTCCGCGAACCGCCGGCGGGCCGCCTGCCGCTTCAGCTCGAGCTCGATTTCGCTTTTCCCGCCCTTGATCTCCGCTTCCTTCGGCGCGGTGAACAGGACGTGGCTCGCGCGCCGCTCCTCGCCCTTGCCCTTGGCGCCCGCTACGGGCCGCACTCCCGTCACCCTGATGATGTGAAATCCGAAATCGCTGCTCACGATCGGGCTGATTTCGCCCTCCTTGAGCTTGAAGACGGCATCTTCGAACGCCTTGGTCATCACGCCCCTGCCGAAGAAACCGAGATCCCCGCCGTTCGCTGCCGACCCGGGGTCCTGGGAATGTTTCTTCGCCAGTTCCTCGAAGCGCGCGGGATTACGCCGGAGCTCGGCCAAAACCTCTTCGGCCCTGGCGCGGGCGCGTTCCCGCTCCTTCCCTACCGAGACTACCTGCTGCTGGAACGCGGCGTCCACCTCGGCGGCACTCACCTGCATCCGCGGAACCAGCGCATCGGGCGAGAGCACCAGGTATTCGATGCGGACCTGCTCCGGAACCCGGAACTCGTCCGGATTCGCGGCATAGTGCTTCTGCGCGGCATCCGCCTCGAGCTGCGCCCGGCCGAGGTACTTGTCGGGCGCGATCGTGTGGTGGCTCACCTCGCGCTGCTGCTCGGAGAGCCTGACCAGCTGCTCGATCACGGTCTTGGGGACGAAGTTGCTTCCCGCATAGCCATCCTTCAAGTGCTCCAGCATCAGGTCCTGGCGCAGCCGCGCCTCGAACATGACCGGCGTCATCCCTTCGTACTTCAGGAACTGCTCGTATCGCGCGAACGAAAACTTGTTCGTGTCGTCCCGGAACAGGGGCAGCTCGGCGATGATCTCTTGCAGCTGCGCGTCGCCGATCGTCATGCCGGAGCGCAGCGCGCGGTCCAGCAGCACCCGGCGCTGGATCAGGCCCTCGAGCGTGGAATAGCGCAGTTCCGGGCTGTCGAGCATGCCGGGCTCGATGCGCCCCTGCGCCAACTGCTGCAGCGCCTGCTGCCGGTCGCGCAGCGCGCGGCTGAATTCCTCCCTCGTGATCTGGTAGTCCCCTACCTCTGCGATCACCTGCGCGCCTCCACCGCCGCGGAAGTACTCGAAGGCGCCGACCAGTATGAACGGCACGAACACGAGGAACAGCCCGAACTGGACGAGTTTCTTGTGTCTGGCGACGAAATCAAACATAAGCTGAACGGCGTGACGCGTGACTGGTCACTGGTGACTCGTTAAACGCGGCTTGCGGCATCGTCGGAAGAAATAATTCTCGAGTCACGAGTCACCGGTCACGAGTCACAAGAGAAAAAGGCGAATGCCATTCGCCTTTTTGAAAACTGGCGGAGCGGACGGGACTCGAACCCGCGACCCCCGGCGTGACAGGCCGGTATTCTAACCAACTGAACTACCGCTCCCACAAAAACAATGATGAATGATGAATGAGCGCCAGCCCGGCGTGTTCCCGTTGGCGCTTTCGTGCTGGGCATTCAGCATTCAGCATTCAAGATTCAACACTGCCATCGACTGGTGGGTGCTGAGAGGCTCGAACTCCCGACCTTCGCCTTGTAAGGGCGACGCTCTGCCAGCTGAGCTAAGCACCCTTAAAACGGACGCTCCGCGCCGTTTTAAGTCTGCGCGTTCGAACGGATGGTACACGTCCACCGCTCAACGCGCAGCGGCCCCGGTCCGCTTCTGCACGCTCGGACGGACGGGACCGCTCCGCGGTTCAACGCGCAATCCTCCGGCAAACCCCAAAAATACTTGGGGCAGGCCGCGAGTATCCCCGCGCCCGCCCCGATTCGATACCGCCGGACTACAGCCGGGCGGTCAGTTTACCGCATCTTTCAATGCCTTGCCAGCGCTGAACTTGGGCACTTTCGCGGCCTTGATCCGGATTTCCTCGCCGGTGCGCGGGTTGCGGCCAACACGCGCGGACCGCCTGCCCACCCTGAAGGTGCCGAACCCGACCAGCGTCACCGACTGGCCCCTCTTCAATGCGCCCTTGATTGCGGCGAGCGCGCCATCCACCGCCTTCTCGGATGCGGTTTTCGAAATGCCAGCCGACCTTGCGACTATCTCGACAATCTCAGCCTTGTTCACCCTGATCTCCCTTCTTCCCCGGTTGTCAGAGACAAATTCTCCGCCATGGCCGTGCCCTCGAGCGTCGGGGGCGGCAACGCGGAAACGTCCTTGCAGTTATTGTGCGGCGAACGCCGTTTGAAATGCGCCAGCTGCTTTATAGCAAGCGCAAAAACCGACTGTCAAGCAAGCAAACGAAAACTCTCGCCCGCTGCGCGGCATCTTTGCCAACAATGTCACAACGCGACTTCCGGACCAAGTCGCGTCGTCACGAATCGAGCGCGGGAATCTGCCGAAAAACCTGAGCTTAGTGCTTGACCGCGGCGGATGCCGGCGCTTCCGTCACCGGCGGGATGGGCGGCGCCGCGTCGGAATCCTCCGACAGCGGCTCCGGTTTGTGCTCGAGCGCGAGCTCGAGCACGCTGTCGATCCATTTCACCGGGTGTATGTCGAGCCGGTTCTTAACGTTATCAGGGATTTCCGTGAGATCCTTGACGTTCTCGTCAGGAATGAGCACGGTCTTGATCCCGCGGCGGTGCGCCGCAAGCAGCTTCTCCTTGAGTCCCCCGATCGGAAGCACTTCGCCGCGCAGCGTGATCTCACCGGTCATCGCCACATCCGCGCGCACCGGGATGCCCGTGAGCGCCGACACCATCGCGGTGCAAATGCCGATTCCCGCGCTCGGGCCGTCCTTGGGCGTCGCGCCTTCGGGCAGGTGGATGTGTATGTCGTTCTTCTGGTAGAAATCCCCGGCGATGCCGAGCCGTTTGGAGCGGCTGCGCACCACGGACAGCGCCGCCTGCACCGATTCCTGCATGACTTCCCCGAGCTTGCCGGTCGTGGTCATCTTGCCCTTTCCAGCCATGATCGCGGCCTCGATGGTGAGGAGTTCTCCCCCCACCTCGGTCCACGCCAGGCCGTTCACCTGCCCGACCTGGTTGTTCTTCTCGGCCATGCCGTAGGTGTAGCGGCGCACCCCGAGGTACTTGTCGAGATTGCGCGCGTTGACCACGACCTTCTTCTCCGCGCCGTCACGCACGAGGTTCTTCACCACCTTGCGGCAGATCTTGGACAGATCCCGCTCCAGCGCGCGCACGCCGGCCTCGCGCGTGTAGTAGCGGATGATGTCCCGCACGCCGGCCTCGGAGAGCTGCATCTCGTTGGGCGCGAGCCCGTGGTTCTTCATCAGCTTCGGCAGCAGGTGCCGGATGGCGATGTTCACCTTCTCGTCCTCGGTGTAGCCCGAGAGCCGGATCGTCTCCATGCGATCGAGCAGCGCCGGCGGGATGTTGAGCGTGTTGGCCGTGCACACGAACATCACGTCGGAGAGGTCGTATTCGACCTCGATGTAGTGGTCGACGAAAGTGTGGTTCTGCTCGGGATCCAGCACTTCCAGCAGGGCCGAGGCCGGGTCGCCGCGGAAATCCATGCCCATCTTGTCCACTTCGTCGAGCAGGAACAGCGGGTTCCTCACGCCGACCTTGCTCATGTTCTGAAGGATCTTGCCCGGCATCGAGCCGATGTAGGTGCGCCGGTGCCCGCGAATCTCCGCTTCGTCGCGCACGCCGCCCAGCGACATGCGCACGAACTTGCGGTTGGTCGCGCGCGCGATCGATTGCCCCAGCGACGTCTTGCCCACGCCGGGCGCTCCGACCAGGCACAGGATCGGCCCCTTCAGCTTGTCCACGCGCTGCTGGACAGCGAGGTACTCGACAATGCGCTCCTTCACCTTCTCCAGCCCGTAGTGGTCCTCATTGAGCACCTTCTCCGCAACCGCGAGGTCCGCGCTGATCTTGCTCTTCTTCTTCCAGGGCAGGGAAATGAGCACATCGATGTAATTGCGCACCACGGTGGCCTCGGCCGACATCGGAGACATCAGCCGCAGCTTCTTCAGCTCCGCTTCCGCTTTCTTGCGCGCTTCCTTCGGCATGTGCGCCGACTTGATGCGCTTCTCGACCTCGTCGAGATCGGCGCCTTCCTCGAGCTCGCCGAGCTCCTTCTGGATCGCCTTGACCTGCTCGTTGAGGTAGTACTCGCGCTGGCTCTTCTCCATCTGGCGCTTGACGCGCCCGCGGATGCGCTTTTCCACCTGCAGGATCTCGAGCTCGCCCTCGACGAGCTTCAGCAGGTGCTCGAGGCGCTGCTTGATGTTGAACATCTCGAGCACCTCCTGCTTCTGCTCGAGCTTGAGCGGCAGGTGCGCGGCGATGGTGTCGGCGAGCCGCCCGGCCTCGTCGATGCCGGCGAGCGAAGTCAGGATCTCGGGCGGGATCTTCTTGTTCAACTTCACGTACTGGTCGAACTGCTGGATCATCGTGCGCCGCATCGCCTCGATCTCGTGATCGGCCACGGCCTCGGGCGCCATCGGCGTCACGGTCACGGCGTAATGGGTCTTGGCGTCAGAGATCTCGTGCAGCGCGGCGCGCTGGGTGCCCTCGACCAGCACTTTGACGGTGCCGTCGGGGAGCTTGAGCATCTGCAGGATGTTGGCGATGCTGCCGATCCGGTACATGTCCTCGGGTGCCGGATCGTCCTTGGCCGCCGACTTCTGGGCGACGAGCACGATGCTCTTGCCCGCGTCCATCGCCGTCTCGAGCGCCTTGATCGACTTGGGGCGCCCGACGAACAGCGGGATCACCATGTGCGGAAACACGACCACATCCCGCAACGGCAGCAGGGGCATTTGCAACATGTCTTGTTCGTTAGGCATTGTGTGGATCATCCGCAGAAGTTGGATAGCGTGAAGGTGGGGGAGATTCCCGAAAATTTCAAGCGCGCGCGCACTGGCATGATTCCAAACCCCTTTCGCGGCAACTGCTGCCGCCCTAGAGTGCCTAACATAATGAAACACGTGATGCGCTGGCACGATTTTGGCTCAGGGCGCGAAGCTCGCCGCAGTGAATATCGCGAATATTCACAAGGTGAGCGACAAAGCCATGGGCCAAAATTCGCGCCAGCCCACAAGGGGTTGCGGCCACAATCGGCGCTGACTTTGTCGGGCGGCTTGGCCATATACGCGATATGCCCTGCACCGCCCTTCGCGTCATCACCAATTCTGGCTCGCAACGCACGCGCGTTTCATTATGTTAGGCACTCTTAGTGCGAGGAGCCGGCTACCTTGGGCTGATCGGCGTAGATCAGCAGCGGGGTCGCATCCTGCGTGATGGTGTTCTCGTCCACCACCACCTTGACCACGTTCTCCATCGAAGGAAGGTCGAACATGGTGTTCAGCAGGGTGTGCTCGAGGATCGAGCGCAGCCCGCGCGCGCCCGTCTTGCGCTCGAGCGCGCGTTTCGCGATCGACCGCAGCGCTGCCTCGCGCACCTCGAGCTCGACGCCCTCCATGCCGAACATCTTGTGGAACTGCTTGAGCAGCGCATTCTTCGGCTGCGTGAGGATCTGGATCAGCGCCTGCTCGTCGAGCTCTTCGAGCGTGGCCACCACCGGCAGCCGCCCCACGAACTCCGGAATGAGTCCGTACTTGATGAGGTCCTCGGGCTGCACGTCGCGCAGGACCTTGGTGATGTCCTTGCGGTTGTCGCGGGAGCGCACTTCCGCGCCGAAGCCGATGCCGCTCTTCTCCGACCGGGCGCGGATGATCTTGTCGAGCCCGTCGAACGCCCCCCCGCAGACGAACAGGATGTTGGTGGTGTCCACCTGGACGAATTCCTGGTTGGGGTGCTTGCGCCCGCCCTGCGGGGGCACCGCGGCGATGGTGCCCTCGATGAGCTTCAACAGCGCCTGCTGCACGCCCTCCCCGGAAACGTCGCGCGTGATCGAGGGGTTGTCCGACTTGCGCGAGATCTTGTCGATCTCGTCGATGTAGACGATGCCGCGCTGCGCCTTCTCCACGTCGTAATCGCACTTCTGCAGCAGCTTCTGGATGATGTTCTCCACGTCCTCGCCGACGTAGCCGGCCTCGGTCAACGTCGTGGCGTCGGCCATCACGAAGGGGACGTTGAGCAGCCGCGCGAGCGTCTGCGCAAGCAGCGTCTTGCCCGATCCGGTCGGCCCGATCAGCAGGATGTTCGACTTGGCAAGCTCGACGTCGTCGTTCTTGGCGAGCGTCTTCAGGCGCTTGTAATGATTGTATACGGCGACCGACAGGATCTTCTTGGCAAGGTCCTGGCCGATCACGTACTGGTCGAGGATCGCCCGGATCTCGCGCGGCACCGGCAGGTCGGACTTCGCGCCCTTGGCGCCGTGGTCGCCCTGCGTCTCCTCGCGGATGATGTCGTTGCACAGCTCGATGCACTCATCGCAGATGAACACCGACGGTCCCGCGATGAGCTTGCGCACCTCGTGCTGGCTCTTGCCGCAGAACGAGCAATACAGCAGTTTCTCTCCGCCCACTTTGTCCGACATACGCCTTCCTTCGTTCCCCCTGAAGCTACGACCTCACGCCATGCTCTCCGTTCGGGTCACGAGCACCTTGTCCGAGATGCCGTATTTCACCGCTTGCTCGGCGCTGAGGAAATTGTCGCGATCCGTGTCCTTCTGTATGACCTCGATCGGCTGTCCGGTGTGCTTCGCCATGATCTCGTTGAGCCGCCCCTTGAGGAAAAGGATCTCCCGGGCATGGATCTCCACGTCCGAGGCCTGCCCCTGGAAGCCGCCCATCGGCTGATGGATCATCACGCGCGAGTTGGGCAGGCAGTAGCGCTTGCCCTTCGCCCCCGCCGCCAGCAGCAGCGAGCCCATGCTCGCAGCCTGTCCGATACAGAGCGTGGACACATCGGGCTTGACAAACTGCATGGTGTCGTAGATGGCAAGTCCCGCCGAAACCGATCCGCCCGGAGAATTGATGTAGAACGAGATCTCCTTGTCCGGGTTCTCGGACTCGAGGAAGAGCAGCTGCGCGACGATGAGATTGGCCGTCACCTCGCTCACCGGCCCGACCAGGAACACCACGCGCTCCTTGAGCAGGCGCGAATAAATGTCGTAGGCGCGCTCGCCGCGCCCGCTCTGCTCGATGACCATCGGGATCAACCCGAGGCCCTGCGGTTCGTCGTGAAAAACTCCCATCACGGATTCCCCATCAATTCGTCAAACGCAATGCTCTTGTCCGCAACCCGGGCCGTGCCGAGCGCCCATTTGACCACGTTGTCCTCGAGCACCATGGACTCCGCGTCGCGCAGCCGCTCCGGCGAGGCATAAAACCACTTCACGACCTCCTCGGGGCGCTCGAAGGTCTGGGCCTGCTCCTCGACCACGGCGCGCACCTGGTCGGGCTTCGCGTGCAGCTCGTGCGTTTTCACCAGCTCCGCGAGGATCAGGCCGAGGATGACCCGGCGCTGCGCCTGTTTTTCGAACACCTCTTCCGGCAGCGGCGTGTCCTGCGTGACCTTGACTCCGCGCGCAGCGAGATCCTGGCGCGCCGCCGCCTGCATGCGCCGCATCTCCGCTTCCACCAGCGTCCTGGGCGCATCGAGCCGGGTTGCGTCGAGCAGCGCCTGCATCACCTGTTCCTTGACACGGTTCTTGAGCCGGGTCCTCACCTCGCGCTCGAGGTTGCCCTTGATTTCCGCGCGCATCTTGGCGAGATCGCCGTCCCGCACCCCGAGGCTCTTCGCAAACTCGCCGTCCACCTCCGGCAGCCGCGGCGCGGCGACCTGCTTCACGCTCACCTCGAATCGGGCGCTCTTGCCCGCGACTTCGCGCCCGCGGTAATCCTCGGGGAAGCACGTGTTGAACGTCCGCGACTCCCCGCTCTTCATGCCGACAAGGTTGCCCTCGAACTCCGGCAGCAGGCGCCCTTCGCCGAGCACGGCCGCCTGGTCCTGGCCGGTTCCGCCGGGAAATTCCGCCCCGTCGATCGTGCCGCGGAAATCGAGCGTGACGCGGTCGCCGTTCCCGGCAGCCCGCTCCACAGGCTCGAATTGCGTGCGCTGGTGCCGCATGATCTTGATGGTCTTGTCCACCTCCGCCTCGCCCACCTCGAGCACCGGCCGCTCGAGCGTGATGTCCGCGATGTTCCCGACCGCCACCTCCGGATAGATCTCGAACGTGGCGCTGTACTCGAACTCCGCGGCGTCCTCCGGGAGCGGCTTGGGCTCGAACCGCGGATAACCCACGACCTTCAGGTTCTGCTGGCGCACGGCCTCGCCAAAGCTCCGTTCCATCGCATCGCCGAGTACTTCCTGCCGCACCTGCGTGCCGTAGTGCTGAGTCACGACCTTGAGCGGCACCTTGCCGGGCCGGAACCCGTGCATCTTCACCGTGCGCGAGAGCCGTTTGAGCCGGCTTTCCACCTCGCCCACGATGTCCGCAGCCGGCAGACTCACGCTCAGGCGCCGCTCGAGCTCGCTCAATGTCTCCAAATTCGCCTGCATGTGCCGTTATGACTCTGTCCTATTCTGTCCCCGCAGCCGCCGGCCGGTCCCGCCGCCGAAACCACCCGTCCGCATACGACTCCGGCATCTCCCCGCCCCACCAGCGCCACCACCCGCCTGGTGCGAAAGGAGGGACTCGAACCCCCATGCCTTACGGCGCCAGAACCTAAATCTGGTGCGTCTACCAATTCCGCCACTTTCGCGACTTTCTGATTGTAATATAATCAGGTGCGCCCCGAAAGTTTGCAAGTTGTCTTAAGTATACTCTGCAACTTGCTGATAATACTAATATTTTACATGGCCATTGATGGCCGTCCGCCACTACGAGAATTTCCCGGTCGCTTCGCTGCTTTTGCCTCGCAAATTGCGGCATCCGGTAGCACTGATCTACCGCTTTGCCCGGGAAGCTGACGACTTCGCGGACGAGGGGGAGGCGCCGGCCGCGACGAGACTGGCTGCTCTCGCCGCCTTCCGCGAGGAGCTCGCGCGCATCGAGCGCGGGGCCGCGCCGGGCATCCCGTGGTTCGCCGCCCTGGCGGAGGCGATCGGCCGCCACCAGCTGCCGATCGACGCCTTCGCGGACCTGCTCTCGGCGTTTTCCCAGGACGTCGTCAAGCCGCGCTACGCCGACTTCACCGAGGTGCTCGACTACTGCCGGCGCTCGGCCAACCCCGTGGGCCGGCTGCTGCTCGTGCTCTACGGGACGGCCACACCGCAGAATCTCGCCCACTCCGACGCGGTATGCTCGAGCCTGCAGCTGATCAATTTCCTCCAGGACGTCCCCATCGACTATGAAAAGGGGCGCATCTACATGCCGCAGGACGAGCTCGCGCGCTTCGGGGTGAGCGAAGAGCAGATCGCGCGCGGTGACGCGGGCGGCAACTGGCCCGCATTCATGGCATTCCAGGCGGATCGCGCGCGCTCCATGCTCATGGGCGGGGCGCCGCTCGGGCGCATCCTCCCCGGCCGCATCGGGCTCGAGATGCGGATGATCGTCCAGGGGGGGGACCGCATCCTGTCCAAGATCGGCGCCGTTGGCGGCGACGTTTTCCGGCACCGGCCCGTCCTGAAGTGGTTCGACTGGCCGATCATGCTCGCGCGCGCTCTCTCGAATCCGTGACGTGATGCTGCGTGACGCGATCCAGCGTGACATGATACGGCGTGACGCAACAGGGCGTGATCACCAACAATCAATCTCCGGTCACGTCCCCCCACGCCGCGCTCCACCACGTCACGCATCCTCGGTCACGTCTTTCCGGCCTTGAACATGGACCCGCACCAATACTGCCGGGAGAAAGCCGCTGCCAGCGGCTCCAGCTTCTATTACAGCTTCCTGTTCCTGCCCGAGGAGCGGCGTCGCGCGATCACCGCGCTCTACGCCTTCTGCCGCGAGGTGGACGACGTGGTGGACGAATGCTCCGACGCCGCCGTTGCGCGCGCGAAGCTCGCGTGGTGGCGCCGCGAGATTGCCGCCGTCTTCAACGGCAGCCCGCAGCACCCGGTGGCGCGCGCTCTCGCCGAGCTCGCCCCGCGCTTCAACCTCGCGCACGAGCGGCTCGAGGAGATCATCGACGGCATGGAGATGGACCTGGAGCGCAGCCATTATCCGGATTTCGAGCTGCTCCGGCTCTACTGCCACCGCGTGGCGGGCGTGGTCGGCCTGCTCTCGGCCGAGATCTTCGGCTACCAGGACCGGCGCACGCTCGAGTACGCCTCCAATCTCGGCCTGGCGTTCCAGCTCACGAATATCGTGCGCGACGTGGGCGAGGACGCCCGCCGCGGCCGCATCTACCTCCCGCTCGACGAGCTCGAGCGCCACGGCGTCACCGTCTCCGACATCGCGCAGTCGCGCGAGACCGACGCGTTCCGGCGCCTGATGGAGTTCCAGATCGAGCGCGCGGCCGCGTATTACGACAAGGCGTTCTCCGCGCTGCCCGCGGTGGATCGCCGCGCGCAGCGCGCCGGCATCATCATGGCCGCCATCTACCGGACGCTCCTCGACGAGATCCGGGCCGACGGCTGCCGCGTGCTCACACGGCGCACCGCGCTCACTCCGATACGCCAGCTCTGGATCGCCTGGCGGACATGGCTAAAGGGATGAGGCGCGACATGATGAATCGTGACGTGGTGATGCGTGACATGGAAAGGCGTTAGAGCTACGACCACGCCGTATCACGTCACGCAGTACCATGTCACGCTGTATCACGTCACGCTTTTCGATAGGAAGGAGAATGGACCTGCAACTGAAGGGCAAGACCGCTCTGGTGCGGGCGCATCATGAGCGAGCAGATCCGCCGCAAGTACTCGCCGGAATTCCGCGCGAAACAGTCCGCCGAGGACATCCCGGTCGGACGTTACGGCGAGCCCGAGGAACTGGCGGCGCTCGCCGTCTTCCTCTCTTCCCGCGTCGCCGGCTACATCACCGGCGCGGTGCTGCCGGTGGACGGCGGTCTCAGGCGCTTCGCGTTCTGACGAGAGCGCCGGGACCTTCTTCATCTCCGCTCTACAAGGGGGTGCGCCAGGCAAGCCCCGGGAACCGCGCGTAATCGCGGTCCGTGCTGATCCATTCGCAGCCGCTTTCGATCGCGAGAGCGGCAAACCATGCATCCTGCACCAGATTGCCGCCCGCCGCAGCCTCGCGGCAAAGCGCCTCGAAGATTCCCCAGTGCCGTGCGCCCGGCGTCACCACGGTTGCATTGGGCTGCGACAACAGCGTGCGGCTGAAGGAAAAGGCGTCTTCGGCGCGGCTCGGCCGCATGAATATCTTCGGGTGCGTCGTCACGCGCACCAGTGAGGCGAGCACCTGGGGCGCGATGCCATAGGCCTGGGAACCATTGATCACCGAATCGAGCCACTCGCGGTAGCGCTCGTGGTCAGCGGAATCGTTCCGAAACGCGTAGATGAGGACGTTGACGTCGGGCAGGATCACCCGCGTTCGTCCATCCGGTCGAGCAGATTCGCCGAATTGTCGAGATTGACGCCGGGATGAACGCCGCCGCCGCGCCGGCAGACCGGGAGCACCACGCGCGCGGCCCGGCGCACCTGCGCCGGGCGCGCCAGCGCGAGACGCAACCCCTGCTCGATCAGCGCGGTCAGCGTCACTCCGCGCCGCGCGGCTTCACGCTTCGCGCGCCCGAGCAACGCTTCCTTCAACCGGATGGTGGTCCTCATCGCGCCGATGTTATCTGCGGTATGTCAGTATGTCAACCTGCTCGCCCGGAACCGGGATTGAATTCCCGCCTCCCCGCCGCGCGCCACATCACCGGGGCGGTGATGCCGGTCGAGCTGCCGGCCGAGCCGCTTCTTGCTGATGGTGCGGATCTGGTCCACGGCGATTTCCGCCTTGCGCCCCGCGTTGTCCTGGCTGACGACAACCACCGGCCGGGTTTTCGATATCTCACTTCCGCGCGTGGGATCAAGGTTAACAAGACGCCATAACGCTCGACTTCGCCGTCCACCGCTATTCCTTATCGAGGCCGTCGGCGGTAGTCGCGTCGAGATCGCTCCAGTCCTCATGCTCGCGCGCCACCTCCTTATATGCGTTTTCCCAAGACAGACGCTTGTCCTTCTTGTTGCGCAGGAGCAGACCCTCCCCCCGTACTTCCAGTACCAGCGCGTCCGTGATGGAGTAGCGGTCGAGCACGGCTTTGGGCAGACGCACGCCTCGGGAATTGCCGATCTGCACGACTTTCAACTCGAGTCTCGTGACGGGTCCTGCATGGGACAGGCCTTGAGGCGCGGTATGTGATTACCGTATCTACGTTCAGAATTGCCGTCAAATTCGAGCTGCATGCCTATCTGCCTTCGAATCCCGGGGTGCCGCCATCGGCTATAATCAAATCAACGCGTTAAGGAGTAATCCGTGATGCAGACCAGGATCCCATGCGTGCTGATGCGCGGCGGCACTTCGCGCGGTCCGTTCTTCCTCGCCTCCGACCTGCCCTCCGACCCGCGCGAGCGCGATGCAGTGCTGCTCGCAGTCATGGGCTCGCCGCACGAATACCAGGTAGACGGCATCGGCGGCGCCAACCCGCTCACCAGCAAGGTTGCGATCATCAGTCGCTCGCGCAGCGCGGAAGCCGACGTGGATTACCTCTTCGCGCAAGTACTCATCAACGAACGGCTAGTGGATACCAAGCCCAATTGCGGCAACATGCTGGTTGCGGTCGGTCCATACGCGATCGAGTCCGGGCTGGTGCCCGCGCGCCATCCCGAGACGACGGTGCGCATCTTCAACGTCAACACCCAGGCGCTGGTGGATTCCATCGTCCAGACGCCCGACGGCAAGGTCACCTACGAGGGCGATGCGGCGATCGACGGCGTGCCGGGAACCGCCGCTCCCGTAAAGCTCAACTTCAGGAGTGCGATCGGTTCCGTCACGGGCAGGCTGCTCCCTACCGGACGCACGCTCGATGTCATCGATGGCGTCGAGGTGAGCTGCGTGGACGTCGCCATGCCGATGGTGCTGATGGCGGCCGAACAACTCGGCAAGAGCGGCCACGAGACGGCTGCCAAGCTCGACGCCGACCGGGAGCTCTTCGCGCGCATGGAGACGATCCGCCGCAAGGCCGGCGTGCTGATGGGCATGGGCGATGTATCCGGGCTCGTCGTGCCCAAGGTCGGGCTGCTCGCGCGCCCGCGGCACGGCGGCACCATCGCCTCACGCTACTTCGTACCTTACGCCTGCCACAAGGCGCACGCGGTCACCGGCACCGTGTGCGTCGCCTCTGCCTGCGCCATTCCGGGCACGGT
Source organism: Betaproteobacteria bacterium (assembly GCA_016868035.1). Lineage (GTDB taxonomy): Bacteria > Pseudomonadota > Gammaproteobacteria > Burkholderiales > SG8-41 > SG8-41. The sequence goes on along the minus strand of VGID01000030.1, from coordinate 13,867 downwards.
CGCCTCGCGCCTGGTGTCGCTCCCCGCGGCACCGCAGGGCGTGATCCAGCTCGAGCATCCCTCCGGTATGATCGCGATCGATCTCGATGCCGATTTCGCCGGTGACACGCCGGTGATCCGGCGCGCCGCGCTGATCCGCACCGCGCGGCGGCTGTTCGAGGGCCACGTTTGCGTGCCTGAACGGGTATGGTCCGGCGCGGGAGCCGCCGCCGCGCAGCGCAAGACCGCGGTCGCCGCGTAGGCCCTCCTTACCGGCGCAAGGCTCGCTGCCCGCACCCATGAACGTGGCCGTGATCGGCGGCGGCTACGCCGGCATGGCGGCGGCCGTCACGCTCGCCGAGCGCGGCGTCCCCGTCACGGTGTTCGAGTCCGCCAGGACGCTCGGCGGGCGGGCGCGGCGCATCGAGCATCGCGAGCTCGCGCTCGACAACGGGCTGCATATCCTGATCGGCGCCTACCGCGAGACGCTGCGCCTGATGCGCCTGGCGGGCGCCGACCCCGAGCGGCTCTTCCTGCGCCTGCCGCTCGCGTGGCGGATCCACGAGCGCTTCCACCTCGCGGCGGCAAACTTTCCGGCGCCGCTCAACCTGCTCGCCGGACTGCTCACGGCGCGCGGCGCGGCCCTCGGCGGACGTCTTGCGGCAGCGCGATTCATGCTGCGAATGCGCCGCAAAGGCTACCGCCTCGAACAGGACACAAGCGCTGCGGGACTGCTCGAGCAGCATGCACAGGATGCGCGCCTCACGCGTTTCCTGTGGCGGCCGCTGTGCGTATCCGCACTCAACACCCCGCTCGAAGCGGCTTCGGCGCAGGTATTCCTCAACGTGCTGCGCGACAGCTTCGACGCCGGCCGCGATGCGACCGATTTCCTGCTGCCGCGCGCGGACCTGTCGGCTCTTTTTCCCGAACCGGCCGCGGCCTACATCTCGGCGCGCGGCGGCACCGTGCTCGCCGGGCAGCGCGTGACCGGGATCGACCAGGCCCGCGACGGTTTCACGGTGAGCTGCGGGAGCACCGAGCAAGTCTACGATTGCGTCGTGTGCGCAGTCGCGCCCTACCACGCGAAGGCGTTCCTCATCGGGATCACCGCGCTCGCCGAGGTCGCCGAGGCAGTCGACGCGCTCGGGTATCAGCCGATCTACTCCGTATATCTGCGTTATCCGCAACAGGTGCGCCTGCCGGCGCCCATGCTCGGCTTCGACAGCGCGCTGCTGCAATGGGCGTTCGACCGTGGAGAGCTCTGCGGCCAGCGCGGAGTGATCGGCCTGGTGATCAGCGCCGAAGGCGCGCACCAGGATCTCCCCCACGACGAGCTCGCGCAGCTCGCCCATCAGGAGCTGCAGCAGCAGATCGGATTGCTGCCCTGCCCGCTGTGGCACCGGGTGATCGCCGAGAAGCGCGCCACCTTCTCCTGCGTGCCTGCGCTCAAGCGCCCCGAAACGCGCACTCCGCTGAGGCATTTTTTCCTTGCCGGAGACTACACTGCAAGCGAGTATCCGGCGACGCTCGAGGCCGCGGTGCGCAGCGGCGTCGCCGCCGCACAGGCGATTCTCGGAACACCGTGACATGGTGGATCGTGATGTGGTGAACCGTGACATGAAGATGCGTGACATGGTACGGCGAGATTGGTTTGGAACAGACCCCGCACACTTCATCGCGTCACGCCACGTTACGTCTCGCTGTATCACGTCACGCCGTACCATGTCACGCCTTCGGGACGTATGAGGCCGGAGCACGCTCTATAATGCCGGGAGGCATTGAATAAAGGAAGAAAGTGGCTCAGCGCGAATCGATGCAGTACGACGCGGTCGTGGTCGGCGCGGGGCCGGCCGGCCTCTCCGCTGCGATCAGGCTCAAGCAGCTCGCCGCCGAGAACGATCATGAGGTGAGCGTGTGCGTGCTGGAGAAAGGCTCCGAAGTCGGCGCGCACATTCTTTCGGGAGCGGTGATCGACCCGCGCGCGCTCAACGAGCTGCTGCCCGACTGGCGGGAGCTCAACGCGCCGCTCAACGCTCCGGTTACCGAGGACCGCTTCGTGTTCCTCACCGCAGGCACCGCATTCCGGGTACCGAACCTGCTGCTGCCGGAATGCTTCAAGAATCACGGCAACTACGTGGTGAGCCTGGGCAACGTCTGCCGCTGGCTCGCTCGGCAGGCCGAAGCCCTGGGCGTGGAGATCTTCGCGGGCTTCGCCGCCGTGGAGGTGCTCTATCGCGACGACGGCTCCGTCCGGGGAGTGGCCACCGGCGACATGGGGATCGGCAAGGACGGGCAACCCACCGCAAGCCACCAGCCCGGCATGGAGCTGCACGCGAAGTACACGTTCTTTGCCGAGGGCTGCCGCGGCCACCTCGGCAAGCAGCTGCAGGAGCGCTACGGGCTGCGCGCAGGTGCCGACCCGCAGGTCTACGGCATCGGGCTCAAGGAGCTGTGGGAGATCCAGCCCGGGCAGCACCGACAGGGCCTCGTCGTGCATACCGCAGGGTGGCCGCTTGCGAACGACACCTACGGCGGCTCGTTCCTCTACCACCTCGAGAACAAACAGGTCTCGATCGGATTCGTGGTCGGGCTCAACTACAGCAACCCGCACCTGAACCCGTACGAGGAGTTTCAGCGCTACAAGACGCATCCGGCGATCCGCCCGTACCTCGAAGGCGGCCGGCGCCTCGCCTATGGGGCGCGCGCGATCGCGGCGGGCGGGCTGCAGTCGCTGCCGAAGCTCGTGTTCCCTGGCGGCTGCCTGATCGGGGACGACGCGGGTTTTCTCAACGCATCGCGCATCAAGGGCAGTCACGCGGCGATGAAATCGGGCACGCTCGCCGCGGAAGCGGCGTTCGCGGCGCTGCGCTCGGGAAGGGCCAACGACGAGCTCGCCGCCTACCCGCAGGCGTTCCGGGAGAGCTGGCTACGCGAGGAGCTGCACCGTGCCCGCAACTTCAAGCCGTGGATGAGCAAGGGCCTGCTGTCGGGAACGCTGATGGTGGGGATAGACCAGATCGTCTTTCGCGGCCGGGCGCCATGGACGCTGCACCACCGCCACGCCGATCATGAAACGCTCCGGAAAAAGAGCGAGGCCCGGCCCATCGCGTATCCGAAGCCGGACGGCGTGGTGAGCTTCGACCGCCTGTCCTCGGTCTTCATCTCCAACGTCAATCACAACGAGGACCAGCCTTGCCACCTTACGCTCAAGGATGCGAGCGTCCCGGTCAGGATCAACGTGGAGCTCTACGACGCGCCGGAGACCCGCTACTGCCCGGCGGGAGTCTACGAAATCGTGCGCGATGCAAATGGGGAAAATCCCCGTTTGCAGATCAATGCCCAGAATTGTGTCCACTGCAAAACGTGCGACATCAAGGACCCGACGCAGAACATCGTCTGGGTCGCGCCCGAGGGCGGCGGCGGCCCGAACTACCCCAACATGTGAGCCCGTGAACGCCTCGCCCGGGAATTCCCACCGCGCTCCCCGCTACGCCGCATGAAACTCGCGCTCCAGAAATTCCGCCAACGGACCGTTCCGGTCCTGTTGCCGGTGGTGCTGACGGGGTTCATCGGCGCGATTCTGGTCGCCACCATCTACTGGACGCGTTTTGACCTCACGTGGATCGCGTTTCTCGGGGGCGTGCTGTTCGCCGCCGTGCTCGCCATGGCGAGCCAGGCCTCCCGGGCCGAGTGGGTCGTCGCCCGGCGCACCGCGCAGCTCGAGCGCATCCGCAAGCAGCTCGCCGAGGAAGTCGCGCGCAGCCGCACCGCCACCGAAGGCATGCGCATAGCGGACACCCGCCTGCGGCTCCTGAGCGACGCGCTACCGGTCCTCGTGCTGTTCGTGACGCGCGACGAGCGGCTCCATTACCACAACCGCGCGGTCGAGGAAAAAACGGGCCTGCCCGCCGAGCGTATCGAAGGCCGGCCGCTGCGCGAGGTCGTCGGCAACGACGCTTACCTCGCCATCGCCCCCCACATCGTGCTTGCGCTGTCCGGCAAGGTGGCGGACTACGAGCTCGCCTGGGACAGCCCCGGCTCTGCGTCGCCCGTGTACTCCGCGCGCCACGTTCCCTATCCCCCGGGCGACCCTCAACCGCACGGCTTCTACCTGCTGCTCAGTCCGCTTGCGCTGCAGAGCCAGGAAAGCGAACCCGTGCCCGAGCCCGCGGGCGGGCCGATCACGGTCTCGGGTGAAAGAGGCGAGTTGCTCTACCTGCGCACGATCGCCGACGACCTGCTGGGCTGGGACGACCCCCGGGTGCAGCTCGAGCGCGCGCTCCAGGAGAACCAGTTTCTGCTGTTCGCGCAGGAGATCCGTCCGCTCAAGAGCGACCTGCCCGACTCCCGGTGCGTCGAGATCCTGCTGCGCCTGCAGGAGGAGGAGGACAACATGCTTCCCCCCGGCGGCTTCATCCCGGTCGCGGAGCGCTACGGGATGATGGAGGACCTGGACCGCTGGGTGGTGCGCAGCGTGCTCTCCTGGTGCGCGCGGAAACAGCGCGCCGACGCGGCGTGGCGCATCCCGGTCTTTGGCGTGAACCTGTCCGAAGCCGCGGTGATCAGCGCGGAGTTCGCGAACTACGTGCGCGAGGAGGTGGGGCGGTCCGGATGCCCGCCGCGCTCGCTATGCTTCGAGGTCGAAGAGCGTGAAGTGATCCGCCACCACGGCCGCGTGCAGCGACTGATGGCCGCGCTCCGGCCCGCCGGCTGCCGCTTCACGCTGGACGCCTTCGGCAGCGTGAAGCCCTCCTTCTCGCACCTGAAGGGGCTCAAGTTCGACTTCATCAAGGTCGACGGCGTGATCATCCAGAACATTTTGCGCGACCCGTCCGAGCTCGCCAAGATGAAGGCGATCAACACCGTGTGCCGCAAGATCGGGACGCGGACGATCGCGGAATTCGTCGAGAACGACGAGACGCTGGAGAAGCTGCGGGCGCTCGGTACCGACTACGCGCAAGGCTTCGGGATCGCCCGCCCGGGGCCGATCGACCAGGTACGATGATGCGTGACTGGTGACTCGTGACTGGTGACTCGTGACTGGTAATGCGTGACGGGTGACGAGAGGCGAATAATGAGCAGCCTGGCAAGGCTTGATGTAGCGTTTCGCTACCGGCGATGTTTCGATTCACGACTCACGGATCACGGATCACGCATCACGGCAGTTAGTTAGCCCCCTAGCATCGCGTTGCGCAGCCGGCCGTCCACCGGCCGCTTGCCGATCCAGATGCGCAGCAGCGCCCGGTAGAAGTCGTCCCCGGGTATGGTGAGCCTCTCCTCGCCGTTGACGGTGATGCGCGTTCCCGTGCCGGGCAGAAAATCGACCAGGATCACGCCGCCGCGCTTGAGCTTACCGATAGAGGCCATCATGCGGTTCAACTCCCTCAGGCGCTTCTCGAAGAGCGCGATTTCGGCGGGGATGTGGTTGGCATCGATCGCGTCGTTCATCGACGCGATAAGCTCCTTCGCGGTGAGCTCCTCGACGAGCACGTGCATTGCGACGCGCTTCGGCCCGGGGTCGGCGAGCACGTCCTCCGCGCTTTTCTTCTTCGACGCGAGATAAAGCGCCCCGACGTACACGTCCACGGTCATCAGCCGCTGGCGCACCCCGGCGCCGTTCAGCACCACCTCGGGGCCGCCCTTGCCGAGCGTCACCTTTTCCGCGAGCTTCACGCCCTGGATCTCCGCCGCCTGGACGGCACCCAGAAAGAGCAATACGGATCCCGCTAGCGCGCAGATTCCGCGCAAGAGGGCGGATACCGCCGGATCTGGTCTCATTTTGTGCGCCCCCTTCTTGCTCCCGCGCCCGGTTCCGCCGGATCCGCGGCCCCGGTTCACAACGCCTCGAACAGCCCCGCCGCCCCCATTCCGGTGCCGATGCACATCGTCACCATGCCGTATTTCTTCCGCCGGCGGCGCAGCCCGTGCAGCAGCGTTGCCACGCGGATCGCTCCGGTCGCGCCCAGCGGGTGCCCGAGCGCGATCGCGCCTCCCAGCGGGTTCACTTTCGCGTGGTCCAGCCCCAGCTCCTTCATCACGGCGAGCGCCTGCGCGGCGAACGCCTCGTTCAACTCGATCCAGTCCACGTCCTCGAGCTTCAGCCCCGCCTGCTTGAGCACTTTCGGTATCGCCTTCACCGGCCCGATGCCCATGATCTCGGGCGGCACGCCCGCTACCGCGTAGCTCATGTAGCGCCCGATCGGCCGCGCGCCGAAGCGCTTCATCGCCGCCTCGCTCATCAGCACGGCCGCTCCCGCTCCGTCCGACATCTGGGAAGCGTTGCCCGCGGTGACGGTGCCTTTCGCGGCGAACGCGGGCTTGAGCTTCGCGAGCGCCTCGGGCGAGGTATCGCGGCGCGGACCCTCGTCGTTCACGACTTCGCGCTTGTTCGCGCGGACCTCGCGCGTTCCAAGGTCGGGCACACGATCCTCGATCGTATACGGCGTCACTTCGTCCCTGAACTCGCCGCCGTCGGTGGCACGGATCGCGCGGCGGTGGCTTTCCGCGGCGAACAGGTCCTGCTCCTCGCGCGAGACTTTCCATTGCGCGGCGACCTTCTCCGCGGTGATGCCCATGCCGTAGGCGATCGCGACGTTCTCGTCCTTCTCGAAGATCGCCGGGCTGAAGCTCGGCTTGTTGCCGCCCATCGGCACCATGCTCATACTCTCGGTGCCGGCGGCGACCATCACGTCCGCCTCGCCCAGGCGGATGCGGTCGGCGGCAAGCGCCACGGCCTGCACGCCCGAAGAGCAGAAGCGGTTGATGGTCATGCCCGAAACGCTGTTGGGGAAACCGGCGAGCAGCAGTCCGATGCGCGCAACGTTCATTCCCTGCTCGCCCTCCGGCATCGCGCAGCCGACGATCACGTCCTCGACCGCACCCGGCTCGAGCCCCGGGCACTTCGCGAGCGCGGCCTTCAGCACGTGCGCGAGCATGTCGTCGGGCCGCACGTTGCGGAACATGCCGCGCGGCGCCTTGCCGACCGGGGTTCGCGTCGCCGCGACGATGTAGGCGTCCTGTACGGGTCTCGCCATGCGCGCTCCTGTCCCGGGGTCCGGGCGGTCTCTACGCCTTATTCTATCCCCAGACGCCCGGGCCGCGCCTCATCCCGCCCGCCCGCGGCGCCCGAGCAGCATCGTGGCGAGCGCCGGCAGCAGGAATACCGCGCCGAGCATGTTCACGAAGAACATGAACGCAAGGAGCACGCCCATGTCGGACTGGAACTTGAGCGCGGAGAACGCCCAGCTCCCCACCCCGATGCTCATGGTGAGCGCGGTGAATACGGCAGCGGTACCGCGCTGGCGCAGCGCCTCGTAGAAGGCGGGCTCCACGCCCTGCGCAAGATGGTGCTTGAAGCGCTCGTAGAGGTAGATGCCGTAGTCCACGCCGACGCCGACCCCGAGCGCGATCACGGGGAATGTCGAGATCTTCAGACCGATGCCGAAGGTCGCCATCACCGCGTTGCACAGGATCGAAACCAGCGCGAGCGGCACGATGATGCACAGCACCGCCTGCCACTGCCGGAAGGTGACCCAGCACAGCAGGATGATCGAGCCGAAGATGGACAGGAGCATGGTGATCTCGGCGGCGTCCACCGCCTCGTTGGTCGCGGCCATCACCCCGACGTTGCCCCCCGCGAGCAGGAACTGCACGCGGTCGCTCGCATGCTCGCGGGCAAAGGCCTTGATCTCGCGCACGATGTGCGCAATCGTCGTGCCCTGGTGGTCGCGCGTGAACACGAGCACCTGCATCGCGCTGCAGTCGCTGTTGAGCAGCCCCGTGGCGGTGTCCACCGGCGTGACCGACTGCGCGAGCACGTCCCGGTGGCGCGAGAGCGCGCGCCACTTCAGGTTGCCCTCGTTCCAGCCGGCGTTGATGATCTTGGCGATCCCCGGCAGCGCGGTGACGGACTGCACCCCGTGCACGTTGCGCAGGTAGAGCTCGAAGCGGTCGATCGTGTCCATGATCGAAAAATCGGTGCAAGCGCCGTGCACGCCGTGCGTCTGCACGATCACGGAGATCACGTCCACGCCGATCGCGAACTTGTCGACGATCACCGCGTTGTCGCGGTTGTAGCGCGAATCGTCGTGCAGCTCGGGGATGCCCTTGCCGAGGTCGCCGGTCTGGATGCCGCGCGCCTGCCAGGTGCCGGCCGCGAGCAGCACGGCGGCCAGCGCGAGCGCGAGCATCGCCCTGCCGGGCCGCGTGACGTGCGAGAGCGCCCGCCACAGCCAGTCGAAGCGGGACCCCGCAGCGCGGGCGCGGCGCCGCGCGCCGGGCTCGAGGTCGATGTAGGAGAGCAGGATCGGCAGCAGCAGCTTGTTCGTGACGATCATGAGCGCGACGCCCAGGCTCGCCGTGATGCCGAGCTCGCGCACGACGTCGATGCGGATGTGCATGATCACCATGAAGCCGAGCGCGTTGGTGATGAGCGCCACGGTGCCCGGGATTGCGAGCCTCAGGAACGCATGGTGCGCCGCCGCCAGCGAGTCGTGCCCCGCGAGCGCCTCGTGCTTCCATACGTTCGTCATCTGCACCGCGTGGGACACGCCGATCGAGAAAATGAGGAACGGCACCAGGATGGACATCGGATCGATGCCGTAGCCGAGCAACGGCAGTAATCCAAGCAGCCACGCGACCGGCATCAGGGCGCAGATCAGCGCGAGCGCCATGAGCCTCAGCGATCCCGAGTAGAAGAAGAGCAGCACCGCCGTGATGACGAAGGCCACGCCGAAGAAGGCGATCACGCCCACCGCCCCGTCGGCGATGTCGCCCACCGCCTTGGCGAAACCGATGACGTGCACGCTCACCTTGTCGTCCTGGAACTTGCCGCGAACGTCCTCCAGGCGCTGCGCGACCTGGCGGTAGTCGAGGCGCTTGCCGCTCGCCGGGTCCACCTCCAGGAGCTCCGCGCGCACGAGTGCCCCGCTCAAGTCGTTCGCGACGAGCCGGCCCACGTTGCCCGACTTGAGCGTGTTCTTGCGCACCTTCTCCAGGTCTTCCGGCGTGCCGCTGTAGTCCGCGGGGATCACATTGCCCCCGGCAAAGCCTTCCTCTACCACCTCGATGAAGCGCACGTTGGGCGTGAACAGCGACGTGACCGTCGGGCGATCCACTCCGGGAAGGAAGAACACTTCGTCGGTAACCTTCTTCAGCACCCCGAGGAAATCCGCGTTGAAGATCTCGCGCCCGTCGCGTTGCATGACCGCCACCAGCACGCGGTTCGCGCCACCGAAGGTCTTCTGGTAGCCGGTGAAGACCTTCATGTACTCGTGCTCGAGCGGGATCATCTTGTTGAAGCCGGCGTCCATGCGGAGCCCCGTCGCCGTGTAGCCGAAGAGCGCGGTCAGGGCGACGAACGCCGCGAGCAGCGCACGCCGGTGCCCGAACACGAAGCGGGCGGCGCGCTCGATGAAGGCAGCGAGCGTCACGGCCTGGCCATCCCCGGGATGCGCGTGACCCCGCGCTCGCCGAAAGCGAGGAGGTCTCCGTTCGCTGCCGGGGCGACGGTCGCGAAGGCGGACCCGCCGGCGTGCCGGTGCAGCGTGAAGCTGCGCCCGCCGTCGCGGGTGACAAGCAGCGTTCCGTCCTGCCCGGCGAGGACGGCGGTCCCCGGCGCGAGCGCGCGCCCGCCCATGAGCGAGGCCTGGGTGGTGCTCTCCGCCGCGCGCCAGTCCCGCCCCTGGTTGGCGGAGTGGAAGACGTTGCCGCGCAACCCGAAGGCGACGAGGTCGCTCCCGCCGGCACCGAGGATGCCGAACAAGGAGCCCTTGTACGGCGAGGCAAGCGCTACCCATTGCGCGCCGCGGTCCTCCGAGGACAGCAGGGTTCCCGATTCCCCGGCGATGTACTGCCTGTCGCCCGCCGCGGCGAGCGCGTTGAAGTGGCGGTCGCCCTCCGCGATCCTGCGCGCGGCCCACGTGCGCCCGCCGTCGCGCGATTCGAGGTACGCGCCGTAGGCGCCGATCGCGATCCCGTGCTCGGCGCCGAGGAAGCGGATGTCGAGCAGCGGACGCTGCTCTTCGGGCGCGGAGTGGACCTGCTGCCAGCTCTCGCCGCCGTCCGTGCTGCGCAGAATCACCGCGTCGTGGCCTACCGCCCAGCCCCGCCGGGCGTCGACGAAATACAAGGCGGTCAGCGTGGCTTCCGTGGGAGACTTCGCCGGGCGCCAGCCCGCCCCCTCGTCGTCCGAGAGGAAGATGCGGCCGCGCTCGCCCGCGGCGACCAGCCGCGCCCCCGCGCGCGCCGCATCGAGCAGCAACACGGTGTCCACGCGCAGCCCGGTCGCGGGGAACTGGGGAATCGAGCGGGGGGAGAACGCGTAGCCCCCGGCAAGGAACACCGAGGCGCAGAAAACGATGCCGAGGAGTCTGCTCATCGCCGGCCGGGCTGCCGGGAGCGCAGCCGCCCACGCGCGCTCAGGCCTTCGTGGAAACCCGGTTCCGCAGGACTACGATCATGCTTCATCGCGCCCCGCGGCACCGGGTGTGAGGCGATGCTTTTCGCTAACGCGTGCCGAGGCCGCGCAGCCCGGCGGGCGTGAAGTCGGCGTCGCTACGCTGGATTTTTTCGTAAACCCGCGGCTCCTCGTTGCGCAGCCCCATCACGATGTAGCGGCCGGACTGGAGATCGTGGTGCACCTCCAGCATCGGATAGGCCATCGGGATGTTGTACATGTTGATGTTGTGCTGCTCCGCGACGCGCCACAGCTCGCCGCGCGCGTCGTACTTGTCCACCGCCACGACCATCCACGAATCCTCGTCGATATAGAAGGTGCGCCGGTTGTAGATGTGGCTCGTTCCCGCCTTGAGCGTCGCCTCGACGACCCACACGCGGTGCAGCTCGTAGCGCGCGAGGTCCGGGTTGAGGTGCCCCGGCTTGATCACGTCGGCGTAGGTCACCGAGTTGCCGACCAGCCGGTACGAGTTGTACGGGATGTAGATCTCGCGCTTGCCCACGAGCTTCCACTCGTAGCGGTCGGTCGCGCCGTTGTACATCAGGAAATCGTCGTTGGTGCGAAGGCCGTCGGCGGCCGTGCCGGGGTTGTCGTAGGCGACGTTGGGCGCGAGCCGCACGCGGCGCTGCCCCGGGTTGTAGGTCCACGCCTGGCGCGGCTGGCGCACCTGGTCCGCGTACTCGTGCACGAGCAGGATCTGGCCCGCGAGCCGCGCGGGCGCGGTCACCACCTGCAGGAAGTTGAAGAGCTTGTTCTCGTTGCGCTGCGCCTCCGGCTTGGCGAGGTTCCCGTAGTCGAAGTCATACTCGTACTCGAATCGCACCAGGGTAAAGGTGCCGTCGCGCAGCACTGGCGCCTGGCTCCAGTTCATGGCGTAGGTGTCGCCGCGGTAGCGCGCGAGGTGATTCCAGATGACCTCCAGCCCGCTCTTCGGAATCGGGAACGGGATGCCGCCCTTGGTTCCGGTGAAACCGTTGCCGCCCTCCACGAGCTTCACGCGGGTCGCATTTGCAAGCGTTTCCTTGTAGTGCGCCTCGGGGAAGGACGCGCTGCGCCGGCCGGGGTAGACCACCATCTTCCACGTCGGGTATTTCGCGAGCAGCGCCATCTGCCCCGGCGTGAGGTTGGCCTTGTACTTCTGCATGTTGGACGCATCGATCGTGAAGAGCGGCTTGTCGCCCGCGAACGGATCGGGGTAGTGGCCGCCCTCCTTGTAGCCGGCGAGGGGCTTGGTGATGCCGCCGTCCCACGCCGGGATCGTGCCGGCCGCGTTGCCCGCGCGCTCGGCGCCCATCGGCGTGAGGTTCTTGCCGAGCTGGGCCGCCTCCTGCGCGGAGACGGCGCCGAGCGCCGGCGAGGCGAAGAACGCGAGTACCGCAGCGCTCAATACGGCGTATGGGTAGGTGCGCATTCTTGTCTTCTCCTCAGTCCTGATTCATCCGGTCAGAACGAATACCGCAGGCTGACCGACACGAAGTCGCGGTCTTTAAGTGGATTGGCGCTCGTAGCATAAGTTAGCGGCTGGGTCCCCGTAGCCACTGGATCCGTCCCGGCAAAGGTGCGCCCGCCCCAGTAGGCGGTATAGGCGACGTCCGCCTGCCAACGCTGTTTAAGGACGGCAGTCAGACCAAAGGTTGCCGCCTTGGTGCCTTGGCTGAAGGTCGGCCCCACCCCGTGAACGTCGTGCGAAAAAGCAACTCTGGGAATGACCGTAGCTCCCGCGATCGCATTCGGATAGGAAAGGCTCCCCACCAACCGGTATCCCCACGAATTTCGGGTTGCAAAACCCTCCATGCCGGGCTGCGTCGAGCCTGCCGTGGTGGCTGTCGATGATCCCGCCGCAGGAAGTACTACACCCGGCCCTGCGAAAAACAGATTTGATGGAAGATTCAAATGAGTAGCCCCGACTTCGCCGATCACGGCAAAGGATTCCGCACCCAGCGTTGGGCCGAAAAGCTTGGTTGCAGTCACCTGTAGCTGATGCATCTGGACGCGCCGATAGCCAGTTATTTCGGCTCCCAACGGCACCGCTGCGGAAGCAGCATTACTACCCGTAATATTGTTTCGCAGTCCACCAGCGGCGAGGATGATTTCGGTGCCCGCAAGCTGCACCGGCTGGTTCGGCCGATAGGAGTACTCGCCCTGGAGCGCTATTCCACCTGGACCTGCGGTATTGAAGCTGAACCCGTACAGCCGGATGTTCTTTGGATAATCTGCAAAATACGTTGCGGGAACGGTGCCACATAATGGCAACCCCGCAATAGCACCATCCGCGCCAGCAGTGGCGACGAAGATTAGTGTATTGAAATTCACCAACGGGTTGGCGCCGCAGCCGAGCAACAGCGCTGAGGCGGTCGTCGCTGCACCCCTAGTGCCACTCAGAAACGGCGTACGACTATGGTAGTTGATAAATGAAAAGCCGAATTCGGTATTGTTCAACGCCGGGGCAAACACGCGCATCGTGACGCCGAACTCGTCACCGTCACCCGGTTTACGATCCGCTGCCCGCGGCGCCCATACCGGCGCCGTCACGGCGGCGCCAGAAAAAGCAATAGGCGCAAAATGCTGGTCGATACGCCGCCCGCTACCTACGAACACCCGGTCGCCGTCTGCCGAAAGCGCGTCCGTCGTGCTGAAGAACGTACCACGCGGATCGATGCGCGTTTCCCGCCACTTAAAGGAGTAGAACCCCTCGATACTGATACGGTCGCTAAGCTCCTGCGAAGCCCAGATCAGGGGGGTGGGACGCAGCGCCTCCTTCAGGTCCGCTCCAGGGTTGCGCAGTTTTTGCACATCCACGCCATTGATCACGTTGATCCCGTTCGGGATGAACGTGCTCTCCCCCCAGTTCACGACCTGGTTTCCGAGCCGCACATTGAAGGAGCGCCCCCCGAAATTGCGGAACGACGCGTGAACGAATGCATCGAGCAACTCGACATCGCGTCCCAAACGGTCTTTGCCAGTAGGTCCGTAGCCGGTGATCGCGCTTACCGTCTGATCCTGGTAGGCGAAGTCGTAGAAATAGCTGCCCCGGCCGAAGAACCCATAGTTGTCCTGCTTTAAGGACAATTCGTGCGTGACCCGGATCGGGCTGGAGAACAGCTTGTCCTTGTTGTAGTTAAGATTGCCGTCGTCACTGTTGATATCGCGCGAAGTGCCGCCGTTCGTAATGCCGATCAGCGACGGGTCACGGCTCTGCGCGCGCCAAGAGCCGGCCACGGTGACGGTCGTGTCGAAGCTGCCGACGACCTCCCCGGCCTGGTTCTTGATCTGGAACGCGTGGAGCGTCGGAGGGGCGGAAACCGCTAGTGTTGTGTCCGGTAAATGACTGGTCGTTTGCTTCTTCTGCTACGTGGCGCGGTGCAACCCGGCTTGATGCGTTCGAGCGTTTGGCGACAGCGCGCAAGTTTCGCCGTGATCGATTCCACGCTG
>VGID01000029.1 GCA_016868035.1 Betaproteobacteria bacterium | reverse complement strand
GCCCCAGCGCCTCGACCATCTTCCCGGCATAGCGTTCGAATCGCGATTCCACGCCGCTACCCATCGCCCACCTCCACGGTTACGATGAAGACCTCGCGAAGGTACCACGATCCCTGACACAGTACAATTAGTAAAGTCTTGCATATAGGTGGGGAAATGAGAACCGTAACACTTGACGTGCGCACGCCGCGCGAAGTGTCCGCTGAGCTTGTGCGCGTCTGGAAGAGCCGCAAGTCGGATTCAAATGCGCGCATCAGTTTTGCTACCCCGGAACTGCTGTGGAAAGTGCTGACTGCGAAACGCTGGGAACTGATCAGGGCGATGGCAGGCCAAGGGCCGATGACTTTGCGCGAAGCCGCGCGCCGCGCGGGTCGCGACGCAAAAGCGGTGCATGGGGACGTGCATGCCCTATTGGCGGCGGGAATATTGCGCAAGAATGCGAAGGGTAAGATTGAGTTTCCGTTTGACGCGGTGCATGTGGACTTGTTGGTAAAGGCGGGGTAGATGGCCAACAGGAAGAAACGGGCTCCCACTGTGCCAAAGGCGGCTGGCGTCCGGATCTCGGTAAAACCGGTAGGCGGCGTCACGCGCAAGGCCAAGACCCGCCGCCTGCGTCGACTTCTTCGCGACCAGGAGGAGACGGCGCCGGTGGTCGGGGATATGCGTCGCGGTGCGCGCTACTGAAGGGCGCCAGACCGCCTGGGATGGAAGAATCCATGGGGTCACCATTAAGGCCCCAATGCGGCGCGGGACCCCGACGGGCGCACTCCGCGCGCGAGGCCGGGATCCCCCTGACTGGCTGGCGCTACGGGCCCGTCCCGGCCGTCGTAAGCCCTGCTGGCGGTGGCTGCCAGATTTGACTATACTATCTGCCAATTGGCAATGACAGGAGTTGACGCATGACCAGCTTTGCGGCATTGGCTCCAGAGACGTTTCGCTCGGTAGAGAACCTGCTCGGCGGCCGAGGGGTGCTGCGCGCCAAGCCTCATACGGCGCTCGACTGGATCGAGGTCATCCGGAACGGAATTCCGGCTGCTGCGGTCGAATCGCTGCTCAAGGCAATGCAGCTGTCCCAATCGGAGCTCGCCCGGGCCCTGGGTATTCCCCAACGTACTCTCGCTCGTCGCAAGCGCGAAGGCGTGCTGAATAGCGAGGAATCCGCGAAGCTACTCCGGCTGGCCCGAGTGGTGGGGCGGGCTAACGAGGTATTCGAGGATCTGGAAGCTGCTTTGCACTGGCTGAAGTCGCCGAACTCGGCCCTGTCAGGGGCAACGCCGCTCAGTCTGCTGGATACCGATATTGGGGCTGAGAGCGTTCTCGACACGCTGGGCCGCATCGAGCACGGGGTATTTGCCTAGACGGGGAGGGGGCCCTGCCTTCCCTCCTGGAGCGGCAATGCTGAGCGTATGGCGGTTGGTCACCGCCCGCTTCGCCAAGTCAGCGTTCTCCGGGGAAGGTGCGCGTCTCTACGGTGGGCGGTGGAACCGAAAGGGCGTCTCCCTCGTGTACACGGCAGGCACTCAATCCCTGGCCATGCTGGAAATGCTGGTCCAGGACGAGCCTCTTCGAGCACGCTACGTGATGATCGAGGCACGCATTCCGAAGGGCGTGACGATTGACCGAATCAAGATGGAGGATCTTCCTTCTGACTGGCGGGATATTGCCGCCCGCGAGAAGCTGCAGGCCATCGGAACGGAATGGGCGACGAAGCGAAGCGCCGCGGTGCTCGCTGTCCCGAGCGCGGTCATTCCCGCCGAAACCAATTACCTGCTCAATCCGCGCCATCCGGATTTCCGGCGGATCAGGATCGGCAAGCCTCAGAAGTTCGAAACCGATCTTCGCTTGATCAAGACATGAAGTCTGATGCAATGGATGTCAAACCGAGCCGGTGTGGAAGGTCCTCACGGCCAAACGCTGGAAGCTACTGAAAGCTATGGCCGGCGACGGTGCGATAACACTGCGTAAGGTGGCCCGCCGCGCAGACCGGGACGTAAAGGCGGTGCACGGCGACGTGCATGCTCTCTTGGCGGCGGGAATATTGCGCAAGAACGCGGACGGCAAGATCGAATTTCCATTTGACGCGGTTCATGTGGATTTCATGCTAGAGGCGGCGTCGCACGCGCGAGGTCCATGGTAAGAGATCGGAAATCGACAAGTGCGCGGATGCGCAAAGCGGTAACGCGCGCTCGTGCTGCTATGGATATTCCGAAGGATGAGCTCTGGTTGCATGAACCCAAAGCACGTAAGGACTTGCGTCGTGCGCTGGCCTGGGCCCGACGCAGCGCCAACCCTCAGCAGACGATCTTACGGGTGGGCACGGCGCGCGATTTCTTCGAACTCGGGCGGAAATACGGGCGGCTCGCACGTACTGGAAAGCGGTTGCCGAAATCGCACCTGATTACGGTCGAAGATCGAGCTAACATCAAGTCAGCTTTGTCGCCGGAGAGATCCCGCTCGAAGCGGCAAGATTGACGATTGCAATGCAGATTTGAGCAACGCATTTTTTTGGGACAATTTGGGACAGTTGGCGGGAAAAGGTGGTCGTACAGCGTTATTGTCAGATATCAGCAGAAATTGCAACGCGCTGTTTTGGAAGGAATCGCGTCGTAAGCCGTTGACGGCGTTGGAGGCTATTTCAGCCTGCAAAGCCGTGGACGCCGGTTCGATTCCGACCCCCGCCTCCAGTCTTCTCCATTTTTCTCGGGACGATGCCGCTTGCCGTAGCGAGCGGAGCGACATCGTGCACCGGTCCCCGCCGGCGGGCGTCGGCCCGGCGGCGAAGCGCACGTCCCTGCTGAAGGCAGCGTATGAAAAGAAGCCGGGCGCGATTCCGGCCGCGGAGCGCGTCGTCAACAGCCAGCAGACTAGAATGCCACGCTCCGCGGAAAACTCCCGTGGTCAAAGCCGGGCGGCCGCGCTGTTTCCCAGTTGCGCGGCATCGCGCGGCGCCTTGCGGCGCGAGAGCCTGCGCCAGCCGATGACCGCGCCGCTGACGCTCAGCACGAAACCGGCGAGGCTGAGCGCGATCACGACGACATCCCAGACAGGGCGGTTGCGCAGCAGAAAGCCGAAATCGAAGCTGTGTAAGCCGTTGTAGACCCAACGCTGGATGCGGTTCGAGCGCGTCATCCGGTCCAGCACCTGCCCGGTGTGTGGATCGATGTGGTACCAGGTGGCATTCGCGTCGTCGAAGCGCACGCGCAGCACCGGTAGTACGCGAACCCGCCCCAGGTTCTCGCGCGAATACCAGTAGTTGTCGTGCTGCACGAGCCAATCGGTTCGTGCGATGCGAGCGTCGGGCCGGAGGTTGCGCGCATTTGCGAGAAGATCCGCCTGCTCGAACCGCTGGATACCCGGCTCCGGCTGATCGGCGGGGTAGAGGAGGCTATCGCCCGGCGCCGTGTAAAACACGAAGTAGGGGCGCCCGGCGAAGCGAACCCATTCCACTTCCTTGACCGGTGCCGGGTGTCCCCGCAGCAGGCCCCCAAGCTGGCGCGCATGGGCCCCCGGCTCCAGGACACCCCCGCGATAGCGCGCGACCTCTTCGGACGGCGGCGCCTTGGGCGGGAACAGTTTCCAGGGATTCATCGACATGAGGCCGCTGAAGATCCAGGTCAGCAGGAAGGCGCATGCCCCGAGCCCCATTACGTGGTGCCACCGCTTCCAACCGCGGTACGGTGAGGATCCGCCGTTGCGGTAACGCCCGGGAAACCGCCAGCGCATCAGACCCGTCGCGATCCCGGTCAGCGCGAACAACGTGCCTATGATGGACAGCCAAACGACGACCTCGTGCCAAACTGCACGATGGCGGACTAGCTCGAGCGGATATAGCCAATGAAGGTTCGCGCCCAGCCAGTTCCAGACGCGCTCAAGCCGGCTGGTATCACGCACGACCTCGCCGGTGCGGTCTGATACGTAGAGTTCGGTGCCTGCGGCATCGCCGAGTGCAACCCGGTGCAGGGGCCGGAATGGTCGCAAGCTCGTCGAGACCGTCCACTGGTCCATGTCGGTTCGCTCGATATATTCCGGATGATGCCCAGGCCGGAACCGCGCAGCCGCATCCGCGGCTTGCGCGGCGGTTACGGCGTCCAGGCGCTCGCCGTCGTCGGCAAACACGGTTATCCACCCTTCGCCGCGCGACAGAAAGTGGTAGGCCGGACGGCCGAGTACCGTCGTCATGCGCACGCGCTGCGGCGGCTCGGAAAGGCCGGACTTGGCGTACGCGGCGGCGGTGCTCAGCTGGACGCGGGTCCCGTCGAGTGATTCGGCTCCGGCGAACCGCTCCTCGGGCCTGAGCTCCGGGAACGGCAGGTACATCATGACAACGCCGGTGAAGAACCACATGGCGAAGAACAGGCAGAGCGCGATGCCTGCCCAACGGTGCGTGAGGTACAGCAGCCGCTTCGCGCTCATGCCGGGCCAAGCCTCAGAACTTCGCGGTCAACGCCACCTCGAAAGTCCGCGGATCACCCAAGATAAACTGGGTACCCGTGTTGTATGGTGCAACCGCATACAGGCGATCGAAGAAGTTTCTCGCGCGCAACGTGAGCGTGGAGTCGCGGCGCAAGCGATAGGACAGAAACGCGTCGGCGATCGCGTAGCCCGGGACCGTGATTGTGTTTGTGTTGTCCGCGTAGCGTTTGTCGACGTAACGCACACCGGCCCCGGCCTCCCAGTCACCCGCAAAGTTGCGGGTCACCCACAGGTTGGCCACTTTCTGCGGCACGTTGGGCGGCAGGTTTCCAGCGCGCGAGACGAGGACCGCGCCGACCTGCTCGTTGAAGTCGTCGAACTTCGCGTCAATGAGCGCGATGTTTGCATCCACGTTCCAGCCGCGCGCAGGCTGCAGGCCGAGCGAAGCCTCGACGCCGCGCGAGGATTGCTGACCGATCTGCTGGCTCACGGTCGGATTCGCGGGGTCGCGCGACAGCAGCTTCTTCTTGACGATTCGGTACGCCGCCAGTGTCCATTCGGCGCGCCCGCCGAGGAGCGACTGCTTGAGCCCGACCTCCGCCTGGCGCCCGGTGGTGAGGTCGAATGCCGCCTGGGCGGCGCTGGTCGTGATCAACGAGCCCAGCGGGTCGACGCCGGTCCCGTATTGGCCGTAGACGGACAAACCCGGCGTAACGGCATACACGCCGCCCACGCGTCCCACGAGAGCGCCGAGTTTCTTGTCGAACGCCGTGGCGGCAGCCAGTTCCTTGCGGTGAAAATCAACGCTCTCGTTGCGAACGCCGGCGACCAGCTTGAACCGGTCGGTCACGTCGAGCGCATCCTCCGCGAACACTGACACCTGGCGCGTCCGTGTCTGAAAGCGCGGAGTCGTTCCGGCAAGATTCACGAAGAGCCCCGGGTCGAAGGTGAACGGGTTAACGTCGGACTGGCCTCCGAACGGCCCGTTGTTGGTGTGTTTGAAATCGATACGGTTGACATCGAAACCGGCAAGGAAGCGATTCCTGCGGCCGAAGAGCGTGCCGTCGAACGTCGCGTCCAGGCGGTTGCCGAGCTGTTTCTGGTCGTGAAAGATCTCGAGGTAGCCGGTGCGCCGGATGAGTCCGGTGCCCTGCTGGAACGTGTAGTTCTCGAGGTTGCGCCAATGGCGATCCGTGGTCAGATAGTAGAATTCGTTGCGCACCACCACGGACTGCGAGACCCTCCATTCGGCCTTCAGCCGTGTCCAGTAATCCTGGTAGCTGATCACGCTGTCAAGCACGTTGAAGTTTGTGCGCTGGATCCCCGGATCGATGACGCCGTTGATGCGGGGCGTCCCCCAGTAGCGCGGCGCGTTCTGGTGGGCGCCGTCGAGTGCGAGGGTCACCGCGAGATCGCGCATAACATCGAACAGGACGGACGCGGAGAATGCGAGCCGGTTCGAGTCGCTGCGCTCTACGTAGCCGTCGGAAGTCGTTCCCGCGATGTCGAGGCGATAGGCCGCGGCCGGTCCGAGAGGACCCGTGCTGCCAATTGCGGCGCGGTAGCTTTTCCAGTTCCCCGCGGACACGAGTGCCTCGTGCTCAAAGCGGGTGCGGTTGGGCTTTTTTGGGACGTAATTGATGGCTGCGCCGATCGCACCTTCCCCGTAGAGCACGGAGGCGGGCCCCCGCAGCACGTCGATACGTTCCATCGGCCACGTGTCCACCGGGAACGTGACCGTGCCGGCGCCGACGTACAACCGGGTGCCATCATAGAGCTGCATGACGGAACTGTGCCCGGCAAAACCGCGCGCGGACAACGCCGTGCTGCCGTTGCCCGGGGTTGCTGCGCTCGCGACTCCGGTGGCGCGTGTCACCGCTGCCTGCGTCGTCACGTCGCCCCGCTGCCGCACGACCTCTCCCGGAATGATCTCGACACTGGCCGGGGTTTCCCGGATTTTCAGCCCGAGCCGGCTGCCGGTTCCGGATGTTTCCTCCAAGCCGAGGTTGCCGGACACGACGCTCTCGCCCCGTACAACGACTTCGGGCAGCGTTACCGCGGACTGCGACAGAGCCACCTGAGAAGTGAGTAGCGCGGGAATTACCGCCAGTCGCATACGTTGTTTCAGGTTCAGTTTCATTGTTGCGCCGTTTCTCTTCTCGCGTCCGCTCGGTGTACCGGCAGCTCTTTTTCAGCTCCCACTCGACTCTGCGCGTGCGCCGCCATCGCAACGCTGGCAAGGCGTCTGAATGCTGCAAGCGGTGGACTTTACGGCGCAGAATTACGCAGCGTCAAGCGGTACGAAACGCATACATGCACACATTTCGATAGTACGCATTTATGGAGAGCAGGACCGCGACCGTTATGGACTGCCACTCTGCGCGCCGATTATGTACGCGTGACGAGCGAGGTCTGGAAAACGGCGAGCCCCTACGCCTCGCCAGTTAGTGCATAATGCGCCTCCGAATTCATGGAACAAGCGCCGGAGCCAGTGTGTTATTGCTCTGTTGTAAGACCGCGAGACAACACACCTGGCCGATTCCGTTCCGGGCAAGTTCAGGAGAAAAGACATGGAAGTAATGACCGCGACGTCCGGATGGTGTTTCGGCATCAAGCGAGCGTACCAGATGATGCAGGGCACGGCGCTCGAGGCCGAGGGCCGTCCGGTCTTCGCGGCGCATCGCTGCACTTCCACTCACGCCAACGATGACCTGGACACTCTTCGGCGGATCGAGGCGGAAGATCAACGCCTTCTTCAATCCTATCCGGGACTGGGCCGGGTGACTGTCGTGCATGACGTGTCGCAGCTCAAGATCGGAGATCGTCTCTTGCTGGGCTACCACGGCCTGCCCGATGACGAGAAAGCAGGTTTGTCGGCAAGAGGCATTTCGGTGTCGGACTATCAGTGTCCGTTCATTGCCAACCTGAACAAGAAGGTGGAAATGCTGGCGAAAGACGGCTTCAACATCATCTTCGTCGGCAAGAACCAGAATCACCACTGCCTCCACGCCAAGAAGGTAGCGGAACGATATGGGCGGGAGTGCTTCGTCATCGAGAAGCCGGCCGACCTGGAAGCCTTCCCCTCCGTACATGGTGGCGAATGGGCACTCGTGGGGCAGGTGACAGGCAACACCCTTCTGTGGGATGCGGTGGTTCGCTGGAATGAAGGGGCGAAGAAGGCTCGGATCGTGCAGCCCACGGTGTGCACGGATTCCTACGATCGCCAGCAGGAAGCGATCAACCTGGCGCGACAGGCCGAGGCGACCGTACTGGTGGACGACGGAGGAGCGGCCTCGACCAGTCTATACGAGGTGATCGCCCCGGCGGGCAAGCCAGTGTACCGCGTCCGCTGGCGCGAAGACGGAAGCTGGAAGACAGCGATTCGGGGCTCGTGGTTCGCGGGCGTGCGGTCGGTAGCGGTAGTGGGCGGAATCCTCATTCCGGATTGGGCGATCGAGGAGATGGCGAACCACATCCGGAGCTTGAAGCGAAGCGGCGCGGCGCAATAGCGTGGCATCGACCGCGCCGCCAGCCTGTAAGAGTAACGGAGGCATCGTGCGGTCGTTGGTGGGACTCGGATGATCTCGGTCGAAAGGCAGGCCGCGCGAAACTTGCGTCTCGGTGCTCTGGAATCATTGCCGCCCGATGGGGGTCGCGCGGGGATCGTACGCGAGATCGTAAAAGGATTCGGTCGCGTGATCGGCGTGGCGGCAATGCTGTGCGCTGCGAGCCCTCACTTGGTCGCCGCACAGGCGGCTGTGTATCCTCACCGTCCGATCCGCATCATCGTGCCAGCCCCGGTGGGCGGTACGATGGATCTAGTGGCGAGGGTGGTCAGTGCACGGCTCACCGAGGAGTTGGGGGTGCAGCTCGTTGTGGACAACCGCGGCGGCGGGGGCGGGACCCTCGGCACCGCGCTCGCGGCCGGCGCCGGTGCGAACGGCTATACGGTCGTGATCAACAACATCGGGCTTGCGGCGAACGAGACGCTTTCTCCCAACCGCAAGTACACCGCGCTCAAGGATCTGGCGCCCATCTCCCTGATCGGGTTTGCTCCCAGCGTTCTGGTGGCGAATGGCCAGCTACCCGCGAGAAACGTTTCGGAATTCCTGGCGCTGGCGAGGGCTCAACCGCGAAAGATCGCGTACGGCTCGGCCGGCACCGGCACCCCTTCGCATCTGGCGATGGCATACCTCCAGGGCGCGGCAAAGATCGAGCTCCACCACGTTCCATACAAGGGAGCCGGTCCCGCGCTCCTGGACACCATCGCGGGAAACGTGCAATGCGTGCTTGCGCCCGTTCCCGCCGTGTACGGGCATGTGAAGGCGGGCAGACTGCGTGGCCTGGGGGTAACCGCCAGCAAGCGCTCCGCGTCCGCGCCGGACCTTCCGACGATTGCGGAATCGGGGATGCCGGGGTACGAGTTCAGCGCCTGGTATGGTTTGCTCGCTCCGGCCGGCACGCCGAAAGCGGTGATCGCCCGTCTCCATCAGGCATTGGTCGCTAGCCTGCGTCCGGGACGGGCGCGCGAAGAGCTGCGGGGCCAGGGGTTCGATGCCGAAACGTCCACGCCCGACAGCTTCCGGGAGTTCATCCGTGCCGAGATCGTCAAGTGGAAACACGTGATCGAGTCGCCGGCTTTTCTTGACTCCAGCGCGCCTGCCGCGCGCCGGACTGGCGGGACGGAATGAACATCCACCCTCCGCGAGCCGGCGGAATTTTACCGACAGGTACTACGGGATCGGAACGACCGACAACCGGCGCATGTTCCTGAAGTACGCCTCGGAAAGAGGGCAGGGCTCCAGCCTTCGAATCGGCATCTCCTCGGACCGGTGAGCGGACCAGTACGACGCAAGCTCCGAAAACGCGCGACAGGCCGGACTTCGATAACCCTTCTTGCGGCAGATCACGGTAATTGCCTTCGACGGCATTTCCGGGGCGAGCGAAATGGGATGAAGGCCGCACTGATTGCGGATGATGCTGCGCGGCAGCACGGTGGCGAGCCGCCCGATCTGGATCATCTCGATGATGATGTTCACCGAATTCGTTTCGATCGCGATGTGCGGTGCGATGTCGTGATCCAGGCAGTAGCGGTCGATATGGCGCCGCAAGGCAAAATCGCTATTGAGCACCACGAGCGCCTCCTGCTGGAACTCGTGCACGCTCATCGGCTCGCGTTGGCCGGCGAGTGGATGAGAATTGCCGACAGCGACGCAAAGCCCGTCTTCAAAGAGCATCTTCGTATCGAACTCGCTCGCGCGTCCTCCGTTCGGAAATGGCCGGCTGAAGACGATACCGGCGTCGATACGATCTTCCGCCAACGCGACTTCGATGTCGTCCTGTGGCATCTGCAGCGTTTTCAGAAGAATGCCGGGATAGCGACGGGTAAAGTTCGCCAGCAGGGAGAACGTCAGGTAGTCGGTGATCGGTGTCCACCCCAGACGGAGCGAGCCCGAGCTCAGATCCTGCACATCGTGGATCGCCCGAGTCCCCGCATCCAGCTCGCCCCAGGCGCGACGGGCGTGCCGCAGATAGACTTCACCGGCATCCGTGAGCTTGATCGTGCGTCCCGAGCGGTCCACCAGCGTGGTGTTCAGCACTTCCTCTAGCTGTTTGATCTGTTGGGATAATGACGGCTGGGTGACGTGGAGCGCCTCCGCCGCCCGCGTGAAGCTGCCGTACTCGGCCAGGGCGAGTAGGTATTCAAGGGGGCGCGGAAAGATTACCCTTCGATCCATAGTCACCTCCTATGCCTCACATAACAATATTGTCTTAGACTAATGCTATCTGCCTATTTACACTACTTATGCAGCGTTCGGCAAATCGGATTTATCAAGTTTAGTGTGAATCCGACACGATAACCTGCGCGACAGCTTATAGGAGGATTCCAGAATATGACATCGCGTAATACGCTCAAACCCCCGCGGCATGCGCCGTATCCGGACGCCCTCGATCACAAGCTGTTCCGTCAGTGGATGCGCACGCCACATGACGTCGGCGGCGAAACGGACGTCCCGATCCCATGGGAGGAAACGGAGGACGAGCAGTGGGGAGCGAGAGCCTACGTGACTTGCGAATGCCTGGCATGGCGCGGCGTCTGGTGCGCTGAAGAAAGGCGTCGCAAGCAGAATGTCGACTTGGGTAATGCGATGTACCTGGGCCTGCCCTATTACGGGCGGTGGCTGCTCGCCGCGGCGAGGATCCTGGTCGACAGGGATCACGTCACACTCACCGAGCTGATCAACAAGATAGACGAGGTGAAAAAGCGCCATGGCAAAAAATAAAGAGCACCACGACAGAGGGCACCACGCTGCGATCGCCACGGGGAAGGGAGATCCCCAGTGTTTCAAGGGCAAGGCCGGCGGTCCGCCCAAGTTCAAGGTGGGCGACCAGGTGCGGATCAAGGACCTGCCGGATGTGTTCTATACGCGCACCCAGGTGTATACGCGGGGTGCCGTCGGCAAAGTGGCCGTCGTCACCCACGAGAGCCCGGCGCCGGAAGACGAGGCCTGGGATCACACCGACCACTCGGAATGGTTCTACATCGTGCGCTTCCGGCAGAAGGACCTCTGGCCGGAGTATCCCGACGCGTTTGCCAAGGACACCTTGCAAACCGAGTTTTCGGAGCGCTGGCTGGAACCTGCGTAATCTGGTAGCGGTCTAGAACAGAACACGGAGAGGTAAAGAACATGGCAGAAAAACACGGACACAAACACGCACCGATGGTCGAGGAAATCAGCGACTTCGAGGCGCTTGAAATCGCCGTTCGCGAACTGGCTATTGAAAAAGGTCTTTTCACCGCGGAAGACCACCGCAAGTTCACCGAGTTCGCCGAGCACATCGGACCCACCCCGGCCGGGCGCCTGGTCGCCAAGGCGTGGCTGGATCCCAAGTACAAGAAGCTCTGTCTGGAAGACGGCATCAAGGCCAGCCTGGCGGTAGGCGTTGACTGGCTGAAACCGACCGGTTTTGGCACGCCGAGTGACTATACCGACCTGCGGGTGCTGGAGGACACGCCCACTCTGCACCACGTGGTCGTGTGTACGCTGTGTTCGTGCTATCCGCGCCCGATCCTCGGTTTCCAGCCGGAGTGGTATCGGATCCCGAACTACCGCCGCCGCCTGGTGCGCTGGCCGCGGCAGGTGCTCGCCGAGTTCGGGCTGGTCCTTCCGCCGGAAGTGGAGGTCAGAGTGGAAGACTCGAACCAGAAGTGCCGCTTCATCGTGATGCCGATGCGACCCGCGGGAACGGAGGGCTGGACCGAGGATCAACTCACCGAGATCATGACCCGGGATTGCTTGATCGGTGTCACGCTACCCAAGCCCGGCACGACGACGAACCTCAAGTTGCCCTTGCATCGGGCGGTCAACCCTGCGCATCACTAAGACCAGGTCATGACCGCATCCGGGAATAAGGATACGCTCGCCGGAATGGCTGCGGACGAATCGAATTGGACCCCGGTTCCGTTGCTGGAGGATATCAAGGAACGCGGCCGGGTCTGGGAGGACCTGGCCCGCCAGTATGGCGTGACCAACCCCGACCCTCCCTGGAAAACCAGCCTGGAAGGAATCTGCGAAGCACTGGCCGCCAGCTCCTGCTCTTCCGCGACCGCGCTTGAGCGCGGTTGGCTGGACGGCAGCGTTGACCGCAATGGGGTTGGTGCCGCCGCCCCGCTTCCCGGACTGGAACGGCGCTGGGAGGAGGACGAGTTGTCCGAGACGCTCTATCGGGATGTTCCCTTCCCGGAGCGACAGCTTCTGGCGCTAGTGCATTCGTTGATCAAGCGCGGTCTGGTAAAGGAAGAAGATCTTGCTCGTCGTATGGACGAAGTCCTCCAGCGTCTCCACAGCGCTTGATGGGGTTCGAACCGATCACCCTGCGGCTCCCGGGTAGGATTGTGAGCCACTGCAGTCAAGGCTGAAGGAGGAATTGGTCGATGGGAGTGCGCGGAGTTCGCATGAAGATCCAGGGCCTTACCCACCGCTACGGCGCGCGCAGCCCGCTCACCTTCGATCAAATTGACCTGGAGGCACAGCGCGGGGAATTCCTTGCGATCATCGGCCGATCAGGCTGCGGCAAGTCGACACTGCTCCACGTCATAGCCGGACTGCTGCGTCCCACGTCCGGCACCGTACATCTCGACAGCGAACTGGTCGAGAAACCGTCACCGCGCTGGGTCATGATGTTCCAGGCGCCGCATTTGTTTCCCTGGATGCGGGTTACGCAAAACGTGGGCGTCGGCCTGCGTTTTGCGGGGTGGCCTCAGAAGAGGATTGACGAGCGCGTCAACGAAGTGCTCGAGCTCGTCGACCTCCGAGACTTCGCGAACAGCAATGTGCAGGATTTGTCCGGAGGGCAGCAGCAGCGCGTCGCGCTTGCCCGCTCCCTGGTCATGGAGCCCGAGCTGCTGCTCTTGGATGAGCCCTTCTCGGCGCTCGATGCCTTCACCCGCGCTGACCTGCAGCGGGATGTGCGCTCCATCGCGAAGAGGCTCGGAATCAGTCTGATCATAGTTACCCATGACATCGACGAGGCAGTGATCATGGCTGATCGCGCCCTGATCATGGTCGGGGCGCCCGGCACGATCTACAAGGAGGAGCTCGTGATCAACCTCCCCGATCCGCGCCAGCGCGAGGATGCGGCGGTCCAGTATATGCGCAAGCAGCTGATGACCGCCTTCTATGACGCCGCAGGTTCAGCGCCGTCCGCCGTCGGCCGTGGAAACGGACCCGAGGCGGAGGAGGCAGCCCCCGTCCGGGACAAGGCCGGCGCGGCCCCGACGAAGCGTCGGATCGTCCCCGCCGCGTGATCGGGCGAGCCGATTCAAGGAGAGAGAGCCGTACGAGTGAAGCATCCGATTTACCACCGTTCGATTCGTCAATCGGTAATTCTACGGAGGAGGGTCCCATGAAGGAGCATGACGCGAGCAAGCACGAGGACGGGCGCCTAACGTTTGTGCCTGACGACCGGGATATCGCTAACGGGCGGCACACGGAGTGTTCCTGCGTAGAGCTGATGGGGAATCTGCCCCCTGACGACCCGAATATCGCCGATGGGGAGCCCGACCCAAAATTGAAGGCGGACTACGACCCGCAGGACCCCTCCAGCGGTCTCCTGGCGCTCACGGGCGCCGGCGCAGGAATCGAGCGGCGCTCGTTCCTGAAGGCCGGCCTCGTTACCGGGCTGACCGCCATGATGCCGCAGGCCTGGGCCCAAAAGCCCAAGGATGAAGTGGTGCGCGTTGGCTATATTCCCATCACCGATGCGGCGGCGCTGCTGATAGCCCATGACCAAGGGATGTACAAAAAGAATGGCCTGGACGCCGTGCGCCCCGAGCTTCACCGCGGCTGGACTCCCCTCGTCGAGGCTTTTCAGGCGCACCGGCACAATATTGCGCATATGCTCAACCCGATTCCGATCTGGATGCGCTACAACAACAAGTTCCCGATCAAGATCACGGCCTGGGACCATACCAACGGCTCGGCCTGCGTGGTCGGCCGCCATACGGGCGCCACGAGCTTCAAGGATTTCGGAGGAATGCAGGTCGCCGTGCCGTGGTGGTACTCCAACCACAATATTATCCTGCAGGTGTTCCTGAGAGATGCCGGCATTACTCCGGTGATCCGTCCGCAGGAGGCCAAGCTCGCCCCGAACGAGTGCAACCTGCTGGTGCTCGCGCCGCCGGACATGCCGCCGGCGATCGCGGCAAGGAAGATCGACGCCTATATCGTCGCCGAGCCGTTCAATTCCCTGGGCGAGCTCAAGGCCGGTGCCAAGGTGTTGCGCTTCACCGGAGACTTCTGGAAGGGCCATCCGTGCTGCGTAGTGGTGATGCACGAGGCGGACGTCGAGGATCCCGGCCGCAGGGCCTGGACCCAGGCGGTGACGGATGCCGTGGTCGAGGCGCAGATCTGGATCGCCGAGAATCGGAAGGAAGCCGCGCTCCGGCTCTCCCGGGATGGCGGCAACTATCTACCCTTCCCATTCGAAGTGATTGACCGGGCGATGAACTTCTACGATCCGGCCTATTACAGCAACCCCCCGGCGATCAAGCACCTGGAGTGGGCGCAGAGCCGGATAAACATGCAGGCCTGGCCCTACCCATCGGCGACCCGGTTCGTCGCCGACGAGCTGAGGCGAGTGGTCCTGACCGGTGACAAGACGTTCCTGAATAATCTGGAGACCGACTTCATCATCAAGGATCTCGTCAACTACGACTTCATCAGGAAGTCGCTTGAGAAAAATCCGAGATGGCGGAAAGATCTGAGCGTCCCGCAAACCGGTAATCCCTACGACCGGAAGGAAGTATTCAGGATATGAGGACGGATGTCGCGGCCCGCGGCCCCGAGGGGTCTGCATTCGCCCGCGCTTCATCCCGCGGGGCGCGGCATTTTGTTCTCGGTGTCCTGGGTGTGCTCGTCCTGGGGATCGTCTGGCAGATTGGAACCTGGTACCTCGTGAGCCAACCGGAGACCCGGGCATTCGGGAACTTCGGGCCGATCCCCACGTTCCAGGCGTTCCCGAGGCTGTGGGAGCAGGGCAGAATCCAGTCGGCCATTAACGCGAGCCTCGTGGATCGCCTCGCTACCGGGCTTTTCATCGCGGCGCTTATCGGCATACCGTTGGGAATTCTCGTGGGTCGCAGCAAGTGGTTCCGCGAGATAAGCCATTCGCCCT
This sequence comes from Betaproteobacteria bacterium, assembly GCA_016868035.1. Classification (GTDB taxonomy): domain Bacteria; phylum Pseudomonadota; class Gammaproteobacteria; order Burkholderiales; family SG8-41; genus SG8-41. Next base: position 33,823 of record VGID01000029.1, on the reverse strand, counting down.
TTCAGTTCATACGCATGATCAGCCCCCTGGCGTGGATGCCGCTGGCGGTGCTCGTGTTCCCCGGATGGAATTGGGCGATCGTCTACCTCATCGTGATCGCCGCGGTCTGGCCGGTGACGTACGCGACTGCCGCGGGCCTCGCCAAGTTGGAGCCGGCTTGGTACAAGGTGGCGCGCAACCTCGGCGCCAGCCGCATCCAAATCCTCAAGGAGATCGTCCTGCCGGCTATCGCATTTGACATGTTCAGTGGACTGCGCCTCGCCTTGGGCGTTGCGTGGATCGTGCTCGTGCCCGCCGAGCTGCTTGGGGTCACATCGGGCCTCGGCTACGCGATCAAGGATGCGCGCGAGACGGTCGATTACAGCTACCTCACCGCGATGGTATTGACGATCGGGGTCATTGGCTTTCTCCTTGACAGCATTTTCGTGGCGCTGATCAACCGCTACAGCTGGTATCACCGCAGGACTGCGTCATGAGCGCCGTACCCGCCGTAGCGGAACCCACCGGGGCGGTCTGGCTTGATTTCCTCAAAAAATGGGCGCGCATAGGCGGAACGAAGATTTTCAATTTCGTCGCGGGGCTCGCCATTCTGGTCGCGTTATGGTGGCTCGGAGTCTGGTACATCACCCTCGACCCGGCCCTGGAGCATTTCCGCAGCTTCGCGCCCAACCGGGCAATTTTCGAGGGCATTCCCGCGATGTGGGAGTTTGGGGGAATCCAGCGCGGGCTGGGAGCCAGCGGATATCGCCTGGGTATGGGGATGCTGATCGCCATCGCGATTGGCGTGCCGCTCGGCATCCTCGTCGGCCGCAGCGAGCTGTTCGGCGACATGACCCATCTACCGTTTCAGTTGCTGCGCATGGTCAGCCCGTTGTCCTGGGAGCCCATCGCGGTCATCGCCTTCGCTACCTGGGATCGAGCGATTATCTTCCTCATTGTAATGGGCGCGGTGTGGCCGGTGATGTTCGCCACCGCAGCGGGCATCGCCAAAATCGATCCGGCCTGGTTCAAGGTGGCGCGCAACCTTGGCGCGAAGCGCCTGCACGTGCTGACTCAAGTGATCTTGCCGGCAGTCACCTACGATGTGCTTACCGGTATACGGCTCGCGGTGGGCGTTGCGTGGATCGTGCTGATCCCGGCGGAGTTTTTCGGCACCAGGGCGGGCATCGGGTACACCATCGAGGACGCACGTGAGAACCTGTTTTATGACCAGATGATGGGAATGATCGTCTTGATCGGTGTGATCGGCTACATTCTCGACACCATCCTGGTGCAGTTGCTCAACCGGGCAAACTGGGTGCGCGAGACGTGAAGGAAATGCTGAACCGCAGTGCGAAACTCATGCTTGAGGAGCCTCTCGAGGCGTATTATTCTAACGTTGGTGCTTGACCAATCAAACTGGAGGAGATAACCATGCAAAGTAAGGCCACTACGATCGTTGCAACTACCCGCGCTGCCGCGGTTCCCGTGTGGCTGCAGATCGCAACTGCATTTCTGCTGGGGGCCGTGATCGTTTATGGCGCGGGTTTCGTGCAGGCGTCCGCGGTGCACAACACGGCCCATGACATGCGCCACGCCCAGGGATTTCCCTGCCACTGATCGGTCATGTTGTTATTTCGGCGCATCGCGCTCTCCGCGCTGCTGGTCGGGACGCTCGCAGGCTTGCTGTTGAGCGTAGTTCAGCGATGGCAGGTCATCCCGATCATCGAGGCGGCCGAGCGCTACGAGCAGGCGCGGGCGCCAGCGGCAGCCGAACCGCCGCGTGAAGTGACGGCTGCGCAGCAGGATAAGGGCCACGCGCATGGGGCGGAAGCATGGGAGCCGGCGGATGGACTGGAACGAATTGGCCTTACCGTGCTATCGAACGTGCTGCTCGCCATCGGTTTCGCCTTCGTCATCGTGGCCGCCATGGCGACGTTGCTCTGGCGCAATTCGATGACTGGGCGCAACAGCGCGACGAAGCTGGACTGGAGATACGGGCTGCTCTGGGGTTTGGCCGGCTACGGTGTATTTTTCGTGGCGCCGGCAATTGGCCTTGCACCTGCAATTCCGGGCACGGAATCGGCGCCCGTTGAGGCGCGCCAGCTCTGGTGGACGTTTACGGTGATATGCACCGCGGCGGGGCTCGCGGTGGCCGCATTCGGCAAGGCTCCATGGCGTTGGGCGGGCCTTTTGCTCCTGGTCGCACCGTATCTGGTGGGCGCCCCGCATCTCGATACAGACCCGTTCCCCGGGTTCCCGGCAAACGTAGTCGCCGAGCTGAACGAACTTTCCAGACAGTTCATCTGGGCGACGGCAATTGCCAACGGCGTGTTCTGGCTCGTGCTCGGTGGTCTGGCGGGCTGGGCCACACACCGGAACGTGGAGAAGACGCTCCTCGACTGAAGGCGCGAGGAAGGACGATCCACCGTTCTTGAAGAAAGTCCGCGCCCAAAGGCAGATGTGGAGCCGCCATTGATAACGACGTCGCAGCAGCGGCGCGTGAGAGCGATGGAATACCGACATGGCGAATAAGATCCACATCGTGTGTGTCTCGGGTACCCGCGAGAAGCTGCAGATGGCCGCGATGATCGCGTCGGTCGCGGCCGCGACCGGCGACCAGGTCTCCGTTTTCCTGTCCATGAACGCTCTGCCGTACTTCGTGAAGGGTAACGGCGCCAAGGCACCCGCCGAGGGCGAGCTCGGAGCGCTTCTGGAGCAGAAAGGTGTGCCGCCGTTCAAGCACCTGTTCCAGCAGGCGGCCGAACTCGGCGACGCGAAGCTGCTGCCGTGCTCGATGGCGCTCGACCTGATGAAGATCACGAAAGACGACCTCGACCCCGAGCTTGGGCCCGCGACCGGCCTGACGCGTTTTCTGAGCGATGCCGAGGGTGGACAGATACTTACGTTTTGAGCACATGATTAACCTGGCGGTGCTGGCAACAGGAAGCGGCTTATGAGTGAATGCAAGGTGGTCGACGCACGCAACACGTTTTGTCCGGGGCCGCTCATGGAGCTCATCAGACATATGAAGAAGGCCAGCGTCGGCGATATGTTCGAGCTGCTGTCGACCGATGACGGCTCCAGCAACGACGTGCCGGAGTGGGTTCACAAGGCCAAGCACGAGATGGTCAGCAGCGAAAAAGTCGCGGGAGTCTGGCACATCAGGGTCCGCAAGGCCAGATAGCGCGTTGCAGCCCGGGTTGAGTCGCGTCGGGCTGGCTGCCGGGACGTCCCGCTGGATTTGGATAGGGGAATGCAATGAGAATCTTGATCGTCGGTGGTGGCACAGGCGGTACCATTCTGGGCAACCAGCTCGCGCGGAGGCTGGCCCGCGAAATACGCGCCGGCGAAGTCCGGCTCACGTTGCTGTCGGCTTCCGACCGGCACATGTACCAGCCCGGCCTGTTGTATGTTGCGTTCGGACAGATGACGCCCGATGAGCTTTATCGAGATGAGGCGAGTCTGCTCGAGCCGACCATCGATTTCCAGGTGGACCCGGTCACGGAGTTTCACCTCGACCGCAACCAGGTCACGACCCAGAGCGGCAAGACTCACGACTACGATATTCTCGTGATCGCCACCGGCTCGCGCATCGTGCCGCAGGAAGTGGCCGGCTTGAGCGAAGGGGCGGAGATGTTCTACACGGAGGAGGACGCCATCCGCATGCACAGGCGCCTCCTCGAGTTCCGGGGCGGTACCGTGGCCATGGTGGTGTCAATACCGCACAAATGTCCGGTGGCGCCGGTGGAAGCCGCCTTCCTGCTGCACGACTTCTTCAAGGCGCGCGGCATCCGCGACAAGGTGAAACTCCGGTACCACTATCCCGTCAATCAGGTCCATGCCACTCCAAACGTCGCCCGTTGGGCCAAGCCGGAATTCGACAAGGCCGGTATCGAATATGAAACCCTGTTCAACCTGAAAGAGGTGGATCCGGCCAACAAGATCATCTACAGCGAGGAGGGCACTGACGTCAAATACGATCTGCTGATTGCGATTCCACCCCACAGTGGTGCCGAAACAGTCGACGAGAATAACCTGGGACAGGGCGGCTGGATCCCCACGGACCGTTTCAAGCTGACCATGAATGGTCATGACAACGTCTATGTCATCGGCGACGCCACCGACATCCCGGTCAGCAAGACCGGATCGGCGGCCCATTTCGAGGCGGAAGTGGTGGTCGAGAACATCGCGTCCATGATCAAGACGGGCACCCCGGTGCGGGAATACGACGGCAGGGTGTATTGCTTCATCGAGGCCGGTTACGATCGCGCCACCTACAACGCTTTCGACTACGTCAATCTGCCCGAGCTGAAGCCTCCGTCCAAGGCGATTCACTGGTTCAAGGTGGCGTACAACCAGATGTATTGGACCACCGTGCGTGGGTTGCTTTGAGGAGAAATGAAAATGTCCGTTACCGCAAACGAAACGGCACAAATCCCGCCGACGCTGAATGAGGCGGCGGTACGCGACCTTGTCGAGATGATCCATCTGCTGGCATCGGCCAAGGATGCGATGTCCGATGCGATGGTGATCCGGCTGGCGCGCACGGTGAGCGAGGGCGTGGCATTGCTCGACCGCCTCACACGCAACGAGGGGTTGATGCGCCTGCTCCAGGCACTCGATCGCCAGGAGAACCAGTACCACCTGATCAGCCTGTCCGAGGCGCTCAACCAGGTGAGCCGGGAACTCGCGACGGTCCCGCCCGCCAAAGGCGGTATTGCCGGGATACTGCGACTGGCCTGCGAGCCCGGAACGCAGGAAGGAATCCGATCGCTTTCGCTGCTCGGCAAGTATTGGGGCGAATCTCTGCGCGAGCTGCACCGACGCGGCGGCACTTAGACGCTCCCTCGCCGGGGTAGCGCGGTTGCCCCCTCCCGATTACCCGAGGCAGCAATCGTCGTGATGCCGGAGCAGAGGCGGCCCGGGTCGCGGTGCCGCCTGGTTTCGCCAATTTGGTGTTAGTCGTTGTGACGTCCGTCTTCCAGTGTCCGTGCGCGCCGGCGCATAGCGCCGATCGACCTTGAGCGTTTCTGTCACGCAATCAGCGAGCGCGGCGCAGAATCTTGGCCGGTCTGGGCTCGAATGTGCCGAGTAAGATTGCGCGCGCATCGGGGCGAGATCGGGGCTACTCCAGCAGCGTAGGGCCCGCCGGGCAGGCGGGACGCAGTTGTCGAGGGGGGCCGTTTCGCACGTAGAATGGCAACCTCGAAGCAATGGGGAGCCGCGGCGCCGGCAATGCCACGTTACGAGGAGACAGCACGCAGGGCGAGTGGTGGAGTTGGTATACACAAGGCACTTAAAATGCCTCGGCGCAAGCCATGCCGGTTCGAATCCGGCCTCGCCCACCATCCCATACCTGGCCATGCCGGCCGAGTTCGCACCGCTCAAATCCGGAAATACCCCTCTTTCGGGGGAGAAAGGGTGCCGAGGAACCTTCCGGCATCACGCCGCGATTCCCGGTTTCACCCTCCCGCGTAGCGCTTGCGCGGAATGGAGAGGCTTCAAACCACAAGATCTTGCGTATTTCCCGGGATCGACCCCAATTATTTTGTGCGACAGTCGCATTGTGGCATCATAAGAGGGGGAGCGGGACCTAGGCGGGATCGTCGATGTCCCAATAATTAGGACGTGGAGCCGTGCACACGAACGCTAGAGAGAGGCAATGATCGTTTTTGACCTGGGCTGCGAACACCATCACCGGTTCGAGGGGTGGTTTTCCTCGAGCGAGGACTTCGAGCAGCAGCTCGGGAGGAAGGCGATCGCCTGTCCGCTGTGCGGAAACGCCAACGTCACGCGCGTTCCGCACGCCTCGTACGTCAACACCGGCCGGGGCGAACAGGCGGCTCGCGCGGACGCTGTCACGGCTCAAAACCAGCACTACGCCAATCTGGAAAAAGACGCGCTGACGAAGGTGATCGAATACGTGATCGAGCACACCGAAGACGTCGGCGCCGCGTTCCCGGAAGAGGCGCGCAAGATCCACTATCGCGAGGCTCCGGAGCGCAAGATTCGCGGCACGGCTTCCCGCGAGGACGTCGAAGCCCTCAAGGACGAGGGGATCGAGGTCGTTGCGCTAGCCATCCCGGCGCACCGTTTGGGCAATACCCATTGAGGACACCCGCCGCAGGCGGGGCGCATCCATGCCGACGCGGCCGGCACCGCACCGAAGGCGGGCGTATCATTTGATTGACCCAGGTCAATCCATTCTCGTGGCGCCGCGGTAACGTAGCGTAGCGAGATACCGACGAACCGGGAGGCGCGATGTACAAGCACATCCTTTTGCCCACAGACGGGTCCGAACTCTCCGACAAGGCGGTGGAGCACGGCCTCGATTTCGCGCAAGCGGTCAACGCGCGAGTGACGCTGCTGCACGTCGTGCCCGAGTTCCGCGTGGGGCACGACGAGGCAATCGCTGCGCGAAGTCCGGATCTGAAGAAACGCTTCGAGCAGGAGGCGCGCAAGCGCGCCGAGAAGATGCTCGGCGTGGTCGGCAAGAAGGCCGCGGCCAAGGGCGTGAAATGTGCGACCCTGTCCGCGGCAAACGATGCGCCGTTTCAACAGATCATCGCCACCGCCAAGCAGCAAAAATGCGACCTCATCATCATGGCCTCCCACGGGCGGCGCGGTCTGGCTGGCATACTGCTCGGAAGCGAAACGGCCAAGGTGCTCACCCACTCGACGATACCGGTGCTCGTCGTGCGCTGAGGGTGATGGGGCCGGCCCCCCTGCGGGCGCCGGCCATTTACGCTGTTTTTCCGCGTACCCACCGCAGCGAAGCGGCGCCAATAGCCGCCATCGGCGTCCGCTAGACTCATCGCCACAACAAGAAGAATGAACGAGCTACGGCCGCTGCTTACTCCGGAGTCGATCGCGATACTCGGGGCCTCGCCCGACGCCGGCAAGGTCAACGGGCGTCCGCTCCGGTTTCTACTGGAGAAGGGATATTCAGGCCGGATCTTTCCGGTCAATCCCAAGTATGATCGGATCGGCTCCCTGCGCTGCTATCCTGACATCGGTTCGTTGCCGGAGGCGGTGGACCTTGCAGTGGTCGCGCTGCCGGCACGAATGGTCGCGGGCGCGGTGCGCGATCTGGGGCGACGCGGAGTGCGATCTGCGGTCGTGTTCAGCTCGGGCTTCGCCGAAACGGGAAAGGCAGGGCAGGCCCTCGAGGACGAAGTAACGGCTGCGGCACGGGACGCGGGCCTGCGTCTGTGCGGCCCTAATTGCCTCGGGCTGGTCAACGCTTTCGACCGGGTCACGGCGACCTTCAGCCAGTTTGCGGAAGGCGATCTCACGCCGGGTCCCGTCGCGTTCGTCACCCAGTCTGGTGCGTTCGGCACGGCGATTGCGGCACTCGCTCGGCGCCGCGGGCTTGGGCTCGGCTACTTCGTCAACACCGGAAACGAAGGCGATGTGACATTTGCCGAGGTCATGCACGCGGTGCTTGGCGATCCGCGCATACGCGTCGGCGCGGGATATCTGGAAGGCGTCAAAAACGGCACGGCGCTCGTCGCGCTGGCGCAGGAGGCCCTGGCGCTGGGCAAGCCGCTGGTACTGACCAAGGTGGGCCGGACCGGTTCCGGCGCGCGCGCGGCCGTCTCCCATACCGGGATGCTCGCCGGAGCGGATCAAGTGTTCGACGGCGTGATCCGCCAGCACGGCATCCTGCGCGCCCGAAACGAAGAGCAGATGCTGGATCTGATCGAGGTGCTTGCTTGCTGCGAGCCGGCGCGGGGCAACGGGCTCGGTATCGTGACGCAGTCGGGCGGAGCCGGCGTGCTGATGTGCGACCGCGCCGAGGAGCTGGGACTGCGGGTGCCAGTTCTCGCACCAGAGACGCAACGCGCCCTGAAGGCGGCGATCCCGGATTTCGGATCCATCGGCAATCCGGTAGACGTGACCGGCCAGTCCGTCGCCGATCCGAGGCTGCTGGGCGAAAGCGTGCGCATCGTGCTGGCCGACCCGCAGATCCACGTGGCGATCGTGTGGTTGCAACTGATGGAAGCGCACGCCGAAAGGCTCGTCGCATTGTTCGAGGAGATCCGCGCGGATGCAACCAAACCCCTCGTCGTATGCTGGTTGGCAGCGCCGGAGCGTGCGCTGCGCGCGTTGCGGGAGCGCGGCATCGCGGTATTGCGCGGTGGCGAGCCAGCGGTCGACGCGTGTGCCGCGCTGGTACGGTATGGAGAAGCGCGGCGCGCGCACGCGGGCAGAGGCGAGGCGCGACGGAACGCGCGGCTCGAGCTGCCTTCCGCGTCGGGAATATTGGGAACCGTCGCGGCCCGGTCGATCCTCGAGGCCGCTGGTGTGCGCACGGCGCCGGTGCTGGCAGCATGCGACGCCGCGGAAGCCGTCGCTGCCGCCGAGCGCCTCGGTTATCCTGTCGCGGTCAAGGTTGAATCCCCGGATATTCCGCACAAGACCGAGGCGCAGGGCGTGCGGCTCGGCCTGGCGGACGCGGCCTCGGTCCGTAAAGCGTTCGAAGAAACCATGGTAGCGGTACGGCGCTGGCGGCACGATGCCCGCATTGCCGGCGTGGTCGTGCAGAAAATGGCTGCCGGCAGCGTCGAGCTCGTGGTTGGCTTGAAGCACGATCCGGCGTTCGGGCCGATCGTGATGGCAGGCATGGGCGGCGTCCACGTCGAGGCGACCGGAGATGTCGCATTCCGGAGGGCCCCGGTGACGCGTGCGCAAGCTCTCGCCATGCTCGATGAGCTGCGCGCAGGGGCCGTGCTCAATGGCGTGCGCGGACGCGCACCCGTTGATCGGGAAGCGCTCGCGCAGCTGATCTGCGCCGCGTCAGAGCTGGGTGCCGCGGCGGGGCACCGCCTGAAGGAATGCGACTTGAACCCGGTCCTGGCGGGCCCCGAGGGCGCGCTCGCGGTGGACTGGTTGATGGTGCTCGATTGACGGGCGGATCCCGGTGGCGGTAACCCTTGAGCAAATCCAGCGTGCCGCCGAGACGGTGCGCGGCCACGTGCAGGAAACGCCATGCCTGCGCTCCCGGACGCTCTCCGAGATCACGGGCGCCGAGGTCTACATCAAGTTCGAGAACCTGCAGTTCACGGCCTCGTTCAAGGAGCGCGGCGCGCTCTGCAAGCTCTCCTCGCTCACCGACGCGCAACGCATCCGTGGCGTCATCGCGGCCTCGGCCGGGAATCACGCGCAGGGGTTGGCCTATCACGCCAGACGCCTGGCGGTGCCCGCGGTCATCGTGATGCCTCGCTACACCCCGCACGTCAAGGTGGAGCGCACCGCGGCGTTCGGGGCCGAAGTGGTGCTGCATGGCGACCACTACGACGAGGCAAGCACCCATGCGCGAACGCTGGCGGCAGAGCGCGGGCTGGAGCTCGTGCACGGATATGATGATGAAAACGTGATCGCCGGCCAGGGGACCGTCGCGCTCGAGATGCTTGCGGCGCAGCCGCAGCTCGAGGTGCTGCTGGTCCCCGTCGGCGGCGGCGGGCTGATCGCGGGCATGGCGATCGCGGCGCACGGTCTTGATCCGGAGCTGCAGGTGTTCGGGGTCCAGACCGAGCGTTTTCCGGCATTTCACTGCGCGCTTGCCGGGACCGTGCCAAGCTTCGCGGCGAGCACGATCGCGGAGGGCATCGCGGTAAAGACGCCGGGAAAACTGACCCTCCCGATCGTGCGCGAGCACGTGCGCGAGGTCCTGCTGGTTGATGAAGGCTCGCTTGAGCGTGCCATCGTGATGCTGCTCGAGATCGAAAAGACCGTGGCCGAAGGTGCCGGAGCAGCCGGTCTTGCGGCGCTGCTGCGCTACGGCGAGCGATTCCGCGGCCGCAAGGTGGGCGTGGTGCTCTCCGGCGGCAACATCGATCCGTTGATGCTCGGCTCAATCATCGAGCGCGGCATGGTGCGCTCGGGCCGGCTGGTACGGCTCACGGTCGAGTTGCGCGATCTGCCCGGCGCCCTGGCCCAGGCCACCGCGCATCTCGCGGAGGCGAATGCCAATATCGAGGAAGTGCACCACCAGCGCGCCTTTACCGATCTTCCGGTACAAACGGCGGAGGTGGAATTCGTGCTGCAAACGCGCAGCCACGAGCATGTGGCCGAGATCATCGCGCGTCTCGAACGAGCCGGCTTCAAGGCGCGCCTGCGCGCATGAATCTGCCGGCAATGCGCGTAGATGCGTTACACTAACGAGAACCCGATCGGAGCTCCAGCCCTTCATGAACCGCCCTGAAACCGTCATTCAGACCCTCACCGAAAAGCTGATCGCCCGCAAGGATGGCGCGATCGGCTGGATCATCTTCAACAACCCCTCGCGCCACAACGCGACCTCATACGAGATGTGGCAGTCGCTGCCGGTGGTCCTCGAAGCGTATGCAAACGATCCCGAGGTGCGCGTCATCGTGCTCCGAGGGGCGGGCGACAAAGCTTTCAGCGCGGGCGCCGACATCTCCCAGTTCAAGGAGAAGCGCACCGGAGAAGAGGCGGTGCGCGAGTACAACGCCGCCTCCGACAAGGCGAACAAGGCGATCCGGGATTGCCCGAAGCCGACGATCGCGATGATCCGCGGCTATTGCATCGGTGGGGGCACGGGCGTCGCCGCGGGCTGCGACGTGCGGATCGCGTCGGACGATGCGCGCTTCGGCGTGCCGGCCGGAAAGCTCGGCCTGGGCTACCGTTTTGCCGGCATCAAGCGCCTCGCGGATGTGGTGGGTCCGTCGTTCACTGCGGAGATCTTTTTCACCGCGCGCCAGTTCTCGGCCCAGGAGGCACTGCAGATGAACCTGGTCAACCGGGTAGTGCCGGCGGCGGAGCTGGAAGGCTACACCCTCGAGTACGCCAATACGATCGCGGCCAATGCGCCGCTCACCATCGCCGCCGTCAAGCGCGCGCTCGTCGAGTACCTGAAGGATCCGGCCGAGCGGGATCTCGCGCTGTGCCAGCGCATGGTGGACGCGTGCTACGAGAGCGAGGACTACAAGGAAGGCCAGGCCGCGTTCGCGGAGAAGCGCAAGCCGGTGTTCAAAGGGCGCTGAGCGTTCCTGCTTTCCCCGTCACGCAGGGTGTGCTTCCGCGGTGCCCTGCCGGCCTGGCGGCGACGCCCCCTGCGGTTTTTGACGCAGCCACGCGATAGACCATCCCCGGAGATGCCATGACTTTCGATGCAAACAGATCCGACCTGATTGTCGGCGTGGTCGGCACCGGCGCGATGGGACGCGGCATCGTGCAGGTGGCTGCCGCCGGCGGAATGCGCGTGCTCATGACCGATTCGCGCCCGGGTGCGGCGCAGGAAGCGATGCAGTTCGTGGAAAAGATGCTCGCGCGCGCGGCGGAGAAAGGCACGATGGATGCCGACGCGGCGGCCGCAGCGGCGAACCGGATCAAGGTCGCGGGTGGGCCGGGCGAGCTGAAGAATTGCCACGTCGTGATCGAGGCGATCGTCGAGAGCCTGGAAGCCAAGCAGCAGCTGTTCTCCGAGCTGGAAGGCATCGTCGCGGCCGACTGCATCCTCGCGACCAACACGTCCTCGCTGTCGGTCACCACCATCGCTTCGAAGCTGAAAACCCCGCAGCGCTTCGCCGGATTCCATTTCTTCAATCCGGTGCCGCTGATGCGTCTCGTCGAAGTGATCGAAGGCCTGCAGACGCAGGGCTGGGTGGCGGAAGCGCTGATGGCGATTGGAAAGCGGATGACGCGCGAGCCCGTGCGGCTCAAGGACGCGCCGGGGTTCCTGGTGAACCAGGTGGGGCGCGGCTACACCCTCGAGGCCGCCCATCTGGTGTACGAGGGGGTGGCGGCGTTCGCCGACGTCGACCGGGTCATGCGCGATGTGGGCGGCTTTCGCATGGGGCCTTTCGAGCTGATGGAGCTCACGGGCCTCGACGTGACCCAACCCGCGTCCGAACTCATCTACAGCCAGTTTTTCCATGAGCCCCGCTATCGCCCGAACCTGATCATGCGCGCGCGCCACGAGGCCGGAATCCTCGGTCGCAAGACGAAGAAGGGGTTCTACGACTACGACACGGAGATGAAGGCGCTGGTTGCGCCCGAGGCCGCCGCGCCGGGTGCGCGGCCCCAGAGCGTTTGGGTCAGCCCGGCGGATCCGCGAGGGCACGCCGTGGCGATCGAGCTGTTGAAGAAGCTGGGTATCGTTCCTGAAATCGGAGGAAAACCGAGCGCGAAGGCGCTCGTCCTCGTCACGCCGCTGGGCGAGGATGCGACCACCAGCGCCGTTGAGCAGGGACTCGATCCCAGGCGCACGGTGGCACTCGACACGCTCTTTCCGACGGCCAAGCGGCGTACCATCATGGGCACGCCCGTTACCGAGCCGGATTTCCGGGATGCGGCCCACGGGCTGCTCGCGTCGGATGGAGTTCCGGTCACGGTGTGCCGCGACAGCCCGGGGTTCATCGCGCAACGCATCGTCGCGATGATCGTGAACATCGGCTGCTCGATTGCACAGAGCCGCACCGCCGCGCCGGAGGACATCGACAAGGCGGTGACCCTCGGGTTGAATTACCCGCAGGGTCCGTTCCGGTTCGGCGATGTGCTCGGACCGGAAAACATATACAAGGTGCTCACTGCGATGTATCGTACTTACGGCGATCCGCGCTACCGGCCTACCATCTGGCTCACGCGGCGCGCGAGACTGGGCGTATCTTTGCTCACCCCGGAACCGTGATGGACTGCACGTATTCGATGCCATAGATACAGGAGACACCATGCTGCAAGCCTACATGTATGACGGATTGCGCACCCCGTTCGGACGCCACGCCGGCGTTCTCGCCAAGGTGCGCCCGGACGATTTGCTCGCGGATGTCATGAAATCGGTGATGAAGAAGACCCCATTCAAGCCGGAGCAGATCGAGGATATCGTGGTGGGCTGCGCGAACCAGGGCGGCGAGGACAGCCGCTGCGTCGCCCGGCACGCAGGACTGGTCGCGGGCCTGCCGGTCGAGACACCGGGTACCGTGCTGCAGCGCAACTGCGCGAGCGGCCTGGGCGCGTTGGTGCACGCCGCGCACGCGATCAGCGCAGGGGAAGGGGACGTGTACCTCGTGGGCGGCGTCGAGAGCATGAGCCGGTCTCCGCTGGTGATGAGCCGGTCTGAATCGGCGTTTGCGCGTGACGTCAGGCTCTACGACAGCACGATCGGGCCGCGCTTCTCGAATCCCAGGCTGGTGAAACGCTTTGGCGACGACCAGATGCCGCAAACTGCGGACACGCTCGCGCGCGAATATGCGATCAAGCGCGAGGACGCTGACCAGTTCGCGCTGCGCTCGCAGCAGAAATACGCGATTGCGAAGGGCGAGGGATTCTTCGCGGGAGAGCTCTCGCCGGTGGAGCTTCCGCCCACGCGCAAGGGGCCGGTGCCACCGGTGGCGGACGACGAGCATCCGCGCCCGGGCACCGATCTCGAAGCGCTGGCCCGGATGAAGCCGTTGTACGAGGGCGGGGTCACCACTCCCGGCAATGCGTCGGGCGTGAACGACGGCGCCGTGGCCCTGATCCTTGCGTCCACGGGTGCGGGCGAGAAGGCGGGCGCCAAGCCCATCGCGCGCGTCATCGCGAGCGCCGCGGCGGGCGTGCCCCCGCAGATCATGGGCATCGGCCCGGTCGCCGCCTCGAAGAAGGCGCTGGCCCGCGCCGGCCTCGAGCTCAAGGACCTGGACGTGATCGAGATCAATGAAGCGTTCGCGGCGCAGGTGCTGGCCTGCCTCAAGGGGCTGGGCGTGGCTTTCGACGACAGCCGCGTCAATCCGAACGGGGGCGCGATCGCCGTCGGACATCCGCTCGGGGCGTCCGGTGCGCGGCTCGCGTTGACTGCTGCCCGGCAGCTCCAGCGCTCCGGCGGGCGCTACGCGCTCGTGAGCCTGTGCATCGGCGGAGGGCAGGGCATGGCCGCGATCCTCGAGCGCGTGTAAGGAACCCGTCGCCAGATCGCCAGCAACCGTTTCAGAAGCGAGGCACGGGGACGGACTGAAATCTTCGTGCCTTTTTCTTTTCGGATGTCGGGAGGCACGTGATGCCAGAAGATCATTCCGCGGTAACCCTGATTGGCGGCAAGTTCGAGTGGGACGATCCGTTCCTGCTCGAGCAGCAATTCACGCCGGAAGAGCGCATGATCCGCGACACGGCGCGCCAGTACGCGCAGGAGAAGCTCCTGCCGCGCGTCGTCGAATGGAACCGCCGCGAGCATTTCGATCCGGTGGTGATGCGCGAAATGGGCGAACTGGGTTTCCTCGGGGCGACGCTCGAAGGCTACGGCTGCGCGGGGATCGGCTACGTCGCCTACGGGCTGATCATGCGCGAGCTGGAGAAGGTGGACACTTCGTTCCGTTCCGCCTGCAGCGTGCAGACCGCGCTTGCGATGACTTCCATCTATGCGTACGGCAGCGAGGAGCAGCGCGGACGTTACCTACCGCGGATGGCGAAAGGGGAGCTGCTCGGCTGCTTCGGTCTGACCGAGCCCGATCACGGCTCCGATCCCGGCAGCATGACCTCTCGCGCGCGCAAGGCGGCGGGCGGCTACGTCGTGAGCGGCACGAAGCTGTGGATCACCCATGCGCCGATCGCCGACATCGTGATCGTGTGGGCGAAGGACGACGAAGGCACGATCCGCGGCTTTATTCTCGAGCGCGGGATGAAAGGTCTCGGGTTGCGCAAGATCGAAGGCAAGTTCTCGGTGCGAGTGAGTCCGACCGGAGAGGTCGTCATGGACCAGGTGTTCGTGCCGGAAGAGAACCTGCTCGCGGGTGCCAGCGGACTAAAGGCCCCGTTCGGCTGTCTCAACAACGCCCGCTTCGGCATCTGCTGGGGCGCGCTCGGCGCCGCCGAGTCATGCTGGCACATCGCGCGCCAGTACACCCTCGACCGCAAGCAGTTCGGGCGCCCGCTCGCCGCCAACCAGCTGGTGCAGCGCAAGCTCGCCGACATGCAGAGCGAGATCACCCTCGGTCTGCTCGCGTGCCTGCACCTGAGCCGCCTGAGGGAGCAGGGCAAAGCGACGCCCGAAATGGTCTCGCTGCTCAAGCGCAACTCCACCGGCAAGGCGCTGGACATCGCGCGGACGGCGCGCGACATGCTGGGCGGCAACGGCATCTCGGACGAGTTCCACGTGATCCGGCACCTCTTGAATCTCGAGACCGTCAACACCCTCGAGGGCACCCACGACATCCATGCGTTGATTCTCGGGCGCGCGCAGACTGGGATTTCGGCTTTCAACGCCTAGCCGCCGCTGCCGGCCCAGAGCGGCGGGGAGCGCACAGATGGCGTTTTGGTGTGCTCACCCGGCGCCCTGGCATCAATCTTGCGCTTCCTTGCTTACGTGGCAGGAAAGCGCCGTACCGACCGCCAGGACGTCGAAAACCGGGCGGAAGGCGACGGTATTTCGTCGCGCCTTTAGCTTTTGGGAAGAACGGTTATGTGGCAGTGGGACTGGATCGCTGGCAGGCCATCGTTCGCCATAGCGAGCTGGGTCCGCTTCGCGGGAGCGGGGCTGCTGACCTTGCTGTCCGTGTTCATCGTTACCGTCCTGTGGCGCAGGCTGGGCATCCTGCCCGATCCCGGTCTGCTCCTGCTGCTGACGGTGGCGCTCTCGAGCTATCTTGCGGGCGGGATGGCGGGGATGCTAAGCGCGGCGATCGTGCTGTTTTGCTCCTTCGTCTTGTTCTCCCATCCGCTTTACCTGTTCCGCTACTCGGAGCTGGACTGGCGGCAGCTCATGGCGATCGTGATCGCATGCCCCCTGATCGCCCTCATGGTGGGATCGCTCAAGGAGCAGGTGGACCGGCTGCAGGTGGCCACTGGTGAGGCCGACCTCCTGAAGGACGAGATCCGGCGGGTCGAAGCGACCAAGGACGCGCTCCACGTGTGCGAGCAGCGCTTCCGGCTGCTGACGGCGCACATGGTCGAGTATGCCGCGTGCGCCCTCGATGCGAACGGCCTGGTGGTGCACTGGAACGCGGGGGCGGAGCGGATGTTCGGCTACACCGAAACGGAGATCGTCGGGCAGAATTATTCCCGTTTCTTCACCAAGGAGGACATCCTTGCGCGCCGACCGGACAGGCTGGTCGAGGTTGCGCGTTTCACCGGCAGTGCGGAAGAGGAGGGGGCGCGCATCCGCAAGGGAGGGGTCCGTTTCCGCGCGAGCACCGTAGTGCTGCCGGTGAAGGCCAGGACCGGGGGCACGGTCGGGTACCTGATGATCGCACGGGACCTTGCAAAGAGCGACCAGACCGAGGAAGCCCTTTCCGCAGCCCTTGCCGAACTGGAATCGCTGAAATCCGGCCAAGATCCCAAAGCCTAGCGCAAGCCTTGGTTGCTGGCTGGTTCGTGAGGCGGACCCCCGGTTCCGGGGCGCCTACCCCTTAGAAATTGCCCTAGAAATTGAAGACCTGCGGCGTGAGTATCTTCAGCTCGTCGCGCAGGAAGGTCTTCGCGTCCTCGATGCTCTCGAAGGTAAGGGCCTTGCCCTCATCGTCCATCACGATGTGCCGGCTGGAGAGCTTCTGCAGGGTCACCTTCCCGATGATGTAGCGTTTGTGGCCGTGGGGCGCGATGTACCAGCCGAGCCGGGATTCCGATGCGAGCTGCTTTGCCAGCTCGACGTTTAGCTCCTTCTTGCGGCCCTTCCTGATCAGCCACTCGGTGATGGTGTCTTCGGCCATGGTCCTATGCGGTGGGGGAAGCTTTGATGGGCATTATAGGGGAGGAACTGGACGACCGCCCGACGGAGACAGAATTTTACATAATATACATTATACGAAGCAGCGTATATTCGTGTTCCGACCTCGTTTCCAGCCCGTCATTCCGCTGCACCCGCCTTGATCAGCATCTCGGCCACGTCACGGCGGTCGTGGTCCCGAGCCATGTTCAGTGCCGTATATCCGGCCGGGGTCTTCGCATTCAGATCCGCCCCATGCTCGAGCAGCAGCAGCACCATCGGCAGGTGTCCTTCCCGCGCCGCCATCATCAGCGCGGTGGTCCCGTTCCCGGCTTGGGCGTTCACCTGGGCTCCGTGCCCGATCAGGATCCGGGCAATTTCAGTGCGGTTGTGGGCCGCCGCATAGATCAACGGAGTCCAGCCCGGCTGATTGACCTCCGCCCCGTGCGCAAGCAACTGCTGCACGATCCCGGTATGCCCGTGGAAGGCGGCCACCATCAGCGCGCTCTCGCCGAATGCGTTGCGCGCATTGATCCGCGGTTGGGCCGAAAGCAAAAGCTTGACGATAGCGGGCTTGCCCTGCCTGGACGCGATGACCAGCAAGGAATCGCCGTTGGGTCCCACGGTATCCACGTCTACGCCCCGTTTGAGCAGCGCCGCGATGCTGCGCTCATCCTCGCGCTCGATCGCCCTGATCATGTCGTCATAGGCACCGGCCGCAGCCGCGCCACCGGCGGCGAGCAACAGCGCGGCGATCGCCATACCTCTAACCAGACGCATCAGATACAACCCCTTTCAGCTTGAACAGATCGATAAAGTTCTCTCTGGTTGCGGCGGCAACCCGCTCCACCGGCACCCCGTGCAAGCGGGCGATTTCTTCCGCAACGTGTTTGACCAGAGCCGGCTCGTTGATTTCGCCGCGGTACGGCATCGGCGCCAGATAGGGTGCATCGGTCTCGATCAGCATGCGCCCCAGTGGCACCTGCCTCGCGACTTCCTTCAACGCCTGGGCGTTCTTGAAGGTCACGATGCCCGAAAACGAGATGTAGAACCCGAGCTCCATGGCCGCCTGCGCGACTTCCCAGGTTTCCGTGAAGCAATGCATTACGCCTCCCGCTTCCCCGGCCCCCTCCTCGCGCATGATGCGCAGCGTGTCCGCGGCCGCCTCGCGCATGTGGATGATCAGCGGTTTGCCGCAGCGGCGCGCAGCGCGGATGTGGGTGCGGAAACGCTCCCGCTGCCATTCACAGTCGCGCTTGATCCGCAAATAGTCAAGACCGGTCTCTCCGATCGCGACGATGCGCGGGTGATCCGACAAGGAAACCAGATCTTCCCCGGAAAACTCTGGCACGTCGGGGTAGTCCGGGTGGACCCCGACGGAGCCCAGAATCTGCGGATAGCGCTCGGCAAGCGCCCTCACCTCCGGAAATTCCTGCAGCGTGACGCTCACACACAACGCGTGCGTCACCCCGTTGCCGCGCATGGCCTCCAGCACCGGCTCGATACGCTCGGCAAGCTCAGGAAAGTTCAGATGGCAATGGGAATCGATGAGCATACTAACACACCGTCATTCGGCCGGATCGAGCGCGGGACGGCGCAACAGACCGGCGTATTCGAGCAACAGTTGTTCGACGAACAACCGGGGGTTGAGCGGGTGACTGACGATGCGCTGGAGCTGGACCGCGGCGCGGTGGAATCGCAGCGCTTCGCGCGCATCGAGTTGCGCCGCCGTTGCCGCGATCTGATCGGCGTAGTCCGGATTGTAGCGCGCGCGTCCGGTCAGCTTGCGCAAGGCGAGATCGAACGACCATTTTTGCATCCAGCCCGCCGCGAGCGCCGGCGCGCATTCGCGGAGCCGTTCGGCCGCCTCCAGCGGCGCGAACTCGGGGCTCGTGATCGCAGCGAGAAAATCGTGACGCGTCTGCCAGTATGCGTCGTCGAATTCCCGGGCAAGCAATGGCATGCCACCTGCCTGCGCCAGGCTCAGCGCAGGATCGCGCACGCCCTCCCTCTCGAGCCAGTCCCGCGCCGTTGCCGCGTCCGGAATACCCAGGACGACATGCTCGCAGCGGCTCCGTACCGTGGCCGGCAGATCGTGCCAGCGATGCGCCACCAGCACGAAATAGGTCCGCGGAGGCGGCTCCTCGAGGTTCTTCAGCAGCGCGTTGGCGGCGTTCACGTTGAGCGCTTCCGCTGGATGGATCAACACCACTTTCGCCCCGCTGCGATGGCTCGACATCGTGACGAAGGCAGAAATCCCGCGCACCGCATCCACGGGAATCTGGAGGCTCGCTTTCCGCTCCCTGCCCTCCTCGTCGTTCTCGCCACTCCCGCCGAGCGCTTCCGGCGCGAGCCGACGGAAATCCGGGTGGCTGTCCTGCGTCATCCAGCCGCAGGCGGCGCAACGCCCGCAGGCCGCGCCCTGGCGCCCGGGGTCTTCGCACAACAGCGCTGCCGCGAGCGCTTCGGCGAAACCGACCTTGCCGATGCCTTCGGGTCCGCGCACGAGCAGTGCGTGCGGCAGGCGCTCCTTGCGTGCGAGCATCTGCGCGAACTCCCGTTCGTGCCAGGAATAAATCATTTTATAAACAGTCGGTTGCCACGCAGAGTTGCAGCGGAATCGGAACAACGCCTGTGAATCGGAACAACGCCTGTGATCGTGATGGTAGTCATTTAACACTTTCAGAACAGAAGCTTGAGATGATTTTCTCAAGTTCGTTCTGAATCTGGATCATGGGGCCATTCGCATCGATCACGCGTATGCGTCCGGGACATTCCTTCGCGCGCCGCAGGTAGCCCTCGCGCACCCGCTGGAAGAACGCCTGCTCCTCGGACTCGAACCGGTCGGGCTGCTTTTGGCTCCGGGCGCGTTGCCGTCCGACCTGCGGCTCGACGTCGAGGACGAACGTGAGGTCCGGTTGCAGTCCGCGCTGCGCCCATTGTTCAAGCACGGCGATCCGCTCCCACGCGATGCCGCTGCCGCTTGCCTGGTAGGCGTAGGTCGCATCGGTGAACCGGTCGCACACGACCCACGTGCCGGACTCGAGGGCGGGCACGATGACGCGCTCCAGATGCTCGCGCCGTGCGGCGAACATGAGCAGCGCCTCGGTGTCGGGATGCAGCGACTGGCGGCGCGCGAGCACCAGGGAGCGCAACTCCTCGCCGAGCGCGGTGCCGCCGGGCTCGCGCGTCAGCTTCACGCGCAGGCCGCGTTCCCCGAGCCGGCGCGCAAGCCACTCGAGATGCGTGCTCTTGCCCGCGCCGTCGATGCCTTCCAGCGTGATGAACCGGCCGCGCATCAGCGTTTTCCCGTTCGCTGGTACTTGGTGACCGCCCGATCGTGCTCGGCCAGCGTGCGCGAGAAATGGGAACTGCCATCGCCCCGCGCCACGAAATAGAGCATGTCGCTGTTCGCTGGATTGAGCACCGCCGCAAGCGAAGCAAGCCCGGGCAGGGCGATCGGCGTCGGCGGCAGGCCGGTGCGCGTGTACGTGTTGTAGGGCGTATCGGTGACCAGATCGCGCCTGCGCAGATTGCCGTCGAACGCATCTCCCAGCCCGTAGATCACCGTGGGATCCGTCTGCAGCTTCATGCCGATTCGCAGCCGGTTGACGAAGACGGAAGCGATCAGCGCGCGCTCCTCCGCCCTGCCGGTCTCCTTCTCGACGATCGAGGCGAGGATCAGCGCGTCGTATGGCGAGGCAAGCGGCAGGTTCAAGGCCCGCTTCTCCCACTGCGCGGTGAGATGCGCCTGCATGAGGCGGTGGGCACGCCGCAGGATCGCAAGATCGCTGGTGCCGTGGCTGAAATGGTAGGTGTCCGGGAAGAACAGTCCCTCGGGCAAAGCCGCCGCAATCGCAAGGCGTTGCAGGATATCGGCTTCGGACAGACCGAGGGTATCGTGCTTCAGCGCCGGGGTTCCGTCCAGCGCTTTTCGCATCTGTTTGAACGTCCACCCCTCGACAAACGTAATGGTGGACAGGGTGTAATCGCCCCTGGTCACTCTGCGCAACAGCTGCAGGAGCGTCAGGGGCGCATCGACTTCGTAACTGCCTGCCTTGATGTTTCCCGACTCGCCCATCGCGCGGGCCAGCAGCACGAAGGCTGCGGGATGGGGTAGTACGCCGGCATCCACCATCTGCTGCGCCACCGCGCGCAGACTGCTGCCGGCTTTCAGGCTGAACTGCACCGGCAACGATCCGTCCGGAAAACGGGCGGTTGCATAGTACGCGAACGCGCCGAGCGCAAGCGCCAGGCATACGCCCGCCGCCCCGAGCCCCAGGCGCACCGCGCGTCTAGTCGCCAGCTTCATCGAGCCATTTTCTCACGCGCGCAGCCGACGGACCCGGTTCCCACGTCCTGCCGAAACACTCCTTCACCGGCCACACGCCGATCACGCTGTTCACCAGGAATACTTCGTCTGCTTCCAGCAGCCGCGCGAGCGGAATCCGCTCGACGCGGCAGGCCACGCCCCGGGTGGTCGCAGCATCCATGACGCGCTCGCGCGTGAGACCCGCCACCCCGCATCGCGACAGATCCGGGGTCGTAAGACCGCCGCGGTCCACCACGAACAGATTGGTCATGGTGCCCGATACGGCGTTTCCGTCCTGGTCGAGCATCAGGCCCTCGGGCACGGAGTCGTCATGCCATTCGGAGCGGGCGAGCACGTTTTCCAGCCGGTTGAGATGCTTTATGCCCGCGAGCCTGGGCTGCGAGGCGAGGCGCGTCGCGCACAAATGCATTTTCACGCCGGAATCCTCGAAATCGCGCGGGTAATCGGGGCGCGGGCCCGCGATGACGATGCGGGTCACCGCCGGAGAATGCGGTGGCGCGTAACCCCGCCGCCCGCTGCCACGGGTGATGATGATCTTCACTACGCAATCACCGTGCTCACGTGCGGTAGCCGCAAGCTCTTCGGCAAGCAATGTTTCGGCGGGGCATGGAATGGCGAGCGCCGAGCAATCGGAGGCGAGCTTTCGATAGTGATGCCGCCAGCGTCGCGCCCTCGCGCCCTGGACGAGTATTGTGCGGAATACCCCGTCGCCATAGGCAAGGCCGCGGTCGGTGGCGGGGACGCTATCCGTCGCCGCACCGTTGATCAGGATCATCGAGGGACCCCCTGGCGCGGGGCGGGGATCAAACCCTGCGGAAAACCAGGCTGCCGTTGGTGCCGCCAAACCCGAACGAGTTCGATATGGCGACGTCGATCTTCATCTTGCGCGCGGTGTTCGGCACGTAATCGAGATCGCACTGCGGGTCCGGGTTCTCGAGGTTGATCGTCGGCGGCGCCACCTGGTCCCGGATCGCCAGAACCGAGAACACCGCTTCGACGCCGCCTGCGGCGCCGAGCAAATGCCCGGTCATGGACTTGGTCGAGCTCACCGCGATCTTGCCAGCGTGGTCCTTGAAGCAGTTCTTGATGGCGATCGTCTCGGCCACGTCACCGAGCGGCGTCGAGGTCCCGTGCGCGTTGATGTAATGGACCGCGTCGTGGTTCAACCTCGCGTTCTTGAGCGCGTTGGCCATGCAGCGCACCGCGCCGTCGCCATCCTCGCATGGAGCCGTGATGTGATGGGCGTCCGCGCTCATGCCGTAGCCCGCGAGCTCGCAGTAGATGCGCGCGCCGCGCGCCTTCGCGTGCTCGTATTCCTCGAGTACCAATATGCCGGCGCCTTCTCCCAGCACGAATCCATCGCGATCCCGGTCCCATGGCCGGCTCGCTCCCGCGGGGTCGTCATTGCGGCAAGACACCGCGCGTGCGGCGCAGAACCCGCCCATTCCGAGCGGCGAGACGGTCGCTTCCGCGCCCCCGGCAACCATCACGTCGGCATCGCCGTACTCGATCAGGCGTCCGGCGTCCCCGATGCAGTGGTTGGACGTGGTGCAGGCCGTTACCAGGGACAGATTGGGGCCCTTGAGACCGTACATGATCGAGAGCTGTCCCGAGATCATGTTGATGATGGTTCCGGGGACGAAGAACGGCGAGATCTTGCGGGGGCCGCTGGCGAGCACCGCGTTGTGCGTCTCCTCGATCAGCGGCAGCCCGCCGATGCCGGAGCCGATGCATACGCCCGCCTGCTCGCGGTTCGCTCGCTCGAAATCCAGACCCGAGTCCTTGATCGCCTCGATCGCTGCCGCGAGCCCGTAGTGTATGAACGTGTCGAAGCGACGGGCTTCCCTGGTCGAGATGTAGTTGGCGGGATCGAAGCCCCTGACTTCGCCCGCGATCTGGGAACTGAAAGCGGAAGGGTCAAAACGCGTGATGCGGGCGATTCCGGATTTTCCGGATACGACGCTCTGCCACGCCTCGGGTATGCCGATCCCGACGGGTGAGACGATGCCGAGGCCTGTTATGACGACTCTGCGCCTGGACAAATTGACTCCGGACCCGGGCGAGCTTACGACTTTGCGTGGGCCTTGATGTATTCGACGGCCTGCTGCACGGTGGTTATTTTTTCGGCTTCCTCGTCCGGGATCTCGGTCTCGAATTCCTCCTCGAGCGCCATCACGAGCTCCACGGTGTCGAGCGAATCCGCGCCGAGGTCGTTCACGAACGATGACTCGTTCTTGACATCCGCCTCGTTGACACCCAGTTGCTCGGCAACAATTTTTTTCACGCGTTGCTCGATGTTTTCCATTCAGGGCCCCTTTCCTCTTGAGGATATGTCGTTCTTTGCGATGAAGTTAATGGCCGGATTGCCCGGCGGGTATCGGCAGCCAAATCCGCGCGCTATTTTACCAGATTCGCCGGCCTGGCAGCCTGTCCGGCTCACGCGTCCGCCAGACTGCTAAGAGCAAAACATGCGGGCTGCCGCACCCCTTACTCCATGTACATGCCGCCATTGACATGCAGCGTACAGCCGGTCACGTAGGAAGCGCCCGGGGAGGCGAGAAACAGCACCGCCGCGGCGACGTCCGCGGGCTCGCCCAGGCGCGCCAGGGGTATCTGCCCGACGAGCGCTTCGCGCTGCTCGCCGCTCAGCGCGCGCGTCATGTCGGTGTCGATGAAACCGGGCGCCACGCAGTTGACCGTGATCTCGCGACTGCCCACCTCGCGCGCCAGCGACTTCGTGAATCCAATGATTCCGGCCTTGGCCGCGGCGTAATTCGTCTGCCCGGCGTTTCCGGTCACCCCCACCACGGACGTGATGTTGATGATGCGGCCGAACCGCGCTTTCATCATCGGGCGCAGCACGAGCTTCGACAGCCGGTACACCGACTTGAGATCGGTCGCCATGATGTGATCCCATTCCTCGTCCTTCATGCGCACGAGCAGGTTGTCGCGCGTGACGCCCGCGTTATTGACGAGTATGGCGATCTCACCGAACCGCTTCTGGACATCGGCGACCACGCTCTCGACCTGCGCGGCGTCGTTCACGTTCATCGTGACACCGGCACCTCTGGCCCCGGCCGCAGCGAATTGCTGGCTGATGCTCTCGGCTCCGGCGGTGGTGGTGGCGCTGCCGACCGTGGCGGCCCCGTGGCGTGCCAGCTCCAGTGCGATGGCGCGCCCGATCCCGCGCGAAGCGCCGGTGACGAACGCGACTTTGCCGTCGAACATCATGATGCAAGGGCCTTCAAAGTCTGCTCGAGCGATTGCTCGTCGGCGACGGCGTGTCCCTGCAGGCTTCCGTCGATTCGCCGGGTCAGCCCCGCGAGGACCCTGCCGGGGCCGCATTCGACGATATGCGTGATCCCGGCGCCGGCGATGCGGCGCACGACCTCTACCCAGCGCACGGGTCTGCACGCCTGGCGCGCAAGCGCGTCTTTGATGCGCACCGGGTCGCTCTCCGTCGCCACGTCGACATTGTTCAGCACGGGAAGCCTCGGCGGATGGATCGCGACTTTCCCGAGATACGCGGCGAGGCGCTCCGCCGCGGGTTTGAGCAACGACGAATGGAACGGCGCGCTGACGGGGAGCATTACTGCGCGCTTGGCGCCCTTGGCTTTCGCCGCTGCGACGGCTCGCTCCACGGCGTTTTTGTTCCCTGCGACCACCACCTGGCTCGGCGCGTTGAAATTGACCGGCTCGACGACGCCCTCCGCCGTCGCCTCGCGGCACGCCGCGTGCACCAGATCGTCGTCGAGCCCGAGGATCGCCGCCATGGCACCCTGCCCCGCCGGTACCGCGTCCTGCATCGCCTGCGCGCGAAAGCGCACCAGCGGCACCGCATCGCGGAAACTGACCGCTCCGGCGGCCACCAGTGCCGTGTATTCCCCGAGACTGTGTCCGGCCACCAGTGCAGGCTCGCTGCCGCCGGCCCCGCGCCACGCGCGATAAACCGCGTAGCCTGCAGTGAGCATCACCGGCTGCGTGTTGACCGTGGCATTGAGCTCTTCCGCCGGCCCCCGCTCCACGAGCTTCCACATGTCCTGCCCCAGCACATCGGATGCCTCGGAAAACACCTCGCGCACCGCGTTCGAATCCGAAAATGCGCCCATCATGCCCACGGACTGCGATCCCTGCCCCGGAAACACGATAGCGAACTTCACGCTCTCACCATCGCACCAGCACGGAACCCCACGTGAAGCCGCCGCCCACGCCCTCGAGCAGCAGGTGCTGGCTGGAGCGGATGCGTCCGTCGCGTACCGCCTCGTCGAGCGCGAGCGGTATCGACGCCGCGGAGGTGTTCGCATGGCGATCCACCGTTACCACCACCTTTTCCATGCTCAACCGGAGCTTCTTCGCCGTTGCCTGGATGATGCGGATGTTCGCCTGGTGCGGAATCAGCCAGTCGATATCGCTCTTCTCGAGCCCGTTCGCCGTCAGGGTCTCCTCGACGATCTCATCGAGCACCTTCACGGCAAACTTGAATACGCCGGCGCCATCCATTTTGACGAAAGGACGTCCGCTTACCTCTCCGCCGCTCACCGTTCCCGGTACCGCGAGCATGTTCGCGTACCTTCCGTCGGCGTGCAGATGGTGCGAGACGATGCCCGGAGCGTCGCTGCGCGAGAGCACAACCGCCCCCGCACCGTCACCGAAGAGCACGCACGTCGTGCGGTCTTTCCAGTCGAGGATGCGCGAATAGATCTCCGCTCCCACCACCAGCGCGTTTCGGTACTGTCCGGAGCGTATGAACTGGTCCGCGGTCGCCATCCCGTAGATGAACCCGGAACACACCGCCTGCACGTCGAATGCCGGGCTGTTGTGCGCGCCGAGCTTGGCTTGCAGCAGGCACGCCGTGCTCGGAAACACCATGTCTGGCGTCGTGGTGGCGAGCACGATGAGATCCAGATCGGAGGGCGCGAGGCTGGCCGCATCGAGCGCCCGGCGGCTCGCGTGCAGCGCGAGATCGCTCGTCTTCTCGTCTTCCGCCGCGACGTGACGCTCACGAATGCCGGTGCGCTCGTAGATCCATTCGTGCGAGGTGTCCACCATGCGCTCGAGGTCGTGATTGGTGAGCACCTTTTCCGGCAGGTAACCTCCGGTCCCGACGACCTTCGAATAAATGTTGTTCCTCACGCTGCGCTCTTTTGTATCGCGGCCATGCGTTCGGTGATATGGGCGAGCACTCCGGAGCGCGCTTCTTCGACCGCGCGCCGGATCGCGTACTCGAAGGCAAACGTGTCCGCGGAACCGTGGCTCTTGACCACGATGCCGCACAATCCCAGCAGGCTCGCCCCGTTGTAGCGACGGTGATCGGTGCGGCGCTTGAACGCGTTGATGACCGGCAACGCCGCCAGCCCCGCGAGCCGCGCGAAGAGATTGCGCCCGAATTCCTCGCGCAAGTAGGTGGCGAGCATCTGGGCGAGCCCTTCCGAAGTCTTCAGCGCCACATTGCCGACGAAGCCGTCGCACACCACGATGTCGGTCGTGCCTTTGTAGATGTCGTCGCCCTCGACGTAGCCGTAGAAGTTGAGCCCGCTCGCACGCATCAGCTCCGCGGCGCGCTTCACCAGCTCGTTGCCCTTGATGTCCTCGACGCCGATGTTGAGCAGGCCCACCGTCGGACGCTCCTTGTGCTCGACCGAGGTCACCAGTTCCGCGCACATGATGCCGAACTGCAGCAGGTGCTCGGGCGTGCAGTCCACATTGGCGCCCAGATCCAGTACGTAGGTGTGCCCCTTCAGGGTCGGCAGGATGCTGGCGATGGCCGGACGCTCTACTCCCGGGAGCGTTTTCAGCACGAAGCGCGAGATCGCCATCAGCGCGCCGGTGTTGCCCGCGCTCACGAACGCGTCCGCGCGCCCTTCCTTGACCAGGTTGACGCCGACGCGGATCGAGGAATCCTTCTTCTTGCGCAGCGCCGCCGCCGCGCTCTCGTCCATCTCGACCATCTCGCTTGCGTGCTCGATCTGCAACCGCATGTCCGCTGCCGCGTTGAGCCGGGCAAGCTCGCGCTCGATCGCGTCGCGCTGCCCCACCAGGATGAACGCCGTGTCCGGATCGCGGCGCATCACGTTCAGCGCCGCGGGAACCGTAACATGCGCGCCGTGGTCGCCACCCATGCAATCGATGGCAACGGTCACGTTCATCCGGAATACTCCTCCGCCCGGCACGTCAGGGTTGCAGGCCCCCGCGCCGCGCATGATCGCATCGCGGTTCCAGGCGGGCGGCTATTCGCCCTTCGTCTTGACGACCTTCTTGCCGCGGTAATAGCCGTCAGGGCTGATGTGGTGTCGCAAATGCACCTCGCCGCTGGTCGGTTCGACCGCCAGTGGCGGGTTGGAGAGCCCGTCGTGCGAGCGGTGCATGCCCCGCTTCGACGGCGACTTCCTGTTCTGCTGAACTGCCATGTGATGTGCTCCTTCTGCTTCAGTGTCGGTCTTTTTTCAGCGCCGCCAACGCGGCGAACGCCGAGGTTCTGGTCTCGTTCGCAGCCACTTCCGGGCCGCTCCGGCACAGCCCTTCGTCATGCCGCGGCGCATACGGCAGGCTCATAATGATCTCATCCTCGAGAAGCGCCGCAATGTCCAGCTCGACGCTCGCCTCGATCCACTCGCACGGCTCCTCGTCCAGCTCCGTTGCATTGGCCTCGGCCGGCTCCACCAGCAGCACCGTGTTGATCAGTCGCACCGGAAAATCCAGAATCCCGAGACAGCGCTGGCAGCGCAGGTGCAGCATGCCGTTGATTTCGAGCGTAAGCGTCGGCCGGCGTCGCGCGTCATGCCCACCGGTCACCGCGAACTCGATCTCACCGAGCGCATCGTACAAACTGTCCCGGAGTCGCTCGAATCCCGGAACCGGCAGCCTGCCGTGCAGCGTCTGCGCGGTCCTGGCAAACTCCAGGCTGTCTATGACAGCCGGTGCGGACATAAACGGCGAATGATAATATTTTCGTGCTTTTCTGTCAAAAAAACTTTAGCGAAAAATTCTGGTTTTGCAAACACTTAGCGGCACCCGTCCATGAATCCCGTGCCCATCGTGCTCGCCTCGTCCTCGCCGTACCGCCGCGCGCTGCTGGCGCGGCTGCGCGTGCCCTTCGAGGTCAGCGCGCCCGACGTTGATGAGACCGCGCTCCCCGGGGAGAAGCCCCGCGAGACGGCACTGCGGCTGGCGCAAGACAAGGCGCGCGCGGTGGCTGCGCGATTCCCCGCGGCGCTGATCGTCGCATCGGACCAGGTCGCAACGCTCGACGGGCTCGTTCTCGGCAAGCCCAACAATCACGAGAACGCAGTCGCGCAATTGAGATCGCTGCGCGGAAGAAGCGCCGTTTTTCACACGGCACTCGTCGTGTTGAACAGCGCGCGCGATGCCATGCAGGCGACGGAAGTGCCGACGACCGTTCATTTCCGCGCATACAGCGATACCGAGATCGAGCGCTATCTCGCGCTGGAGCAGCCGTATGACTGCACCGGAAGCGCGAAGATCGAAGGTCTGGGCATCGTCCTCGTCGAACGTGTCGTGGGCGACGACCCGAGCGCGCTGGTCGGGCTGCCTCTGGTGCAGCTCGCGAGCATGCTCCGCAAGGAAGGCGTGGCGCTGCCATGACCATGCGAAGCGCTACCGGAACGCTCTATCTCGTACCCGTGACCCTGGGCGGCGCCGATGCGGGCATGCTCCTTCCGCCGGCTACCCTCGAAGTGGTGCGCCGGTTGCGGCACTTCGTCGTCGAGAATCCGAAATCGGCCCGCCGTTTTCTCAGGTCCGCTGGCTATCCCCGCCCATTGCGCGATGCCCAAATGAAGACGCTCGACGCGCACACCCCTGCCCACGAGCTTCCCGCTCTGCTCGAAGCGCTGCGCTCCGGGCACGATTGCGGCCTCATGTCGGAAGCGGGTTGTCCCGCGGTCGCGGATCCGGGTGCGGTTCTCGTGCGACTGGCTCACGAGGCCGGGATACGCATTGCGCCCCTGGTGGGTCCATCAGCCATTCTGCTCGCGCTGATGGGCTCCGGCATGAACGGGCAGCGCTTTGCCTTCCACGGCTACCTGCCGGTCGATCGCGATGAGCGTGCGCGCAGGCTGCGGGAACTCGAAGAGGACGCAAGCCGGTCCGGCGCGTCCCATGCGTTCATCGAGACGCCGTACCGCAACTCCGTGCTGCTTCAGGCTGTGCTCGAAAGCTGCCGCCCCGATACCGCTCTCTGCATCGCCGCGGATCTCACCCTGCCCACGGAATCGGTGACCACGCGCAGCATCGCCGAGTGGAAAAAACAACCGCCGGCGCTCGACCGGCGGCCAGCGGTTTTCGTGATCAGTCGCGGATGACTACGACCGAATGCGCGCGTATCCGCGCTTCAGCGCAGTGCAAGCCCGCCCAACACACCCAGACGTCCCAGTACTTCACCCATCCCGGCCCCGAATCTCTTGGCCAGACGTTCGGCGACGTTTTCCCGCGGGGTGAAGTCCACGACGTCCTCGGCCTTGATCACATCGCGCGCCACGCTTTCGACGCTGCCGAGTCCATCGGCGAGCCCGAGCTCGATGCTTTTCTGCCCGACCCACAGCAGACCCGAGAAAATTTCCGAGGAGTCTTTCAGGCGCTTGCCCCGCCCCTCGCGCACCACCATGATGAACTGCTCGTGAATCTGGTTGAGCATCTGCTCGGCGTAATCGCGGTGCGACTCGAGTATCGGGGAAAACGGATCGAGGAAGCCCTTGTTCTCTCCTGCGGCGAGCAGGCGGCGCTCGACCCCGAGCTTTTCCATCGCCTTGTTGAAGCCGAAGCCGTCCATCAGCACCCCGATCGAACCGATCAGGCTCGCCTTGTTGACGAAGATCTTGTCAGTCGCGACGGCAACGTAATAGCCGCCCGACGCGCACACATCCTCGACCACCGCGTAGATCGGGATGTCGGGATATTTCGCTCGCAGGCGCCGGATCTCGTCGTTGATGTGCCCGGCCTGTACCGGGCTGCCACCGGGGCTGTTGATGCGCAGGACCACGCCCTGGGTGCGCTTGTCTTTGAATGCCTGCTGCAGCCCGGAGTTGATGATGTCCGCGCTCGCCTGGCTCTCGACGCCGATGACCCCCCGCACCTCGACCAGCGCCGTGTGCTTGCGGGGACCGGAGTCGCGCTTGCCGAACCAGCCCAGCGCCACGAACAGCAGCGCGAAGAGATAAATGAACAACAGCACCTTGAAGAAGATGCCCCACCGGCGCGCGCGGCGCTGCTCCGCCACCGCTGCCAGCGCGACTTTCTCGATGACCTCGCGCTCCCAATTCGGGCCCGAGCCGCCCGCTCCGAATTCCGTCATGTGTAGTACCCGCCTTCCATCAGGGCTGCCGCCCCAGCGCGCATCGCTACCGGTTTCGGCGCCGCGCAGGGCGTGACGCAAGTATAGCGCGCCCTGACCGAGCCGTTATGAACCCTTCGCGCGATCCGCTTCTTCGGCCTCGAGGGCGGCAACGAATGCCTTGAGATCCGGCGGCAGCGGCGACTCGAGCACGAGTTCCGCCCCGCTTTGGGGATGCGCGACCACGGTCTTCGAGGCGTGCAGGAACATGCGCTTCAAGCCCTGCCGCGCGAGTTCCTTGTTGAGCTTGAAATCGCCGTACTTGTCGTCGCCGGCGATCGGGAAGCCGATGTGTGCCAGGTGGACCCGGATCTGGTGGGTGCGCCCCGTCTTCAGCTCCGCCTCGAGCAGGCTGTAGCGGCTGTACGCCCGCCGTAGCCGGCACACGGTATGTGCCGGCAGCCCCTCGCGGTTGACGCTGACGCGGCGTTCGCCCGAGGCCACCAAGTGCTTTTCGAGCGCGAGGCGCACGCTGCGCTGCTTATCGCGCCAGCGGCCTTTTACCAGCGCGGCATAGAACTTCTGCACCCGCCCTTCGCGCAGCTGCCGGTGCAGGGAGAGCAAGGCGGAGCGTCGCTTGGCGAGCATCAGCACCCCGGACGTGCCGCGATCGAGCCGGTGCGCGAGCTCAAGGAAGCGGGCCTGCGGTTGCGCCAGCCGCAATTGCTCCACCACGCCAAGGCCGATTCCGCTGCCCCCGTGCACCGCGACGCCCGCGGGCTTGTTGATGACGAGCAGAACCTCGTCCTCGTAAAGAACGTCCAGACGCAGCCGGGGGGCGGGTGCCTGCCGTTTCGCTGCGGTCGGCGGCGCTGTCCGCAAAGGCGGCAACCGGACGCGGTCGCCCTCTTCCAGTCGGTAATCGGGCCCCACTCGCCGGCTGTTTACCCGCACCTCCCCGCTCCGGAGGATACGGTAGATGTGGCTCTTCGGCACCCCTTTGAGCCGCGTTGTCAGGTAGTTGTCGATGCGCTGGCCGGCCCGCTCCGCCTCCACCTCATGCCAGGTCGCCGAATCTTTACTTAACCCTTTCATTTGCCTATAATATTTTCTGCACGCCGCAAGGGGTGATTGGTACCAAGGCGCGCGCCGTTACCTTCCGCGCCACGCAATGGGTGTCCGATGCCCCGAACGTGTTCCCGATGCGGCCTGGCCGGCACGGGGCGAGCGTGCCGAATTCGGTCGTGCGATCAGGCTGTATCGCAACAGCAAGCGCAGATGCACCACGCACGGCCGGCGAATCGAATGGTTAACGTCGCTCACCACGCGAAGTAGCGATACTAGTTGAATTACGCGCTCAAGGCACTGTAAAGAATTTCGAATCCGGCGCAGCAGCCGGATTGCCCCGGCGAACCGCACGAGACATCTCCACATCCCTCATGCTGATGCCCAGAGGCTGACACGTTCAGCGACGCCCGCCTGACCGCGGGTCGTACGGTTTGCCCATCCCGTGTTGTTTGAGCGCGGGAGAAGATAACAATGAAACGCATGTTGTTTAACGCGACGCAGGCGGAAGAGCTGCGCGTCGCGATCGTCGACGGCCAGAAGCTCATTGACCTCGACATCGAAACCCCCGGCAAGGAGCAGCGCAAGAGCAACATCTACAAGGGGGTCATCACCCGCATCGAGCCGAGCCTCGAGGCGGCGTTCATCGATTACGGAGCGGATCGCCACGGCTTCCTGCCGTTCAAGGAGATCGCTCGCGCCTATTTCAAGCCGGGTGGCGACGGCGGGCGCAATCGCATCCAGGATGCCGTCGAGGAAGGGCAGGAGCTGATCGTCCAGGTGGACAAGGACGAACGCGGCAACAAGGGCGCGGCGCTCACGACCTTCATCAGCCTTGCAGGCCGCTATCTGGTGCTGATGCCCAACAACCCGCGTGGCGGGGGCGTGTCGCGCCGCGTGGAAGGCGAGGACCGCAACGAGATGCGCGAAGCGATCGAGGGGCTGCCCGTTCCGCAGGGCATGAGCGTGATCGGTCGCACCGCCGCGATCGGACGCTCGGCCGAAGAGCTCACCTGGGACTTGAACTACCTGCTCCAGCTCTGGCGGGCGATCGAAAACGCTTCGCGTCAGCAGAGCGGCGCCTTCCTGATCTACCAGGAATCGAGCCTCGTGATCCGCGCGATCCGCGACTACTACCTCCAGGACATCGGCGAGATCCTGATCGATACGGAGAACATCTACGAGCAGGCGCACCAGTTCATGGGCCACGTCATGCCGCAGAACGTGAACCGGATCAAGCTCTACCGGGACGACGTGCCGCTGTTCTCGCGCTTCCAGATCGAGCACCAGATCGAGTCGGCCTATTCGCGCTCGGTCAATCTTCCGGCGGGCGGCGCAGTGGTGTTCGACCACACCGAGGCGCTCGTCTCGATCGACGTCAATTCGGCGCGGGCCACCCGCGGAGCCGACATCGAGGAGACGGCGTTCCGCACAAACCTCGAAGCTGCCGATGAGATCGCCCGGCAGCTGAGGCTGCGTGACCTCGGCGGACTCATCGTGATCGACTTCATCGACATGGAAAGCGGGCGCAACCAGCGCGAGGTGGAGAATCGCCTGCGTGATGCGCTGCGCTACGACCGGGCGCGGGTGCAGACCGGCAAGATTTCGCGTTTCGGGCTGCTCGAACTCTCCCGCCAGCGCCTGCGCCCCTCTCTCGGGGAGACCGCGCACAATCCGTGCCCGCGCTGCCATGGCATGGGGCATATCCGCGGGACCGAGTCCACTGCGCTGCATATCCTGCGCATCATCCAGGAAGATGCGATGAAGGAGAACACCGCGTCCGTGCAGGCCCAGGTGCCGGTCGACGTCGCGACATTCCTGCTCAACGAGAAGCGCGTCGAACTGCAGCTCGTCGAGGCGCGCCACCGGGTCTCGGTCACGCTCGTGCCCAACGTGCATCTCGAGACGCCGAACTACACCGTGACGCGGTTGCGTCACGACGAACTGAACAAGAGCGAGCCGCTTCCCCCCAGCTACGACCTGGTCGAAATGCCCGAGCTCGCGCAAAAGCCGCTCGGAGTGGCGGCGGAGCCGATTGCCCCGCGCCCCGAAGCCGCGGTCAGAGGCATCACGCCGCAGCAGCCCGCTCCGATTCCGCAGCCGCGGCCGGCCGCTCTCCCGGATCCGCAAACTGCGGTCGCGCCGGGGAAAGCCTCGATCCTCGGCAAGATCTTCGGTTGGTTCAAGCGCCCGCCCGGCGCGGAAGTCCCGGCGGGAGCAACGCCCCCCGCCGCCGCGGCCGCGGCCCCGGGGCCGCTCCGCGGCAGGCACGAGCGCTTCGAGAGCGAGCGCGGGCAGCAGCGCGGACCGGGCCCTGCCCCGCAGCACCGCGGCCAGCGCCGTGACGGCGCCCAGCAATCGCGTCCGCAGGGCCAGCGTGAAGGCGGGCGGCGCGACCGCGACCAGGAACGCCACGGAGGTCGGCGGCAGGAATTTCGCCAGAAAGAGAGCGCGCCCGGCCAGCGCCCGCAACGCGACCGCCCGGCGATGGAAACACCTCAACGGCCGCCGGGGG
>VGID01000028.1 GCA_016868035.1 Betaproteobacteria bacterium | reverse complement strand
CGCCCGGCTGCGTCGTTGCCCTCCTGGACCATATCGACATATGGCCTTCGTCGGGCGCCTTGCATCCGGTCCGTCCTGGCCGCAACGCATCACGCGCCTATATATGAAATAGGTTCTAATAAATGGTTTCTCATATCGCTCCTCCTCTGGGAATC
Organism: Betaproteobacteria bacterium; assembly: GCA_016868035.1. Lineage (GTDB taxonomy): Bacteria > Pseudomonadota > Gammaproteobacteria > Burkholderiales > SG8-41 > SG8-41. The sequence goes on along the minus strand of VGID01000028.1, from coordinate 50,623 downwards.
AATAGGGTCAGACTCGATTGATCCCTTTCAGGGGGTAAAGACTTCGTTCGCCGAGGAATAGCTTCCACCCGGCGTCGGCCCCCCCGACAGCACGTAAATCTGCTTTCCAAGCACCGCCGCTCCCAGCCCGTGCCGGGCCGTGGGCATCGGCGTCCACGACCGCCACTCGTTCTTCGCGGGCTCATAGGATTCGGTCTCGGCAAACGTGCCCGCCGGGGACTCGCCGCCGAACACGAAAATCCTCCCGTCCAGGGCGGCGGCGGCGATTCCGCTTCGGGACGTGGGCATCTGCGCACGCGCGCGCCAGCGGTCGGCTGCCGGATCGTACTCTTCGTTGACGGCGAGGTTCCTCGCATAGCTTCCATCCACCCTGCCGCCGATTGCGTAGAGCTTCCCGTCCACCATTCCGACCGCAAGGTGGTCCCGGGGCGTAGGCATCGGCGCATGCCGGGACCACCGATCCGACGCCGGGTGGTATTGTTCGTTGGCCCCCGTGTTTCTCCGGGCGTGCCCGACTCCGCCCACCGCGAGAATCCTGTCGCCGACCACTCCCACCGCCAGGGCGCCTCGCGCCGTGGGCATCGGCGTGCGGGTGCGCCACCTGTCGGCCGCAGGGTCGTATTCGTAGACGGTGTCCACCGCGTCCCACCGGCCGCTATAGCCTCCGATCACGTAGATTTTTCCTCCGACCGCCGCCGCGCCGACGTGATGCAACGGGACGGGAAGGGGCGCGCGGCGCCGCCAGGAATTCGTTGCAGGATCGAACTCCTCGACCAGATCGCCGCTTCGACCGAAGCCGCCGATCACATAGATCTTTCCGCCAAGCTCGACCGCGGCGACCTCGGTGCGTGAGGAGAGCATCGGTGCGCGCGTCTCCCATTTCCCCGTGCCCTGTGCGGCTGCCGCGCCCAGCCCTCCCGCCAAACCGATCATGACCAACGTCGCCTGAATGCGGCGCAGTGGGATCATGGAAGCGTTTCGCATCCTCGTATTCCCTCCGGAAAGGTCCGCGCGCCGAACCGCGCGGATGCCTTGCTCGGATCGAATCCCCGTAATGCCTTGATCTCGCAACACGGGATCCGGAAATCGGAACGGCCGGAAAGCTTGCTCTCTCTCGGCCGCCCCGTCACTTCGTCCCGCATCAATGATGCAGAATCTTGGACAGGAACTGCACCGCGCGCTCCGAGCGCGGGCTGCCGAAGAACTCGTCCTTCGTCGCATCCTCCACGATCTCGCCGTAGTCCATGAAGATCACGCGATGGGCGACCTTCTTCGCGAAACCCATCTCGTGCGTGACCACCATCATCGTCATGCCTTCCTGCGCGAGCTCGACCATCACGTCGAGCACCTCGTTGATCATCTCCGGGTCGAGCGCCGAGGTGGGCTCGTCGAACAGCATCGCGATCGGGTCCATCGCGAGCGCGCGCGCGATCGCCACGCGCTGCTGCTGGCCGCCCGAGAGCTGCCCCGGGTATTTTTCCGCCTGGTCCTTGAGCCCCACGCGCTCGAGCAGCGAGTGCGCCTTCTCGGAGGCTTCCTCCTTGCTGCGCCCCAGCACCTTTACCTGCGCGAGGTTGATGTTGTCGGTGACTTTCATGTGCGGGAAGAGCTCGAAATTCTGGAACACCATGCCGATGTGGGAGCGCAGCCTGGGCAGGTCGGTGCCGGGGTCGCCGACCGACACGCCGTTCACCACGATCTCGCCCTTCTGGAACGGCTCGAGCCCGTTCACGCACTTGATCAGCGTGGACTTGCCGGAGCCCGATGGCCCGCACACCACGACCACCTGGCCTTTTTCGACCCGGGTGCTGCAATCCTTGAGCACCTGGAACTTGCCGTACCACTTGCTGACGTTCTTCATCTCGATCATCGCCACCTCGCTGCTCCGCGGCCCGCGGATCGTGAATCGCTATTCGTGAACCGGAAAAGCCGGGCAGTCCAGAGCCCCAATTTATCATTCCCCATTTCCCATTTCCCCGCGGCTAGCGCGAAGCGGGCGTGAGCCGCGCCTGCAGGTACTTCACGTAATAGGACGCGGCGAAGCACAGCACGAAGTAGACCACGGCCGCGAACAGATAGAGCTCGACGAGCCGCCCGTCGCGCTGCGCGACTTTGCTCGCCGCGCCCATGAAATCCGTGAGCCCGACGACGTACACGAGCGAAGTGTCCTGGAACAGGATCACTCCCTGCGTAAGCAAAATCGGCACCATGTTGCGGAACGCCTGCGGCAGCACCACGCGCATCATCGCCTGGCGGTACGTGAGTCCGAGCGCGTACGCGGCATCCACCTGCCCGCGCGGCACGCTCTGGATTCCGGCCCGTATGATCTCGCAGTAATAGGCCGCCTCGAAGATGGTGAACGCGATCAGCGCCGAATAGAACGGCCCGATCCCCTCGGCATACGGGCTGCCGGTGATTGCCTTGACCGCCAGCGGCACCAGGAAATAGAACCAGAAGATCACCAGGATCAGCGGGATCGAGCGCAGCAGGTTCACGTAGGCGCCGGCGGGGACGTTCAGGATGCGGTAGCTCGAGAGCCGCATCAGCGCGAGCAGCGTGCCGAGGATGATCCCGCCGACCATCGCGAGCAGGGTGAGGTTGAAGGTGAAGAGCATCCCCTGCCACAGGTACGCCTTGGTGCGCCAGATCACTTCCCAGTCGAACGCGGCGAACATCAGCGCCCCCCGGTACCGATGAAGCCGGGAACGCGGAAGCGCCCCTCGACGACGCGCATGAGCAGGATCACGGTCATCGTGATCATGATGTAGAGCACGGTTGCCAGCGTGAACGCCTCGAACCCCTGGAACGTGAACTCGGTGATCTGGCGGCTCTGCGCGGTCAACTCGAGCACGCCGATGGTGAGCGCGACCGAAGAGTTCTTGAAGATCGAGAGGAACTCGGAAGTCATCGGCGGGATGATGATGCGGTAGCCCATCGGCAGCAGCACGTGGCGGTAGACCTGCACCTCGGTCAACCCCATCGCATAGGCCGCGTAGGTCTGTCCCCTGGAAATGGACTCGATGCCCGAGCGCACCTGCTCGGCGACGCGCGAGGCGGTGTAGAAGCCGAGGCAAAGGATGGCGCTGGTGTGCTCCGGCATCGGCATGCCGGTCTTCATCCACCGGCCTACGTCCTTCGGCATCAGCTCGGGCACCACGAAATACCAGATGAACATCTGCACCAGCAGCGGGACGTTGCGGAAGATCTCGACATAGGTCGCCGCCACGCCGCGCAGGAACCTGAAGCTCGTGGTGCGCAGCACGCCCAGCACGGAGCCCACGCTGAACGCGATCAGCCAGGCGGCGAGCGAGACGACAACGGTCCACTTCAGCCCCGAGAGCATCCAGTCGAGGTAGGTGCCGGGGCCGAACATCGCGTCCTGGAAGAAGACGCCCCAGTTCCAGTTGTAGGCCATGGCGTATCTTACGACGGGACGCGCGCGCGGGTACGCAAAAAGGCGGGCGCCCGTACAGGCCGCCCGCCTCCGGTCAAGACGATCAGACCCCTTCGTTGTTCGGGTTCTTGATCAGCTGCTCGAGCGTCGAGCTGATCGGGAGATTGAGATTGATGTTGCGCGGCGGGATCGGCGACAGGAACCACTTCGCGTAGATCTTGCGGATCTCGCCGCTCTTCATGAGCCCGCCGATCACCTTGTTGACGAACGCCTGCCACTGCGGGTCTTCCCGGCGGATCATGATCCCGTAGGGGTCGGGCGAGAGGTAGTCTCCGACGACCGCCCAATCCTTCGGGCTTCGGTGGTTGGCGACGAGGCCGTAGAGCAGGATATCGTCCATCGGGAACGCGACCGCGCGACCGGTCTCCACGGTGAGCATGGACTCGTTGTGGTCCTTGGCGTGGATGAAGTTCATGCCGAGGTTTTCCGCGTCATTGAGCGCCTTGATCGCGCGCTCGTTGGTCGTGCCCTGGGTCACGGCCACGGTCTTGCCCTTCAAGTCCTTGTACGACTTGATGCCCGAGTTCGCTTTCACCAACAGCTTGGTGCCCGTATAGAAGGTGGTGTAGGCGTAGCTCACCTGCTTCTGGCGTTCCTTGGTGTTGGTGGTCGAGCCGCATTCGATGTCGATGTTGCCGGCCGTGAGAATGGGGATGCGGGTGGCGGACGTGACGGGCACGAACTCGAACTTTAGCCCGGGCATCTTGAGTTCGGCCTTCACGGCATCGACGATCTTCATGCACAGATCGATCGAGTAGCCGACCGGGCGCTGCTTATCGTCGAGGTACGAGAACGGAATCGAGGCGTCGCGGTGACCGATCTTGATGACGCCGGTGTCCTTGATCTTCTTCATCGTGCCGGTCAGCTCCTGCGCGGGGGCCGTGGCAACGAGCCCGGCGCAAGCAAGCGCGGCGATGATGAACTGCATCATGCGTTTCATGTGGGTCTCCTGAGTGGTATGGATGAAGCCGGGGTACTGCCGATTGCGAGGCCAATCTAGCGGAACGGCCGCCTTTTGTCTAGAAGCGCCTTGGCCCAAAAAAATACACGTGAAACCGTCGATGGATGCCGATGAACGCCGATGCACGCTGATCGCTCAATCCTCGCGGCGTTCCGCGGCCCACTTCAATGGGCAGCGACCTTGGGCGCGGCCGCCGCCGGCGCCCGGGCCCACCGCACGCATGCCGCGGCCAGTGCCTCCGTGGCGTCCACCAGCGCGGCGGCGCCTGGCGGGCTTTCGGGCGTGAGCACCAGCGGGATCTCGGTGCACGCGAGCACGATCGCCTGCGCACCGGCCTGGATCAGCCGATGTGCTGCCCGTTCAAGCACTTGCCGCGCCGCGTCGAGCTCGCCGGCCTTGACGTGGTGAATGCCGCCCATCACGAGTTTCTGCTGATCATCGGCGGCGGGGGTGACGCAGCGGTAGCCGCGCGCGGCGAGCCGATCCTGGTAGAAGCCCGCGGCGAGAGTGCCACTGGTCGCGAGCAGGCCAACGTTTCCCCCTCCGACACCGCGCCCGGCCAGCCCCTCGCACGCCGCGTCCGCGATGTGCAGGATCGGCAGCCTTCCCTCGCGCGCAAGTTCGGCGTACCAGTAATGCGCGGTGTTGCACGGAATGGCGACGCATTCGGCGCCCGCCTGCCGCAGCACCGCCATGCCTTGCAGCATCGCGGGCAGCGGGGACTCCGCATTCTCCAGAATCGCGGCGGTGCGGTCGGGCACCTGCGGAACCGAGTAGACCACCATCGGCACGTGGTCCTGGTCGCGGCCCGCCTGCGTGAGCCCGATCACCTTGTTCATGAAGTCCACCGTGGCGAGCGGGCCCATCCCGCCGAGCACGCCGAGCAGTCGTTTCATGGTCGCGGGTCCCGGTGCAATTGGATACGGAGAAGCATACGCCGTCGCGGGTTCAGTCGTCACCGTAGATCGCGATCTCGGGCACGCCGTCGGCGCGGATCGAGCCGCGGTACATGCCCGGAGTGGAGAAGGGCATCGCGACATTTCCGGCGCGGTCGAGCGCGACGAGCCCGCCGGTGCCGCCGAGCGACTTGAGGCGCGCGTGGATCACGTGCTTTGCCGCGCGCGCGAGGCTCCACGTCTTCAGCTCCATCAACGCCGACACGCTGTACGCCGCGAGGGAGCGCATGAAGGTTTCCCCCTCGCCGGTGCACGAGACCGCTGCCGTCGCGTTGCTCGCGTACACGCCGGCGCCGATGACGGGAGAATCGCCGATCCGTCCTCCCATCTTGTTGTTGCGTCCTCCTGTCGAGGCCGCCGCAGCGAGGTTGCCGCGGGCGTCGAGAGCAACGGCGCCGACCGTGCCATGCTTCTCCGCCTCGGTGAACGAGGCGTCCGCCCGCGCCTGCGCGGCCCGCTTCATCCGCTGCAGCGCCTCCCATCTGCGCTCGGTGTGGAAATAGCCCGGCTCCACGATCTCGAGTCCGTGCACGCGCGCTAGGCGCTCGGCGCCCTCGGCGCCGAGCATCACGTGGCCCGTTTTTTCCATCACCACGCGCGCGAGCTTCACCGGGTTCTTCACGGTCGTAACCAGCGTGACCGCGCCCGCCTTGAGCGTGGCCCCTTCCATCACCGCCGCGTCGAGCTCGTTCGTTCCGTCGGCCGTGAACACGGAGCCGCGGCCCGCGTTGAAGAGGGGGCTATCCTCGAGCATGGTGACCGCCGCGACCACCGCGTCGAGACTGCTGGCGCCCTGTGCGAGCATCCGGTGACCCGCCGTGAGCGCTTCTTCGAGCGCGGCGCGGTAGGCGCGCTCCTCCGCCGCGCTCATGTGCGCTCGCTCGATGACGCCCGCGCCGCCGTGCACCGCAAGGGCGAAGCGGGATCGCTGCGCGCGCGCAGCCGCCCCGGGTTTTGTCGCGGGACGGGGACGAGTCCCTATCGGGGTCGGATTCACATCGCCAAGCTTAACCGCTCGCCGGAAGAGCTCCAATACAGGCCCATGCCGCGCCCCACGAGCGGCACGCGCCTCCTTGCCAATCCCGCTTCAGGCGCGCTCGAACGGCCCGTCCCCACCCCGCTTGACAGTACGGGATCGGCCCAGTGAATATCCGCGTGCCGCGCGTCGTTTCTGAAGCGCGACCCGGTCACCTGCCGCCGGGGACAATGTGTACCGGGGCGGTGCGGACACGTGGGGGCGCGACCATGAACGTCAGACACGGTCTCATCACCGCGGGCGCGGGCCTCGCCGGCTTGTCGGTGATGGTGATGGCGGTGTCTGTCGGCTACGGGATGAAGGACGCGCTCGGACCCGGCGCTGGCTTCTTCTCCTTCTGGTTGAGCCTGATTGGCGGCCTCCTCAGCGTCGGGTTGCTCGCGAGCGCCTGGCGCGGCACCGCGCCCGGCGAGCTCGGCGCAAGCCTGTTCCCGAAGGGCGACGCGGCGCGGCGCTGCGTCGCGATGCTCGCGGCCGTCGTGCTGGCGGCGCTGCTGATCGAGCCTTTAGGTTACCGGCTGACCGCGGCCGCGCTGGTTGCGGGGCTGCTCTACGCGCTCGAGGCGCGGGGGCATGTCGCGATCTGGCTTTTCGCGGCTGCCGCGAGTTTCGGCGTCTACCACGTGTTCATGAACTGGCTGCTCGTGCCGCTGCCGGGCGGCGCGCTCGGCTTCTAGCGGCCGCCCGGCTCCCGCCCGCGTAATGGAAGCGTTCCAGCATCTGCTCACCGGTTTCGGCCACGCGCTGAGCCTCGAATATCTCGCATATGCGTTCGTCGGCTGCACGCTCGGCACGCTCGTCGGCGTGCTCCCCGGGCTTGGACCCGCCGCCGGCACCGCGATCCTCATTCCGCTCACGTTCAAGCTCGATCCCACGGGTGCCATCATCATGCTCGCGGCGATCTACTACGGCGCGATGTACGGCGGCACGATCACTTCCGTGCTAATCAACGTGCCAGGCGAGGCCGCCTCGGTCATCACGTGCATCGATGGCCACGCGATGGCGAAGCAGGGGCGCGGCGGCACCGCGCTCGGGATCGCCGCGATCGGTTCCTTCATCGGCGGCATCGTCGCGACGATCGCGCTCGTGGTCGTGGCGCCGCCGCTTGCGCGCCTCGGCCTGCTCTTCGGCCCGCCGGAATTCTTCGCGCTCATGGTGCTCGGCCTGAGCCTGGTGACCGGGCTTGCCGGACGTTCGCTGCTCGCCGCGCTCCTCATGACCATCATCGGCCTCGTGCTGGCGATGATCGGGATCGACCCGGTGCGCGGTGCGCCGCGTTTCACGTTCGGCGTGCCCGAGCTCTACGACGGCGTCGGTTTCATCCCCGTGGTGATGGGGCTCTTCGGCATCTCGGAGATCCTGCTCATGGCCGAGTCACCGGCTCGCGAGGTGATCAAGACGAAGCTCACTGGGCTTCTGCCGAGCCGCGAGGAATGGCGCAGCTCGCTGCGCGCGATCTGGCGCGGCACCGGCATCGGCTTCGCGCTGGGCCTCATACCGGGAATCGGCTCGATCATCCCGACGTTCATGGCCTACATCGCGGAGAAGCGACTGTCGAAGACGCCGGAGCGCTTCGGGCAGGGCGCGATCGAGGGGGTGGCCGCTCCCGAGACGGCGAACAACGCCTACGCGAACGCGGCGCTGATCCCGTTCTTCACGCTGGGGATTCCCAGCTCGCCCACGATCGCGGTGCTGATGGGGGCGTTCATCATCAACGGGCTCACCCCCGGGCCGTTCCTGTTCCAGGAGCGCCCCGACCTCGTGTGGACGGTCATCGCGAGCCTTTTCATCGGCAACGTGATCCTGCTCATACTCAACCTGCCGCTCGTGGGCTTGTGGGCGCGGCTGCTGCACATTCCTTACCAGTACCTGTGCACCGGCGTGCTTCTGTTCTGCGTTCTCGGCGCCTACAGCCTCCAGCAGAGCGTGTTCGATGTGTGGCTGATGATTGTGTTCGGCGTCATCGGCTATTTCTTCCGCAAGCTCGATCTTCCGCTTGCGCCGCTCGTCCTGGGCTTGATCCTCGGCCCCTTCATCGAGAAATCCATGAGAACCTCGCTCGAAATGTCGGGCGGAGATTTTTCGATCTTTGCCACGCGCCCCCTGTGCGTTACGCTTCTCGTCGCCGCTGTGGTCGTGCTCGCCGCGGCGGCGCTGCGTCTCGTGCCGGCGCGGGTTCGCGAGGCGGAGTCGGTGTAATTCATTTCGTACCACACAGACAGGAGGGATCGGACCATGAAATCAGCGTCAAGACTCATCGTCGGCATGTTCGCCCTGATCGCGGCGGCGCCCGCGTTCGCGGGCAAGCACGACTTTCCGAACAAGCCGCTGCGGATGATGATCGCATTCGCCGCAGGAGGCAGCACGGACATCGGCGCGCGCATCGTGGCTTCCATCGCCGAGAAGGACTTCAAGCAGCCGATCGTGGTGGTGAACCGGGGCGGCGCCGGGGGCCAGGTCGGCTGGACCGAGCTCTCACGCCAGAGGGCGGACGGCTACTCGATCGGGTTCATCAACCTGCCGGCGACCAACACCGTGGTGCTCGACCCGGAGCGCAAGGCGATTTTCAAGATCGAGGACTTCGTGCCGATCATCAACCAGGTGCTCGATCCCGGCGTGGTCTACGTGAGGGCCGACAGCCCCTACAAGACCATGAAGGATCTCATCGAGGCCGCGAGGAAGTCGCCCAACACCATCCGGACCGCGACCACGGGCATCCTGAGCGATGATCACCTTGCGATCCTGATGGTGGAAGAGTCGGCGCCGGGGTCCGCGTTCCGCATCGTTCACCTCGCGGGCGGCGCGGACCAGCAACGGGAGCTGCTCGCCGGCAACATCGACGTCGCCTTCGACAACGTCGGCGGCTGGACCCCGCGCGTGCGGGCGAAGGAGTTCCGGGCGCTCGCGGTGCTCGACCCCCAGCGCTCGAAGTTCCTGCCCGACGTGCCCACGATGCGTGAGCTCGGCTACCCGAAGGTGGTGTCCAATTCCACGCGCGGCATCGCGGGGCCGAAGGGTATACCCGCGCCGGTCGTCAAGCATCTCGAGACCGTGTTCAAAAAGGCGATGGAAAGCCCGGAGCACCTGGAGAAACTCGAGGCGGCGGGGCTCACGGTTCGGATCATGGTGGGCGAGGAGTACGCGAAGTACTACCGGGAGACCCACGAGAAGGCCAGGCACTACACGGAGTGGGCGAAGAAGCGGCCGCACCGCTGAGCGGCGCGGGCGAAGCCTGATCGCGCGACATCCCAGGCACGGCCGCGGGCATCGCGCGGTCGTGCCGCATTGGTACAATTCGCTTTCATACCGAACCGTCGCGGAGGTGGGCCATGCCTGCCGCAAAACAGCGTATCGAGCACGACCTGCTCGGCGATCGCGCCGTGCCCAGCAACGCCTACTACGGCGTGCACACGCTGCGCGCGCTCGAGAACTTCCCGATCTCGGGCACGCCGATCTCGATCTATCCCGATCTCGTCTCCGCGCTTGCGTGCATCAAGCAGGCGGCCGCGCTCGCCAACCACGAGCTGCAGCTGCTCGACGCGGAGAAAGAGCGCGCCATCGTCGCCGCGTGCGAGGAGATCCGCCGGGGCAACCTTCTCGAGGAGTTCGTCGTGGACGTGATCCAGGGCGGGGCCGGCACCTCCACCAACATGAACGCGAACGAGGTGATCGCCAACCGCGCGCTGGAGCTCATGGGCCGCAAGAAGGGCGAGTACAAGCACCTGCACCCGGTCGACCACGTGAACATGAGCCAGAGCACCAACGACGTGTATCCGACGGCGGTGAAGGTGGCGCTGCACTTCGGCATCGTGCGGCTCGTCGCCGCGATGGCGGAATTGCGCGCGGCGTTCGGCGCGAAGGCAAAAGAGTTCGGCGACGTGATCAAGATGGGGCGCACCCAGCTGCAGGACGCGGTGCCGATGACGCTCGGCCAGGAGTTCTCGACCTACGCCGTGATGCTGGAGGAGGACGAGAGTCGATTGAAGGAGGCTTGCCTGCTGATCCACGAAATCAATCTCGGCGCGACCGCCATCGGAACCGGCATCACCAGCCATCCCGACTACGCGCCGCTGGTGTGCCGCAAGCTCGCCGAGATCACCGGCATCGATCTCGTGATCGCGTTCAACCTCGTCGAGGCGACCCAGGACGCGGGCGCGTTCGTGCAGGTGTCCGGGGTGTTGAAGCGCGTCGCAGTGAAGCTCTCGAAGGTCTGCAATGACCTGCGGCTGCTCTCGTCGGGCCCGCGCGCGGGGCTGAACGAGATCAATCTCCCGGCGGTGCAGGCGGGTTCCTCGATCATGCCGGGGAAGGTGAACCCGGTGATCCCGGAAGTCGTGAACCAGATCGCCTTCGAGGTGATCGGCAACGATGTCACGGTGAGCTTCGCCGCGGAGGCGGGGCAGCTGCAGCTGAACGCGTTCGAGCCGGTGATCGCACACAGCCTGTTCAAGAGCCTCAAGCACCTCACGCACGGCTGCGAGACGCTCCGGCTGCGCTGCGTCACCGGCATCACCGCGAATCGCGAGCGCCTGCGCGCGCAGGTCGAGCGCTCGATCAGCATCGTCACCGCGCTCAACCCCTACATCGGCTACGAGCGCGCGACCGCGCTCGCGCAGGAGGCGCACGCCACCGGCAAGACGATCTACGAGCTGGTGCTGGAGAAGAAGCTGATGGACCAGTCCGAGCTCGACGAGATCCTGAAGCCCGAGATGCTCACCCGGCCCGGATACGTGCCGGCGATGCGGGGCCGCGGCTAGCGGGGCGAACTTTCGAGGGGGCGCGCCAATTGAAGATCGGATTCATCGGATTGGGGCAGATGGGCAGGGAGATGGCCGCGCGGCTGCTCGATGCCGGGCACGTGCTTACCGTCTACAACCGGAGCCGCGCGGCGGCGGAGCCGTTTCGCGCGAAGGGCGCGCGGATCGCCGGGGAGCCGGCCGAAGCGCTCGATGCCGAGATCATCGTCACGATGCTTGCCGATGACGCCGCCGTCGAGGCGGCGTGGATCGCGCCGGGTCTCGTCGCGAGGATGCCCGCGGCGTGTGTGCATCTCAACATGTCCACGGTGAGCCTCGGCATGGGCAAGCGGCTCTCCGCACTGCACAAGGCAGCCGGGAGCGGCTACGTGTCGGCGCCCGTGTTCGGGCGGCCTCGTGCCGCAGCGCAGGGGCAGCTCGACATCGTCGCCGCCGGTCCTGCCGGCGCGCTCGCGCGCTGCGAGCCGCTGTTCAAAGTGCTCGGCAAGCAGTCGTTCACGGTCGGCGCGGAGGCCTGGCAGGCCAACATCGTGAAGATCGCGCGCAACTTCCTGCTGGCGACGGTCGTGGAGAGCCTCGGCGAGGCGTTCGCGCTCGTGCGCAAGTCGGGCGTGGACGCGGGCGCGTTCCTCGAGATCATCACGAGCACGTCGTTCAACGCGCCCGTTTACAAGAATTATGGCCGGATGATGGTCGAGAAAGACTTCGAACCGACGTTCGCGCTGAAGCTCGGGCTGAAGGACGTCGAGCTTGCACGGCAGGCGAGCGGCGATACGCACGTTCCGCTGCCTACGGCGGATCTGCTCCGGCAACAGCACCTCGCGGCCATCGCCGGCGGCTTCGGGGACCAGGACTGGGCGGCGCTCGGCGAGTACATCGCGCAGCGCGCAGGACTCAATTAAAGGCGAAAGGCGAAAGGCGAAGGCGATAGACGAGAAACGAGAGACGAGAGGATGACGAGGACATCCATTTCCGCGATCGAGCCGTACGTCACCAAGGACGGCTGCGAAATCCGCGAGCTGATGCATCCGGCGAAGCACGGCAACCGCGCGCAGAGTTTTGCGGAGGCGCGGGTCGCGCCGGGGAGGAAGACGTTGCTGCACCGGCACGCTGCGACCGAGGAGATCTACCATATCACCGGTGGGCGGGGCGTGATGACGCCCGGCCGCGAGGTCTTCGAAGTGGGCGCCGGCGACACCGTTTGCATCGCGCCGGGCACGCCGCATTGCATCGAAAATTCTGGCGCTGAGCCGCTCGTCATCCTCTGCGCCTGCTCGCCGGCCTACTCGCACGAGGACACCGAACTGCTCTAGTCCGGCGCTCTAAAAACCAGAGATTTCAGCCGCAGATGAACGCCGATAGACGCCGATCGAAAATCAAGAAACTGCAAAAATCAGCTGTCGAGCGTTTTCAATATGGTTTTTAGCGCTGGTCCAGGAAGTCCTCGATGAGGGCGGCGAGCCGTTGCGGCTGCTCGTGATGCATCATGTGCCCGCAGTCCTCGATCCACGCTTCGCGGTAGTCGCGGAACGCGCCGGTGCGCTCCGCGAGTTGCGCGGGCGTGTCCTTGAGGTAGCCGGTGCCTTGCGATTGCCGCGCGTACACCCAAAGCACCGACGCGGTCACCTGTTTCCAGACCGCAATCAATTCCTCGATGCGGAAGAGGTAGGGATTGGCGAGTTTGTGTAGCGGGTCGCTGCGCAGTACGATGTCGCCGGCGTCGGTGCGCTTTGCCCAGTGTTGCGCGAGGAAGGCGGCTCGCTCGCCGGACAGCCTCGGGTTGTCCTTGCGCAGGCGCGCCGCGACCTCGTCGAACGAGCCGTAGGCGCGGAAGGCGGGCGGCTTGCGCAACCCGTCCATCCATTTGCGCACGCGCGCGGGAGCCTGGTCGGGTGTGGTGCGCGCCAGCCCGAATCCCTCGAGCGAGACCACCCGCGCCGCGCGCGCGGGACGTATCCCCGCATAGGTGCACGCGATGACGCCGCCCATGCTGTGCCCGACCAGACGCGCCGGGGCATCGGGCTCATAGATATCGAGCAGGGTGTCCAGATCGGGGTAGTAGTCCGGGAACCAGTATCCCTCGCGCGCCCACGCGGTTTGCCCGAATCCGCGCCAGTCGGGGGCAATGACATGCCATTCGCGCGCGAACGCATCCACCAGGAACTGGAAGGATGCGGAGACGTCCATCCAGCCGTGCAACAGAAAGAGCTTCGGCGCGCCCGGCTCGCCCCACGTGCGCACGTGGTAGCACAGCCGGCGGATGTCGTGGAATTCCGAGCGACTCGGCTTCATCTTTCGTGAATCGCGTATCGTATATCGTGAATCATATGTCGCGGGGCCGCCCCCAAACGAGCCGCGCATCGGTTCTTCGATTCACGATTTACGGTCAACCACGAATGCGTTAAAGCCGATGTTCTGGGACGGGCCCGGCCCCGGCCACATGTCCTGAACGTCATCTCGGGGAGTTCGATCCGGTTTCGAGTTGACCCTCTGAAAGAGCAGGGGCAACATCGGTCCATCCTCATGACGCTTCACGGCCAGGCGTGATACTCAGCGGCGCAGCTGCACGCGCGCAACTGCTTTCGTCGGAACACGCCGTCTTGTGTACCCTGCATCCCGATCGGGGTGTCGACGCCGTGCCGGTCTGTTTTGCTGTACTCGACGATCTGCTGGTGGTGCCGGTCGATGCGGTCAAGCCGAAAAAGTCCCCGCTCCTCCGGCGAATCCAGAATCTCGATCTTGATCCGAGAGCGACCCTTCTTTGCGAATATTGGGACATGGCCGACTGGACGAAGCTCTGGTGGGTACGCGCGAACATGGTGCGGGTGGATTGCGCTCCGGATCAGCGGCGGTCTCTCGAGAAAAAACTCCGCGAAAAATACGTGCAGTACGCTGACGCGCCGTTTTCCGACGTTCTCGTGTTTCGCATCAGCGCCCTTGGCGGCTGGTCGGCCGCTTAGAGCCCGTACCAAAAAGACCCCAAAAGCTCGAAACCGCCGATGAACGCAGATGGACGCAGATAACAACAACCCTATGAACACCAGGAGGTTTTTTGTCTTTCGTCGGCGTGTATCGGCGTTTATCTGCGGTTAATTTTTCTTGATTTTGTTACCGGTTCTTAGGATCCAGAAGCTGGGTCGCAAAGGAGGCCGCCTGCCGCGCCTTTGCCCGGTGCCTCCTCAAACTCCGAGACCATAGCCGGTGCCCGTCACGCTTTGAATGATTTCAGCCTCGGCATGATCTCTTTGGCGATAATCTCGATCTGGCGCATCTCGTATTTGTAGGGCACGAAGATGAGCTTCTGCACGCCCGCCGCGAGGTGCTCCTCGAGTTGCGCGACGCACTCATCGACGGTCCCGAGAATGGCGCTGTCCTTGGTCGAGTCGCTCCACGACGCGTAGTCCCACTCCTTTCCGAGCCAGTCCATCATCTGGCTTTCGACCGCTGCGCGCGATTTTCCGACCATGATGGGCAGCTGCGAGCCGTTCATCAGGGTATCGGGGTCCTTGCCGGCTTCTTTCGCGAAGTCACGGACCTTCGCCCACGACTTGGCGAAACTCTCGGCCCGGTAAAAATAAGTGAGCCACCCGTCGCCAGCCACTCCCGCCCGCTTGAGCACGCGATCGACGTAGCCGCCGATCAGGATCGGCGGGCGCGGTTTCTGCACGGGCTTCGGATACATTACGCCCGCAGGAATTTTGTGATGAGTCCACTCGCCCTTGACCATATCCTCGGTCCAGAAGCGCTTCAGGATATCCAGATTCTCGTCCATGATCTTGCCGCGCTGGTCGAACGGAACGCCCACCGCGTCGAATTCACGCTTGTACCAGCCGGCGGCCATCGCGAGCAGCAGGCGCCCTTCGGAGAGCTGGTCCATGGTCGCGAGCTGCTTGGCGAGCACCACCGGATTGCGCAGGGGCAGCACCAGGATCCCGGTCGAGAGCTTGATTCGCTTCGTGCGCGCCGCGATGGCGGTGAGCAGCGTGAGTGATTCGGCAACAGGGAAGCTCGGTTCGACGCCAAGCAGGATGTGGTCCCAGACCCAAAGGGAATCGAATCCCAGCTCCTCCATTCTTACGCCGTAGTCGACGAGCGCCCTGACATCGGGCATTTCCGGATGGGAGGTAAAGTTTCGCGCGGCGATTCCGAACGTGTTGTGCAATCCGGGCATTCCATCCTCCTCGGCTACTGTGGTTGAAACATGGTTTCGTGGAGACGCTCGGGCTAGGCGGTGTACAGCCGCTGCGGGTCGAGCCGGCGCAGGCATTCGAGCTCACGCCCGGTGGGGCGCGCCGTCACCTCGACGTCCGGGTCGGCAGAGAGCGGGAACCCCGTGTTCTCCTGCACCTGCCCCGTGGTAACCCCGGGATGGAGCGCGAGGATCATCATACGTTTCGTCTCGTCGTCAAACCCGAAGATGCCTAGGTCCGTGACGACGCGGTACATCCCTCCGGAGGGAAGCCCGCTGTCGCGGCGCGACGAGCCGCCGGTGAGGAATCCCGGGCTCGTCACGAAGTCGACGTGCTCCACGAAGCGCCGCTTCTCGTGCTTCATCGCGACGATCATCTGCGCGAGGCTCGAAATGTCGTTGCCGCCGCCCGTGCCGGGGAGCCGCGTCTTGGGCTTGGCCGGATCGCCGATGAACGACGAGTTGAGGTTGCCGTGCCGGTCGATCTGCGCACCGCCCATGAAACCGACGTCGATGTAGCCGCGCTGCAGGAGCAGCAGCACGTCCGTGCTGCCCAGCACCATGTTGGCGCGCTTGGTGCAGCGCTGCTCGTTGGTCGAGGGCGGAAGCTTGCCTGGCTCGATCATGGGGCCGATGACGCCGCCCTCGAAGAGAATCGTCAGGCCCGGGCAGTGCAGGCCCTGCGCGAGCGTCGCCGCAAGCAGCGGAATGCCGACGCCGGCGAACACGACCTGCCCGTCCTTCAACAACCGGGAACTCATGACCGCAAGCAGTTCGCTCGCGGTGTAGGTGTCGCGGTCAGGCATTGGCGATGCTCCTGCCGCGCAGCGCGGCGTCGAGCAGCGGGCCGAGGCCCAGCAGGTTCAGGTACTCGACCCATGTCTTCGGGCCATAGACGTAGCGATCGAGGTATTCTTTCATGCCGCCGACCGGGTCCTTGTTGACGAGCGAGGTGTAGTAATCCATGTGGTCGTAGAGCGGCTCGTAGATGCCGCCGCATTCGTGCGGCGCGCAGCCGAAAGGAACTTCCACGACCGCCTCGACCGCGAAGAAGGGGATCTTGGTATGGTCCGGCGCGCGCCGTATCTGGTCGTTCGACACGATGCGCTCGGTAGTGAGGATGACCCGGTTCGCCGCCATCGCGAGGTCGGCGTCCATGAATGGCAGGCCGTCCATCTGCGCGTTGCCGTAGGGATCGCAGCGCTGCACGTGAATGAGCGCCACGTCGGGATTGAGCGCGGGCACGAGCAGCAGCTTCTCGCCGGTGAACGGGCAATCGATCTCTCGCGGCTCGGGACGCTGGCGCAGCACGTCCGAGCCGAGCATCGAGCGCACCGGCAGGAACGGCACTCCCATCGCGCCGGCCTTGAACCGCAGGCCGACTGACATGTGGCTCCATTCGTCGAAGCGCGCCTTGCCGGTCTCGACGTGATGGCGCATGACCTTCGAGATGCCCCAGACGATCCCCTGGCTGAACCAGCTCGTGATCACGCGGTCGCAGGCGCCGGAGCCAAACAGCCAGTCGCCCTCGCTGGAGGTGATGCTGCGCGCGCACGTGAGGCGCTTGCGGCCGGCACGGATCAGCGCCCAGATCATCGCCATCGGCGTGCGGGAAAGGGTGCTGCCGCCGATGCCGACCGTCTCGCCGTCCTTGACCAGCCCGGCGGCGGCTTCCAGCGACATGACTTTCTCGTGCAGGCTGCGGTCGCGCTCGGCGAGCTTGCGCCGCAGCTCCAGATAGGTTTCGCTCACGAGGCAACTCCCAGATTGTCCCGAATCATCAACCGCGCGCGCCGGTCAGGCCGCGCTGACTGCTCCGCTGTCGCCATTGAATCTCTCGATGAGTTGGTCCCAGGCGGGGATGGCCGCTTGGAGTTCCGACCAGAACGCGGGGTTTCTGCGCCGGTCGAAATCGTCTACCGGCACGCCCTGCTGCTCGACCCACGTGTAGTAGCCGAGGTTGAAGATGCGCTGCCGGTCGACGTGCGTGAGCTCGATCAGGTGATCGTCGGTGATCGCCTGCAGGTGGCGCCCGAAGGCTTCGCCCGCGTGCACCTCGTCGAACCCTTTCGGGTAGTTCCGCTTGAGATAGGAGGCGCGCTCGCTGTCGTAGAGCTCGGCGCCGTCGGTGGCGATCGTGATGATCGCGTCGGATTCCCCGAGCTCGAAGTGCCTGGCGATCTTGATCGCCGCAATGATGTTGGCGTTGCCGGACAGCCCGATGTCCACGAGCGCCTTTACCAGAGCCGGATCGAGCTTCTGCCGCTTGGTGAGGTAGGCGCGGCCCACGGCGTCGTTGAACAGGAGGTTCAGCGCGTCCGAGCCGCGGTCCGAGACGCCGGCGACGATGTCGGTGTTCATCACGTTGTGGATGAGCGGGATGTGCTTGTCGCCTATTCCCTGGATGTTGTGCTCGCCGTAGCCGTTGTACAGCATGGTCGGGCATTCGACCGCTTCGACCGCCGCGATCTTCGTGCCGTGGGCGGCCTTGAGGTAATCGCCCGCGGCGATGGTGCCCGCCGAGCCGGTCGCGGCGACGAATACGGAAAGGCGCAGCGCCGGGGCCCCGCGGCGCAGCCCCGCGTAGATGCGATCGAGCGCCCGCCCCGTGCAGTAGTAGTGCACCAGGTAATTGCCGAACTCGGAGAACTGGTTGAGGATCACGTTGTCGCCGTCGCGGGCGAGCTCGGCGCACTTGTCGTAGATCTCCTTGACGTTGCTCTCGGTGCCGGGCGTGCGGATGATGTCGGAGGGATCGCTCACCCAGCGCTCGAGCCATTCGAAGCGCTCCTTGCTCATGCCGGCCGGAAGGACAGCGACGCCGCGGCAGCCCAGGGTGCGCGAGATTGCGACCCCGCCGCGGCAATAGTTGCCGGTCGAAGGCCAGATCGCCCTGTGGCGGGTGGGATCGAACCGGCCGGTCACCAGCCGGGGGACGAGGCAGCCATAGGCAGCGAGCACCTTGTGGGCGGCAATCATCGGAAAGCGCCGCCCGAGCGCCACTACGATCTTCGCTTTCACGCCGGTCAATGCTTCGGGCAGCACGAGGTAACCGGGGATGTCGACGCGGCGGGTGCGCGCCGCGTCGTTGAACCAGTGCACGCGCCAGAGGTTGGCGGCGAGCGGCTCGTCGGGATCGACGCCCGACACGGCGGCCTGCTGCTGGTCCGGGATGAGGTTCGGATCGGCGAGCTGCGTCAATGTGGGGAGCGATACCCTCAGCTCGCGCAGGCGCTGCACGGCGTTTCGACGCACCTTCTCGTCGGCGATCTCAGGAGCGAAGCAGAGTCGACTCATTTCGGATCGGCAGATTTCCCTGCGTTATTGGGTCCTCCGGAGAGGCGGCGGGAATTCATGCGTAAGTAGTGGGCGTTGTCGCCAGCGTCGAACCTATTTCTTCACAGGGGCAGGAAACATGGCTGCAGGTTGTGCGATCGTAGATGCGCAATCTGGGACGTGCTCTCCGTGACCCGGATCCGGTCTGCGGAGAACGTTCGCTCCGGCCCCGCGCGGAACATGGGCGTTACGCACGACACGCCAAGCGTCGGCAATCGTCGCCCCTCATCATGGATCGAATTCCGCACGTTGTAGTTTCGGTTGGACCGCTTTGGCCCGACTGCGGCTTGGTCCTGAAATCGCAAAAAATCGCGAAGCGCCGTTTCGCACCGAAGGGTAGGTCCGTGCCATCATGAGTTAAAGCCAGGCGGTGGATCACGTTGAAATCAGACCTCAATAGTTGTGAGATCCTCGCCGAGCACTAGCGGTCCGTCCCAGTCTCGTCGGACATCCGACTCCAAGGAGCGCATGAGTTCGTCCGACTTTTCGCGAAAATGGGTTAGAACCAGTTTCCTGACCCTGTTACGCGTAGCGATCTTGCCGACCACCGACGATGTCGTGTGAACGTAGCGGGCCAAGAGCTGGGCGTGCGGGTTCGTTAGCTCCGCGTCTGCGAGATAGCAGTCCTGGACCAGAACGTCAGCGCCAGCGGCCAGGAGGTCCAAACCGGTACAGTCGATAGTGTCGCCGCTGATTGCAAGCACCTTGCCTTCCGCCTCGACACGGTAGCCGAGCGCCACCCAGACCAGATCGCGCGGTATCTTCAGTTCGTTTCCGTGTACGACTTGCTGCGCGGTAACGCGCCAGCGCGGCGTGTCTAAAACGAACCCCGGCTCTATCTCGACCGCGTCTACCGGCTTCCAGCCCCCGACTGCTGGCTCGCCTTGGTCCCGAAACATGATGTCCTTTGCGTACACGTGATTGATGAGGCCGTCCACGACCTGCAATATTCCAGACGGGCCATACACGCGTAAGGGCTTCGGGCGTCCCTGAAGCCACGTCGAAAGAATCAGGTCGCCCAGATCTCCGATGTGGTCGTAGTGGTGATGCGTGATGAATACCGGATTCACATCGGAGAGGCGGACGCCGGCACGAACGAGCTGGACCGTGACGCCGCGGCCGGAGTCGAAGAGCAATCGTTCGTCACCGATCTCCACGACCAATGCGGGACCCTGACGACGCGGGTCGGGCCTCGGCCCGCCGGTACCCAGGAGAATGACTTTCATCGCCGTATTCCGTCGTCAAGGTCGTTGCTGATTTGGCAGTGCAGAGGATCGCGGAATCCGGGAACTGATTTTTGCTGCCACGCCCCCCTATTGATAGTCTAATATACTACAAATAGAATCACTTGTGAGAATAAGGGCGCCGAGATCCCAGGACGCCGTTAGCAAGCCGATGTCGGTGTCGTAGGCTGAGTCGGCAGTTTCGAGCATCGTGTGGTGCTCCGTGCGATCCGGGTGAGGCAGGTTCAGGAGGAGAGCAGAATGAACCCGCGCGCAAATCTGAACGCACTTGTCTGCTGCCTAGCGACAGCGGCGGCTTTCGGCGCAAATGCGCAGGCCCCGTCAGCAAAAGCGACGCAGGCTTACCCCGCCAAACCCATTCGCTGGCTGGTGCCCTTCGGAGCCGGTGGTGTCGGCGACATCGTTTCGCGGACGATCGCACAAAAAATGGCCGAAGCGATGGGCCAGCAAATAGTCATCGACAACCGGCCGAGTGCAGGCGGTATCGTCGCGATGGAATTGGCTGCAAAGGCGAACCCCGACGGCTACACGTTGATGGGATTGAGCAACGCAAACACGATTAGTGCCGCGATGTTTAAATCTCTTCCCTACGATACCGTGAATGATTTCTCGATGGTTTCGACGCTGGGCGCATTCAGCCTCGTGGTAATCGTCGCGCCCGACTCTCCGATAAAAACGGTCAAGGACCTGATCGCCCAGGCGAAAGGGACGCCGGGCAAGCTCAACATGGGTACGGTTAACATCGGGACGACTCAGCACCTTTCAGCGGAGTTGTTCAAGTCGATGGCAGGGCTCGATATGGTCACTGTGCCATACAGCACCACCGCGGGCGTGCTTGCGGCGCTGAGGGGTAACAGCGTCCAGGTATCGTTCGAGTTTTTGCCGCCGGTCATAGGACACATTAAGGCGGGTTTCATTCGACCTATCGCGGTTACGCCCCGCGCTCGGTTCGCGCTGTTACCAGACGTGCCGACGCTCGCTGAAAGCGGTGTTCCGGGCTATGAGGTCACATCTTGGAACGGACTGGCCGTGCCGGCAAAAACACCGAAAGCCATCATTGATCGCCTCAACGAGGAAGTCCGCGCCGCGATCAGCTCGCCGCAAGTCAAACAGCGGTTTCAGGAGCTCAGCGTGGAACCAAACCCGAGCACGCCGCAGCACATGCACAGCTTTGTCATCAGTGAGATAACGAAGTGGAACGCTCTGATAGACAAAGCGAAAATTCCACGACAATAGGAAACAGGATCGGAGTCTGGGGCGTTCGCACAAGGCCTGTAGGTCGGCAGGGCCAGGTGGTTGCAACAGAAGCATGCAACTTCTCAAGCCGCATGGGAGACTTGCCATGACACCCATCCGATTGTTCGTCGGCGTTGCGCTTGCCGGCTGCGTGCTGACCGTTTCCGCGCAGTCGTATCCATCGAAGCCGATCAGGATCATCATCGGCTTTCCGGCAGGATCGGCGGGCGACGCCCAACTGCGTCTCGTCGGCCAGAAGCTCTACGAGGCGTGGGGCCGGTCTTTGGTCGTTGACTCTCGGCCAGGTGCAAGTGGCAACATTGCCGCGGAGCTGGCGGTGAAATCGCCAGCCGACGGTTACACGTTGCTCTATTTTCCTGCGGCGCTGGCGGTTAACCCGAGTCTCTTTCCGAAAGTCCCTTACGATATCGCCAAGGATTTCACCCCGATTACGCTCCTCGCTTCGTTCCCGCTGGTGCTCGTCGTGCATCCCACGTTGCCGGCAAGGACCGTCGCAGAGCTGATAGCGCTCGCGAAAGCGAAGCCGGGAGCGATCAACTTCGCCTCGATAGGCAATGCGAGTCCCCCGCACCTGGCGGGAGAACTCTTCAACCAGCTTGCCCGCGTCAATATGGTGCACGTGCCGTATAAGGGCTCCGGTCCGGCGCAGGCGGACCTGGTCGGCGGCCACGTCCAGTTGATGTTCGACACCGCGGTGGCGGCCATGCCGAATATCAAGGCCGGCCGCACCCGCCCGCTCGCGGTGACGACGAAGACGCGCTCGGCGCTCCTGCCGGACCTGCCTTCCCTCGAGGAGTCGGGCCTAAGAGGCTACGACCTGCACGGCTGGGGCGGGATCGTCGGGCCCGCGGGCGTCCCGGCCGATATCGTTCTCAAGCTGCAGCGCGAGATTGCGAAAGCGCTTAAACAACCTGACGTGGCCGAAAAGCTCGCGGCGCTTGGCGCGGAGCCAAGCGGCATGCCACCGGAGGAGTTCGGCCGTTTCATCCTCGCCGAAGCGGCGAAGTGGAAGCAGCTGATCATCAGCACCGGCGCGAAAATCGACTAGTAATCCGAAGAGTTTTACTTCCCAGGAGCAAGAGGAAAGGACCACGGGCACGCCTGCTCGGCGGTTCTGCCGAGCGGGTCCCACTCGGCGAGAGTGTCCCACACCTGTTCTGCCGCGGTCTGCGCCTCATTGCGGAGCTTGGCGAAGTCGACGCCCGGGATGACGCCGCCTTCCATGCATACCTTGCCGTCAACGATCACGGTGTCCACGTCGTCGCCGACACCGCATTCGACGACGCTTTTCACCGGGTCGCGGACCGGCCCGTAGCGCAGCGTGTTGCGGCCGCTTAAATCGATAATGATGATGTCGGCCAGCGCGCCCGGCGCGAGGCGGCCGAGATCGTCGCGGCCCACGGAAATCGCGCCGCCCAGGGTCGCCGCGCTGAATACTTCCCCGGCGGTTGCGGCGAAGTAGGTGTGGCTCGTGATCTTGCCCATGTACGAGGCGGTGCGCATGTTCATCACCATGTCGCGCGGATAGGTGTCCGAGCCGATCGAAATGTTCACCCCCGCCTCCTGATACTGCTTCCAGCTGTCGAGCGTGCGGGCGCGCCGGACGATATTGATCGGGCAATGGGAGATCGTGGCGCGGGCGCGGCCCATCAGCGCGAGGTCGCAGGCGTTTGCGTAGTTGAGGTTCGGGTTGTCCGAGATGAAGTTGCCGTGGCCGATGTTCAGCGTCGGGCGGAGCATGCCGAGTTCGTGGAGCAGCTCGATCGGCGTCTTCATGTGCTCGTGCACGACGTCATGGAATTCGAGCACGCTGTAGGCCGCGTGCGTGGCCATCGGGAGCTTGCGTTCGTTGGCGGCCTCGAGCGTGCGCGCGAGGAGCTCGATGCTGGACGTTTCGACCTCGCGCGGCACGAGAATCCCGCGCACGCGGCCGCCCGCCGCGCCGTCTTGCTTCTCGATCCACTGGAGCGCGGTCTCCAGGCCTTTGAGCCCCATCGCGTCGTCGCGCACCCTTTTGAGCCGCCCCTTGTCGTCGCCGACCCAGCGCCCGCAATCGTATCCGGGCGCGAGGTAGGCGCGCGTGCCGAGGCGCGTGACTTCCGCGAGCAGGGCGTCTTGCACGCTCAGCTGGCTGCCGTACTCGACGAAGGTAGTGACGCCGTTGCGCAGCAGCTCGGCGACGGTGAAGGTGGCGTTCAACTGGAACGCCGCTTCCACGCCTTTGTCGCCATGCTTGAGATAGCGCGGGTCTCCTTTGACGATCTTGCCTTCCTTGGGAACGCTGATCTCGAGGAACGGCTGGCCGTAGTACATCGGCCGGCCGGTGTCGGTGATGAGGCGGTGCGAGGCGCGGTGGCCCGAATGCACGTGCGTATCGATGAAGCCGGGCGCGACGAGCTTGCCCTTGGCGTCGATCGTCCTGTCGACATGCCCCTCGAAGCCCTTTCCCGCGTGCACGATCCTGTTTCCTTCGTACACGACGACCCCGTCGCGGATCAACTGGTGCCGGCCGCCGGCATGGCCGACGAGCCAGGTGGCTTCGATCTTGGTGCGCATTACACGGTCTCCCTGCGACGCTGGCCCGGCGCCGCGGACGGCTTGATGCGGTTTCGAAGCTTGAAGGTCCAGATCTGATAGGCGACCACGGTGATGAGTACGCCGAGGCCGATCATGTCGGTGAAATGCCGCGGGTCGATCAGCAGCGGCGAGAAGCCGAAGAGCGCCAGTCGCAATGGCCAGTTGAGCGGGCCGAAAGCATATCCGCCCGTCGCCGCGGACAGGCCGAGCACGCCGATCGTCGCCGTCGCGATTACCCGCGCAATGTGCAGTGCATCGCCCTGGAGCAGGAGGCCCTGGTCGAACACGAAGGCGTACGGGATGAGGAAGCCCGGTATGGCGATGACGAAGGCGATCCACCCGGTCGTCCACAGGTTAGAGCGGCTGATGCCCGCCGCAGCGTAGGCCGCCAGCGCGACCGGCGGGGTCACCATGGAGAGGATCGCGAAATAAAATACGAAAAGATGCGCGGCAAGCGCCGGCACCCCCAGCTCCTGCAGGGCCGGCGCCACGAGAATCGCGGATACGAGATAGGCTGCGGCGGTCGGCATGCCCATGCCGAAGATGATCGTCAACAGCATCGCGCCAACCAGCGTGATCATGAGCGAATTTCCGGCGGCATCCAGAAGCCAGCGCTGCAGGTTGAGCGCCATGCCGGTTTCCACCAGGGTGCCCACAATGATGCCCGCAACGGCCGAGGGCACGGCGACGTCGGCGGTCGTGCGCGCCGCCGCGACGATCGCTTCGAATATGGGCTTGGGTGTCATGCGCGTTGCTTTGCGCAACCAGCTCACCAGGACGATGGCGAGAGTGGTGATGCCGCCGGTCATCATCAGCGAGTAATGCGACATCAGCAGGTAGATCATCAGGAACAGGGGCGGGATCAGGTGCCACCGTTCGCGCAAGCCGGCGAGCGACTCGGCGACGGGCAGTGAAGGATCCGGCCCGAAGCCCTGGCGCCGCGCCTGGCAGTCGACCACCGCGAAGAGCGAAACATAATAGAGCAGCGCCGGAATGATCGCCGCAACGACGACGGATGCGTAGCCGACGCCGACGATGTCGGCGAGGATGAACGCGGCCGCACCCATGATCGGCGGAGCGAGCTGGCCGCCGGTCGATGCGGTCGCCTCGATGGCGGCGGCGAGCTGCGGTTTGAACCCCGATCGCTTCATCAGGGGAATCGTGACGACGCCGGTCATCAGCACGTTGGCGACCGCGCTGCCCGACACCGTCCCGAAGAGCGACGAGGAGACGACCGATGCTTTGCCGGCGCCGCCCCAGGCGCGGCCGGTCAGGCAGTACGCAAGGTCCACGAACAGCTTGCCCGCGCCCGAGCGCTCGAGGAAGGCACCGACCAGTACGAAGTAGAAAACCATGTGCGCCGACGCCGAGATCGGCGTGCCGAATATGCCCTGGGTCGAGAGCACCTGCAGGTCGATGAAGCGCATCAGGCTCAAGCCGCGGTGCGCGAGCCCGCCGGGCAGATGGGGTCCGAGCAGGATGTAGCCGATGAAGAGCGCGGCGATGACGGTGAGCACGATTCCGGCGATACGGCGGCACGCTTCGAGCAGCACGAGGATCAGCAGGACTCCGAAGACGATATCGAGCGTGAAGACCGGGTCCACGCCCACGACGCGCTCGGTCACGCGCGGCCCCTGCAGCGCGAAATAGCCGGCCGCGACCAGGGCGGCGAGGGCGAGCAGCAGGTCGTGGAGCGGAACGGGCTCGCCGGGCTTGCGCCGCTCCCGCACGCTGCAGATGAAGAAGGTGACCGCGGTCGCCGCGGCTACGTGGATGCCGAGAAAAGTGAGATGATCGAGCGAGCGCCCCAGCATCAGCTGGGAGAACTCGACCACCGTCAGCGTGACGGCGATGGCGCCGAGCGACCACCTGACGCCGGTGGCGCCCAGCGCAAACCCGATCATTTTATTCTTCCCGATCTGCCCCCTTGTGCCGGCCGGTCACTTCATCAATCCGGCTTCTTTGTAGTACCTGACCGCACCGGGATGCATCGGGCAGTTGCCGTTCAGCGCCGGATCCGCCGCCGTCTTCGGGTTGAAGTCGCCGAGCGCCGCGTGTATCTTCGGCAGCCTGTCCGCGTTCTCGATGATCGTCTTGGTGATGGTGTAGGCGATCTCGCTGGGCAGATCGGCGCTGACCAGGATGTTCGACACCGCCTTCACGGTCTTCACCGGCGCAGTCTGGCCCTTGAACGTGTTTGCCGGCACCTCGGCGGCCGCCCAGCCGTTCTTCTCGACCATGCCCTGGATCACCTTGTCGGGCAGCGGCAGCATGACCATGTCGTTGATCGTCACGATCTGCGTGGCGGCGGGATGGCCCTTGGTCACGACATGTGCCCAGCCGTGCGCCTGGCCGTCCTTGATGGTCTCGGCGGTGCCGGCGCGCGCGGTCGCCTCGATCTGCCCGCCCTTCTTCGCGACATCCTCCTTGCTCGAACCGAGGAGTGCCAGCACCTGGCGCACGCCCTGCTCTCCGGTTCCTCCCGGCGCTGTCGTGAGCAGGTGGAACCTGTTCTTCGCTGCGGCGATCTCCTCCCAGGACGTCACGCCCGATTTCTTCGTGACGAACGTGCCGAAGTAGTAGATGTCGAGGCCGCCGAGCAGGCCGCGAACCTTGATCTGCTTTTCCTTGAACGCACCGAAGCCGCCGCAGCCTTCGGCCGAAGTGACCGCAAAACTGATGCCGAGCTCGATCTCGCCGGACTGGATGAGCCTGATATTGCCGATGCCGCCGGCCCTGGGCAGCACGTCGATCGAGGATCCAGCGGGCAGCTGCCGCTGCACGATGTCGGCGATGCCCGCACCGTAGTTGTACCAGGCCGAGCCGATGCCGACGGTGCCGAAGCGCAGGCTGAGCTTCTGCTGTGCGAGGGACGGCAGTGCGCTCAAACAGATGCCCGCAGCGGCCATAAGCGTTATTACGCGAGAGAATTTCATAGGTTGCCTCCTTGATGGTGTTGACCGTCGCCCATCGTCAAGCGCAAGAGCGCGCGGCGACTACGCGCCCCGTCCTGATTAGAACCTATTTCATATATAGGCGCGTGATGCGTTGCGGCCAGGACGGACCGGATGCAAGGCGCCCGACGAAGGCCATATGTCGATATGGTCCAGGAGGGCAACGACGCAGCCGGCCGTCCTGGCCGCAACCCGCAGGGACGGGGCGATCTGGGCGCATTTCTTCGTCGGGGACCCTCGAAATATCGACATATTCCTTCGGGCCCTCCTCCTTGAACTGCATCCCACATCGCCTCCGTCGCACACGTGCCTATATATGAAATAGGTTCTAAACTTTTACTCCCGACGCTTCAAGTATGCTGCGAACCCGTGCGCGCTGCTCCTCGGAGATGATCAGCCGTTCGGCGAAGTCCTGTCCGATGGGTCGCGTCGCGTCGATGCCCATCTTGGTGACCGTGAAAGTTTCGGGATCGGAGGTCGGGTCCAGAATCGCTCCCTTGCAGCCCGGGATCAGAACGATGTCTTTCTCGGGGCGCACGCGGGTAGCCACCGCCCACATTACGTCGCTCATGTCGTAGATGTCGACGTCATCGTCGACGACGATCACGTGTTTCGTATAGAACTCGGTGCCGAGCGCGGCCATGATCGCCTGCTGCGGCTCGCCCTGTGCGTTCTTGGCCATCTTGATGATAGCGAGGAACGCACCGCAGGTCCGGTGCGGCACGTGCACGCCGATGACGTTGGGCAGATTACGGCGCAGCGTGTTCAGAATCTCCCCCTCGCGCGTAACGCAGGACACGAGAATGTGGTCCTGGGACATTCCCGAGACGACCGAGTGGTACATGGCGTCGCGGCGCATGCGGATGCGCTGGGCGACGAACACGTTCTGCGTGCTGCGGTAGGAGGCATACCCGGTGAATTCACTGAACGGGCCCTCCGGCTCCCGCACATCGGCGAGGATCTCGCCTTCGATGACGATTTCGGCGCCCGCCGGAACTTCCAGGTCGCGGACCCCGGTTTTCGCCAGCCGGTACGGTTCGCCGAAGAGGCCGCCGATGATCTCGAATTTCCGGACATGGGGCGGGTACGCATAGGCCATCGAGCCCATGTAATGGAGCGGATGGATGCCGAGGGTGATCGCGGCGGGAAGATTTTGCCCGCGCTGCTCGGCGCGCCGGTGGAATTCATACATGCGCCGGCGCGAGTGCAGCGACAGCCCCATCCGGTTTTTTCCCTTGACCATCAGCCGGTGGAACCCGGTTGTATCGACTCCCGTGACCGGATCGCGCGCCGCGATCTGGCCTGCCGTGATGTAGGGCGCTGCATCGATCGGGAAATGCAGCGGAATCGGCAGCTTGCCCAGGTCGACCTGGTCGCCTTCGAGCACGACCTCCTGCCAGGGCGCCTCCTTGACTACTTCGCAGGGAATGTACTTCTGGCAGCGCTCGCGAAACGCGGTTGGCAGGTCCGCCGGCTTGACGCCCAGGCAGGCGGCGAGCAACTTGCGGTTGCCGGCGATATTCGTGACGGTCGGCATCGCGTGCCCCTCGACGTTCTCGTAGACGACCACGGGGCTCTTGCCGGCGCGCTCGAGTTCGAAGACGAGCGAGGTGATGTCGAGCTGGGAGCGAACCGGGACGCGAATGCGCAGCAACTCTTCGGGAAAGTCGCGTTCCACCATGCTCAGAAAACCGCGAAGGCTTTGGCTTTCGTCCGCGTGAGCGCCACTCTTCACAGCGCACTCCTTGATCTGAATATTTCTTATCTGGCTGACAATAGCATGACACACCGTGGTTGTAAAAATGCGCACGCCGCGCGGTTTCCGCGTGCGCCGCAACGCCGGACGATTTCAGGGTTGCCCAATCGCGGCGGTCCCGCAGGCGCCTGAACCTTTGCTCATTACGTTTCCGCCATATCCGCTGTAAACAGCTCGTCCACGGTGAGCGGCCGGCCGAGCAGGCCCTGTTCGTCGGCGAAGCCGATCATCGTCTGGAGGTCGTGGCGGTTCGCGCGCAGCCCCTGCGGATAGGGGTCTTTGCCGAAGAACGCGCGTTCCTGCTCGACGTACGACGCGGCCCACGCGAGACTCAGGCGGTGCGGTTGCTGCATGAACTTCGCGTAGATCCTCTGTGACTCGCTCAGGGCGTCGAACAGGCTCCGTGCGGCCCACGGCGCGCGGTCGAGCAGCTCCTTCTTGATCACGACCGGGTGCATGATGGGAAACACGCGCGTGCGCCGGTAGTAGTCCTGCTCTTCCTTCCTGAAGTCCGGGAACAAGCGCGCTACGGTTCGGCTGCCCGCAAGCCAGCTCTGCGGCAGCGCGGGCTCCACGGTGGCCTCGATCTCTCCGGAAATCAACAAATCCTCGAGCTTCCGTCCTTCCGCGAGCTGCTCGACCTTGATGGTGGCGGGCGGACGCGACCCCACGAGCTCGTTGTTGGCGCAAACCCAGATGGCGTCCTCGACGGGAAGTCCGTAGTCATGAGCGAACATGCCTTTCACCATAACCGCAAGGGTGTTCTCATACGTCCGGATCCCGATCCTGCGCCCTCTCAGATCCGCCGGTTTCGTGTACTCCGACCCCGCCCTGACAAAGCAATAATGGTGGCCGAACATCCGGCGCGGGAAGTAGGGGATCGCCTGCATCCAGTCGATGTTCCTGGATCGCGCGATCAGGTACCCCGCCATGGAGAACTCGCATGCGTCGAAGGCCCGGTCGTGATACATGCGATCGTGGCGTTTCTTGCTGCCGAGCGTGATCAAGTCGACGTCCAGCCCCTCCGCCTGAACCTCCCCCTCCTGAAATGGTCGCAGGAAATCGTAACTGTCCATCGCGAGAGTCAATTTCAGCTTGGCCATCGTCTTTCCCGCATCCACGCCGCTTCCTGACCTGCCGCTATCGGTCCTCTTCCCCGAATGGCAGGCTCGTCCCGAGCCCCTTCTCGACAGCGCGCTTGTAGACCCAGTGCCCGATGCCGGCGTCGAGGATCCCCATCCCCGGCGATTCGTAGAAGGTGATTTCCTCGTCGCTCCGGCGCCCCGTTTTTTTTCCGGACACCACGTCGCAAAATTCGGCCACGACATCCTCGGGCTTGAACTTTCCGCTCGAGAGGAGCGTGTCGAACGGCTTGCGGGGCGGGTTGTCGCCGAGCACCTGGTCGCTGCCGGACAGGAAAACCCTCGAACGCAGTACCGTGTCCTCGTCGCATTCTCCCGGCGCGAGCGACATGTACAGCGCCCCCGGCTCGAGCCAGCTTCCCTCGAACACGATCGTGTTCCCGCTGGTGGCCGTGATCATGATGTCGGCGTTCCTGACCGCATCGCGTCCCGAGCCGGCAGGCTCGACCTCGATACCGAGGGCCTTTCCCATCGTCTCGACGAACCTGCGGACGTTGTTCGGGTCCCGGCTGTAGACCTTGATCTTCCTGATGGGGCGTACTGCACAGACCGCCCGGGCCATGCCGCGCGCGTAGCGCCCGGTGCCGATGATTCCCAGTGTGCGGGAATCCGCCTTGGAAAGGTACTTCGCGGCAACGCCGTACGGTGATGCGGTCCGGATGGCGTGGAGGTGGTAGTCGGAGATGATGGCCGTCATTCCCATGTCGGACCAGTCGAACAGGCAGATGACTTCGGACCGGTTGGTTCCGCGATAGCCGGAGTAGACGCGAACGGCGGCTGCGCCGAGGTCCGGGACCATGCCGGGCAGGATGCGGATGTTGTGCCAGAGGTGCCCGGGATGCCTGGGGTGGGTCATGGTGTATCGCTTCAGGTGAAACGTGCTTCCGTCCGACTGCTGCTTGAGCACCTGCTCGATGACGGCCACGGCCTCGCCAGCGGCGTCCGGGCCTTCGATAGCGCGCTTCACGTCGTTTTCGGTTAGGAAGATCATTCCGATTCTCCGTGCAGTCAAAAAGATAGTGGTTCCGTCCGGGAAAGAAATTACCCGGATCTAACGCATTCGTACGGCTCAGCTGGCGCTCGAAATGCGGCGAATTTCAAAGAACCGCCGGATCTCGTTCCATCATGCAAACATGGCTATAATCCGCGTTGCGGGTCGCGGTCCGCAACCCGCCACCAGGCACGGAATACTTACCAGAATACTTACAGCAGGTCATCAGCGCCATGAGGTTCGCCGCACGGTAACAAGCGGCGCGCATCGGGAGCCCATCCGACGGAGGCATGATTATGCATCGCTTAGCGTGGTTACTGGCGAGTGTTGGATTATGGATGGCATTGGGAGCGGGAGCGCAAGACTATCCGGCAAGGCCGATCCGCATGCTGATTCCGCAGTCGCCCGGCGGCGCGCAGGACACGACCGCACGGATACTTACGCAGATGCTCACGGATCGCCTTGGGTGGCGGTTCGTTGTCGACAACCGGCCCGGTGGGAACGGCTTCATCGGCGTTTCGATCGCCGCGAAGGGCGCCCCGGACGGCTACACGCTGCTCATGGCGCACACGGGCGAGTTTGCAGTCAACCCGGCGATTTTCTCGAACGTTCCCTACGAACTCGAGCGCGATTTCATCCCCGTCACGATGGTGACCGATGCGCCGCTGCTGCTCATTGCGAACCCGAAACTGGGGATCACGACGTTCAAGTCACTGGTTGCCCTTGCGAAGGCCAAGCCAGGTCAGGTCGCTTATTCGTCTGCGGGAACCGGGACCATCAATCACCTGGCAGGCGAGTGGCTCGCGCACGCGGCGGGAATCAAGCTGCTGCACGTGCCTTATAAAGGCGGAGCGGCGGCGGCCACCGCGGTCGCGACCGGCGATGTCGTTGTCGGAATCGCCTCGGTTGCAGGCTCGATTGCCCACGTGCAAGGAGGCCGGGTGAGAGTGGTCGGCGTAACGACTGCCAATCGCATGCGGGCCTGGCCCGAATGGCCCACGCCGCAGGAAGGCGGGATCGCCGGGGTCGATGCGTCGATCTGGGTGGGTTTGTTCGCCCCCAAGGGCGTTCCGCGGCCCATCATCAACCGGCTGAATGCGGAAGTGTTGCGGGTCCTCGAGTTGCCGGAAGTGCGCGCGCGCTACGCCGAATTGGGCTCCGAGACGGCGGGGATGTCTCCGGCGGCTTTCCTCGAACGGATCAAGAAGGATCTCGAGCGCTACCGGGCGATCGTCAAGGTGAGCGGTATCACCGCCGAATAAGGCGTTTGTGTCGAAGGTGGGATTCAAAGGGGAGGCATGAAAAAAAGTTTTCGTGATTTTCTGAGCGAGCTCGAGCAGGCCGGTGAGCTCGCGCGGGTAAAAAAGCCGGTCGATCTTCGCGACGTTTCGGCCCTATTGAGCCAGTCTTCCCGGGCGCTGCTCTGCGAGAACGTGAAGGAGTATCCGGAGTGGCAGCTCGCCGGGGCGCTCGTCACGAGCCGCAAGCGGCTCGCGCTGGCGCTGGGCTGCCCGGAAAACGACGTGGCGCTGCGCTTCGAGCAGGGCCTCGAGCGCCTGATCGAGCCGGTGATGGTGGAAGACGGGCCCTGTCAGGAGGTCGTGCTGCAGGGCAAGGACGTCGATCTCACGGCGATACCCTATCCGCTCATGCACGTGTACGATGGCGGCCCCTATCTTTCAGCAACGCTGGTGGTGTCGAAGGATCCGCAATTCGGTCGCAACCTGGGGTCCTACCGCCTGATGTATCGCACGCCCACCGAAACGGGCATCGATCTCGTTTCTCCGTCCGACATGCGCCGCTACTACCAGCGCCAGCTCGACCAGGGCAAGCCGCTCGAGATCGCGGTCGCGATGGGTGTGCACCCCTACGAAATGCTGGCGGCGTCGTACAAGGCGCCCATCAACATGGACGAATACGCGGTCGCGGGCGGACTGCACGGAGAGCCCGTGCCGCTGGTCAAGTGCAAGACGGTCGACCTCGAGGTTCCGGCGGACGCTGAACTGGTGCTCGAGGGCGAGATCCTGCCTATGGGGTGGACGGCGGATGAAGGCCCGTTTGGCGAGTTCAGCCAGATCTCCGGCGACGTCAAATGGAATCCGATCTTCCGGGTGAAATGCATCACGCATCGCCGGAACCCGATTTTCTACCTGCTTCAGATGCCGTGGGAGAACGACTGGCTGGCCGCGCCGGTAACCGAAGCAGCGGGCCTTCGTGCGTTGCGAAACGCGAGCGTGGAGCCCGTCGCGATCCGCGCGCCCGTTGGCAGCTGCGGCTACTGGACGCTCATCGCGTCGATCCGCAAGCGCCCGGGGGAAGGGAAAAACGCGCTTCTGGCCCTGCTTTCGGTGGCCGAGGTCAAGCTGGTTATCGTGACCGACGACGACATCAATATCCACGATCCCGACGACGTCGATTGGGCGCTCACGTTTCGCGTGCAGGCCGACCGGGACCTCATCGTCGTTCATGACGCGCGCGGCAAGCATATCGACCCGAGCATCAAGTCCTGGGAGATGGGCAAGGGCGGGCTCCCGACCACGGCGAAGCTTGGCATCGACGCCACGATTCCTGAAGGCGTGCCGAAGAAGCTCTACAAGCGCATCGAATACTACGGCCAGAACCGCGTGAAGCTCGAGGACTATCTATGAGCCCGCTCGCCGAGCAAATCTGTCGCGAGCTCAAGGCGAAGCCGCAGCAGTTCTCCGAAATCGCGGATGCCCATCGCGACGCGGCCTGGCGCACGTTCCTGCGCACCTGGGGCGAGTTGCGTGAGAACAACGTTCTGAAACGGGACGAGGACGGCCGATACCTGGTCGCCGGCGACTAGGAACGCAGGACCCTCTCGCCTCAGGGCAACCACCCGCTTCTCAGGATTTCTCCGGAGGCCTGGCAGCGAATGCCGATCCGCGTATGCACATGCGGCCGCGCGGGTCCTGCCACAACTTCTCCTGGGCGTGCAACTGTCCGAGCGCGCGCGTAATAGACTGGAAATCGTAATCGGAGAAGTGCTCGGCAATATCGGAGTAATACCTGGGCGTATTCTCGATCAGTGCGTGTATCTTTTGCGCGAGTTTCGAGATCTGGTCCTCGGAGGCCCCGAGTGTGGCCGGCCGCTCATCGGCTTTCCCGGCGACATAATCCTGGATCTTCACTTGATCGGCGTAGGCGTAGGAGATGCGCTCGTAGCGCTCGCGCGGAATGCCTTCGCCGATGGTGGCGTCAATGCCGACCTTGGCGCCGGTCGGTACCGTGCCATAAGGCACGATCGGCAGGCTCGGGTCGAGCGGTTTTGCGCGCGTGCCCGGAATGACGAATACATCGCGATCGCCCTGGACGCGTGTCGCGATCGCCCATTCGACATCCGTGGCATTGAATACATCGATGTCGTCGTCCACCACCACGACATGCTTCATGTCCATTGCCGAGAGCGCCGCGAGCAGCGCGTTCTTGCCTTCCCCGGCCTGCTTCTTCACCGAGATCACTGCGTGCCACATCGCGCAGCCTCCGATGGTGACGTTGATATCCCTCACCTGAACGCCGGCGTTCTTGAGCGCGGCGCGGAGCGCTGTATAGCGCGTCGGCGCTCCGAGCCAGGTGTTCTCCCACGGCATGTGCAGCGAATAGTAAATCGCGTCACGGCGGTGCGTGATCGCCTTCACCTTTACGAGCGGATTCCAGTGCAGCCCGCCCATCAGGCGCGTAAATTCGCCGAATCGCCCTTCCGGCCATGTCCAGCCCGTCGGCAGGATTTCGGCTTCGAGCACGATTTCGGCGCCGGCGACGCATGGCAGCTCTATGGTTTCGCAGGACGCAAACTCGACGGGCGCGCCGCGGATGCCGCCGGCCACGCCCATCTCGTCCACGCCGAGCGGTGCGCGGAAGCCGGCCCCCATGATCTCGAAAGGATGGGTGCCGATCGAAATCGAGATCGGGAGGGAACGGCCGGCTTCGAGCGCGCGCTGCGCGAACAACCGCAGGTTGTTGGGCGTCACGATGTCGATGCCCGTGAGATTCTTTTCCTTGACCAGGAAGCGGTAGACGCCGGAATTGATCCCATACTCGGGGTCGCGCGCCATCACCACGCCCGCGGTGATCATCGGGCCGCCGTCGTAGATCGAGGACATCGGGATGGGTAGCTGGAACAGGTCGACGTCGTCGCCAACCTTGATCACTTCCTTGTGCGCTGCGGTTTCGACGTAGCGCGGCGAGACCGGATGGTCGAGGGCGTGGCGCAATCTGGCCTCGATTTCCGAGAACTTGCCGCAGCCCATCGAAAGTGTCGCGCGCCGCTGGGTGCGGAAGAGGCCGGAGACAACCGGCATCTTGTAGCCGATGACATTGTGAAAATAAAGCGCCTGCTCGGACTGATCGACCAGCGTCGCGATATGGCGGATGTCGACTGCTTGCTTGATGTCCGTGAGCTCGCGCTCCTGGCGCAGGCGTTCGAGGAATTCGCGGAAGTTCTCGTTCACTGTGTTTTCCTATGTCAACGGAATTGCCGCGGCCTTGATCACTTTCCGCCACTTCTCGATTTCAGACCGGATGAGAGCCGAGAACTCTTCCTGCGTATTGCTGGTGGCATCGGTGTCGAGATTCGTGAACAGCTGAGCGATCTTGGGATTGGCGATGGCGCGCACGATTTCCTTATGCAGGCGCTCGAGAACAGCCCGCGGCGTGCCGGCAGGCGCGAGTACCCCGTACCACTGATTGACGTCATAGCCCGGCAGAGTCTCGCTTATGGTGGGCAGACCCGAGGCTCTGCGCTTGGATCCCGTCGTCGCCAAGGCGCGCAATCTCTTGGCGTTGACATGCGGGGCGGCTGCCGGTCCGCCGCCGAACGACACTGCCGTTTCCCCTGTCAGCACGCTCACCAGGGCAGGACCGGTACCTTTGTAGGCGACGTGGATGATGTTCACGTTCGCCAGCTGTTTCAACAACTCGCCGGCAAGGTGTGTGTTGCTGAGGGTGCCGCTCGATCCGTAGGTGAGCTTTTCCGGATTCGCTTTCGCGAGCGCGATCAGCTCCTTGACCGATCGCGCCGGCAGCGACGGGTGCACCACAAGCGTATAGTCCGTCGTGCCGACGAGACTGATCGGTGCGAAGTCATTGATCGCGTCGTACGGGAGATTGGGCGTGACGCTCGGGATGACGGCGTTGGGCGCCCCGCTGCCAAGAAGCAACGTGTATCCATCTGCGGGAGCCTTTGCCACGAACTCCGTGCCGATGCGTCCGGTCGCGCCCGCGCGGTTCTCGACGATGACCTGCTGGCCGAGTTGTTCCGTAAGCGCCTGACCAATGATGCGGGCCGATGCATCGATCCCGCCGCCCGGCGGATAGGGGGCGATCAAGCGAATCGGTTTTGACGGGTATCCCTGCGCAAGAGCACTGGAAATACCAAGAAGACAAAGCGCGATACAGGCTGGGGCTGCAACCCTGGTCATGGTTTTCTCCTCGGTTATAGATGCAAGCGCTGAAATTCTTATACTGAATCTCGGATGAATTCGTCAAGATTTGAAATTTGCCGAGACGGGCGCAGGTGCCGCCATCTGTTCAACAGAGCTGGCCGCTCAGCGTCCCAGCAAGCCGCGGAAAAAGCGCTTGATGCGGCTCAGGAGTGCCGAGACAAGGAGCCCGCCGGCGTCGAGCTCGGCAACTGGAGTGCCCGCCGCGTCGCGGCCTCGGCTAAGGCGCGCGTGAAGGTTTTGCGCGAACGCGCCCGCCATGCGCCGGGCGATGTCGTGCACGATGCTCGAGCGGCTGAACTGCGCGAGCGGGCCGGTCAACGTGAATCCGACGTCGACCTCGACCCGGGTCGAGGCGCCATGCTGTTCCTCGATCAGCGCGTACCGGATCTCACCGCGCGTCGACGAGCGCGAGCGCGCGTCCTCGGCGGTGCCGCGAATCACACCCGAGAAGCTCGACGCGTCGCGAACGACATCGGCCGCGCCCTCGAACTCCGAGACCATGGGTCCGACCTTGATCCTGATCCTGGTCTCGATGTGGTTGTCCGTGGGCGTGCCGAGGAGCGACGTCCCGGGCAGGCAGGTCGCGACTTCCCCCAGGCGCCCAAAGAAAGCCCAGACCTCACCGCGCGGGTGGTCCACGGTGAAGGACTCATGCACCGTGGTCTGCGGCGCGCCCACGCCGGGCTCCACGATTCGTCTCGCTTCCGGCACGCGACCTGCGGCGCCGGCGGGCTCGGTCCGCCGAGCCGCGCGTGCAGCCACCGGTGCGGCGGCCGCGGAAACCGGCGCTGTCGGCCCGGCGCGGCCCGATCCGGCAGGCCCGACGTCGGTGCGCGGGTTCGACGGTGGCGCCAGCGACTTCGCCTTGCGCTCGGAGATGACGGACTCGATCGCGCGCACGATGCCCACGTAGCCCGTGCACCGGCACAGGTTCCCGCTCATCGCGACGCGGATATCCTGCGCCGTCGCATCGGGCATGCGGATGACGATGTCGCGCGCGGACGCGAGCATCCCCGGCGTGCAGTAGCCGCACTGCAGCCCGTGCTCGCGCGAGAACGCCGCACGCAATGCGCCCGCGATCTCGTCATGGTCCAGCCCCTCGACCGTGGTGACGCTCGCGCCGTCGCAGGCAACGGCCAGCGTGATGCAGGAGCGGACCGGCACGCCGTCGACGATGAGCGTGCAGGCGCCGCACACGCCGTGCTCGCAGCCGAGGTGCGTGCCCGTGAGGTTGAGGCTTTCCCTCAGAAAGTCCGCGAGGTGCGTGCGCGGCTCGACGCTCGCGTATACCGCCTTCCCGTTGACCGTAAGATGCATCTGCTTCATCGCTGCGCCGCCTGGTTGATCGCGCGCTTCAACGCCACGAGGTGCAGCTGGCGGCCCACCGGATCGGTGATCCCGGCATCGTCGAGCGCACGGGCCGCCGCACCGGCGTCGTAGGCCTTGGCGAGGCCGGCTTCGGGATTGCCGCCGAAGAGCGCCGCCGCGTCGGAGAAAACAATCGGAACCGATTCGGTGGCCCCGATCACTGCCCGCAGGATGCCGCGCTCCATGTCATGCAGAACTGCGCCGATGGCCTGCGCCATCTCTCCGGTCTTGCGCGCAATCTTGTGAAAGCCCCAGCGCGCACCGCGCGAAAGGCGCGGGATGCGCACGGCTTCGACCAGCTCGCCGGGCTCGAGCGCTACCTGGAAGACGCCGGTCATGAACTCGTCGACCGGAACCGTGCGCCGCCCCGAGGCGCCGAGGATCAGGACCTCGGCGCCGATCGCGGCCAGGCACGAGACCCAGTCGGCGGCCGGATCGGCGTGCGCGAGGCTGCCGCCCAGCGTCCCGCGGTTGCGCACGGCGCGGTAGGCGATCGCGCGGGCAACGCGCGGCAGTGCACCGCCGGTAGCGTCGGGCACGCGCCGGTCCTCGATGTCCGCGTGGGTGACGCATGCGCCGAGCACGACGGCGTCGGAGTTCTCCTCCACGCGCTTCAGCTCGGGGATCGCCGTGATGTCCACCAGCAGGTCCGGTTGCACCAGGCGCAGGTTGAGCATGGGCCCGAGCGATTGGCCGCCCGCGAGCATCTTGACGAAGAGATCCTCGCTGCGCATCAGCGCGATCAGGCCGTCGAGATCGTCTGGACGCTCGTACTCGAAGGGCGCCGGCTTCACGAGCGCTCTCCCGTGCCGCCCTGCGGCGCGCCCGATGCGGGGCGCTGCTTCCCCTGCGCGATCGCCTCGAGGATGCGCCGCGGTGTTGCCGGGGACTGCAGGACCTCGATCGCTCCGAGCGCGCGCAGCGCGTCGTTGATCGCGTTGGTGATCGCGGCGGGCGGCGCGATGGCGCCGCCCTCGCCGATGCCCTTCACGCCGAACTCGGTATAGGGCGAGAGGGTTTCCATGTGGATGATGCGCAGGTCGGGGACCTCGGTCGGGCCGGGCAGCAGATAGTCGGCAAGCGTCGATGCGAGCGGCTGTCCCGAGCTGTCGAACGGCATCTCCTCGTACAGCGCCGTGCCGATGCCCTGCGCCACGCCGCCATAGATCTGCCCGTCGACGACCATCGGGTTGACGAGCTTGCCGCCGTCTTCGGCGATGACGTAGTCGAGGATCTCGACCGCGCCGGTCTCCGGGTCGACCGTTACCACTGCGGCGTGCGCGGCGTAGCTGAAGGTTCCGGAGTCGCGCGCGGGCTTGTAGCCCGTGGTTGCTTCCAGACCGCCCGGATTCACGTGGGCGGGAAGGTCCTGGGGGCGCAGGTACCAGATGCGTGCAACCTCCTCGAGCGTGACGCTGCCCGATGGTCCGATCACCTTGCCCTCGCGTACCACCACGCCGGTCTCGGCTTTCAGGAGCCACGCGCCGATCTCGGTGGCGCGCCGCGCGATCTCCCTGCAGGTGCTCGCCACGGCGCCGCCGGCCATCACCATCGAGCGCGAGCCCCAGGTTCCGGTGGAGTACGGCGTGAAAGCAGTGTCGCCGTGTATCACGCTGATTTTGGCGATGTCGATGCCGAGGATCTCGTGCGCGACCTGCGCGAGCGTCGTCTCCATGCCCTGTCCGTGTGAATGGACCCCGACGCGCAGCTCGAGGCCACCGTCCGGTGTCAGGCGCGCCGTCGCCTGCTCGTACCCGGGCACCATAGGAATGCCCCAGCCTGCGTAGACGGAAGTGCCGTGCGCGGCCTGCTCGCAGTAGACGGCGGTGCCGACTCCGATGAGCCGCCCGTCGGCCTCGCGCTTGCGCTGGCGCACACGCACCGCCGCGAGGTCGACGGCGTCGACCGCGCGCCGCAGCGCTTCCGGGTAGTCGCCGCTGTCGAAGTGCTTCTTCGTGATGTTGTCGAACGGCATCTGCTCGGGCCGGACCAGGTTCTTCAGGCGGACTTCGTGCGGCTCGATCCCCGCTTCGCGTGCGATCGCGTCGAGCGTGAGCTCGAGCGCGAAGCACACGCCCGTGCGGGCGACGCCGCGATACGGCAGAATGCCGCACTTGTTGGTCGCTACCGACCAGGTCCTGCAGCGATAGGCCGGAAAATCGTACGGCCCCGGCAGGATGCTCGCGACCTGCGCCGCCTCGAGGCACGCCGAGAACGGATAGGACGAATAGGCGCCCGAGTCGACCGTCGCCTCGCAGTCGATGCCGAGCAGGCGGCCGTCGCGGTCGGCGTAGCCGGTGATCACGTAATGGTGCTCTCGGCAGTTCGCGCTCGCGGTCAGGTGCTCGCGCCGGTCCTCGATCCAGCGCACCGGGTGGCCGCAATGCATCGCCAGCCACCCGAGGGCGACCTCCTCCGGCAGCAGGATGCCCTTGTAGCCGAAGCCGCCGCCGACATCGGGCGAAACGACGCGAATCTTCCCGTGGTCGAGGCCGAGGCACTCCGAGAGCCCGGTGCGCACGATGTGCGGCATCTGCGCCGCGGAATAGACTACGAGTTGCTCGAGCCGGCGGTCCCAGTGCGCAACGACGCCGCGGCCCTCGATCGGCGCCATGCACTGGCGCGCGGTACGGATCTCGCGGGTCACCCTGATCGGCGCGTCGAGCGCCTGGCCGATGTCGCACTCGACATGGGTCTCGAGGAAGATGTTGTCGCCCCAGCCTTCGTGCAGCAGCGGTGCACCCGCCGCGCGTCCCTGGAGCATGTCGTGCACCGCGGGAAGCTCCTCGAGATCGAGGCGGACCGCTGCCGCGACGTCCTCGGCGGCGGCCCGGGTGTCCGCGACGCACATCGCAACGAGCTCGCCGACATGGCGGATCTTTCCTTCCGCGAGGGCGGGCTGCACGGAGACTTTGAACCCGGCGAGGCCGGAGACGGCGCGGATCGGCTTGACCCCGGCGAGATCCTTCGCGGTAAAGACATTGCCCCGGTGCGCCTCGGGGATGCCGATGCCGCGGATTCGCGCGTGTGCCAGCGGGCTGCGCACGAACGCCACGTCCTTCATGCCGGCGAGCCGCAGGTCCGCGACGAACTGCCCGCGGCCCCGCAGCAGCCGGTCGTCTTCCTTGCGCAGCGCGCGGGCGCCGACGCCTTGACCGGAGTCGGGCTTGCTCATGTCGTCGGCCACGCGTGTTTCAATGTGCCGTCCTGCGGCGGCCGGCTCTCGGCGATTTGCGCTGGCCGCGCGCCGAAGCGGCTCCGGCCGGCGCCGTTGTGCGCCCGGCCCGGGACTTCGGGCGCCCGAATAGATCGATGTAGAGCTTGATGCAATCGCTGCGGTAGACGATGTCGGCCACGTAGATCGCGATGCCCTCGCGATTCGTCACCACGCAGTGGCATTCGGCCGTCGGCGTGCCCAGCGGGACCTGGAGCAGGCCCGCAGTCTCGGGGCTCGCAGTGCCGATCACCAGCGTCTGGTGCGCGCGCTCGATGTCGACGTCGTTGCGCGTGGCGAGCATGGGCAGCGCGGTATGCGTGAGGAACGCGTCGGGATCGCTGTCGTAGATTTCGCGTTCGAGGTGGAGGCTCACGATCGCGTACGGCGTGTCGCCCTTCAACTGCAGGCTGCGCAGGAAGACGTATTCCCGTGCGAGCGTACCGTCGTCCTCCGCGAGCGTCGGCGCAGCCGGCGGATTGTCGACCTTGATGATTTTCGGGACGTTGCCCTTGATCGGAGAGATGAGGGACTCCCAGGACGTTTCGAGCCGCAGCCAGTGCTTGTTCTGCACCTTGTCGGCGACGAAGGTGCCGCGGCCCTGCTCGCGATGCACAAGCCCCTCGCTCTCCAGGAGTTCTATCGCAAGGCGCACCGTGACCCGCGCAACCTCGAACTCGCGCTCCAGCTCTTCGAGCGTCGAGATCTTCTGCCGCGGCTGCCAGTATCCGGTCTCGATCCGGTGCCGCAGCGCCGAGGCGATCTGGATGTAGAGGGGGACAGCGCTCTGCGCGTACATCATCTTCAGTTTCGACATGTCGGAGACTCTTTCCCTTCCGCCTGTAGTCGCATTTTCGCGCCGGACACGACGAGTCTACTGCGCGGCATGAGCCATGGGGCGAAGCGCATCGATCTCATGCCGTATCGCCGCTTCCTGCGCCTTGCGCAGCCGCTCGGCCTCGCGTACCTCGACCGCAACGAAGCGTATGGCCCGTCCCGGCCTGCGGCGCGCGACAAGCGGCAGGTCCGCGGAGACGACGGTCGCGATCTTCGGATATCCGCCAATCGTCTGGTGATCGGCCATCAGGACGATGGGCTGGCCCGAGCCCGGGACCTGGATCGACCCGGGCACGATCCCGTCCGAGACGATGTTGTAGCCCTTCGCGTGCGCGAGCGGTGGCCCTTCGAGGCGGAATCCCATCCGGTCCGACTGCGGCGATACCGTGTAGACGGACGACAGGAAGATCTTCAGGGCGTCGCCCGTGAAGTAGTCGGCCTGCGGGCCGAGCGCCACGCGCACCGGCTCGTCGATGCCGAGATCGAGCGGGCGGGTGAGTGCGCTCTCGGCGCGGATCCCGGCGCCGCCGAGCCGCAGCGGCACGAGGTCGTCCTTTTGCAAGCGCCTTCCGTCGAAGCCGCCGATCGCGCCGCGCACGTAGGTGGAAACGCTGCCCAGCACCGGTGCCACATCGAAGCCGCCCTCGATGGCGAGGTAAGCGCAAGCCGAGTCGCCCAGCGGGCCGATGCGAAACGCCTCTCCCCGGGTAAGCCGCGCGCTCTCGCCGGCCGGGATCGTCCGCGTGCTTCCCGAGCGCACCTCGATGCCCGCGCCGCAGCCGACCAGCGCAACGCGGACGGCGTCGGCCAGGACTTCACAGGTCGGTCCCTGCAGCAGCAATTCGAGCGCCGCCGTCTCGTGCGCATTGCCCACGAGCGCGTTCGCAAGCCGGAAGCTGACGGGGTCGAGCGGGCCGGATCCGGGCACGCCTACGTCCTGGTAGCCGGTGCGCCTCGCGCCCTGGATGGTCGTGTGCACACCCGGCATCAGTATTTTCAGGGCAGGCTTCATGCTTCGATCGCTTCGCACGGAACTTCGTAGCCGTTCGCGGCAACTGCTGACCGGATTTCGTCGTAATCGCGCGCGCCGACCGGCTCGAAACTCACCCTGTCCCCGGGCGAGAGCAGGGCGGGCCGCGGCCAGCGCGCGTCGAACAATCGCACCGGGGTTGCGCCGATCAGGTGCCAGCCGCCCGGGCTCTCGACCGGATAGATCGCGGTCATGCTGGTCGCGATGGCGATCGATCCGGCCGGGACGCGTACGCGCGGGTCCTTGCGGCGCGGCAGTGCGAGGGACTCGGGAAGGTCGCCCATGTACGGAAAGCCCGGCGAGAAACCGACCATGTAGACATGAAAGCGCATGCTGCAGTGCAAGCGGACGATTTCATCGGCGGCGAGCCCGGTGCGCTTTGCCACGTCCTCGAGGTCGGGCGCGTGGCTGCCTTCGTAGCATGCCGGGATCCGCCACAGGCGCGAGCGTGCGGCTGCGCCGTGGCTGCCCTGAAGAAGACGCTCGATTGCTGCGGTCACGCTCGCGCTGTCGGTCGCGAGGGGGTCGTAATGAACCAGCAGCGAGCGTAACGTCGGCAGTGTCTCGATGACGCCTGGGACGTTCTGCGCGCGCACCCGCGCGGAGAGCCGCAGGACCTGCGCGTTCAGGCCGTGATCCACTCGGTCGCCGAACTCGATCACGATCGCGGTGTCGCCGCAAGGAAGAAACCGCACGCTCGCCATAGACATGTGTCGCGGCGCGCCCGGGGGACGCCCGACTCCATCGTCGATAGAATGTATCATTGTAATGTACGACAAATATGCAGATAACGACGCATGTTGCGGCGGGGATCGATCGGGCCGCGCGCGATCGATAGCGGCTGGCATTCCGGGTTCGCGCAGGTCATTCCGCCGCCGGATGCGGGGAGGCAGGCAATGGAAAGGATACTCGTCAAGCACGCCGATTGGCTGATCAGCATGGACGCCGAGCGGCGCATCTTCACCGATGGCGCCGTCGCGATCGAGGGCGACCGCATCGTCGCTGCAGGCAAGACGAGGGATGTGGCCAGGAACTTTACCGCGACGAAAGAGATCGACGCCGCCGGGAAGCTCGTCATGCCCGGCCTGATCGACACGCACGTGCACAACGTCCAGCAGCTCGGGCGGGGCGTGGCAGAGGGCTGCGAGATGAAGGTCCATCTGCTGGAACGGCTTTACGGCTACGAGAGCGCACTGATGGCGGAGGACGCGTACTGTGCGGCCCTCTGCTGTCAGCTCGAGCTCATCCGCGCCGGAACCACGTGCTTCATCGATCCCGGCAGCTTTTTTCCCCGGGAGACCGCGCAGGCGGTTGGCGAGAGCGGGATCCGTGGCATCGTCGCGCGCACTGCGATCGACGTACACAACACGCCGATCGGCGAGCTGCCCGCGGGGATGTTCCGCGAAAGCGGCGAGGAGGCCCTGCGCCGGGCGCAGGAAACGGTTACGCAACTCAACGGCGCTCACGACGGCCGCGTCCGTGCGTGGTTCTCCCTGCGCGTGCTGTCAGCGTGCTCGGACACGATGATCCAGGCGATCAAGAAGAAGGCGGACGAGAACGGCGTCGGGCTCGTGATGCACGCCTCCGAATCCTTCCACGAGATTTCGGCCTCGCGCGCGTTGCACGGCGCCTCCGACATCGAGCGCATGGCACGGCTCGGCGCGCTGGGATCGAACATGGTCCTCATCCACATGGGCTGGGCGAGCCCAAAGGAGCTCGTACTCAGCATGCGGCACGATCTGAAGATCTCGTGCACTCCGTCGACCGGTTTTCGCCTGGGCATGGGCAGCATGCAGTTCGGCCGTTTCCCGGAGATGATGGAGCTCGGAATCACGGTGGCGCTGGGCTCGGACGCTGCAACCTCGAGCAACTTTCTCGACATCGTGCGTCAGATGTGGCTCGTCTCGGGCGCATGCAAGGCGCAGCGGCTCGATCCGACCCTCATGCCCCCCGAGACGGTGCTGGAGATGGCGACGCTGAACGGCGCGAAGGCCGCGCTGTGGGCCGACGAGA
This sequence comes from Betaproteobacteria bacterium, assembly GCA_016868035.1. Classification (GTDB taxonomy): domain Bacteria; phylum Pseudomonadota; class Gammaproteobacteria; order Burkholderiales; family SG8-41; genus SG8-41. Next base: position 6,086 of record VGID01000028.1, on the reverse strand, counting down.
TCGGGTCGCTGGAACCCGGGAAAAAGGCGGATATCGCCATCTTCGAGACGCGAAGTCCCGAGTGGCGGCCGTTGCTCAACCCGCTGACCAACCTCGTGCACTCCGCACGCGGCGGCGCCGACACGGTGCTCTGCAACGGCAGGATCCTCATGGAGAACGGTGTGGTCCGGAGCATCGACGAGCGGGAAGTCCTCAAGCAAGCGCAGGAGCGCGGGGAACGGATCGCCGGGCGCGCGGGCCTGCTCGACCGCATTCGGCCCAAGTGGCCGATCCACTGACGAGGCATCCCGAACCGTGCCGGCGCTGGGCCAAATCATATTGTGTTGCTATACTTAGTATCATACGATTCCACGCCGCGCGGCGCAGCCGGATGATCACTACCTGGACCAGAGGTGAATGATGACGATCTCGGTCAACCTGAATGCCGACATGGGCGAGGGGTTCGGCGCCTACGACATCGGCGATGACGACGAAATTCTCAAGATCATCCGCTCGGCGAGCATCGCCTGCGGCTTTCACGCGGGCGACCCGCTGACGATGCGCCACGTCGTGCAGCGAGCCAAGGAAGAGGGCGTGAGCATCGGGGCGCATCCCGGCTTCAACGACCTCTGGGGTTTCGGGCGCCGCCGCATCGACATGAAGCCGGACGAGCTCGAGTACCTGATCGCGTACCAGATCGGCGCGCTCTCGGCGATGGCCGCCTACGTCGGCGAGAAGGTCACGCATCTGAAGCCGCACGGCGCGTTGAACAACATGGCGGCGGAGAATGCGGACTACGCGATGGCGATCGGCCGCGCCATCAAGTCGGTCGATCCTGAAATCATCTACGTGACCAACTTCGGCTCGGAGATGGAGAAGGCCGGCCGCAAGCTGGGCCTGAAGGTCGCGCGCGAAGGTTACTGCGACCGCCAGTACAACGACGACGGCACGCTCGCCTCGCGCAAGATCGCGGGAACGGTGATCAAGGACCCGGCGGCCGCGGCGAAGCAGGTCGTCGACATGGTCGTCAACGGCGTGATCACCTCGCGCACCGGCAAGCGCATCGAGGCGCGCGTCGACACGCTGTGCGTGCACGGCGACGAGCCGACGGGTGTCGCGATCGCCCGGGCGGCGCGGCAGGCGCTGGAAGCCGCCGGCGTGAAGATCGTCCGGCTCCCGGACATGAAACTCGGCTGAGGCATCCTGCGTTTCGCCGGGCGGCGGCGCGGCGGGCGCGCTCGCGCGCCGCCCGGTGCCTGAGCAGCCGCAGCTTCTATGTTGCGGATTTTTTTCGCAGAAATTATTCCGGACGCGAGGGTGAAACGGAGCCACGCTTCGCCGTAAAATAGCGTTGCATGCGGCCGTCGTTCGTCCATCTGCGATTGCACAGCGAGTACTCGATCGTGGACGGGATCGTTCGGCTCGACGAGGCGGTCGAGGCGGCGGCCGGGGACGGCATGCCGGCGCTCGGGCTTACCGATCTCGGCAACGTCTTCGGGATGGTCAAGTTCTACCAGGAAGCCCGCGCGCGCGGCGTCAAGCCCGTCCTCGGCTGCGACGTCTGGCTGGAGAACGAGCCCGACCGCGACAAGCCGCACCGGTTGCTCCTCCTCGCGCAATCGCGCGCCGGCTACCTGCGGCTGTCCGATCTGCTCACCCGCGCCTATCGCGGCAACCGCTACCGGGGGCGCGCCGAGCTGAAGAAAGGCTGGTTCGCGGAGGCCGGCACCGAAGGGCTGATCGCGCTCTCGGGCGCGCATCACGGCGACCTCGGACAGGCGCTGGTAGCGGACAACCAGAAGCTCGCGCAGCGGCTCGCCCGCGAGTGGCAGAAACTGTTCCCGGGGCGCTACTACGTCGAGCTGCAGCGGCCCGGGCGCAACGCGACGGTCCTCGGGGAAGGGAGCATGCCGGTCGAGACCTACGTTCAGCGCGCGCTGAAGCTCGCCTGCTTCCTGAAGCTCCCGGTGGTCGCTACGCACCCGGTGCAGTTCGTTCGCCCGGACGACTTCCGCGCGCACGAGGCGCGCGTATGCATCGCCGAGGGCTACCGGCTCTCTGATCCGCGCCGGCCGCGGCGCTTCGGCCCGGAGCAGCACTTCCGCACGCAGGCGGAGATGGCGGAGGCCTTCAAGGACGTTCCGCAGGCGCTCGCCAACAGCGTGGAGATCGCCAAGCGCTGCAATCTCGCGCTCGAGCTGGGCAAGAGCCAGCTGCCGCGCTTTCCCACCCCGGGCAATATCGGGCTCGACCGCTACCTGCGCGAGTGCGCGGCGGCGGGGCTCGAAGCCCGCATGAAGCAGCTTTACCCTGACGCGAAGCTGCGCGCGGAGCGCTTTCCGCGCTACCGCGAGCGGCTCGAGTTCGAGTTGAACACCATCGTGCAGATGGGCTTCCCGGGCTACTTCCTCATCGTGGCCGACTTCATCAACTGGGCGAAGTCAAACGGCATCCCGGTGGGCCCCGGCCGCGGGTCGGGCGCGGGCTCGCTCGCGGCCTATTCGCTGGGCATCACCGATCTCGATCCGCTGCGCTACGACCTGCTTTTCGAGCGCTTCCTCAACCCGGAGCGCGTCTCGATGCCGGATTTCGACATCGATTTCTGCCAGGACGGGCGCGACCGCGTGATCGAATACGTCAAGGGCAAGTTCGGGGCGGACAGCGTCTCCCAGATCGCGACCTTCGGCACGATGGCGGCGAGGGCCGTGGTGCGCGACGTCGGCCGCGTGCTCGACCTCTCGTACACGTTCTGTGACCAGCTCGCGAAGTTGATTCCGTTCCAGCCGGGGCGCCACATCACGCTCGACGAGGCGCGCAAGATGGAGCCGCAGCTGAAGGAGCGCGCGGAGAAGGAAGAGGAGGTGCGGGAGCTGCTCGCGCTCGCGCAGAAGCTCGAGGGGCTCACGCGCAACGTCGGCATGCACGCGGGCGGGGTGCTGATCGCGCCCGGCAAGCTCACGGATTTCTGCCCGCTCTACACGGCGGATGGCTCCGAGAGCGTGATCTCGCAGTTCGACATGAAGGACGTGGAAGCCGTCGGCCTGGTGAAGTTCGACTTCCTCGGGCTCACCACACTCACGATCCTCGACTGGACGCTGCGCTACATCCGGAATGAGGATCGAGGATCGAGGATCGAGGAAAAACAGGGGGGATTTGCTCAATCCCCAGTCCTCAATCCTCAATCCTTGTCACTGGAGAGCCTCCCGCTCGACGATACCGCGACCTACCGGCTGTTCGCGGCGGGCGACACGACCGGCGTGTTCCAGTTCGAATCGCGCGGCATGCGCGACCTCTTGAAGCGCGCGCGGCCCGACCGCTTCGAGGACCTGATCGCGCTGGTGTCGCTCTACCGGCCCGGTCCGATGGATCTCATACCGGATTTCGTGGATCGCAAGCACGGGCGCCAGCGCGTCGAGTACCTCGACCGGCGGCTCGAGCCGATCCTCAGCCCCACTTACGGAGTGATGGTGTACCAGGAACAGGTCATGCAGATCGCGCAGCTGATCGGCGGCTATACCCTCGGCGGGGCCGACCTGCTGCGCCGCGCGATGGGCAAGAAGCTGCCCGAGGAGATGGCGCAGCACCGCAGCGTGTTCGTCGCCGGCGCCGTGAAGAACAACCTGGGCGAGCGCAAGGCGAACGAGCTTTTCGGGCTGATGGAGAAGTTCGCGGGCTACGGATTCAACCGGTCGCACGCCGCGGCCTACGCGCTCGTCGCCTACCAGACCGCGTATTTCAAGGCGCACCACACGGCCGCGTTCATCGCGGCCAACATGTCGGCGGTGATGGACGACACCGACAAGGTGCAGCTCTTCGCCGAGGACGCGCGCGCACACGGCATCCAGCTGCTGGCGCCCGACGTGAGCCAGTCGAGCTACCGCTTCGAGCCGGTGGACGCGAAGACGATCCGCTACGGGCTGGGTGCGATCAAGGGCACGGGAGCGGCGGCGATCGCCTCGATCGTGGAAGCCCGCAAAGCGGGCCCGTTCCGAGATCTCTTCGATTTCTGCCATCGCGTGGACAAGCGGCTCGTCAACCGGCGGGTCGTGGAGTCGCTCGTGCGGGCCGGGGCGTTCGACGGCATGGATGATCACCGGGCTGCGGCTCTCGCGTCGGTTGGCGCGGCGCTGGAGAGCGCGGAGCAGGCGAGCCGTGCGGCGCAGCAGGTGAGCCTGTTCGGGGAGCTTGCGGAACCCGGCTCGCGCGCGCCGCTTGCCGCCGTGCCGCGCTGGAGCGCCAAGGAGAGGCTGCAGAACGAGAAGCTGGCGCTCGGCTACTATTTCAGCGGGCACCTGTTCGACATCTACCGCGAGGAGGTGCGTCGCTTCGTGCGCACCCGGCTCGCCGACCTCGCGAACAGCGGCGCGGATTATTCCGGGCGCAGCTACTGGGTCGCGGGCGTGGTCCTCGGCGTGCGCATCCAGAACACGGCGAGCGGACGCATGGGCGTGGTCCATCTCGCCGACGACACCGGCCGCTTCGAAGTGGTGGTGTTCCGGGAGGCGTTCGAGGCACACCGCCACAAGCTCAAGGAAGATGAATTGCTGGTGCTCGAGGTGAGGCTGCGCTCCGCGCGCATGCGCGCGGGCAACGGCGAAGCCGAGGCGGGCGCCGATTACGGGATGCGCATCGAGGCGGTCAATGCGCTCGACCTCGGCGAGGCGCGCAACCGCTTCGCGCGCGCCGTGCGCCTGGTCTGCAACGGGGGATCCCCCGGCGGACGCCTGCGCGAGCTCCTCGCGCCCTACCGCAGCGGCCAGTGCCCGGTCTCGGTGGTTTATTCCAACCGCGGCGCGACCTGCGAGATCGACCTGGGCGAAGCCTGGCGTGTGAACCTGCACGACGAGCTCATCCGCTCGCTTCGCGAGTGGCTCAGCCCCGAGAACGTCACGATTGTCTACGGCGAAGGCGTGAGTCGTGATTCGTGATTCGTTTATCAGGATGACGTGCGTCAAGCAGCAGAAATCAGCCACCAAGACGCCAAGGCGCCGGGAAGAGCAATAATGGAACCGCAGATAAACGCGGATGAACGCGAATGACACTGGTAATGGGAAATGGGAAATGGGAAATGGGGAATGGGGAAATGGTAGGCTGGTAAGCACACGCACTATTTCCTCGCATCACCCATCATCCATCACTCATTACTCATCATCATAAGGATCGGCGTGTATCGGCGTCCATCGGCGGCTATATTCGCGGTTTTTGAGATCACCTCCAGTCACGCGGTTTTCGCGGCAGCCATGCTGCTGTGCCTCGCTGCCGCGCCGCCGCCGGCCACCGCCGGCGAGGTGGAGTGGAAGCTGCTCTACGAGCAGGCGGAACTGCATTTCCACCGCGGCAACCTGGAACAAGCGGAGCTCTTCGCGCGCGAGGCGCTGCGCGAAGCGGACTCGACGCTGGGCGAAAACCACCGTGCCACCGGGCTCTCGCTCGCACAGGCCGCGCTCTACGTGCGGCTGCGCGGGAAGCCGGAGGAAGCGCTTGAATTCGCGCAGCGCGCGGTCAAGCTCGCCGCGCGCCGGCACGGCCCGGATCACGGCAATACCGGCATCGCGTTGCAATCGGAGGCGGAGGTTCTCTTCGCGCTGAAGAGGTTCGGCGAAGCCGAGAAGCTGCACCGCAGGGCGCTCGCGATCTTCGAGAAGCGCCACGGGCAGAAGAGCTTCCAGGCGGCAACCGGCCTGCACAACATCGGAACGATGCTGCTCGCGCAGGACCGGTACGCGGAGGCGGAAAAATTCCTGCGGCGCGCGCTGTCCCTGAAGGAGCAGGTGCTCGGGCCCGAGCATCTGAGCGTCGCGCATACGCTGAACAATCTCGCGCTTGCGCTCGACGCGCAGGGCAACCTGGAAGAGGCGGCGCGGCACCGCAAACGCCTCGCGGCGTTCAAGACGCAGTAAGCGGTGAGCGGTAAGCAGTGAGCAGTGAGCGGTGAGCGGTGAGCAGTGAGCGGGAACTTCCGGTAACAGGCAAGTCCAATCTTACCGCTTACCGCTTACCGCTTACCGCTTACCGCTTACCGCTTACCGCTTACCGCTTACCGCTTACCGCTTACCGCTTACCGCTTACCGCTTACCGCTTACCGCTTACCGCTTACCGCTTACCGC
>VGID01000027.1 GCA_016868035.1 Betaproteobacteria bacterium | reverse complement strand
TCTTCAGAGATATCTCGTCGAGGCAGACTTCAAACATCGGCTGCCTGAAGACATTGATTTCATTGCTCTGGTGCTTCAACGTCTGCTCGCGCCACAGGCAGCTTTACCCACTAACTAGGACGTTGCCAAACGCAAAGGGCTGTTGCCTGATCTCGTTTGGCTTTTGCTTCTCTCCCACTCTCTGTGGTTCGATCACGGTTCCCCTTTTCTTGCTGTTCTTGGCGGCTTGGCGGTTGATATCCGCACATTGCTGTAAAATGCTGTTTTTTTGCGGATTCTCACCCCGCCCGTGATCACGATCGCGCTCTCCAAGGGCCGCATCTTCGACGAGGCCGTGCCGCTGCTCGAGAGCGCGGGGATCGTCGCGCGCGATGACCCCGAGACCTCGCGCAAGCTCATCCTGAGGACCAGCCGGCGCGACGTGCGGCTGATCATCGTGCGCGCGACGGACGTGCCGATCTACGTCCGGTACGGCGCGGCCGATCTCGGCGTCGCCGGCAAGGACGTGCTCGACGAGCATGGTGGCGCGGGCCTCTACCAGCCGCTCGACTTGAAGATCGCGCGCTGCCGCATGGTGGTTGCGGCGCCGGACGGCTTCGACTACCGGCACGCGGTCAAGCAGGGCGGGCGCCTGCGGGTGGCGACCAAGTACGTGCACACCGCGCGCGAGCACTTCGCCGCCAAGGGCGTGCACGCGGACGTGATCCGGCTCCATGGCTCGATGGAACTCGCGCCGCTCACGGGGCTCGCCGACGCGATCGTGGATCTCGTGAGCACGGGCAGGACGCTGCGCGCCAACCGGCTCAAGGCCGTGGAGGAGATCGCGCCGCTCAGCGCGCGTCTGATCGTCAACCAGGCGGCGCTGAAGCTCAAGCGCCCCGCCATCCAGCCGCTGCTGGATGCATTCGCGCGCGCGGCGTCATGATCGCGCTCCGCCGCCTCGCCACCGACCAGCCGGACTTCGAGGCACGAATCGAGGAGCTGCTCGCGTTCGACTCCGCGCAAGACCCGCAGATCGAGGAAGCGGTCGCGGCGATCGTTTCCGACGTCGAGAAGCGCGGTGATGCGGCGCTGCTCGAGTACACCCGGCGCTTCGACCGCGTGCAGGCCGAAACGGTGGCCGCGCTCGAGGTTCCCGCGGCGGAACTTGCGCGCTCGCTCGATCGCGTGCCCCCGGCGACCCGTGCGGCGCTCGAGACGGCGATGCAGAGAGTGCGCGCCTACCACGAGAAGCAGCTTGCCGTCACGTGGAGCTACCGGGACGCGGACGGCTCGGAATACGGGCAGCGGGTGACGGCGCTCGACCGGGTCGGTCTCTACGTTCCCGGCGGCAAGGCGGCCTATCCGTCCTCGGTAATCATGAACGCGGTGCCGGCGAAGGTCGCCGGCGTAGGCGAGATCATCATGGTGGTTCCGGCCCCCGGCGGTGAGAAGAATGACCTTGTGCTCGCGGCCGCGGCGATCTGCGGGGTGGACCGCGCCTACACCGTCGGCGGCGCGCAGGCGATCGCGGCGCTCGCTTTCGGCACGGCGACGATACCGGCAGTGGACAAGATCGTCGGCCCGGGCAATGCGTACGTCGCGGCGGCCAAGCGGCGCGTCTTTGGCAGGGTCGGCATCGACATGGTGGCCGGTCCGTCGGAAGTGGTGGTGGTGTCGGACGGGCGCACGGATGCCGACTGGGTCGCAATGGATCTCTTCGCGCAGGCCGAGCACGACGAGCTCGCGCAGGCGATCCTGATCACGCCCGATGCGGGTTTCATCGAGGACGTCGCGGCAAGCATCGAGCGCCAGCTCGCCGGGATGCCGCGACGCGATGTCATCCGCGCGGCGCTCTCCAAGCGCGGAGCCCTGATCCGCGTGCGTGACCTCGACGAGGCGTGCGAGCTCGTCAACCGCATCGCGCCGGAGCACCTCGAGCTCGCGGTGGATCTGCCGGATGCGCTGCTGCCCAAGATCCGCCATGCGGGTGCGATCTTCCTCGGTCACTACAGCTCGGAAGCGCTCGGGGACTATTGCGCCGGACCGAATCATGTGCTGCCCACCTCGCGCACTGCGCGCTTTTCCTCGCCGCTCGGTGTCTACGATTTCCAGAAACGCTCGAGCGTGCTGCGCATCTCGCGCGAGGCCGCCACAACGCTGGGCGCCGTCGCCGCGGAACTCGCGCGCGGCGAGGGCCTGACTGCGCACGCGAAGTCGGCCGAATACCGCATGAAGCCACCCAAAAGCTGAATCACAAAGGACACAAAGGACACGAAGGTTCCTCGAATATGAGTCGTGTCCGTAGTTTTCTTGCTATTCCTTTGTGTCCTTCGTGACCTTGGTGATTAGAACCTGTTTCATATATAGGCACGCATCACGCGCCTATATAGGAAATAGGTTCTAAAGATTTGCACGCATGCCGAAGACTCCCGAAGACATCATCCGCGAGGAGATCCGTGCGCTGACGGCCTACCACGTGCCCGACAGCGCGGCGATGGTGAAGCTCGATGCGATGGAGAACCCGTACCGGCTGCCGGAGACGTTGCGCGCGCGTCTCGCGCGGCTCGTCGAAGAGGCGGCCCTCAACCGCTATCCGGATCCGGGCGCGGCCCCGCTGAAAGCGCGGCTGCGCGAGGCCCTCGAGGTGCCCGCGGGTATGGAGCTGCTGCTCGGCAACGGGTCCGACGAGCTCATCCAGATGCTGGTGCTGGCAATCGCGAGGCCGGGCGCGGTGGTGCTGGGGGCCGAGCCCTCGTTCACGATGTTCCGCATGATCGCGACGATCGCCGGCGCGCGCTACGTCGGGGTGGACCTGCGCGAGGATTTCTCGCTTGACGCCGATCCACTGCTCGCGGCGGTCGAGCGCCACCGGCCGGCCCTGACCTTCATTGCCTACCCGAACAACCCCACCGGCAATCTGTTCGATGCCGCGTCGATCGCCCGCATCGTCGAGGCATCGCCCGGCCTGGTGGTGATCGACGAGGCCTATCATGCGTTCGCGGGCGCGAGCTTCATGGAGCGGCTCGAGGGCTCGCCCAACCTGCTCATCATGCGTACCCTCTCGAAGCTGGGGCTCGCGGGGCTGCGGCTCGGCGTGCTCGCGGGCGCGCGCGCATGGCTCGCGCAGCTCGACAAGGTGCGTTTGCCGTATAATGTCGGCACGCTCACGCAGATCGTCGCGCTGGAAGTGCTGCGGCATGACGAGGTGTTGACAGAACAGGCGGCGGCCATCAAGCTTGAGCGTGGACGGCTGCTGCGGGAACTGGGGAGCGTGCCCGGAGTGGTGGCGTATCCAAGCAACGCCAATTTCATCCTGTTCAAGGCCAGCAACGCGGAGCGCGTTTTCGACGGACTGAAAGGACGCGGAGTCCTGATCAAGAGCCTCCACGGTTCTCATCGCCTGCTGGGGGATTGCCTGCGGGTAACGGTCGGCACCCGGGATGAGAACGACGCTTTCCTCACCGCATTGACCCAGACCCTCGCCGCTTGACATCCCAGTCTCACCTTGCGCGCACGATGTCCGCATCCCGCTGAGCACGGCCATGCGTAAAGCCGAACTCACCCGCGTTACCAAGGAAACCGAGATCCGGGTCAAGCTCAATCTCGACGGCGCCGGGAAGGCGAAGATCGCCACCGGCGTGCCGTTCCTCGACCACATGCTCGAGCAGGTCGCGCGTCACGGCGTGTTTGATCTGGAAGTCACTGCCAAGGGCGACCTGCACATCGACGGCCATCATACGGTGGAGGACGTGGGCATCACGCTCGGGCAGGCCTTCGCCAAGGCGGCCGGAAAGAAGACCGGCGTGCGCCGCTACGGGCACGCCTACGTGCCGCTGGACGAGGCGCTGTCGCGCGCGGTCGTGGACCTTTCGGGACGTCCCGGGCTCGAGTATCACATCGATTTCGTGCGGGCGCGCATCGGCGAGTTCGACGTGGACCTGGTGCATGAGTTCTTCCAGGGTTTCGTCAATCACGCGCAGGTCACCCTGCACATCGACAACATCAAGGGATCCAACGCGCACCACCAGGCCGAGACCGCCTTCAAGGCGTTCGCGCGGGCGCTGCGCGCAGCGATCGAGCGCGACCGGCGCGTGGCGGATGTGCCCTCCACCAAGGGCTCCCTATAGGCGGTCGCCTGTTCCGGGTTCAGGATTCCAAGTTCAAAGTTCAAAGTTTAGCGTTCGAGGTTCACGGTTCAGGATCAGGTCTCAATGCAGCAAGGCAACCCGGAACCTGGAACCTTGAGCTTGGAACCGACGAAGTCATGATCGACGTCGCCGTGGTTGATTACGGCATGGGCAACCTGCGCTCGGTGGCAAAGGCGATCGAGCACGTTGCGCCCCGCCTTGAAGTCGCAGTGACGAGCGATCCGGACGTGATCGCGCGCGCGGCCCGGGTCGTGTTCCCGGGGCAGGGCGCGATGCCGGATTGCATGCGCGAGATGGACGCGCGCGGGCTGCGCCAAGCCGTGCTCGCCGCCGCGCGGGGGAAGCCTTTTCTCGGCATTTGCATCGGCCTGCAGATGCTGTTCGAGACGAGCGAGGAGGGCGGCGTGGCCGGGCTCGGGCTGTTCCACGGGCGCGTGCGCCGTTTCCCCGGGGAGAAGATGGCGGACGCGCAGGGCGGCCGGCTCAAGGTGCCGCACATGGGGTGGAACGAAGTGCGCCAGACGGGGGCGCACCCGTTGTGGGAAGGCATCGCGCAGCGCAGCCGCTTCTATTTCGTGCACAGCTTTTTCGTGGATCCCGCGGAGCGCGGGCTCGCGGCGGGCGAAGCGGTGTACGGCGTGCCGTTCACCTGCGCGGTCGCACGCGAGAACGTCTTTGCCGTGCAGTTCCACCCGGAAAAGAGCCACGCAGCCGGGCTGAGAATGCTTGCCAATTTCGTTGCATGGCAGCCGGAGCTGCGCGCGAAAAGCGCCGTATCGCTGTCGGTCAACCTATGCTGATCATCCCGGCGATCGATCTCAAGGACGGAAAGTGCGTGCGCCTTCAGCAGGGCGCGATGGAGACGGCCACGGTTTTTTCGGACGATCCCGCGGCGATGGCCGAGCGCTGGCTCAAGCACGGGGCGCGGCGGCTGCACGTCGTGGACCTGAACGGGGCGGCGGCCGGGCGGCCCAAGAACGAGGGCGCGATCAGGGCGATCGCAACCGCCGTGGGCGGCAAGATCCCGGTCCAGCTCGGCGGGGGCGTTCGCGATCTGGATACCATCGAGCAACTGCTCGACTCGGGCATCTCCTACGTCATCGTCGGCACCGCGGCGGTCAAGACACCGGGTTTTCTGCACGACGCGTGCACCGCGTTTGCCGGACACATCCTCGTCGCGCTGGATGCCAAGGACGGCAAGGTCGCGGTGGATGGCTGGTCGAAGATGACCGGGCACCAGGTGGCCGACCTCGCCAAAAAGTTCCAGGACTACGGAGTGGAGGCGATCATCTACACCGACATCGGACGCGACGGAATGCTGACCGGGATCAACATCGAGGCGACCGTGGCGCTTGCCCGTGTGCTTACGGTGCCCGTGATCGCGAGCGGCGGCATCACCGGCCTCGAGGACATCAAGGCGCTGTGCGAAGTGGAGCGCGAAGGCATCGTCGCCGCGATCACCGGCCGCGCGGTCTACGAGGGCAAGCTCGACTTCGCCGCCGCGCAGAAACTGGCCGACCAGCTCTCGAAGAAGGATTGAGGAATGAGGAATGAGGATTGAGCGTCGGGCAGAACCGCGCAGAGGGGTTACTCGATCCTCAATCCTCAATCCTCGTTCCTCACCGCATGGGGCTCGCCACGCGCATCATTCCCTGTCTCGACGTCACCGCCGGCCGCGTGGTGAAGGGCGTGAACTTCGTCGGGCTGCGCGACGCCGGCGACCCCGTCGAGGTGGCTCGGCGCTACGATGAGCAGGGCGCCGACGAACTCGCTTTTCTCGACATCACCGCATCGAGCGACGGACGCGATCTCATCGTCAGCGTCGTCGAGGCGGTCGCAGCGCAGGTCTTCATTCCGTTGACCGTCGGCGGGGGCGTGCGCACCGTCGCGGACGTGCGGCGGCTGCTCAATGCCGGTGCGGACAAGGTGAGCATCAACACCGCGGCGGTCCAGAATCCGCAGCTGGTCGCGGAGGCGACGGGGCGGTACGGCTCGCAATGCATCGTCGTGGCGATCGATGCGAAGCGCGTGGCGGGTTCCCGCGCGCTCCGCTGGGAGGTATATACGCACGGCGGGCGCAAGGCGACCGGCATCGATGCGCTGGAATGGGGCCGCAGGATGGAGGCGTCCGGCGCCGGGGAGATTCTGCTCACGAGCATGGATCGCGACGGCACGCGCAGCGGGTTCGACCTCGAGCTGACGCGCGCTTTTTCCGACGCGCTCGCGATCCCGGTGATCGCGAGCGGGGGCGTCGGCAGCCTCGATCACCTGGTGGATGGCATACTGAGGGGCCGGGCGGATGCCGTGCTCGCGGCGAGCGTGTTCCATTACGGGGAATACACCGTTCGCCAGGCGAAGGAGCACATGGCGCGGCGCGGCATCGAAGTCCGATTGCAGGATTGAGCTAAAGGATTGAGGATTGAGGGAAAAGCGCGGAGAATCCAGAGAAATTGGGGCACACGTGCGCTTACTCAGTCCTCAATCCTCGTTCCTCAATCCGGCCTCCCGATGAAAGACAGCTGGCTCGACACGATCAAATGGACGCCGGAGGGCCTGGTGCCGGCGGTGGCGCAGGAGCGCGGCAGCGGGAGAGTGCTCATGGTTGCGTGGATGAACCGCGAGGCGCTGGACAGGACGCTGCGGACCGGAGAGGCGCACTACTGGTCGCGCTCGCGCGCCAAACTGTGGCACAAGGGCGAGGAATCCGGGCACGTGCAGAAAGTGAAGGCGATCCGCCTCGACTGCGACGACGATGTGATCCTGCTCGAGGTGGAACAGACGGGAGGGATTGCCTGTCATACTGGACGGCACAGCTGCTTCTTCCGGCGGCTCGAGGACGGCGCATGGGTCGCGGTGGATCCCGTGGTCAAGGACCCGAAGGACATCTACGCGCGATGAGCGACGCGGACATCCTGCGGCGGCTGGGAGAGGCAATTGCCGAGCGCAAGCGCGCCGAGGCTTCCGGTTCCTACGTGGCGAGCCTGTTCGCGAAGGGCGAGGACGCGATCCTGAAGAAGCTCGCCGAAGAGGCGGCCGAAACGGTGCTTGCGGCGAAGGGCGGTGATAAACTGCATCTCGTGCGCGAAACCGCCGACTTGTGGTTCCACAGCCTGGTGTTGCTCGCGTGGCACGGCCTCGCGCCCGAGGACGTGCTCGCGGAGCTCGAGCGCCGCGAGGGCGTGTCGGGAATCGAGGAGAAAGCCTCGCGCAAGTGAGGCGCCGGCCGGCAATGGGCGGAATGGGCGACGGGCGCATGCGCGGGCTTTCCCCGCATAGAGGAGCGAGTTATGGGGACGTTTAGCATCTGGCACTGGCTGATCGTACTGCTGGTGGTGGTCTTGATCTTCGGCACCAAGAAGCTGCGCAATATCGGCGCCGACCTGGGCAACGCGGTGAAGGGATTCAAGGACGGGATGAAGTCCGACGAGGACAAGTCCGCCCAGGCCAAGGGCGAGATCCCGCCCACCACCGGCCAGACCATCGAAGGCGAAGCCAAGAAGGAATCTACGCCGAAGGCGTAGCCTGAGAAGCGAGAGGCGAAAGTAGAGAGGAGATAGACGTCAAACGGGTAGGGCACTTGCTCCAACCGCCGTGACGCCTCTCGTCTCTCACCTCCCGCCTCTCTCGCTGCCGCATGTTCGATATCGGGTTTACCGAGCTGCTGCTCATAGCGGTCGTGGCGCTGATCGTGATCGGACCCGAGCGCCTGCCAAGCGTTGCGCGCACGCTCGGGCATCTCTTCGGCCGCATGCAGCGCTACGTGAGCGACGTCAAGGCCGACATCTCGCGCGAGATGGAGCTCGACGAGCTGAAGAAGCTGCACTCGAGCATGGAGGACGCGGCGCGCTCCTTCGAGTCCTCCGTCACGACGGGGATCAGCGACACCGAGGCCGAGCTGAACCGGATCGCGCAGGACGCCCAGTCCGGCGCCGAGCCCGCGCCCGCAGCCGCAAAACCCGATGCGCCGGAGCCCGAGCCGGAACCGGATGCCGCGCGCGAGCCCCCGGCAAAGACACAGGCCTGAGCCGGCCGCGTCGCGAGCCGAATGAGCGAAGATACTTTCATCTCCCACCTGATCGAGCTGCGCGACCGGCTGCTGCGCACGCTGATCGCGGTAGGGATCGTGTTCGTCGCGCTGTTCCCGTTCGCCGCGGACCTGTACGACCTGCTCGCGCGGCCGCTCATGAGCGCGCTGCCGGAGGGATCGAAGATGATCGCCACCGGCGTGGTCACGCCGTTCCTGGTGCCGGTGAAAGTCGTGGCGCTGGTCGCCTTTGCGATCGCGCTGCCGTACGTGCTCTACCAGGCCTGGGCATTCGTCGCGCCGGGCCTCTACGCGCACGAGAAGCGCCTGGTGGTGCCGCTCGTCGTCGTGAGCACCGCGCTATTCTTCCTCGGCGTGGCGTTCTGCTACTTCTTCGTGTTCGGGCTGGTGTTCGACTTCGTCCACAAGATCGCGCCCAAGAGCATTTCGGTCGCGCCGGACATCGAGAACTATCTCAACTTCGTGATCACGCTGTTCCTCGCGTTCGGGGTGACGTTCGAGGTGCCGATCGTGGTGATCATCCTCACGCGCATGGGCGTGGTCTCGATCGAGCAGCTCAGGAACGTGCGGCCGTATTTCATCGTCGGCGCGTTCGTGATCTCCGCGATCGTGACCCCGCCGGACGTGCTCTCGCAGCTCCTGCTGGCGATCCCGATGTGCATCCTGTTCGAGGTCGGGCTGTTTGCCGCGCGCTTCTTCGGCCGGCCGCCACAGGCGGTGGACGAGTACGGCGAGGCGCCGCCGGAGGCGGGGGAAAAAGGGCGCGACCCGACCGGATGACGGGGGCGCTGGCGCGGGCGCACGCCCGGACGCGGCGCGCCGCGTCTATTCGAAGCTGCGCTGCTGAGGCTTGGGACGCCGGCCGATGGTGACGGCCATATTCGCCTCGCTCTGCTCGCGCAGTACCTTGAGCTTCACCTGCCGGCCGGGCTTCAAGGCCGCGACCAGGTTGAGCATGGCCGTCGTGTCCGTGACCGGGCGCTCGTCCACCGCGAGCAGCACATCGCCCGGCTTCAGGCCCGCGCGCTCGGCGGGCCCGCCGCGCTCGATGTGGGAAACCAGCACTCCTTTCGCGCTCGGAATCTTGAACAGCGCCGCCAGCTCGGGATTGATTTCCTGGACGCCGACGCCGATCCAGCCGCGCGTGAC
This sequence comes from Betaproteobacteria bacterium, assembly GCA_016868035.1. Classification (GTDB taxonomy): domain Bacteria; phylum Pseudomonadota; class Gammaproteobacteria; order Burkholderiales; family SG8-41; genus SG8-41. The sequence continues at coordinate 43,152 of VGID01000027.1, read as the reverse complement.
CGATCCATGCTCGATGATCTGGTCCATCACATGCCGCGCCATGCTCGCCGGAATCGCGTAGCCGATGCCCATGGAGGCCCCGGTTCGCGAGTAGATCGCGGTGTTGATGCCGACGAGGTTGCCGTGCACGTCGACCAACGCGCCGCCCGAGTTGCCGGGGTGGATCACGGCGTCGGTCTGGATGAAGTTCTCGAAGGTGGTGATGCCCAGCTGGTTGCGCCCGAGCCCGCTCACGATGCCGAAGGTCACGGTCTGCCCGACCCCGAACGGGTTGCCGATGGCGAGCACGACGTCGCCCACGCGCACCGGATCGGCCTGCGAGAACGCAATGGCAGGGAGGCCCGGAAGATCGACCTTGAGCAACGCGAGATCGGTATCGGGATCGGTGCCCACCACGCGCGCCTTCACCTTGCGCATGTCGGAGAGCACGACCTCGATCTGGTCCACCGCCTCGATCACGTGATGGTTGGTGAGGATGTAGCCCTGCTCGCTCACGATGACGCCGGAGCCCAGGCCGGCGCGTTGCTGCTGGCCCGGATCGGCTTGGTCGCCGAAGAAGTAGCGGAACACCGGATCGTCCATGAACGGGTGGCGCGGACGCTTGAGTTTCTGGGTGGTGTAGATGTTCACCACGCCCGGCATCGCCTTGCGTGCGGCCTCGCTGTAAGAGGCGATCGCGCGAGCGCCGGCATCCGGCTGCTGCGCCGTGACGGACACCGCCTTGCCGGGCGCTCGCCAGCTCAGGAGGTCGGGGCGCAGCGTCGAGACGACGAACAGCGCCGCGACGCAGATCGTCGTGGCCTGGGCGAATACGAGCCAGAGCTTGCGCATGTTCATGGCGGAACGCAGAAGGCTGAGACCTGGTCCGGGCTAGATTGAATTCTTCGGCGAGTCAATCGCTTGCGCAGCGCAACGCGCTTGACGCCGGCCGGAACCAGTAACTTGAGGTCCCCAAGCCCCGTGATTATTGCCCAAAACGGGCTGCGGGAGAAAGTGGGGGTGGAGATCCCCCGCATCGTGAGCAGTGTTGCCGCGTCGCTCGAGACCATCGATGCAGCGGCACGCCGGCCCCGCGCAATCGCCGCTTGCTCGCGCGGTGCGGCTTGCAGCGTACGCGCACTTGTCGGGCGTGGCGTCCGAATTCATCGCCGACCTCGTGGAACGCTGCGGCATCGCCAATTCGTTCCCCGATCCGCGTGATGCGGCCTTGCCGCAAGGGTTCCATAAGCGACTGAGCGCACAAAGATTTTTCAAATTCTGCTTAAGTTTCAGAGGGCATTTGTGTAAAATGGCGCTTTTTCCGGGCGACAGGCGAAATCGTATGACAGACAAAGAGTTGGATCAGAAAAAACGCCGCTTGCTCGTCGCAGCGACCAGCGTGGCCGGCGGATTCGCCGCAGGCGCGACCGCGGTGCCGTTCGTGGCGAGCATGCTGCCATCCGAGCGCGCGAAAGCGGCCGGTGCGCCGGTGGAAGCGGACATCGGCAATCTCGCGCCCGGCGAGATGATGCGCGTCGAGTGGCGCGGCAAGCCGGTGTGGATCGTGCGCAGGACCCCGGAGATGCTCGCGACGCTCAAGGACACCAACGACAAGGTCGCCGATCCGAACAGCGTGCGCGTGCGGGACCTCACGCCCGACTACGCGCGGAACGAGCACCGCTCGATCAAGCCCGAGTACCTCGTTGTGGTGGGCATCTGCACCCACCTCGGCTGCTCCCCGGTGGACAAGTTCAAGGCGCAAGCCGAGGCGTTCGAGTCCGACTGGAAGGGCGGCTTCTACTGCCCGTGCCATGGCTCGCTGTTCGACCTCTCCGGGCGCGTCTACAAGAACAAGCCGGCGCCCGACAACCTTCCGGTGCCGCCGCACCAGTACGTCTCCGACACGAAGCTGCTGATCGGCGAAGACGCCAAGGGAGCATAATCACATGGCGGCCACCGAAAAGCGGCCGGTGACCGGTGCCGGCCCGTTCAACGGCGTATTGACCTGGGTCGACCGGCGCTTCCCGCTGATGCAATTGTGGCGGGAGCACCTCGCCGAATACTACGCGCCGAAGAACTTCAATTTCTGGTACTACTTCGGCTCGCTCGCGCTGCTGGTGCTCGTGCTCCAGATCGTCACCGGCATCTTCCTCACCATGCACTACAAGCCGGACGCGGCGCAGGCGTTCGCCTCGGTCGAGTACATCATGCGCGACGTGCCCGGCGGCTGGCTCATCCGCTACATGCATTCCACCGGCGCGTCAGCGTTCTTCGTCGTGATTTACCTGCACATGTTCCGCGGGCTGATGTACGGGTCGTACCGCCAGCCGAGGGAGCTCATCTGGATCTTCGGCATGCTGATCTATCTCACGATGATGGCGGAAGCGTTTTTCGGCTACCTGCTGCCGTGGGGGCAGATGTCGTACTGGGGCGCGCAGGTGATCGTGAACCTGTTCGACGCGATCCCGCTGATCGGGCCCGACCTCGCGCTCTGGATACGCGGTGACTACGTCGTCTCGGACGCGACGCTCAACCGGTTCTTCTCGTTGCACGTGATCGCGATTCCGCTGGTGCTCCTAGGGCTGGTCGCCGCGCACATCATGGCGCTGCACGAGGTGGGGTCGAACAACCCGGACGGCGTCGAGATCAAGAACGTGAAGGACCCGGTCACCGGGCATCCGGTGGACGGCATCCCGTTTCACCCGTACTACACGGTCAAGGACACGCTGGGCGTGGTGGTATTCCTGATCGTGTTCTGCACGATCATGTTCTTCATGCCGGAATTCGGCGGCTATTTCCTCGAGTACAACAACTTCATTCCCGCCGATCCGCTGAAGACCCCGACGCACATCGCACCGGTGTGGTACTTCACGCCCTACTACTCGATCCTGCGCGCGATCACCGAGGACTTCATGTGGGTGCTCGCCGCGGCGCTGATCGCATACGCGGGCCTGCTGCTTACCGCGACCCGCAACGCGCTCACCCGCGCCGCAATCGGGGCGGTCACGGCGGTGCTGCTCGCCGGCTTTTTCACGATCGACCCCAAGGTGTGGGGCGTGATCCTGATGGGCGCGGCGGTGATGATCTTCTTCGGGCTGCCGTGGCTCGACCGCAGCCCCGTGAAGTCGATCCGCTACAAGGGGGCGCTCACCAAGTCGGCGCTCGCGCTGTTCGTGGTCGCGTTCGTCGTGCTCGGCTACTTCGGGACCCAGCCGGTGACCACCGCCGGCACGGTCCTTTCGCAGATCTTTACGCTGGTGTATTTCGCGTTCTTCCTGCTCATGCCGTGGTACAGCAGGATGGAGCAGGTGAAGCCCGAGCCCGCGCGCGTCGCATGGAAGGGGGCGCACTGATGGGCGCCGCGACGAGACTGCTCGCGGCGCTGCTCGCGGTGCCGGCCATGGCGTTCGGCGCCGAACTGGTCAAGCTCGACCGCGCGCCGATAGACGAGACCGACCTCATCTCGCTGCAGCGCGGAGCGCGGACCTTCGTCAACTACTGCCTGAATTGCCACAGCGCCGGCTACATGCGCTACGGCCGGCTGCAGGACCTGGGGCTGAACGAGGCGCAGATCCGCGACAACCTGATCTTCACCGAGGCCAAGATCGGCGATCTCATGCGCGTCGCGATGGACCCGAAGGAAGGCAAGGAATGGTTCGGCGTCGCGCCGCCCGACCTGTCGGTGATCGCGCGCTCGAACGCATCGCCCGCCGGCAGCGGCGCGGACTGGCTCTACACCTATATGCGCAGCTTCTACCGCGATTCCACGCGGCCGATGGGCTGGAACAACGCCGTTTTTCCCAATGTCGGCATGCCGCACGTGCTCTACCAGCTGCAGGGAGAGCAGGCGCTCACGACGGCAGAGCGGGCAACGTGGGGCGGCAGGAAGGAGAAGGTGCAGCGGCTCGTGGTGGAGAAGCCCGGCAGCATGACCCCGCCCGAATACGACCGCATGGTGGCCGACCTCGTCAACTTCCTCGTCTATGTTGGCGAGCCCGCCAAGCGCTCGCGCATCGCGCTGGGCATCTACGTGCTGATGTTCCTGGGCGGGCTGTTCGTGCTTGCCTACGCGCTGAAGAAGGAATACTGGAAAGACGTGCATTAATTTCGGGGAGCGGCAAGCAGTGAACGGGAAAAGGAAAGACGCGCCTTCCTGATCGCCGGCCGCGCATTTCGCACCGCTCACCGCTAACCGCTCACCGCTTACGGCTTTCGTATGATGACCTTGTATTCAGGAACCACCTGCCCGTTCAGCCAGCGCTGCCGCATCGTGCTGTACGAAAAGGGCATGGATTTCCAGATCGTGGATGTGGATCTCTACAACAAGCCCGAGGACCTGGCGGTGATGAACCCGTACAACCAGGTGCCGGTGCTCGTGGAGCGCGATCTCATCCTCTACGAGTCGAACATCATCGACGAGTACGTCGACGACCGTTTCCCGCACCCGCAGCTGATGCCGGCCGACCCGGTGATGCGCGCGCGCGCGCGGCTGTTCCTGTTCCGCTTCGAGCACGAGATGTTCAGCCACATCGAGACCATCGAGAAGGGCACGCAGAAGCAGGGCGACAAGGGCCGCGCCATCATCCGCGACAACCTGACGCAGATCGCGCCGGTGTTCGCCAAGCAGAAATTCATGCTGGGCGACGAGTTCACCATGCTCGACGTGGCGATCGCGCCGCTGCTGTGGCGGCTCGACTACTACGGCATCCAGCTGCCGCGGCAGTGCGCGCCGCTCATGAAGTACGCGGAGCGGCTGTTCAGCCGGCCGGCGTTTATCGACGCGCTGACGGCCTCCGAGAAGGTCATGAGGAAGTGAAGCGAGAGGCGTCAAACCATGCTCCTTCCGTCACCAGTCACGAGTCACGAGTCACGAGTCACGCACTTCCAAAGCAATGGCTGAGCGCTCGACCAAGCCGTACCTGATCCGCGCGCTCCACGAATGGTGCTCGGACTCGAACTTGACGCCCTACATTACGGTCAAGGTCGATGCCGCCACGCGGGTCCCGGCGGAGCACGTGAAGAACGGCGAGATCGTGCTCAACGTGGGCTACGACGCGACGCACCGGCTCACCATCGGGAACGACGTCATCCAGTTCTCGGCGCGCTTCAATGGAGTCTCGCGCGAGTGCTCGATACCGATCGAGACGGTGACGGGCATCTTCGCGAAGGAGACCGGGCAGGGGCTCGCGTTCGAGGCCGAGCCGGCCCGGGACGGGGCTGCAGCGCCGGCTGAACCGGCCCCTTCCGCCCCGTCGACCAACGGCGGCAAGCCCAAGCTGCAAATCATCAAATAACCGCCGGCAGGCGCGCGGAGGCAGCGGCGGCCCTTCGAGCGCACCGGCGCTGCGGCGCGTTTTCCGTTGCGGGACGCGGCCTTGCACGTGTGGGCGGCCGCCACGGCTTCGGGCGTTTCTTGGCCCCGTAGCTCTTCAACGCCGCGCGCCGGCTTGATCTTTTTTCGCGAAATCGAACCGGCACCCCCTTTACAGCCCGGCGCGCCGAACGCAAAATTGCCGCGCCATCCCACGATCTCGTTTCGGGCCTTCGCGCGAAGGAAGCGCGGCAGGTTGGCGCAAGCCCAACTCAATACCACCACAGGCGATCGTCATCATGCTTACCCCGGAGGAACTGGCACAACTGGTAGGGGCCGAGGAAACCGCATTTCGCTCGCCGATTCCCACGCGGACCGTTTCGAGCGACGAATTCATGCCGGCGCCGCAAACTGAAAAGCAGCGTGAGTTCGAGGTTCGCCTGAAAGAAACCGGTTCGGCGCTCGCGCGCAGGCACGGCACGAGCCGGCGCAAGTTCTTCAAGAGCGCGGCGGGCATGGCAGCAGGGTTCGTGGCGCTGAACGAGACGTTCGGGACGCTGTTCGACGTGAGCCGGGCCGAAGCGGCGACTCCCGAGATGGCCGACGAGCGGGCGAAAAAGCTCAGGGGCCAGTTCATCATGGACATGCATACCCACTTTCTGCGCGACGACACGCCGATCAAGGTCTTCATCGGTCTGCGCGAGGCCGTGGGCAAGGCGGGCTGGAACCCGCTGCTGCAGGGCAAGCCGCAGACGCCGGACGATCTCAAGTTCCCGAACTACTTCAAGGAGATCTTTCTCGACAGCGACACCAAGGTGGCGTTGATCAGCGGGTCGGCGTCGCACGACGATAAATTCTGGTTCCTGACGAACGACCAGAAGTACGATGCGCGCGCGAAAATCAACAAGGAGGCGGGCACCAAGCGCATGTTCTCGCACGCGATCTTCACGCCGGGCTGGCCGGGCTGGATGGACCGGGTGGACGAGGCGCTCGAAAAGCTGAAGCCCGATTCGTTCAAGGCCTACACCATCGGCGACAACACCAACAAGCACCTGTCGAAGCACCCGTTCCGCCTCGACGACGAGAAGCTCGTCTATCCGTTCTACGAGAAGGTCCTGAAGGCGAGCAAGGACAGCCCGGGGCTCGTCAATATCTGCATCCACAAGGGCCTGTTTCCGCCGATGATCGAGGCGAAGTTCCCGCACCTGCTCGGCTACGCCAACGTGAACGACGTGGGCAAGGCCGCCAGGGACTGGCCGCAGCTGAATTTCGTCATCTACCACGCGGGCTTCCGCTACGTGGCGCCCGCCGTGCCGGAACAGGGGTGGGAGCAGTTCCAGAAGACCGGGCGCGTCGACTGGGTCACCGATCTCGCCGAAATCCCCGAAAAATACGGCGTGAAGAACGTCTACGCCGACCTCGGCCAGATCTTTGCCCTGTCCATCATGTCGTACCCGCTGCTCTGCGCGGCGATGATGGGGCAGCTGGTCAAGGGGCTCGGCGCCGATCACGTGGTGTGGGGCACCGACGCGATCTGGACCGGCTCGCCGCAGTGGCAGATCGAGGCGTTGCGGCGGCTCGAGATTCCCGAGGACATGCAGAAGAAATACGGCTTCAAGCCGCTCGGCGCGGCCGACGGGCCCGTCAAGCGCGCGATCTTCGGAGACAACAACGCGCGAATCTACAAGTTCACGCCGAAGCAGCGCGCGGCGCTCGAGACCGACCGCTTCGCGCAGGCGAAGGAGATCTACGACAAGCACGGCGGCGACCGCAGCAACCTGTACTACGGCTACGTTCGCAAGCCGAGCGCGTAATCACGCCCGCCCAGGGGGGAGAATGTGGCGCCACCGACCGGTGGCGCCGTTTTTTTGCTCGTCGGGGCCGGGGCAGGGATGAGGAAAGGGCTCTGCCCCTCAATTCCCGATCACCGGTTACGAGCCACCAGTCACCTGCTCGTGCAGATGCCGCCCCCTTCGAGTGCGTAGTGCGCGCGTATTGCGAGGGGCTTGCGCGCCGCCCACTGCCCGGTCATCATCCCTGCGCGGAACAGCGGTCGGACGCGTGAGGGGTTCTCAGATCTCCGGGGAGACCGTGCGGCGGCACGGAGCTTGCCGTGGTGATGCGAATCGCTAACATAAATCTTGGTGAGGGTTGTTGATCATGAAGGTCGTAGACACGCAGCTGGGTCAATCGGCTGGGAAAGGCGGCACCACGGGTGGTTTCATGTACCGGTTCCTGCTCATGCCGCCGTACCGGCTGCCCACGGACTCGAAATGGGGTTTTCAGACGAATGTCGTCGCGACGGACCGCCCGAAGGAAGAGCGCCTGAAGAACTACGAGCTGGTAGCGCCCTATTTGAGGGACGTCAGCTGGGATTTGCATCCCGGGGCGGTGCCGCTCTATGGCGAGTGGCCGGTCGAAACCCGCGAGGAATTCGCCTATGCGGCAGCCTCGAGACTGAAGGACGTACGGGATGCCTGCGAAACCGGAAAATACAACGCCATCGTGCTCATGGGCGGCGGTGATCCCGGATACCTTGAGGCGCGGGAAATTTGCCGCAATTACGGCATTGTCTGCACCGCCAACGGGCATTCGCAGATGCACCTGGCGACGATGCTGGGCGAACGGTTCTCGGTGATCGACATCGCCGGGGTCCACAACGTTTACTACCGTGACATCATCCACCGCTACGGCCTGCAGGATCGGTGCGCGTCGATACGAAACATCGGCTTCCGCCTGCCCCGCCCGGGGCTTCCGAGCGAGATGCTGATAAACCGCGAGCTGGAGAAGGCGAAGAACGGCGAGCGCTCGGCTGCGGTCACCAATGCGATTGATCAGGCGGAGGCGGCGGTGCGCGAGGACGGAGCGGAAGTGATCACGCTTGGCTGCTCCGGCGTCTTCTGGCTGCAGCCGTATATCAAGAAAGGCCTGGAGGAGCGCGGTTGGGACGGCGTCCCCGTCCTGGAGGGCTATAGCGCGTCGATCGAGCACGCAAAACTGCTCGTCAATCTCGGCCAGACGGCAAGCGGCATCACGTTTATGCCCGATCACCTGAGACGGCTGCCGACGAAGATCATACCCTGACGATCCGGCGCCGCCACCGTATCGCCGAATTGGAATCGCGCCGACACCGCGCGCCCGATAGTCGCGCCCAATGCCGGGGAATTGACACTTAAGAGGACGGAATGGCTCGCTTGCAGGGCAAGGTGGCGATCGTCACGGGAGCGGGGGGCGGGATCGGGGGCGCTGTGTGCCGCCACTTCGCGCGGGAAGGCGCCGCTCTCGTCTGCGTCGACATCGATTCGGGGAGCCTGGAGCGGACGGCGGAATCCGTACGCGAGCTGGGCGGCCGGGTCGTCGCGCTGGCGGCCGACGTTGCCGATGAGGCGACGGCCAAGGCGAGCGTGGCAGGCGCGATGGAGAAGTTCGGGCGCCTTGATGTGCTGGTGAGCAATGCCGTCTGCGACCTTCCGCTCGCGCCGGTGACCGAAATCGCGCTCTCGGACTGGCGGCGGAGCATGTCGGTCAATCTCGACGGCGCTTTCCTGCTCGCCAAGCACGCGATTCCGGCGATGGCGGACTCCGGCGGCGGCAGCATCATCCTGGTCGCCTCCGAGCTGGCGCGCGTGGCGAAGCCGGGGCGGGCCTGGTATTGCGCGCAGAAAGCTGCGCTCGTCAACCTGGCCAAAGCCATGGCGGTCGACCACGCGCGTCAGGGCATCCGGGTGAACAGCCTGTCGCCGGGCCCGACGGAAACGGGGCGTTACGTGCGTAAACACGATACGCCCGAGAGCGCTCACGCTTCCGCTGAGACGCTGCTCGATCGCCTCGCCGATCCGGACGAAATCGCCGCGGGAGCGGTATTTCTCGCGAGCGATGAGTCCTCCTTCATGACCGGCGCCGATCTCCTGATCGACGGCGGCCGCACCGCGGTGTAGGTCGGCCAGCGAGAAGCTCGCAGTAACGCTCGTATATCCCGATCGCCTGAGCGCCGACCGGTTGCTCCATGCGGTTGATCCACGCGAAATGGCCGTTCGCTCCGGGTCCAAGGCCAGCGACTTCATCAAAGCTTTCCCGGCGCTCTTGCGTCCGGGACCCGACGCCGTATTGCACGTTGAAGAACAGCATTGGCCCTGCAGCGGCATACGCGGACCATTCCCGATCCACTGCTCGCTTCTTGCGGGGCATGAATTGTCTTCTCTGTGAGCGGTGCCGGCCTAGCCCGGTACTTCGATGCTGTAGCTCGAGCGGTCACCTCTGTAGTACGCCTGGGAGAACATGAGAGGCGCACCGCTCTTGCGCCAGATACGGGTCTCGACGTAGAGCACCGGCGCGCCCACCCGCGTAGCGAGCCGGCGCGCCAGCACCGGATCGGCCGTGCTCGCCTCGATCACCTGCCGCACCTTGCCCAGGGAAATCCTGAGACGCTTCCACAGCACATCCACCATGGTCTGCGCCCGGAAATCGTGGTGCCGCATGCGTTGCGCGACCGATAAGGGCAGGTAATTCACGATGTAGTTGAACGGCGTGCCGTCGCGGACTCTCGATCGGACAAAGCAGGTCAGTTTCTCCCCGCGCGGCGGATCGAAGAAGCGCGCCGGCTCACCGTGGGGCGCCACGTCGCTCACCGAGATCAAGCGGTGGTCGGTGCCGACCGCAGTGCTCCAGCCCACGATGCCCGTCAGCTGGAGCACTTCCGACTTGTGCGCGTCGTCGGCGATGAAGGTGCCGCGCCCGTGATGGCGGCGCACCAGGCCCTCGCGCTCGAGGATGGCCAGCGCGTGTCGGACCGGAATGCGGCTCACGCCGAGGCTTCGCGCGAGGTCCAGCTCCTTGGGCAGCTTGGCACCCGGGGCGAGCTCCCCGTTCCGGACGCCCTGCCGCAGCAGGCTCGCCACCTGCGAATAGATCGGCGGCGCCCCCTCGGCTCTGCTCAGGCGGACGCGCATGATCGAATCGGGATCGACAGGCTAGTTGCGTTAAAGGTCATAACATTATAACCTTTGATTCCCGTAGCGGAACACGCGCTTTCGCCCGCGGTGAAGGCCTTCATGATCAAACGCAAGTTCATCCAGCCGAAGGACATGTGGGCGCGGGTGGAACAGGGCAACCTGCTCTATGTGCCCGTAGTCGTCATCGAGGCCGCCGGCCACGTGCACGTCTATCTGTCGGGACAGGTTGCGCGCGACCCCGATGGCACCATCGTCGGCAAGGGCGACATGCGTGCGCAGATCCGCAAGACCTGCGAGAACATCGGCAAGGGCCTCGCCCACGTGGGCGCGGGTTTCGATGACGTGGTGCGCGCGACCACTTACGTGACCGATATCGAGGAGTACTACCGCTGCTCGGACGAGCGCTTCAGGTTTTTCCGGAACAACCGGCCGGCAAGCACGCTGATCGAGATCTCCCGCCTCGGCCATCCCGACGCAGCGATCGAGATCGAGTGCGAGGCGATCATCGAGCCTGAACGCCTGAAGGCGTAGGCTCGCGGCATACCCGGTCAATCCGTCGAGGCCTTCCCCCATGTCGAAGACGCGCAGCGCTCCCAAGACCAAGGGTGCCTACAAGGCCGGCCGCGGCGGCAGGCACGTATTCGATCTCTACCGGCTCAAGCGGGTGGCCGCCGGCGGAAAGTCGGGCACCAGAAGCCATTACGCGAATACTCGCGCCGTCGTCATCGAAGGCGAGCGGATGCAGGTGGGCCTCGCTTTCGAAAAGGCGGGCTGCGGCGCGCGCCCGCACACCCATCCCAACGAGCAGTTCAATTTCGTGGTCAAGGGTACGTTGATGGCCGACATCGCCGGGAAAAAGTCGATGAAGGTTCCGGCCGGTTCGGTGGTGTATTTCCCGGCAAACGTCGTGCACCGTACCTACGCCACGCCCGACGAGGACGTCATCTTCTACGTCGTCAAGGACCTCGCCCATGGCATCGCCGGACGCCCGGTGGATCGCAGCCGGGGCGGGGCCCATTTCGTCGCGCGCGCCGCCAGCCGCACGAAGGGGAGGCGCAGGCTCAGTGTCGGGCGAAGATCGGCTCGCCGTACTCACATGGACTCAACTTGAGATAGAGGAGGTCTTATGTGCCTGTTTGCTCGTCTCGCAGTGGGCCTGATCGCTATTTCCGGTCTGCTGGCAGCGGAAGTCTCGGCGCAAAAGTACCCGGATCGTCCGATCCGGTTCGTTCTGCCGTACAGCCCCGGCGGATCTTACGACGCCGTTGCGCGGCTCATCGGGCAGGCCCTCACCGAAAGCTGGGGGCAGCAGGTGGTCGTGGAGAACCGGCCGGGCGCGGCCGGCCGCATTGGCATGGAAGTCGGAGTCAAGGCGACGCCCGACGGCTACAGCCTGCTGATGCTCGGCAATAACCAGACCATCACGCCGAGCGTCCATCGCAACGTCCCGTACGATCTCGCCCGCGACATCGATCCAGTCGGCATGGTGGCGACGATCACCAACGTGCTGGTGGTGCATCCGAGCGTGCAGGCAGGGTCGGTCGCCGAGCTGCTGAAGCTCGCGAAATCGAAGCCCGGCACGATCAATTTCGGCTCCGGTGGCACCGGCGGGATCACTCACCTCGCCGGGGAGCTGTTCAAGTCCATGACCGGCGTCGACATCGTGCACGTGCCGTTCAAGGGCGGCGCGTTCGCGATGATCGGGCTGGTGGGCGGCCAGACGCAAATGATGCTGCTCAACATGCTCAATGCGGTACCGCACGTCAAGGCGAACCGGCTGCGTGGGCTGGCGGTGACCAGCCTCAAGCGCTCCGGATACCTGCCAGAGCTGGCCACGCTCGACGAAAGCGGGCTCAAGGGCTACGAAATCACCGAGTGGTACGCTGTCGTGGTGCCGGTGAAAACGCCGCGGCCGATCGTCGCCAAGCTCGGCGGCGAGCTTACCCGCATCATGAACTCGCCGGACATGAAGGAGAAACTCGCGCGGCAGCATGCGGATTCCGCCCCGGGCACTCCCGAGCAATTGCGGGCTTTCCTCAAGGCCGATCTCGCGAAGTACGCCCGCATCGTCAAGGATGCCGGCATCAAACCCGAGTAATTCGGCAGGGGAATGTGATGGCCACACCGGACACGACACAGCTGAAAAAAAAGCTGCTGTCCATGGTTGATCGCGAAGCGCTGGCGGGGATCGCCTGCGATCTCGTCAATATTCCATCCCCGACCGGCGCGGAAAAAGCGTGCGCCGACTACATCATCGGCCGCTACGAGCAGGCGGGCATCAAGGTGCTGCCGCAGGTCTTCGAGGACACCCGCTCCAATGCGATCGGCGTCATCAAGGGCACGGGCGAGGGCGCTGTGCTGATGCTGAACGGCCACATGGACACGTCCTACACCGGCGAGGAGCAGTACCTGCCGGATCGTCCCGGCTACAAGGCGAAGGCGGTCATCGACGGGGACTGGATCTACGGGCTCGGCATCTACAACATGAAGGGCTCGCTCGCGTGCTTTCTCCATGCCGCCGAGATCCTCAAGAAGGCCGGCGCTACGCTCGCCGGGGATCTGGTGATCGCCTGCGTCGCGGGCGAGATCGAGAAGGCGCAGGTCGATCGCTACCAGGGACCGCTCTACCGCGGAGGCGCATGCGGAACGTGGTATGCGATCACGCACGGCGCCGTCGCGGACTTCTGCGTGGTGGGCGAGCCCTCGGGGATGACCCTGATGCGGGCGCACGGCGGCTACGTCTGGACTCGCATCACGCTGGTAGGCGATCCGATGCACACGGTATTCGGAACGCCGCGCAACAACACGATCAATAACATGATGAAGGTGATGCGGGCGATCCAGGAGTGGGGTGAAGGCTATGAGAGGCGCTGCAATTACCTCGGCATGCCGGCACACGTCACGCTCTCCGCGATCGAGGGCGGCTGGCCGTACCGCTGCTCGCGTGTGCCCGTCTACTGCACGCTGTACGTGGACACGCGCCTGCTGCCCAACCAGGATCCGCTCATCGTGCAGCGCGAAATCGAAGGCGTGCTCAGGACCCTGAAGGCGCAGGACGCGGACCTCGCGGCCCTGGAAATGGATTCGCACATTTTCATGAATCAGTGGGGCTCGGAGTGCGCGCCCGGCGAATTCATCTATCAGGCTGTGGCCGAGGCTCACCGGCAGGTGCACGGCAAGGAGGTCGAGGTGACGGCGATACCGTTCGCGTCGGACGCGTGCGAACTCGTGCGACACGGGATTCCGGCGCTGAATTACGGGGCGACGGGCCGCACCCGCGCCCGCTCGGATGTCCATCATCACGGCGGGGGGCAGAGCGACTGGAATCCCGGGCAGGGCGAGCACGCCGCGATCTCCGACCTCACGGAAACCACCAAGGTGTATCTGGCGCTCATTGTGGATACGCTCGCTCGCCCCCGTGCCGACCTGGGGCTCCCGGCGCCCGGCAAGCACGCGCATTGAGGCGCGCAGCAGGGCCCCCGGCATGGGGACGAAGTCCAAGACCCCCGACGCCAATGACCAGAGAAGCGAACGCATGGGCGCAATCTTGACCGAGCCTGTCACCGGGCGGGTCGCCTGGAAAGGCAAGGAACTCGCTCAGGACGATTCGTGGCTCTATCGCCTTTCGCCGCGGGCCGTGGGCGAACTCGAGACAGCGGCGTATGCGGTCGAACGCAGGGGATTGCCCCTGTTCAGGATCCGGCGCGAGGATTTTCCGCTGCCGGGCTTTGGCGAGGAGCTGAAAAAGATTTCCGAGGAGCTCGAATCCGGTCGCGGCTTCGTGCAGGTCAAGGGCCTGCCGATCGAACGCTACACGCTGCAGCAGGCGAAGCTCATCTACTGGGGCATCGGCACCCACCTGGGAGAAGCGGTGTCACAGAATGCCAGGGGCGATCTCCTCGGTGATGTCAAGGACGAGGGCCTGGACATCCGTGCCGCGCGGGTGCGGGGTTACCAGACCCGGGCGGTCTCTCCCTTCCATGTCGACGAGACAGACGTGGTGGGGCTGCTGTGCTGGCGGCCGTCAAAATCCGGCGGTGCGAGCCTGATCGCAAGTTCCACGGCGCTCTACAACGAGCTGCTGCGGCGCTACCCATGGTACGTGGGGGTGCTCTATAACCGGTTCAGCTACGATTGGCGCGGCGAGCAGCCCAAAGGCGGGTCCCCGATCTACCGCTGGCCGGTCTTCGAGTATTTCGACGGCAAGCTCTCGTGCCGCTACTCCAGGCGCATGATCGAATTCGCCCAGCAGACGACCGGCACGATGCTGACCGGGCTCGAAAGGGAAGCCTTCGACACGATGGACAGCCTCATCGAGGAACTCAAGCTCAATATCAGCTTCGAGCCCGGCGACATGCAGTTCCTGAACAACTACGTGATCCTGCACAGCCGCACGGCCTTCGAGGATTATCCCGAACCGGACCGGAAGCGCCACCTGCTGCGCTTGTGGCTGACGGTTCCCGATGGCCGCAGGTTTTCCCCGGAAACGCTGCGTGAGCGCGACGTGCGCCTCGGCGTGCCGGTGGCCGAGCCGGCAATGGGCTGAAGTCATCGTGCTTGTGCAGTTCAGGCACGACGCGCGCGGTCTGCGCGCTCGTGCCAGACAGGGATGCTTCCACCGGCTGCATGCGCTCCCGGGACAGGCGCGCGCAGGCGCCCCACATCAATCCCAGCCCGATCACGCCCACCGGAGCGCTTGGTTGCGTCATGTTTCCTTCCACGCCCGCCCAGCGGCCGATTATATAGTCCCGGTGTTGCGGCCCGGATTTCCGTCCGCTAGCATACGCACCGCGCGCGGCCGTGTGGCCGGCGATATGCTGCAGCTCTTGCGCGAGAGGAAGCGCCGTTTCCCGGAGCGATTCCCTTTTCGGTGGCGTGTGGCAGGCGCCCGGGCGAACCACTATAATCGCGCCTCGGAGCCGGCATAGCTCAGTGGTAGAGCAACCGCCTTGTAAGCGGTAGGTCGTCTGTTCGAGTCAGACTGTCGGCACCGGCACGTCGCCGGCCTGCGGTTTGGCAGGCTTTTTTTGCGGGCTTCGCGGTTCGCGCGGGGGTGCCGGCGCCGGCGGGAACCTTTGGCGGCATGCCGGTCAAAAGACCCGATGGCCGGCGCGGACCGGACGGCCGTTGAAAACAAGAAAGCCGGACTTATCTGCCGGCAGGACAATGCGAGGCGGCGCCCGCGGCGGCGTGCAACCGCTTCTGGAGGAAGCATGATCAGAGTCGAGAATCTCAAGAAGGCCTTCGGCCCGAAGCTCGCGGTGAACGAGGTGTCGTTCAGCGTGGAGCGCGGCGAGGTGCTGGGCTTCCTCGGCCCCAACGGCGCGGGCAAGTCCACCACCATGCGCATGATCACGGGGTTCATCCCGCCGACCTCGGGCAAGATTACCGTCGGCGAGCACGACATGCTCTTGAACCCGCTTCCCGCCAAGCGGCTGATCGGCTATCTGCCGGAGAACGCGCCCGGCTACGCCGACATGACGGTGCAGGCGTTTCTCAGCTTTGCGGCCGAACTGCGCGGCCTGCGCGGCGACGCGCGGAAGAAGGCGGTCAGCCGGGCCGTGGACCTGTGCTCTCTCGAGAACGTGCTCTACCAGCACATCGACACGCTGTCCAAAGGCTACAAGCACCGGACGTGCCTCGCGCAGGCGCTGATACACGATCCCGACATCCTGATCATGGACGAGCCGACCGACGGACTCGATCCCAACCAGAAGCACGAGGTGCGCAACCTCATCAAGCGCATGGGCGCGACCAAGGCGATCATCTTCTCCACGCACATCCTGGAGGAGGTCGAGGCGGCGTGCTCGCGCGTGATCATCATCGATCGCGGCAGGATCGTCGCCAACGGAACGCCGGAAGAGCTCAAGGCGCGCGCGGCGAACGCCGGCGCGGTGTGCGTGCGCGTGAAGGGCGTTTCCTCGGCCGCGCTGGCGGAAGAGCTGCGCCGCGTGGCAGGCGCAGGGAAGAGCGAGGTGCTCCGCGACGACGGCGGCGACGTCGAAATCCGTGTCTATCCCGAAAGCGCGTGGACCAACGGGGCGCTGACAGCCAACATCGCCAGCCTTGCCGCACAGAAAAAGTGGCAGCTCGAGCAGCTGCATACCGAAGAAGGGCGGCTCGACGAGGTGTTCCGCTCGATCACGCTGCCGGATACCGTGAAAGCGGGTTGACCGAAATTCCTGAACCACGAAGGACACCAGGAACACGAAGGTTTCTTGAAATGAACTGCTTTTATTCCCGATCCTCTTTGGGTCGTTCGTGTCCTTTGTGATTTCAGATTTTCTGGAATGAGCTCTCGAAAATGAACGCGTGGACCAACATCAAGGCAATCGTGAAGCGCGAGCTGGGCGCCTACTTCTCCTCGCCCATCGCCTACGTGTTTCTCGTGATCTTCCTGCTGCTCGCCGGATTTTTCACGTTCACGGTGGGCAGCTTCTTCGAGCGCGGCGAGGCCTCGCTCGTGTCGTTCTTCACCTGGCACCCGTGGCTCTACCTGTTTCTCGTTCCGGCGATCGGAATGCGCCTGTGGTCGGAGGAGCGCCGGCTCGGCACGATGGAGCTGCTGCTGACCATGCCGATCACGACCTGGCAGGCGATCGTGGGCAAGTTCCTCGCGTCGTGGCTGTTCCTTGCGCTCGCGCTGGCGCTCACGTTCCCGGTGGTCATCACGGTGAACATCCTGGGCGATCCGGACAATGGCGTGATCGTGACCGGCTACGTGGGCAGCCTGCTGCTCGCCGGCTCGTACCTCGCGGTGAGCTGCATGACCTCCGCGATGACCCGCAACCAGGTGATCAGTTTCATCGTGGCGGTATTGATTCTCCTGTTCCTGATCCTGGCGGGCTTCACGCCCGTCACCGATCTGCTGTCGCGTTTCGCGAGCCCGCGGGTCGTCGAGGTGGTCGCCGCGTTCTCCGTCATGACGCATTTCGAAGGCTTCCAGCGCGGCGTGCTCGACGCGCGCGATTTCGTCTTCTTCGCCTCGGTGATGGGGTTCGCCCTGTTCACGACCGGCGTTATCATCCGCAGCCACCGGGCCGGGTAGGAGAGCGACATGCAAAGCAAGCGACTGGAAATGGCGCTGTATTCGACCGCCGGCGTGGCCGCGCTGCTGGCGGTGCTGATCGCGGCGAACTTCATCGTCAGCGCGTTCAATGCCCGCGCCGACCTCACCCAGGGCGGGGTCTACACGCTGTCCGCCGGGACGAAGGCGATCCTCGCCAAGCTCGAGGCGCCGGTGAAAGTCCGCCTCTACTATTCGCAGGGCAGCGGCGCCGTGCCGGTGGGGGTGAAGACGTTCTCCAAGCGCGTGGAGGACCTCCTGGGCGAATTCAGGTCCGCGGCGGGCGGCAAGTTCGTGATCGAGAAGTTCAATCCGGAGCCGGACTCCGACGCGGAGGAATCGGCGCAGCTCGACGGCGTCGAAGGCCAGCTCACCAACACGGGCGAGAAGTTCTACCTCGGGCTCTCCGTCTCCTTCCTCGACCAGAAGGCCGCGATCCCGGTGCTCGCGCCCGACCGTGAGCGGCTGCTCGAGTACGATATCACCCGCGCGATCGCGCACGTAACCGCCGCCAAGAAGCCCGTGGTGGGCGTGATGAGCGCGCTGCCGGTGATGGGACGCACGCTCAACCCGCTCACCAAGCAGCAGCCCGTCGAGCCGTGGGTGCTGGTTTCCGAGTTGAAGCGCCTGTTCGACGTGCGCAAGGTGGAGCTCGACGCGAAGAGTATCGACGAGGAGATCAAGGTGCTGCTCGTGATCCACCCGCGCGACATCCGCGAGGAGACCGAGTACGCGCTCGACCAGTTCGTGCTGCGCGGGGGCAAGCTCGTCGCGTTCGTGGACCCGTATGCCTATTTCGACCAGCAGCCGGACATGATGAACCCGTTCGGAGGCTCCCAGGCGGGCCAGTCCATGCTCTACCGGCTGTTCAAGGCGTGGGGCGTGGAGATGGAGCTCGGCAAGGTGATCGCCGACCTTACCTTTGCCAGCGGCGCCGGGCCGCGGCTGCTGCCGACGCTGCTCTCTCTCAACCAGCAGGCGCTCAACATGGACGACGTGGTCACGAGCCAGGTCGGCACGCTGCTCTTTCCCTTTGGCGGCGCGTTCAAGGTCAAGGCGGCCGAAGGGCTGAAGCCGACCGTGCTCGCGCGCACCTCGAAGAACTCGATGCCGGTGGATCTGATCATCGCCACGCTCTCGGGCGAGCCCTCCACGCGCGGCTTCCAGCCGTCGGGCGAAGAGATGCCGCTCGCGATCCGCCTGGCCGGCAAGTTCAGGACCGCCTTCCCCGAAGGCCCGCCCGATGCGCAGCCGATGCCCGGCCGGGACCGGAAAAAGGCCGAGGAGAAGAAGCCCGAAGCCGCGCGCGCGCCGCAACTCAGGGAATCAGCAGGCGAGAATTCGGTCGTGCTGGTCGCGGACGCGGACATGCTCGCCGACGGCGCCGCGGTCGAGGTGCAGGACGTCTTCGGCCAGCGCGTCATCATTCCCCGCAACGGCAACCTTGCGCTTGCCCAGGGCCTGATCGAGCAGCTCTCGGGTGACCAGGCGCTCATCGGGCTGAGGAGCCGCGCCGCGTTCACGCGGCCGCTGACGGTGATCCGTGAGATGGAGGCGCTGGCGCAGCAGCAGTACCTAGGCAAGATCAAGGAGCTCGAAGACACCCTGAACGCGACGCAGGAGAAGCTCCAGGAGCTGCAGAAGACCCGGGCCGGTCCCGCCAGCGCGATCTTTACCGCGGAGCAGCAGGCCGAGCTCGAGAACTTCCGCAAGAAAGTGGCGGAGACACGGCGCGAGCTCAAGGAGCTCAGGAAGGACCTGCGCGTGGAAACGGACATGCTCGAGTTCTGGACCAAGGCGGTCAACATCGCCCTGGTGCCGCTGCTGGTGGCGCTCGCGGGCCTGGCGCTTGCGCTCGCGCAGCGTCGAAGGCTGAGGCTGGCGGGATCGGCGACATGAGCCGGGAAGCAGGGGCCCCGCATGTGGGGATGCGACCAGGCGAACGGGCGCTGCCGCCGACGCGGTACGCGATGAGTGGTCGGTTCGTGACAGAGGCGGCGACATGAGCCGGGAAGCAGGGGCCCCGCATGTGGGGATGCGACCAGGCGAACGGGCGCTGCCGCCGACGCGGTACGCGATGAGTGGTCGGTTCGTGACAGAGGCGGCGACATGACGCGCAAGCAGTTCCTGATCCTGCTTCTGGTGCTGCTCGTTCTGGGCGCGGCGGGCGCGGCGCTCATCTGGCAGGATACTTCCGCCTATCGCGCGAGCGGCGCCAGGATCGGGGCCAAGCTCCTGCCCGAGTTCACGATCGCCGATGTCGCCGAGCTGCGGCTGCAGGACGCCAAGCACCAGGCCACTCTGGTGCGCAAGGAACACGCGTGGGTGGTGCAGGAGCGCAACGGCTACACCGCCAGCTTCAAGGAGATCGGCGATCTCATGATCAAGCTCGTCGAGCTCAAGGTGACGCAGACCGAGCAGGTCGGCGCGTCATTGCTTCCCCGGCTCGACCTCGGCGAGCCCGGCAAGGGCGAGGGCGCCGGCACGCTCGTCGAGTTCAAGGACGGCGCCGGCAAGGTGATTGCGCGCCTGATCCTCGGCAAGAAAGTGCTCAAGAAAGACCCGCTCAATCCACTCCCCGGAGCGCAGGATGGAGTGCCCGCGGGCCGCTACGTGCTGCCGGCGAACGCCAAGGGCACCGTCGTGGTGGTCGCCGACCCGTTGACTGCCGCCGACGCGAATCCCGGCAGGTGGCTCGACAAGGAGTTCTTCAAGGTCGAGCGCATCAAGACCCTCTCCGCCGGCCCCGAAGGATCGGGTGCGCAGTGGAAAATCACGCGCGACGAGGAGTGGGGGCAGTGGAAGCTCGCCGCGGGCGGTGGCCTGCTCGATCCGAGGGCGGCGGTGGGCGCGGTCAATGCGCTGGGCAACATGTCGTTCAAGGACGTCGCCCTCCAGCCCGCTTCCGGAGGCGCGGGCAAACCGCTCGTGGCGGTCGCGGAAACGTTCGACAACCTCACGTATACGATCAAGCTCGCGAAGACCGGGAGCGGGGACGACTACCAGGTAAGTGTTTCCGTTGCCGGCTCGCCGCCGCGGCAGCGCGTTCCGGAGAAGGACGAGAAGCCCGAGGAGAAAGAGCGCCGCGACAAGGATTTCATCGCGAGCTCGAAGCGGCTCGAAGAACGCCTCGCGCGCGAAAAAGCGCTCGCCAAGTGGACGTACGTGGTGGCGGAGCGCGAGATTGCCCCGCTGCTCAAGCAGCGCGGCGAGATGACGCTCAAGCTGCCGCCCAGAACGGGCAAGCCGGGCAAGGAGTAATCCGGATTATCCGCGCTCCGCGGTGGGGTATACTGGAAGGCATCATTCTCCCGGCCCCCGCTGAACGATGGCCCGCGTAGTCCGCACCCTTGCTTTCGCGCTGTTGGGCGCGCTGCTCCCCGGCTGTGCCGTGACGCTGCACGGGCACCAGGCCTTGAGCGGCGGTATGACGACGACCACGACTTCGAGCACCGTATCGGGCTCGGCGAAGCTCTCGGGGGCGCGGGTCTCTTTCGTTTCCGGACCCGTGGTACCGGCGAACGCGCCGGGAGGCCAGATAACGCTCGACCGCGGGCCTGCCGCGGTGCTGGTGCTGGGCCTGGTGGTTGCGGACGTGGTGCAGTACTTCAGCGCGAAGCTCGGAGCGCGGCCGCCCCAGACTCGCGAGGCGATCGCGGACACCTGTTCTTGCTACCAGAAACCCGTGAGCGGTGAGCGGTGAGCAGGGGACCTTCGCCCGGAGGCGCCGCCAATTTTCCGCTTACCGCTTACCGCTTACCGTTCCTAGACCCATGAAGCTCAGACAGATCCTGAAATCACCGGTTTTCCCGCTCGGGCACAAGTGGGAGTTCAAGAAACGCAAGGACGGATACGAATCGGACGTGACCGCGCTCGTGCGGCGCATGTGCGAGGACGAGGCGGTTCGCGATGACCAGGCCTGGGCATGGGAGCGCTGGCGCAACGACGCGAGCGCTCTGAAGAAGTGACAGGAACGGGAGCAGCGATGATGCGCGCCATCATCGGTCTTGCTGCTGCAGTTGCGGGCATCGTATCGATTGCGATGCCGGTTCACGCGCAGCAGTATCCGGTCCGGCCGGTGCGCTTCGTCGTGCCGTTCGCTCCGGGCGGCAGTACCGACACGCTGGCGCGCACCCTCGGCCACAAGCTTGCTGACGTGTTCGGACAGCAGGTGGTGGTGGACAACCGCCCCGGCGGTCACGGCAACATCGGCATGGAGATCGTGGCGCGCGCCGCGCCCGACGGGCACACCATCGTGCTCGCCTACATCGCCAATCTGGCGATCGCGCCGAGTCTCTTCGGCAAGCTGCCGTTCGATCCGGTGAAGGACTATGCGCCGGTTACGCAGATCGCGACCTCGCCCAACGTTCTGACGGCGCATCCTTCGGTGCACGCGACGGGCCTGAAGGAGCTGATCGCGCTGGTGAAGGCGAAGCCCGGCGCCGTCAGTTTCGCCTCGACCGGGGTCGCGAGCATCGGGCACCTCACCGGCGAACTGCTCAACAGTCTCGGGGGCATGCAAATGACGCACGTGCCCTACAAGGGCGGCGGCCAGGCGATCATCGGTCTGCTGGGCGGCCACGTGCAGGTCATGTTCAGCGGCTTCACGGCGGCGATGCCTCACATCAAGAGCGGAAAAATCAGGGCGCTCGCGGTCACCGGTGCCAAGCGCTCGCCGGCGCTGCCGGAGGTGGCGACGATCGCCGAGCAGGGTTTCCCCGGAGTGGAAGCGACGGCTTGGTACGGAGTGCTCGCGCCGGCGAAGACGCCCAACTCGGTGATCGGGCGCTTCCACGCGGAGACCGTGAAGGCGCTCAAGCTGCCGGACGTGAGCGAGCGCCTCACCAGCCTCGGCTTCGAGATCGTCGGCTCCACTCCGCAGGAGTTCGCCGCCTATATCCAGACCGAGACCCGGAAGTGGGAAAAGGTGGTCAGAATCTCGGGCGCCAAGCCGGATTAAGACAAGCATCGAGATACGGGTGACGATTATCTCGCCACCCGTATCTACTCACCGTCGTCAGGCAGCATGGTTGCTGACGACCTCGAGTACGCGGGTGCCGCCGCGTGCCGTCACTTCGGTGCGGACGACCGCGAAGCTGCGGCCGGCGTGGACGAGCCGCGAGCGCACGTCGAGCCGGCTGCCTTCCCCCGGTTTCACGAACCACGCCGAGACCGCGGATAGCTGCGGGTGGCGCGCAGCCGCCGCGCGGGCCGTGACCGCCGCGAGTCCGAAGAGCAGCCCGCCCTGCACGTGCCCGACCCGGTTGCCGTGCTGCGCACCGATCCGGATCGTGCAGCGCGCGCCGTAACGCGTCGCCCGTGGCAGCGCGCCCCAGAAATGCTCGATGAAACCGTGCTGTTGATCGGCCCGCTCCAGCGCCGACTCGCACGCTTTCATGATCGAACGTTCATCTGACCGGAGCTCATTCTCCTCCAGCGGCGAGACCGGCTCGCTGCTCTCGCGCTGCCACGGCAGCGGCGCGAGGGTGACGCCGGGCGGTGGCGGAAGCACGACGAACGTGCCCGAGGCGTAGCAAACCGGCCTGCCGGCCGAGAAGACCGCGCCGCGGGTGAGCGCCTGGCGGACCGCCCCCGTGGTGAAACCGGCCAGGCGTGCGCGCGCGGTGAGGGCGGCGCCGGCGGGCTCTCCCGTAAACTGCGCGTGGATCTGGACCGTGCCCTGTCGCGCTCCACGCTCGATCTTGAGCCGCGGTGCGGTCGCGAGCGCCGTGTCGAGCAGCACGGCAAGCGCGACGAGGCTCGTACTGCCATCGGCGTCGCGGCAGTGCGGGCCGTCGGGCATCACCTCCTCGATCTCCTCCTCGCCGATGCGGGGCCACGAGACGCCCAGGAAATGACCGGGGAAATGAAAGCCCGGCGTGCGGCTGGCGGCGAGCCCGCGCAGCACCTGCGCGCGAATGGCCGGCGCGTCCGGATGCTGGACCGCGTGCGACCGGCGCATCATCGCTCGCTCCGGGACGGCGCAATCCGGCAGCGGGGATCGGGCGCGCGCAGCATGTGGGGCTGGAGAGAATGATCTTGCGGAAAGCGCGATTGTCGCACATCGCCGGTAGCCGCCGCGGGAGTCCAGCCGCCTCCGGTAGAATCGCCCGAGGCGCCCGGGCCCGTGTCCGAACCGCTCAATGAACATCTACCACGTCATCGCGCTCGCGTTGCCGAACTCGGCCGGCTTCAAGGGCGCGCGCGTGCTGAACACGCTCTACGCGCTCGAGCTGGGGGCCGATGCGTTCGCCGTCGGGCTGCTGCTCGCGATGTACGCGGCGTTCCCGCTGCTGCTCGCGGTGTACGCGGGCAGGATCGCGGATCGTTACGGCGTGCGCGTGCCGCTCGCCGCGGGTCTCGCGGGCATGACGCTGGGGGTCGTCCTGCCGCACGTGGTACCGACGCTGCCCGCGCTCTTCGTCGCCGCGGCCGTCACCGGCGCGGGCTTCATCTTCGTGCAGATTTCCATGCAGTCGCTGACCGGGTCGCTCGGAACCGGGGAAGCGCGCACGCGCTACATCAACCTGTACGCCCTCACCATCGCCACCGCGGATCTCGTTGGTCCGGTGCTCGCTGGAATTCTGATCGACTCGGTCGGGCACGTCCGGACCTATGCCTACCTCGCTCTGCTCAACGTCGCCTCCTTGATCGGCGTGGCCTCGATGTACCGGCGCATCCCGCCGGCCGCCCCGCGCTCCGGGGGGCGCGAAGCCGAGCGCATGATGGATCTGCTGAAGAGCCGGGACCTGCGCCGCGTGTTCATCGCCGGTGCGCTGGTGTTCACCGGGCTCGATGTCTTCCAGCTCTACCTGCCCGTCTACGGCCACTCCGCGGGGCTCTCGGCTTCGGCGATCGGGATGGTGCTCGGCGCTTTCGCCGCCGCGGCCTTCGTCACCCGGGCGCTGCTGCCGTCGCTCGCGCGGCGTTTCGGAGAGGAGAGGACGCTGATCGGGGCGCTCTACGTCGCGGGCGGCGCCTTCATGCTGATGCCGTTGAGCGCGGATGCGCTCGTGCTCGCGGCAATCTCGTTCGTCTTCGGCCTGGGCCTCGGGCTCGGGCAGCCGCTCTCGGTGATCCTCACCTGCAACCACGCGCCCGCCGGGCGCATGGGCGAAGCGCTGGGGCTGCGCATCGCCATCAACAACGTGATGCACGTGATCGTGCCCGTGACGTTCGGCGCGGCCGGCGCGGTGATCGGGATCCCGCCGGTCTTCTGGTCCGGTTCGGCGCTCCTTGCCCTGGGCGGCTACGTGACGCAACGCGGGAGGTCGCGTTGAGGTTGGTGCGCGCCGCACTCTCGCGCATAATAGCGGCTCCGAAAAAAAGGAAGCGCGATGAAAATCGCAGTGCTCGACGATTACCAGGATGTTTTTCGCAAGCTCGGCTGCTATTCGAAGCTCGAGGACCACGAAGTCATGGTCCACCACGACACCGTCAAGGACCCGTTGGCGCTCGCCGCGCGCCTGAAGGACGCGGACGCCGTGATCCTGCTGCAGCAGCGCACGCGTTTCCCGCGGGCGGCGGCGGAGCGGATGCAGCGGCTCAAGCTCATCAGCCAGACCGGACGCAACGTCTACCACATCGACGTCGCTGCGTGCACCGAGAAAGGCATCGTGGTTTCCGGAGGGGGAAGCGGGCTTCCCAACCATACCGCGGAGCTCACCTGGGGCCTGATTTTCTCGGCGCTGCGCCACATTCCCGAGGAAGTGCAGCGCCTCAAGGCGGGCAAATGGCAGACGACGATCGGCACGACCGTCGTGGGCAAGACGCTCGGGGTCTATGCGTACGGCCGCATCGGCAGCATCGTTGCCAACGTCGGCCGGGCGTTCGGCATGCGCGTCGTGTGCTGGGGACGCGAGGGCTCGACGGCTCGCGCGAAGGCGGACGGATTCGAAATCGCGCCGGGGCGCGAGGCGTTCTTCGAGACGGCGGATATCGTGAGCCTGCACCTGCCGCTCAACGAGGAGACGCGAGGCATCATCAGGCATTCGGACCTCGCGCGCATGAAGCCGGCCGCGTTGATCGTGAACACCAGCCGCGCGCCGATCGTGGAAGAGGGCGCGCTTGTAAGGGCGCTGAAGGAGGGGCGTCCCGGTCAGGGCGCAGTGGATGTCTACGAGGACGAGCCGGTGCTGGGGGGCAATCATCCTCTCCTCAAGATGGACAACGTCGTGTGCACGCCCCACCTGGGGTACGTGGACCGCGACACCTACGAGAAGTACTACGGGGTCGCAGTCGAGCAGGTACTGGCTTTTGCCGCGGGCAAGCCGGTGAACGTCCTGAATCCGGAAGTGATGGGCAAAAAATAGCCGAAGGCGCGGAGGCCGCATAGAGAAACCGGAAATAGCCGCCAAGGCGCCAAGAACGCCAAGAAGGACATGACAATAATAAGAACCACAGCAGCGCCATTCAGATTCCGGCGTGTGCCGTGGAAGAGAGCAGGGAAGATGTTTAGGTTTCATTATTGAATTGCTTTCCTGGCGTTCTTGGCGCCTTGGCGGCTAATTTAAGGTTCTGACAATGGCAAAGATGGGATGCGGCCTCGCCGCGGTGCAGGCACTGCGCGCCGCGGGGGTAACCAAGATATTCGGGCTGATGGGCTCGAGCACGCTGGAGATGTACGACGCGCTCTACGATGCGAAGGACATGCTCTACGTGGGGGTGCGCCACGAGAACTGCGGGGCGCACATGGCCGACGCCTACGGGCGGGTGACGCAGACTCCGGGGTTCTTCATCTGCGGGCAGGCCGGGCCGGGCGCGGTCAACATGGTGCTCGGGCTCGCGGCGGCGAAGATGGCGTATTCCCCGATGGTGGTGATCACCGGGCTGCCCGCGAGCGAGCACCTCGGGCGCGAGTCGTTCCAGGAGATCGACCAGCAGACGGTGTTCCTGCCGGTCACCAAGCGCGTGATGACCGTGCCGCGCGCCGACCGCATTCCCGAGTTCATCCTCGAGGCATTCCGCGTCGCCAACGCCGGGCGGCGCGGGCCGGTGGTGGTGCAGATTCCGCGCGACCTCTTCAACGAGGACATCGACGTCACCATCCCGCCGCCGGGAGCGCAACCGGCGGTGGCCTGCGGCACCGTGGACCGCGCGACGCTCGAGGCCGTGAAAGCGATGATCCTCGGCGCGAAGGCCCCGCTGATCCACGCGGGCGCGGGCATCAAGTGGGGCCGCGGCACGGAGAGCCTGCTGCGGCTTGCCGAGAAACTGCAGCTTCCCATCACTACCTCGGCCGGGCACGGCGATCTCGCCCCGGTGGATCACCCGCTGTACGCGGGCGGGGTGGGCGCGCGCGGCAACCCGGTCGCGAGCGGACTCATGCGCGAGGCGGATGTCGTGCTCGCGCTCGGAACCCGGCTCGGTTTCAACACCACCCGCTACAAGTCCGACGTTTTTTCGCCGCAGGCGAAGATCGTGCAGGTGGATATCGATCCGGTCGCGGTCGGGCGATACTTTCCGGCCGCTGTCGGCATGGTGGGGGACGCCGGGGCGGTGGCCGGCGCACTCGCCGACGCGACGGAAGCCATTCGCGCGGAGCGCGCGCCGTGGAAGACGCGCAACGAGAGATTCGTGAAGGACCGCGCCCAGCTGTGGCGGGATCGCGAGGAATCGGCGGCCCGCGCGGCGAAGCCGCTGCATCCCAACGCGGTGTTCTCCGAGTTGCGCAAGGTTGCGCCGCGCGACGCCCTGTTCACGATTGACGCGGGCACCACCTGCCTGCAGTCAACCGATCAACTTCCTTACCACACCCCGCCGGCGCTGATCGCGCCGCTCGACTGCGGCAACATCGGATTCTCGTACGCTGCGGGGCTCGGCGCGAAGACCGCCGCGCCCGAGCGCGCCGTGATCTCGCTCATGGGCGACGGCGGGTTCGGGATGACGATGGGCGAGATGAATACCGCGGTCATGCACGACATCGCGACCGTGGCGATCGTGATGGACAACGGCACGTGGGGATCGGAGATCGCCTACCAGCGCGACTTCTACAACAAGCGCTACATCGGCGCGCACGTGTCGAGCCCGCGCTTCGACGAGGTGATGAAGCTGTGCGGGGGTGTCGGTTACTTCGCCACGGCTCCGGGAGAAGTGGCGGATGCGGTGCGCCAGGCGCTGAAGGAGCGCAAGCCGGCAGTGGTCCACGTCAAGGTGGACCCGGAGGCGGTGCTGAGCTTCCGCACCGACGCCCTCAAAAAGAGGTGACGACTGACGGGTGACGGGCGACCGATAATGAGTTCAACGTTCCGGGTTCAATGTTCAAGGTTCAATGTCGGCCAACCATAAGCTCCGCTCGGCTCGCATACCCTTGAACTTTGAAACTTGAATGTTGAACACGCTCTCATCGCTAGATGAGCCGGCGCTCCTTGAACACCTCTACGGCGAGGCGCACGCCCCCGTTGGAGGCCGGGAAGCCGCAGTAGGCGGCGGCCTGCACGAAGACCTCCACGATCTCGTCCATGGTCGCCCCGTTATTGAGCGCGCCGGCGATGTGTCCCCTGATCTCGTCCGGGCGGTTGAGCGCGGCAAGCATGGCGAGCGTCACTAGGCTCCGCACCTTGAGCGGGAGGCCGGGCCGGGACCAGATCGTGCCCCAGGCGATCTCGGTGACGAGCTCCTGCTGGCGCTGCGTGTACGGGTCTGGGCTCGCGTGACGCTTCTCGATGTGCTTCTCGCCCAGCACTTGCCTGCGCAGCGCCATTCCCTTCTCGAACAGCTCCGGGTTCATTGCTCCCTCCACTCTGGTTGTTGAAGCTCAACGCGGTACAGCAAAAGGGGCTGCGCTCTTGCAGCCCCTTGTTGTGCGGTCACCGCCTACGAGTCACCAGTCACGAGTCACCAGTCACGCTCCATCCGTCACGCCTCACCAGTGACCGGATCTCAGTGCAGGTGCTTTCCGCGCGGATGCAGCGGGATGACGGTGGACGAGGACGACTGCTCGCCGGTGACCTTCTTCGTTTCCCAGTCCTGGTCGAAGAGCTGGTTGACCAGAGCGGCGACTTGCTCCACGTCGGCCTTGCCGAGATGGCGTGAGAGCAGGTTCGAGATATCCTCGGTCACGCACTGGCGCCGGAATTCGTGGATGGCCTCGGCCGTGGGCCCGACGAACATCTGGTAGAACTCGTCCTCCCCGCCCTCCGGGTAATACGTGACCTCCACCTCCGAGGCATACTCGGTGAGTGGACCGATGTTCTGGAACGCTTCGGCGAGCCGGTTGTGGAAGCTGCGCCCGACCTCGCCGGTCCAGCAGATGTTGAGCGTGCGCTCGCGCGTGTCGAAGGCGATGCCCGGCTCCTCGCGCTCGATCGAATGCGCCTCGGCCAGGGTATCCACGTCGAGGTACTCGAGCCACGGGCGAAGCGCGAGCTCGATCTGGGCGAGCCTCACGCCCCTGCCGAGGAAGATGTTGCCGTGAACGTGCACTTCCATTCGCATTTTAGACTCCACCACTCATCACCCGTTCCACTGTGGCCCGCGCCGCGCGGGGCGAAAAGCATAGCATAAACCCGCGCGGCGAGTAACGACCGGCGGTAACCTGATCATCCGGGGCGGAGCAAGCCGAGTTCCGCGAGCACTCTTTCCATCTCGGCGCGCTCCCGCTGCAGGTGCGCGCGCAGCGCGACTCCGTCGAGGCACATCGCAGTCCAGTAATGGCGGTCGAGCTCGGCGTTCCAGGCGGGAGTCGCGACGGCGGCGGACAGCACGTCCTCCCAGAATTCGACTTGCGGCGGCGTGAGACCCCGGGCACCGCTCGCGCCGCGCCACGCGCCGATCACACAGTCAACGCCCAGCTCGCGCCAGGTCGGCGTGTGCTCGTACAGCCCCGGAAGACGCCGGGGCGCAGACACGGCGAGTGCGATGAGGCTGCCCGCCGCGAGCTCCTTCACGGGGCTCGCCGCGGTGATAGCGCCCACGTCCGCATTGCCCGCGACGACGTCGGCGGCAGCGTCGAGGGCGGAATCGAACACGCGGATCTTCGGGGCGCGTACATCGCCGCCCGCGTGCCGTATGGCCCTCGCGACCGCGATGTGGTTCGGGTTGCCGAGCGAGGTGGAGAGTGCGATCGTCAGCGAGCCGGCGCTGGCGCCGAAACGCGAGAGGAGAGCGCTCGCGTGCAGATACGGCGAGTCGGGGCGCGCGACGAAGGCGATGTACTCGGTGTAGAGTATCGCGAGCGGGGTGAACGCCGAGTGATCGAGCGTGGCGACTCCGGTCAGACGGTCGGTCGTGAGGTTCGAGGAGCTGATCGACAGGACGTGCGGTCTCCGGCGCGCGCTTCGAGGTGAGCCCAGACCTTGCGCGCGCCGTCACCCGGGACGTTCACGACCCGCGCGGGTACTTCAAGGAGCCGCGCGGACTCGATGGCTGCCAGCAGCGCGCGCGCGGAGCGGTCGAGCCCGCCGCCGGGAGGCGTGCCCGCGAGGATTTCCACCTCGTGCTCGGGGCGCCAGGCCGGTTGACCGCGGCGCGCATCTTGCATTCAGAGTGCTCCGGAAGTTTCCGCCGTGGGTGCGAGGCGGATCCACGCTTGCCCCGCGGCTTGCGCTGTTGCTAAGCTCGTTGCACGGGCACAGCGCGGCGATCGTCGTGCTCCATTGCAGCCCGTGGACGGGAGGATACCAGTGAAGACTACCCATGCGATACGTGGATACACGCGCTTGTGTCTGCTCGCGGCCGCGGCGCTCGCCGCACAGGGCGCCTGGGCGCAGGCATATCCGACGAAGGCGATCCGCATCGTGGTGCCGTTCCCGGCGGGCGGCACCTCCGACATCCTGTCGCGGGCGATCGGCCAGAAGATCACCGAGGAGTGGAAGCAGCCGGTGGTGGTGGACAACCGGCCCGGGGCGAGCGCCAACATCGGCGCCGAGATCGTCGTCAAGTCGCCGCCCGACGGCTACACGCTGCTGGCCGCATCGACGATACACACCATCAATCCCAGCCTCTACAGCAAGCTGAGCTACGACCCGGTCAGGGACTTCACGCCGATCACGCTGGTCGCGAAGACTTCCCAGGTGCTGGTCGTGCACCCGTCCGTGCCGGTGAAGACGGTGAAGGAGCTCATCGCCTACGCGAAGAAGCGGCCGGGAGAGCTCAACTACAGCTCCGCGGGCAACGGCAGCCAGCCGCACCTCACGGCGGAGATGTTCAAGGCGCGCACCGGCGTCAATATCGTCCATGTTCCTTACAAGGGGGCGCCCCCGCAGATTGCCGACCTGCTGGCCGGGCACGTCGCGCTCACCTTCGGCACTTCGCCCACTGCGGTGCCACACGTGAGGGCAGGGAAACTGCGCGCGCTCGGCGTGAGCACGGCGCAGCGGATCGCCGCCCTGCCGGACGTTCCGACCATCTCCGAGGCGGGCGTGCCGGGATTCGAGGCATCGGGCGCAAACGGTTTTGTCGGACCGGCCGGGATGCTCCCGGCGGTGGTCGAGAAGCTCAATGCGATCGTCGTGAAGATCGTGAACGAGCCCGCCATGAGCAAGTTCCTGAGCGAGCAGGGCGCGGAGCCCTTCACCACGACGCCCGCCGAGTACGCCGCCTACATCAAGGCGGAAGTCGTGAAGTGGGCGAAGGCGGTCAAGGACTCGGGAGCGCGGATCGACTGAGAGATGGGGGATGCGGGATGCGGGATCAGGGGGAAAACCTGCAAACTGAAACCGGTCATTAGGTCATCCCTCCGCCCTCCGCCCTCATCCCTTGGCGACGGCGGAAGAGGTTTTCGCCGTCGCGGCGCCGTTCGGCATGAAAAGAATCAGCACGTTCGCGACGATGATCGTGCCGGCGAGGAAGAGGAATCCGGTGTAGATGTCGTACGCGTCGGCGATCACCCCGAAGATCGCGGGCGACACGCTCGCGCCGAGGGCGGTAACGCCGAACTGCAGCCCCACGCCGCTTCCCGCGAGATGCCGGGGCGTGCATTCCACGGCCCAAGCCTGCAGCACGCCGCGCACGGCGTAGAGGAAGAAGCCGACCAGCGCGACGAAGAACACGAACAGCGCAGTGTCCCCGGCGAGCACCATGCCGATGATGGTGATGCCGGTGAGCGCCATGCTCGAGACGG
The DNA here is from genome assembly GCA_016868035.1 of Betaproteobacteria bacterium. GTDB lineage: Bacteria > Pseudomonadota > Gammaproteobacteria > Burkholderiales > SG8-41 > SG8-41. The sequence continues at coordinate 11,782 of VGID01000027.1, read as the reverse complement.
CGACATTCTTGCGCCCCATCTTGTCCGACATGTGCCCCGCGATCGGGCTCGCCACCAGGCCCGCCGTCTGCAGCACGGTGAGGCACAGCCCGACGAGGAGCGGGGAATAGCCGAGCTCGTAGGCGAGATAGACCGGCAGGAACGTGTGCAGGCCGACCTGCGTCATGGTGCGGAACGCGGAGCCGGCCGAGACCAGCATCAGACCGCGGTTCTTCAGCAGGCTCGCGAAATCGCGAAAATAATCCCTCGCGCCGCGTTTCTCGCCTCCGGCATTGATGTGATCGTCGCCCGCCCGTGCCATCGAGAAGGCGCCGAGCATGGCGAGGATCAGCACCGCCATCACGACGCCGGGAATGACGTTGACCACCACCACCGCGCGCCAGCTCATCCACGCGAGCAGGGCGCCCACCACCAGTGGCGCGACCGCTTCCCCGATGTTGCCGCCCATGCCGTGGACGGAGATCACCAGCCCCTTGCGGTTGGAGTAGCGGTGCGCGAGCGTCGAGATCGCCGCCGGATGCCAGATGTTGTTTCCGATCCCCACCAGCGCCACGCACACGACCAGCATCCAGTAGTTGTGGGTGAGCGCCATCAGCGCGTACGGGAAGCCGACCCAGAACAGCGACGCGGCCATCAGGTAGCCCTTCTTGCCGACCAGGTCCACGAACATGCCGCCCGGCAGGTTCGAGATCGCGCCCACCAGGTGCTGCGCGGTCATGATCAGCCCGATCTCCGTGTACGAGAGCCCGAGCTCCTTGCCGATGAGCGGGAGCAGCAGGTAGAAGGTCGCGGTGTACCAGTGCGTGAGGCCGTGCCCCGCGGAGATCAGCCATACGTCCTTAAAGGAGCGCGGCGCGGCGGCGGTGGCGGCAGTGTTCACAATGCGGTCTTCGGATGGTTTCGGGCGCACCGATCATAGCATCGGGGGTCGGTCTCACCAAGGGCGGCGTATAATTTCGCGTCGAATCCGGACGCGTGGCGCCGGTTCAACTCCGCGCGTTGGAGCCGACGAGTGGATCGCAGCTCAACGCGCGGCTTCCACGATAAGGACTTTTCCGCGCCCGCCGCATGCGCACCGACCTCGAACGCTTCTTCAATCCGCGCGCGGTCGCCGTCATCGGCGCGTCCCGGGATCTCGCCACGATCAGCGGTCAGCCACTGAAATTCCTGAAGGGCCACGGCTACCGCGGCAAGCTCTACCCCGTGAACCCGCGGTATCCCGAAGTCGCGGGAGAGAAGTGCTACGCGACGATCGGCGAGGTCCCCGAGACGCCCGATCTTGCGCTCATCCTGGTGAACGCCTCGCGCGTCGCGGACACGCTGCGCCAGTGCGGCGAGAAGGGCGTGCCGTACGTGATCATCTTCAGCTCGGGTTTCTCGGAGATGGGAGGGCAGGGCGTCGCGCTCCAGCGGGAGCTCGTCGCGATCGCGCGCGAGCACGGCGTCGGGGTGGTCGGGCCGAACTGCCAGGGCATGATCAACGTGGCGGACCGCGTGTACGCCGGCTTCGGCTCGGTGTTCAACGCGGATTATGACCCGGGCCCGGTCTCGATGGTCTCGCAGTCGGGCGGCTTCGGCTTCTCGGTGATGAACCTCTCTTCGAAGGACGGGGGCCTGCCGTTCCGCCAGATGGTCACCACCGGCAACGAGATCGGCGTGTCCACGCTGGATTTCGTGGACTACTTCATCCGCGATCCGCACACCGAGCTGATCGTCGGCTACATCGAGGGCCTGAAGGACGCGCATCGCCTGCTCGAGGTGGGGAACCGGGCGCTGGCGGCGGGCAAGCCGATCCTCATGTGGAAGGTCGGCAACACCGAGCAGGGGCAGCAGGCGGCGCGCTCGCACACCGCCAACCTCGGCGGCGCGATGGCGCTCTACAAGGCGGCGTTCCGCCAGGGCGGCATCCTCCAGGTCGAGGACATCCAGGACGTGGTGGACTACGGGCGCGCGTTCGGCTGCGGGCGCTTGCCCGGGGGAAACCGCCTCGCGATCATCACCATCTCCGGGGGCGCGGGAATCCTCATGACCGACGAATGCATCGGGCGCGGGATGCAGGTGCCGCAGCTCGCCCCGGAGACGATCGCGCGGCTGAAGAGCTTCGTTCCGAATTACGGCTCGCTGCTCAACCCAGTGGACGTCACCGCCGCGATCTTCAACAATACCGATCTGATCAACGACACGCTGCAGGCGATCGTGGACGATCCCAACGTGGATTGCGTGGCGATGATCAACGCCTCGCTGCAGGGCGAGCTCGCGGAAAAAGTCGCAACGCAGATCGTGGCCGTGAACCGCAACACCGACAAGCCGATTCTTCTCGCATGGAGCGCGCGCGACGAGGTTGCGAAAGAGGCCTACGCGATGCTCGATCAAGCGCGCATTCCCCGCTACAAGTCCCCGGTGCGGTGCGGGCGCGCGCTCGCGGCGCTGTCGTGGTATGCGGAGGCCCGGCGCCGTGGCGAGGCCGCCGCGAAGGAGCGGCCTGTCGCGCTCTCTTCTCCGAGGGCGCACAGTGCTCTCGCCCGAACGAAAGCCGACGTAGCCGAGCACGCCGCCAAGCGCATCCTCGCCGAGTACGGCATACCCGTGACCCGGGAAGAGCTCGCGTCGGGCCTGAAGGACGCGGTGGCCGCGGCGCACCGCGTCGGCTACCCCGTCGCACTCAAGGTGCAATCCCCGGACATCCCGCGCAAGACGGAGGCCGGCGCGGTTCGGCTCGCGATCGGATCCGACGCGGAGCTCGCGGCCGCGCACGAGGAGATCCTCGCTGCGGCGCGCAAGCACCGACCCGGTGCGGCGATCGAAGGTATGCTCGTGCAGGAGATGGCAAGCGGCGGCATCGAGGTGATCCTCGGCGTGACGAACGACCCCCTGTTCGGACCCGCCGTCATGTTCGGCCTGGGCGGCATCTACACGGAGGTGCTGAGGGATGTTTCGTTCCGGCTCGCGCCGGTAACGCCCGCGCTCGCACGCGAGATGATCGCGGAGATCCGGGGCTACCCGGTGCTTGCGGGCGCGCGCGGGCGCGCGCCCGCGGATATCGAAGCGCTTGCCGACGCGATCGTGCGGCTCTCCGCGCTCGCGGTGGATCTGCGCGAGAGCATCGCCGAGCTCGACGTCAATCCGCTATTCGTGTTCGAGAAGGGGCGCGGCGTGAAGGCAGCCGACGCACTGATCAAGCTGCGCGAGAAAACGGTATAGAATCCTCAGCCACAGAGAACACGGAGATCACAGAGAGAAACGAGCAAGGGTACCGCTTGCGGACGCCGCGGCGGCAACTGATCGCTGGCTTTTTTCGATGCATTGCGTGCTCGTCCCGCGCTTTGCTCCCTGGCCGTTGATCGAATCCCTCCTCTGTGTTCTCCGTGCTCTCTGTGGCCAGTGCTTTTGGAAACCGCAATGAAGGGGTTTTCGGGGGGATCTTGAAGCTGTCGCCGGAAGTGCGGGCGCTGTGCGAGGAAGTGCGGCGCTTCATCGAAAAGGAAGTCGAGCCGCGCTCGCGCTGGATCGAGGAGCACGACGCGATCCCGGACGAGCTGGTGGCGAAAGCTCGCGGGATCGGGCTCTTCGGGCTCACGATCCCGGAGGAGTACGGGGGCATCGGGCTCGACCTCGCGGGCAAGTGCGCGATCGAGGAGGAGATGGGCAGGACCAACTACGGCTTCGCTTCCTTCATCGGGAATCACACGGGAATCGCAACCACGGGGATCGTAGCGCTCGGATCCGCGACGCTGAAGCGCAGGTACCTGCCAAGGATGGCCACAGGGGAGTGGATCGGCTGCTTCGCGCTCACCGAGCCGCAGGCGGGATCCGACCCGTCCGCGCTGCGCACGACCGCAGTGAAAAAAGGCGACCGCTGGGTGCTGAACGGGGAGAAGATCTACGTCACCAATGCGGGGGTCGCGCGCGTATTCACGGTGATGGCGGTCACCGACCGCGCGAAGGGTATCCGGGGCATTTCCGCCTTCGTCATCGAGCGCGGTTTTCCGGGCCTCGCCGTCGGGCGCAACGAGCTCAAGATGGGGATGCACGGCTGCACCACCGCCCCGCTCGCGTTCACCGATTGCGACGTACCGCCGGAAAATCTGCTCGGGCCGGAGGGCATGGGCTACGTGCAGGCGCTGAAGACGCTTACCATGGGGCGTGTCACGATCGCCGCGCGCTGCGCGGGCATGATGGACAAGCTGATCGAGCGCTCGATCGAGTACATGAGGATGCGCACGCAGGGCGGGCGGCGGCTCTCCGAATACCAGGGGCTGCAGTGGATGCTGGCCGACATGGCGGTGGCGCGGGACGCCGCGCGGCTGCTGACCGCGCGCGCAATCGAGACCATCTTGCGGGGCGAGCGCGGGACGCTCGAAGCCTCCGCCGCGAAGCTGTACGCGACCGAGGCGCTCGGCAAGGTGGTGGACAGTGCGGTGCAGATCCATGGCGGCATGGGCTACATGCGAGAAGCGGGCATCGAGACCACGTACCGCGACGCGCGCATCACGCGCATCTACGAGGGCACCTCCGAGATCCAGCGCAATATCATCGCCGCGCAATTGTTGAAAGACGAATAGCCACAGAGAGCACAGAGAACACGGAGAGAAGCCGACGAACACCGCTTAGAGACGAGGCTGGAGCGCGAGATGCTCTGGTTTTCGGAGGAAATCGCTGTTTCGCGATAACCGTGCTGGCTTGTTGTTCTCTGTGATCTCTGTGTTCTCTGTGGCTGAATCTGTCTTGGGGGGAAAGATGGCCACGATCAAGCAACTGATGAGCCTGGAAGGACGGGTGAGCGTCGTCACCGGCGGCGCGACCGGCATCGGCTTCCAGATGGCGACGGGGCTCGCCGAAGCAGGCTCGAGCATCGTCATCTGCTCGCGCAAGCTCGAGAACTGCGAGGAGGCGGCGCACAAGCTCGAGGCGATCGGCGCGAAGGCGCTCGCCGTGGGTTGCGACGTCACCAAGCCGGGCGACGTCGAGGCGATGAAGGACGCCACGCTGAAAAAATTCGGGCGCGTGGACGTGCTGGTGAACAACGCGGGCCGCGCGTGGGTCGCGCCGCCGGAGGACATGCCGCTCGATCGCTGGCAGCAGGTGATGGACCTCAACATCACGGCTCCCTTCATCTGCGCCCAGATCTTGGGCCGCGAGATGATCAAGAAGAAGGCGGGGAAGATCATCAACATCGCCTCGATCGCCGGGCTGCGCGGGCGCGACCCCGACGCCTACAACTCGGTGGTGTACGCGACGAGCAAGGGCGCGCTCGTCAATTTCACGCGCGACCTCGCGGTGAAGTGGGCGCAACACAACATCCATGTGAACTGCATCTGCCCGGGTTTTTTCGTGACCCCGCTCAACCAGAAGCTCTACGAGCGCAACAAGGAGAAGATCAACCGCGACATCCCGATCGGGCACACGGGGGGACGGGACGACCTGAAAGGCATCGCGGTGCTGCTCGCTTCGGAAGCGTCGAACTACATCACGGGAGCGATCATTCCTGTCGATGGTGGGTCGGTTGCGTGGTGACGCCACGGCAGGGATGAGGGATGAGGGCGGAGGGATGAGTTAATCCGACCTCAGACCTTGCGTCACGGTCACGAGTCCTGACCGGGTTTCCAGAGGCGGACCAGTCGGGAGCGGCGTATCGTCGTGTCGCGAGTCGCGAGCGGCAGCGCGTGCCCCCTGGCTGTAGCGACGATCAGCCGGTCGGCCGGGTCGCCGTGGAAGGATTGTGGCAGGGAATCGAGAACCAGCACGGTCTCGACGTCGAGCGGAATCACCGAGACTATCCGGCTGTCTGCCGCGCGCACGAGCCATTCGGCGAAAGGCAGCGGCAACTCCAGGCGGCCTTTCCGGTGCAGCATCTGCGCTTCCCACAGGCTGATCGCCGCAAGACCGACCTCGCGCCGCTCGGCAGCGGCGTCCAGCGCATTGCGCTCCACGCGCGTCAGGGGCGAGCCGGGCGTCAGCCACCACACCCAGATATGGGTGTCCAGCAGGACATTCAACGCAACGCCTCGAAGTCCTCGTCGCGCAGCACGGACTCGCCCGGCCCGGCAAGCAGCCGGCCGCCCAACGCGCGCAGTTGTTCCCAGGGTTTCAGTCCGGCCTGCGTCCTGGCCGCCGGCGGAGGTTGCAGGCGCGCGACGACCCTGCCGCGACGCGTAATCGCGACGGAATGGCCGGTCTTTTCGACGCGGCGGATGATCTCCAGGCAGCGCTGCTTGAACTCGGTGACCGAAATGTCCATATTGCGATTATAAATGGCCATTTTCGTCGAGACAAGGCCGCACTCATGCTCGCCGCGCCCTTTGGGGCGCTGTGGAGAGCAGACGCGATCCAGCGCGATTTCAGGTCCGAGTGACTTTTCTGCATCCTGGAATTGTCACCCGACCCCACTTTGCCACCCAGGCGAAATCACGGGTAACATGTCGAGCGCGGCGCCGGGGGCGCGAAATCACTGACGAGGAGAGCGCGATGAACAAGGGGATACCGGCAGTTCTGGTGCTTGCAGTTAGTTTGACGGTGGCAGTTCCGGGAATCGCCGCGCAGGCTTCCGGCAAGGAAGCAAAAGGGCTGCGGGTCGTTTCGGAGCAGACGGCATCGGGCTTCGCGTTTCCCGAATCGGTTGGTTGCGATTCCAGGGCGAAGGTGCTCTACGTGAGCCAGTTCGGCTCCGAGCTCAAGCCGACGGAAAAGGACGGCAAGGGCAAGATCAGCAAGGTGTCGCTTGCCGGCAAGGTGCTCGAGGACCGTTTCCTGCCGGCGCACGGCGAGGTCCTGCACAAGCCCAAGGGCATCTGGGTGAAGGGCGAGCGGCTGTGGGTCACCGACATTGATGTGGTGTGGGTCTTCGACCTGAAGTCACGGCGCGGCAGGAAGCTCGAGCTGCGCGGAATCACCTTCGCCAACGATCCGACGGTTCTGGGAAATTCCCTCTACGTCAGCGACAACCGGGCTGATCAGCTCTACCGCGTGGAACCCGCGGATTTCTTCGACCAGAAAATCACGCCTCAGGTCACCATCGTCTTCGTGGGGAGGTCGATTCATCCGAACGGACTTTTCCCGGCCCGCGATGGCTCGCTGCTGATGGTCGGCTTCCAGTCCCCGAAGCAACCTCGCGGGATCCACGCCCCGAGGCCCGACGGAGAGTTCACCGCGCTGTCCAGGGACATCGGGCGGCTGGACGGCGTATACCAGCTTCCCGACCGCAGCCTGCTCGTCACGGACTGGGACACGGGAACGTTCGCCCGGTGGACCGCAAAGGGAGGGATGCAGACGCTCGCCTCGGGATTCAAGGGGCCTGGCCGATTCCTGCGTCATCTCTGATGCCAAGGAACTCGCGGTGGTGGTTTCCGACCCGGTGAAGAGCGAGTTGCGGATCATACGGCTCGCCAACTAGCGAAAGCTTTTCATCGCCCGGAATGCCGGAGGATCACCGGTACGCTCGCCGGGACGCGCCGCCACCGGAACGAACCGGACGATCCCAATCCAGGTTTCCGCACCGGATTTCTCCGTAACGCGGCGTCGCTCCCGTTGCGCCGTTACGCGCCGCACGTTTCGCGTCGCTCTCAAGAAACAGGACGATGCAGTTTGTAAGCCCTGCGTATGGTTGACGTAAGCTGGCGGGCGAATACTGAAACGGTCCCGTCGGGTTTCGCGCCGTTCACCCGGCGGGGACTCCATCGGCGGCCGGGTTCGATACGCATCCTCCGGCCGGTCCCGCATTTCTCAAACGGCGCAAGGCTCTCGACCCCGTTCCCGGGGCCGGGTTTTTCCTGAACGCAGCTTCGCGCAGGGAGGTCTGGTAATGAAAAGTTTGCCCGGTATTCCGATGACGCTTCTGGTCCCCGCATTCGTTTTCACGGGCTTCGTGCAACCGGCCACGGCGCAGGACAAGGCGAAAGAGGCGAAGAAGGAGGCGCCCGCGGCGAAGGCGGAAAAAGGAAAGGTAGTGACAAAGACCGTGTTCGAAAATGACCACATGCGGGTGTTCGAAGCCACGTTCAAGCCGGGCGACGTAGCGCCGACCGGGCCGCGCCCGTTGCGGGTGATACGTCCGTTGAAAAGCGGCGTACTTGAGCGCACCTTCGCCGACGGAACGACCGATAAGGTTGAATTCAAAGCTGGCGAGGTAAAAGTTCTTCAGGCGGAGCCTAAGCCGTATACGCCCAAGAATATCGGGAAATCGGACTTGTCCCTGTACGTTGACTATGTGAAAGAGCCCAAAAAATGATGTAGGCAGGATCAGAGGCGGATCCGGAAAGCTCGACGTCCGTCCGGATCCGCGGAAGACGATCCACTCGAACCCCTCTGCGGAGGGGTTTTTTAGCGAGCGCGGCCAATCAAATCCCGAGTCCTAACTTGAATTTCGCGGCGGTCTTTACGTCCTTGACGTCTTTTCCGTTAAGAGCTTGTTGGGGTTATCGGCGTTCATCGGCGGCCGAAAGTCTTGTTTGGTCGCGCGCTCCTCGTCAAAGGGGCTGGATGTCCGCGCGCTTGACGATGCGCCGGTTGGCGGCGATCTCCTCGCGCACGAACTTCGCGAACTCCGCCGGCTTCATCGTGACCGGATCGATGCCGAGCTTTCCAAACTGCTCGACCACGTCGGGGCGCTGCAACGCGGCCGCGACCAGGCCGTTCAGCCTCTGTACGATCGCGGACGGCGTGCCCGCCGGCGCCCACATCCCGAACCACAGCTTCATGTCGTAGTCCGGGTAGCCCTGCTCGGCGATCGTCGGCACCGCGGGCAGCATGTTCAGGCGCTGGCGGGTGGAAACCCCGAGCGCGGCGAGCCGCCCGTCCCGGATCAGGCCGATCGCGGTATTGATCGGCGCCATGTAGAACGCGGTGCGCCCCGCGGCGGAATCGGCGATCGCCTCGGGCGATCCCTTGTACGGCACGTGGATCATCTTCGCGCCGGCCATCTGCGCGAAATTCTCCGCCGCGAGGTGCGTTACGGTGCCGAGGCCTGCCGATGCGAAGGGAATCTCCCCGGGTTTGGCGCGCGCGGCATCCACCAGCGCCTTCAACGAGCGGTAGGGACCGGTGGGGGCCGTGATCATCACGTAGGGCGTCACCCCGAGCAACGCGACGTCCACGAGGTCCTTCAGCGGGTCGTAGGGCAGGCTCTTGTAGATCGCGGGATTCGATGCGTGCGATGCCGACTGGACCATCAGCGTGTAGCCATCGGGCTGCGCCTTCGCGACCACCTGGGTGCCGATGACGCCGCCCGCGCCTGCGCGGTTGTCCACCACGATCGGCTGGCCGAGCGCCTCGCTCATGTGCTTGGTCACGATGCGGCCCGCGATGTCGGCGCCGGAGCCCGGCGAGAGCGGCACGATCACGCGCAGGGGTTTCGTGGGATAACCTTGCGCTCCCGCAGTCGCCGCGGCTGCAGCGAGCACTGCGCTCGCTAGGAATTTGATCGCTGCTTTCATATGACCTCCCAGTCCGTCATGGCCAATACCGATGTGCTCCGTCACCGCACGACCCGTCGTGGCCTATTGCGCTGCGTGCGCTTCTCAGTCGAGCCATTGTGACGTCGCGGCCTCGGCAACCGCAAACGCCTGCGTGCCCGCGCCCACCACTCCGCAATAACGGGAGAAGAAGAGGTAGCCGTCGCACGGCGCGGTGAGCTCCTCGAGCACTTCGTAGCTGTAAAGGTCGACGATTTCGCCGAGCTTGATGCCGCCCTCGATGAGCTTGCCGAGGTCGTCGGGCCGCTCGAAATGGGAGACGAGGTAGCCGCTGTGCCGCGGCCGGATCTCGCGCCGCGATTTCAACCCGAAGTGGAGCTGGCGCGGAGGCTTGACCGTGCCGTCGAGCATGCCGAGCGCGGTCATCACGCGGCGCAAACCGTCGATCGCCTGCCCAGCGTAGAGTTGCGTGTTTTCCGGGCCGAGGTACGAGCCGCCCATCTCCGGGTTGAACGCGGGGATTCCGCGCGTGTTGGCGTGGTGCGCTGCCGTTCCCGAAAGATCGTTCTCGTGCACGAAGGGCATACCGAAGGCGCGCGCGAGCTCGAGCGAGCGCCGTTTAACTTCCCCGTCTGCCTTTGCGCTGTAATCCGCGCGCGCCTGGAGCCGGCCGCCGCTGCCGCCCGAGTGGAAATCGATGAACGCGTCGGCATGGTGGATGATGTTCTCCGTGATTGCCGCGGCGATCATCTGGGTCGCATTGCCGCGCGGACTGCCGGGGTAGACTTCGTGCAGATCGGTCCTGCCGTGCTGCTCGGGGGAGAGCCGGCCGAAGGCGGCGGTGGCAAGCGGATTGGCCACCGAAACGATTGCAAGCCGGCCCTTGAGCTTCGCGGTGTCGAGTTCCGCAATGAGCCTGCGGATCGCGGTGGTCGGCAGGAACTCGTCGCCGTGCGTGTTGGTGATGATGCCGAAGGTTGGGCCGGTCCCTCGCCCCGTTACCACGTGCAGCGGCAGCGCGAGCATCGCGCCGTTCAGCATCGTCGTGACTTCGATGCGGGTGAACCAGCGGCCCTCTTCCTGTCCGGCCCATAACGGTTTTGCGGTGCTCATGTGCGATCAACAGAAACGTGAGGATTGATCTCGTCACTGGTTCGGGAACCGAAACACGAGCGCCGGCTCCTCGAACCGGTCTCGCTCCCGCCGGATGCGATTCGCCATTTCGAGCGCGTGTGGCGCCGATTCCAGCAGGATCGCCTGCTGGCGCTCGTTCAATTTCAGCCCCGCGCGCTTGGCCATCGCGAGCGCAAAATCCTGCGTAGCGGCGTCCGTGCTCGACGCGTCGGGCTCGTTGGTCTTCGGATTCACGGCGGGCTGTGGCGCTCCGGGCGCGAGTTGCGGGCGCTTCGCGCGCCAGTCCGTCGCCCGCTCGTACGCGTGGCCGGCCCTGAGCACGGTCGCCTCGTCGAACGGCCGCCCGATCAACTGCATCCCGAGCGGCAGGCCGGACTTCGAAAAGCCGTTGCAGAGCTCGAGTGCCGGGCCGGCAGTAACATTGGAGGGCGTGAAGACGTTGGATTTCTGCCAGAAGTTCAGCGTGCGGTGCGCGTCGATGCGTGGCGCGGGGCCGAAACCCGCGGTGAGCAGCACGTCGTATTTTTCGTAGAGCCGGCGCCCTTCCAGGATCATGCGGCGATGCTCGCGCGAGGCGGCGACGTAATCCGCGGCCTGGAACAGGCAGGCGGGCAGGATGCGCCCGAGAAAATCACGCCCGAAATCGCCCGGCCGGGCGACAAGGTCCCGGTAATGGATGGAGAAGATCTCGCTCTCCGCGATGATGATCTTCACGTCGAGCGAGTCCATCATCGGGCGCGTGCGGCAGTCCTCGACCTTCGCGCCCAGCCCGCGGAAGACCACGATCGCCTCGTCCATCGCGCGCGCGAGATCCTCGTGCACAGGCAGGTCCTCCTCCCAGTAGTGCCGCAGCACCCCGATCTTCAGGCCCTTGACGCCGCTGGAAAGGGCGGCGCGGTAATCCGGGATCGGCGTCTCGATGCTGCCGGCATCGGCAGGGTCGTAGCCGGCGAGCGCCTGCAACACGATGGCGCAGTCCTCCACCGTCCAGGTCATCGGCCCGCAGTGGTCGAACGTGAACGAGTTCGGTATCACGCCCGCACGGCTCACCAGCCCGTAGGTCGGCATGAGCCCCACGATGCCGCAGAACGAGGCGGGCCCGCGGATCGAGCCACCGGTGTCGGTGCCGAGCGCGAACGGGGCGAGCCCCGCCGCGACCGCGGCGCCCGATCCGCTCGACGAGCCGCCGGTGACATGCTCGAGATGCCAGGGATTGCGCGCGGGCGGCCACGGCAGGTCGA
>VGID01000026.1 GCA_016868035.1 Betaproteobacteria bacterium | reverse complement strand
TGTGGTCTTCTCTTTCATGGGTGGCGTCTCCTTTCACCCCGGCGCTAACCGGGCGTTGGTTGAAGTCAAGCTTCCAACCGAAAGGCTACGCCGCCTTCCTCATTTACACACTTTTTGATCTTACCTCGACACCGGCTTGCCGGCGAGTCGCCACCGCAACCATGCCAGAACGGGAAGCAGGAAAATTACAATGGCCAGTGCCGTGATGGTGCCTGCGATGGGGCGCTCAAAGAAAATAAGCATGGACCCTTGTGACATCATCAGACTTTGCCGCAACGCGGATTCCGCCAGGTCTCCCAGGATCATGGCGAGCACCAAGGGAGCCAACGGGTAGTTGAGCTTCTTGAAGATGTAGCCCAGAAAACCGAATCCCATCATGTACCAAACGTCGACCAGACTGCTGCTTGGCGCATAGGCTCCGATGATGCAGACAACCACGATCAACGGCGTGAGAATGGCAAACGGAATGCGCAGGATTGCGACGAACAGCGGCACGCACGTCAAGACGATGATGACTCCGATAACGTTGCCGGAGTATATGCTGGCGATCAATCCCCATACGAACTCCGGGTGCTCCTTGAACAGCAACGGGCCGGGCTGGAGCCCCCAGATCAGCAATCCGCCGAGCAGCACCGCGGCGGTTGCGGAGCCAGGGATTCCGAGCGCGAGCATGGGCAGAAGCGCGGCCACGCCGGCCGCGTTATTTGCCGTCTCGGGCGCCACAACGCCCTCGACAGCTCCCTTGCCCCATCGCTCAGGATGCTTCGAGAGGCGTCGCGCGAGACCATAGCTCATGAACGAAGCAGCCGTGGCGCCGCCGGGCTTGAAGCCCATCCAAAAGCCGATGAACGATCCAAACAGGAAAGTCCTCCAGTAGCCAATGAGTCCGCGCCACGTCCGGAGCACCTCGCGTAACGTCACCCGCGCGCCTTTCACATATTTGAACTCGAGACCTTCCTCCACTGAGACCAGTATGTCTCCGATACCGAAGAGGCCGATGACGGCGATTATGAAGTTGAAGCCTCGTACCAATTCCATGCTGCCGAGCGTCAGACGGAATTCGCCCGTCACCATGTCCATACCAACTGCAGCCAGGCCGAAGCCGATGAGGATGGCCGCCATGGATTTCAGCGGATTCGCGCCGCCAAGGCCGACGAAGCTCGCGAAAGTAAGCAGCTGGATCGAAAAGAACTCTGGCGGACCGAACCTGAGAGCGACTCCGGCAAGCAGCGGCGCGAAGAATGTAATCAGGACTACCCCAAAGAATGTCCCAATGAACGAGGAAGTGAACGCGATAATAAGAGCCTCTCCGCCCTTCCCGCTCTTTGCCATTGGATGGCCGTCAAAAGTCGTGGCCACCGACCAGGACTCTCCGGGAATGTTAAAAAGGATCGAAGTAATTGCGCCGCCAAACAGCGCGCCCCAGTAGATGCACGAGAGAAAGATGATTGCCGAGGTGGGCGCCATGGTAAAGGTGACGGGAAGCAGGATCGCAACCCCGTTGGGACCCCCAAGGCCGGGCAGGACACCGATGATGGTACCCAAAACAATGCCGATCACTGCCAGGTAAAGATTGAACGGCGTGAGCGCAATCTGAAATCCGGACAGCAGGCTGGCGAGGTCTCCCATGAGTTTTCTCTTAGTACCCGAGCCAGACCTCGAGCGGACCCTTGGGCATCTGCGTAGTGAACCAGATCTCGAAGACGACAAACGTCAGAAGGGGTGTCCCGGCACTCACCGCCAATACCAGCCTCCAGGAATGGCGGCCGACCCACTTCATGTAGACGGCCAGGTAGAGGGCTGTGGAGATGTACAGCCCCACCCAGTGGATCAGGATTAACGCACCGACCGCAGGACAGCCGACCTTTGCGACACGCACCAATTGCTCACGTGAAAGGAAAGGGCCCTTAACCGACCGCGTGAGGGCAGCCTGGACGATGAGTGCGCTAGCGGATATCGAAAGCAAAACGCCGAGCCAGAATGGGAAGAAACCAGCCTCAGGGCCGGCCCGTCCCCATCCTGACCCGAGCGTCCACGAGTCGACGGCCATCGCGATGCCGACCACGAGGATCACCACCGCGGTAATGATTTCTGCCGCTCGCATGGTTACGGCCTTGACCTATGGCACTACTTCTTCTTGGCCATACCGGCCTTGGTCATCAGATCCCAGTGCAGCCGGTCAGCAGTCTCGAGCACCTTGACCAACTCGGGCCCCGTAAGGAAGGTCCCTTTCAGCGCATTGTCATTGAGTAATTTCTGAAATTCCGGCGTCGCATGCATTTTTCGCATGAGCGACGCGTAGAATTCCACTGCTTCCTTAGGCATCCCGGGGGCCGCGAAAATCGCCCTGTACATGAAATACTGGATATCCACGCCGAGCGCTTCCCTGGCCGTCGGGATCTCGCCCCAGTTCCCGGCCGCCCATGTGGCCCGCTCTTTATCGAGAACGGCCAAGGGCCTGACCTTTCCGGCTCTCCAGTGCGATGCACACTCGCTGGGATTATTAACGGTCGAGTCGACGTGCCCGCCCACGAGGTTGACGCAGACTTCGCCGCCTCCCCTGAAGGGAATGTAGTTGAACTGAAGTCCCCCTCCCAGCGACTGCTCCAGCAGGTGCGTGACGACCAGGTCCTCTTGAGCGGTTCCGCCCATTTTCAGGCCGAGCGGCTTGGCCGTTACCGCAGCGATATACTCTTTTGCGGTCTTGTAAGGACTCTCAGCGTTCACCCAGAGGATAAAGAGGTCCTCGGCAAGCAGCGAGACCGGGGAAAGATCTCTCCAGCTGAACGGGATCCCGGTGTGGATCGGGGTGACGAACACGAGATTCGGCGTGATCAGGATCGTGTGGGAGTCGCCCTTCTTCCCTTTCACATACATTAAAGCCTCGGCGCCTCCTCCGCCCGGCTTGTTGACGACGACCAGCGGTCGTGGAGAAAGCTTGTACTTTTCCACCAATGACGCGATGAAGCGGGCGAGGATATCCGAACCTCCTCCGGTACCCGCCGGAACGACGAACTCTATCGGATTCTTCGGCTCCCATGCTGCCGCATGCGCGACTCCAAACGTAATGAATAGAACAAGCCCAAACAATGCTGCCCGTGCTCTTGACCTGCTGTTTTTGATAGCGAAGGACATGGTGAGTCTCCTCCTGGTTAGGCTCCTGAGCGATGGCCCCATCGCCCTTCAGCCGCGATCAATCACTCTTTAACTGAACTTGCCATATGTGTGGGCACATGAGGCTTGCCCGAAACAATCTCGCGCGCGCCTCGATTCCGGAGTCCCATCAGCGATCGAGTCAATTCTGGCGAAAGCCCCGCAAACAGTCCTGTCGCGAGCGCCGGACGTAGTTCATCGAGCGGGAAATCCTCGATACCGGAGAGACGAGCCGCAGCGGTCCAGACGGAATCGAGTCGCGTAGCGGGGACCTCTTGCGTAGTGCCGGAAAACAGATAGCCCTTCCCCGGGCTGTGCTCGCGCAAGACAGTGAGCAGCATCAACGCGGCATCGCCAAGCGGTATGCGGCGCGGGCGCGGCTTCGCCGTGCTTCGAGGCGCCGACAGTGCATGCTTGAGCCAGACCTTGCGCTTCAAGTCAAACTCCTCCCAACGCGCCTCGCGTGCATCGTTGCAGCTGACGCCCGTGACCAGCATCAACCGCAGCGCATCGGCAGCGCTCTGGTCTTCTTGATCCGCGAGCGCCGCGAAGAGCCTGCTGAGCTCCGCCTCGTTGAGCCAGCGTCCCGAAGCCGGCCGGTGGACTTGCCGGGCGAACGGTCGTGGCGTATGCGCCCTAGCGCTGCCGGCTTCCGGGACACGCGAGAGGTGATCACGAAGATTCTTCTCGATCGTCCCTCGCGGCAGGTCGCGGGTAATGAACACGATGCGCGATCGCCGATCCTCGTCCGGCCATACGGGCAGCGGAGTAGGCTCGTGCTGGGTAGACTGGACGCAGTGTATGAGGAATGGCGCAGGCTCACCGAGAATGTTGACGATACCCTTGACGCGCAGCAGAAAATCCCCGTTCTTCTCCGCGAGCTCTTCATACCACTCCTTGAACAGGCTCCAGGCAATGGGCTCGTCGACTGTGATACAGAAGGAACTGATGCGGCTGTCGTGCCGGTTGACATCGACGCGGTCGTGCTGATGATGCGCGTGATCGTCATCAGGGTAGGCTTCTTGTTGATGCGAAGAGCCGGTGTAAGCCTCTTCGTTAAGCCATCGTTGGATGTCGCGAGACTTACTGGTCGGATCGAAATATCGAGTGCCAAAGAGCTCGGTAGGAGGCACCTGCCCGAAGTGCGCAGGAATCAGTCTTGCGCCAGGATTAAGCTCCTGCAGTCGCTTGCGCAGGTTCCCGATCGCGGCATCATCCGTGAGATCGGTTTTAGTGAGCAGGATGCAATCCGCGATCGCAGCCTGACGTAACGCTTCGTCGTGATCAGTCAGTTGACGGTAGCCATACGCCGCATCCACCGTAGTGACGATTGTGTCCAGCCGATATACGTGCCTGAAGAGGGGATCCCGCATGATGCAGGTGATGATCGGCAACGGATCGGCAAGGCCCGTGGTTTCGATGACCACACGGGTAAACGGCGGGATGTCCCGGGCCAGTCGCCTCATATAGAGTTCCTTCAGGCCATCGACCAACTCGCCGCGCACTGTGCAGCAGATACACCCGGACTTGAGCAACACGACGCCCGGGTCGAGTTCCCTGACCATCAGATGATCGAGCCCGACTTCCCCGAACTCGTTGATGAGAACGGCGGTCTCTTCCATATCGGGATGGGCCAGAAGGAAATTCAGCAACGTCGTCTTGCCGCTGCCGAGAAACCCGGTGATCACGGAAACCGAGATCGCCTGGCCCGAATGAAACACCGCGGCGCTCATAATCCTCGGAGCGTGAAACCTAGAAGCCGATGGGCTTGGTTAGGTCGAAGTTATATGCGAGTTCACGCCATAGCCGCGGGTCGACTTCTCGGTTGTAGATGATGAGTGGCGCGATCGCCTCATCGCTTCCACCGTGCGTCCGAAATTCCTTGGGCATCTCCTCCACGCCATCTTTTCCTTCGAGAGGTCCGAATACGGTATTGATGTCGCCGGTGACTAACATGTCGCCGATGCGATCGGCATGCAGCAGAAATCTCGCGGCAGCCGTATACCTGTCATAGACCGCCTCGACTCCGTCCAGCCGCCGGCAGATGTCGGCTACGCGCTCGAAGTCACCGGGGGTATTAAGCCATACAAAGGCCGTGCCGCCGAACGTCCTATGATGTTTGACGTACGGGTCGCGCTCGGCTGACATCGCGAAAAATATCTCGCCCCCCTTGTTCGGAACCACCTTATTGAGATCGTAGCAGCGAGACTTGAAGTTCATGCCGTGATCGGCCGACATGTAGACCTCAAGGTCGGGGTGCGCGTCGAGCGTCTCGCCGAGCAGCTTGTCCCATTCGCTGAGATGGAAAAGGGACTTCTCCCCCCATGGCGGCTCCATGTGCATGGGAAAGTCCGTCGTATGAAAATACGCAAGGTCCGTATTTGTCTCGTTCAACACGATCTGGGTCGCGCGAAACAGCCAGTGATTGATCTCCGGCGAGTAGATGTCGGGTGGCGGACCAAGTCTTGCGACCCAGTCGATGCCGCCGCCTTCCGCGTCTTTGGGCGCTTCCGCGGCCAAGCGGATCTCGGCGCCAGTGCGGAGCAGTGATTGAGTCTTTTTCTTCGCGGTCATGAGCGCTGACTTCATACCAAGCTTCGCGCCCCGCTCGAATATCGTAGGCGCTAGGACCATCGCGGCCTTGTCCATGTACTCCTCTTTCTTCGTCTGGAGGTCGAAATACGAATTGGCCGTGATCCCATGGACAGAAGGAGGTCCGCCGCAGCAGATTCCGGTATTGTTGACGTTGGTCACGCTGGGCATAACGCCCTTCACTGTCTTGTAGAATCCGTTGGCGATCATTTGCTTGGTATGCGGCATGTCGCTTGCCTGAAGGTAGGCAGGGTCAAAGCCATCCATCATGACGATCAGGATCTTGCGCTTCTGCTTCTTATTGCTTGCCATGCTCTCGTTTCCCTCTTTCGGTGACTAAAATCAAACGATCGCTGCGGGTTTCGTGGTGCTACTCAGGATCTGTCCTTGTGCCCAGCTCTGCCTACGCTGCCCGCAACAGCGGCGGATACAATGAATGGAATAGCACGCCCGTTGACTAATCGGCGGCGTTTACGCCGTACGCTTTGTGCATCCGGTCCCGACTCTTGACCACATGCGCTTTGAGAGCGCGACCAGCAGTCTCGGCATCTTTCAATTCGATCGCTTTCACGATCATTCTGTGCTCTTCGTTGGAGTTGCGCAGCCCGCCAAACTGGGCAAGTCCGCGCAAACGGAACAGATGCAGTTCTTTGATCAGTCGGCGATACGTGATGATCAGCTTGGCGTTCGCGGTGGACTCCACTAGCAAATCGTGAAATCGTAGATTCAGTGTGTGATACCGGGTCACGTCGTTCGCTCCCGTCGCGGTATCCATCTCATCGAGTAGTTCATGGAGGATTTTGATCTGGTCTCGCGTCGCGGTCGCCGCGACCTTCCTTCCGACCAGCTCGTCGAGCGCCTCCCGTAAATCGTAAATCTGGTCTGCCTCGACGACGGAAACTTCCCGCACGAACACGCCCTGGTTTTTCACGATGCGGACGAGCCCGGATTCTCCGAGCGCGCGAAATGCCTCTCGTACCGGCCCGCGCGAAAGGCCAAAGCGCTGCGCCAGCGACGACTCGTTGAGCCACTCGCCGGTTGCAATCTCGCCCGAAAGAATCATGCGCTCGATCTCTTCCTGGACAAGCACGCTGAGTGAGTTCACTCGGACGAGTTTTAGCGGATTCTCGCGTGTGTCGCCGAGGCTCATAGTTGGATTAAAGCAGTGAACTAAGATATTGTCAACGATTAACGTTAACGATGGACATTTCATAACATACTGTTCTTATTGCACTGTTTCTGAATAGCGGCCCACTCTACCTCAATCAAAGGTGGGCGGGCGACTTCACCTGCGTATGGACTTCGGAAAGCGCGGTTCAGTAATGGCGGTGTGGCGCCGCGGCAGGCCGAAGGAGCTGCTGCAGCGTTCGGGCCACGACGTCCAACATACGCGCGAAGACCTCGATGGCCGCCCCGCGGACCAAGCCATCGCGTACAGCATGCGTCGGCGTGGATATCGCGGGAATAATGCGGCGATCGAGAGTGTCTTCTCGACGCCAGCTCAGATCAGATACGGCGGAGTTCGAAAACGGTTCGCAAGCTTATCAGGGTCTCCGTGGAAACGGGGGAAGACTGTACTCGGAGTAACCCCGCTAAGCGGGACATGGTGCGGGAGAAAATTTCTGCCGGTCAAGGTCCTCTGAACCAACTCGCTACTTCCCGCTGAAACACTGCGTAGCTTTGTTGCAGGTGACACATGTGCCCGGCATTCGGAACCACGACGTATTTCTTGTAGGGATGGGCAAGCCGTTCGAAGAAAGGAATCCCGCCGTCAAGATCCGCCTGATCATCGTATTGCCCGTGGATGACCATCGTGGGCACTCGCATCAGCTTGGGACTGATCCACGGTTGCATCGAAGTGATACGGTCCCGGTCGGGCCCGGTTGGAGTACGTTTTTCCACCTGAGCGGCTGCCTTGCTGTAGGCATCCACGACGTCCGGATCATTGACTTCGGCCGGTGTCATCGAGAAGAATCGCGGTTTCCATTCCGCCTCTTTTCTCTCGACATAAACGTTATTTTGGTACCAATCGAGCTTTGGCCGTCGCCTTGCCATATCCGGACTGTATAGGTGATGCATGGCATAGGCCACGTATCGGTGTACCGTCTCCGGACGTTTCATCACTAAAATTCCAGCGTATTGATTGGCGTAGGACCAGGCAAGGAGACCAACCTGTTCCACGCTGCGGAGTTGCCGGACGTAGTCAATCACCGCGTTCAGGTCCAAAAAGTGCTGGAAAATTTCGGTGTGAGTCTCTGGATGGCTGGATCGTCCAAAACCACGCACGTCCGGGGCAAACACATCAAAACCCTCATGCGCGAGATAATCCATGAGGCTGTACGTGGGCTGCTTCCCCGGTACCTGAAGGTCGAAACTTTCTCTTCCGCCGGTCCCGGAACCATGCGCAAGCACGACGGCCCGTTTTGCCGCCGGACTACCGGCGTATTTCTCCCAGACATAGAGCTTGACCCCTTTGTTGTCTACCCAGTGCTCAATGCCACGGATTTCCGGTGTCATAGGATGCTAGCGGGAATAGGTTAATACGCACATCTTGCCGCAAATACTGCGCGTGGTGGCGCCACAAGCTGTTCCGGTGCTGTTGCCGCCGTTGCACCGCGTTCAGATCGACCACGCCTTCCGAAGCTGACTGAGTTTAACCCCCGGTACATTGAATTCGAGTCAACGTGTGTTTCTGAGAGCGCGTAGACGGCGCCAAGATCAAAGGTAACGTCGCACCATCTTAATACCAATATTTAATGCAAATTTGGACGCGGCGTGCAGAGTTTGAACCAAGGTTAACTCCTTGAACTTATACGCAGTTCGCTAGACCGCGACGGAACATTAATCCGCAGGTCGCTGGTTCGAGCCCAGCTCGGGGAGCCATACCAGACGGGGGCAGCCGCAGGCTCGCCCCTGTTTCCACGGCGCATCGCCCGCATACGTGCGCCCGCACCCGTTTCGAGTATAGTAGAAGCGAGGAGCAGGAGGAGGACCCCATGAGCGCGATCTGGCGTTTTTACATGGATCAGGACCGCAGGTGGCGATGGCAGCGCCTTTCCACGGATCGGGTCGTCATCGACGAGTCGCGGACCGCCCACAAACAGTATGAAGGGTGCGTGGCCGACGCACAGAACGAAGGGTATATTTTTCACCCTGCACAGACCAAGCTCGTTCGCGCGCACTCGCGTTGAATCGAACTGTTTGATCCGGGCGTCGCTGACACCGGAATGTTTCGCACGGCAACATTGCGTGAAATTGCGTGCGACGCTCTGACCATCGCGGTGCCGTAGCCGGAATCACCTCGACTCGTGTAAGCCAGCCCTTGAAACGCGGTCAGCACGCACCCGGCAGGGCTCCCCGCCCCGATTGCATCGCGCGGATGAAGGATGGAGGGCGCCATGCCCGATACGGTACGCAAGGTCGATTACTTCTCGATCCAGGTGCCCGACAAGCCAGGGCAGGCATTCAGCGTGCTCTCGGCCCTGGTGAGCGCTGGCATCGATCTCCTCGCCTGCTCCGGTTCGCGTTGCGGCGATCAAGCCCAGATCGACGTGGTTCCCCAGCACTCGAGCCTCTTTCGGGCCGCGGTGAAGAAGGCCGGACTCGCTTTTACCCCCAGGAAATCCGGCTTCCTGGTCCAGGGCAAGGACCGCCCGGGAGCGCTCGCTCAAAACCTCGAGAAGCTCGCCGCGACGAAAATCAACGTCACGGCGATCGACGCCGTGACTGCCGGAGAGGGACGCTGGGGCGCGATCATATGGGTCACACCGGAAGACGTGGCGAATGCGGTGAAAGTGCTCCGCGCAAAGACGAAATGAGCGCCGGGCCTGGCGCCGCGCCTACTCCGGCCTGATTCCCGCTGCCTTCACGACTTTCGCCCACTTCGCCAGTTCGGACCTGATGAACGCGGCGAATTCCTCCGGAGTGCCGGCCTGCGCCTCCGCCCCGACGCCGGCGAGCACCTTCTTCACGTCGGACGAGGCGAGTGCACCCGCCGTTTCGTCTTGAAGACGCTTGATGTGGGCAGGCGGCGCGCCAGCCGGGGCAAGCACGCCGGTCCACAGCACGTTCACGTAGCCCTTCACGCCCGCCTCCTGCATGGTCGGCGCATCGGGCAGCACCGGCACGCGCTTCTCGGTCGTCACGGCAAGCACCTTGACCCGGCGCGCCTGGATGAACGGAAGCGCCGATGGCAGGGTCGGGATCGCCAGCTGGACGTTGCCCGCCACCAGGTCGGCGGTGGCCTGCACGCTGCCCTTGTACGGCACGTGCGTGAGCTTCACGTCCGTGAGCAGGATGAAATGCTCGACCGCGAGATGGGTCGTTGCGCCGACACCGGCTGACCCGAACAGCATCTGCGCGGGACGGGCCTTTGCGAGCGCGATGAGCTCCTTCACCGACTTCACCGGCATGGACGGATGCACGACGAGCACGAGCGGGATGTGGCCCACCATGCTCACCGGGGCGAAGTCGCGCACCGGGTCGTAGGGTACCTTGGGATTCACGTTCGGGTACTGGGTGAGCTCGGAGGTCGAGCCGAGCAACACGGTATAGCCGTCCGGGGCTGCTTTTGCGACGACATCCGCGCCGATACTTCCCGCCGCGCCGAGCCGGTTCTCGACGACCACCGCCTGCCCGAAGCGCTCGCTCCAGTGCTTCGCGACCGCCCGGCCCATCGTGTCCGATCCGCCACCGGGCGTGAAGGGCACGATCATGCGGATCGGCTTGGCCGGGTAGCCTTGTGCAAGGCTCGCCCCGCTCGCTGCGAGGCACAACGCGACCAGACTCAGACACGTTCCAAAGCGCCCCGATCCCTTCCCGAATCGCATGCGGTTCATGATGTGCTCCCGCGGTGATCTTACGTCAGAAAATAATTGCTCGTGAACGTGCCGCCGCCCTCACTGCGCAGAGCTGCGGGCCGTGCCCACCGCGCCGATCGCGGCAAAAAGGCCGGCCACGGTCTCGCGCGAGATGTCGCGCGTGATGAACACGATGCGCGTGCTGCGATCCGCACCGGGCCATTCCGCCAGCTCGACCGGCGGATGGAACAGGTGCTGCACTCCCTGCACCACGGTCGGCCCGGCGCGCCCTTCCACGTTCACCAGCCCCTTCACCCGCAACAGGTCGGGCCCGCGCAGCGCCGTCAGCACCTCGATGCATTGCGTGAAGGCCTGCCACGACAACGGCTGCTCGAACCGCAGCGAAAAGGTGCGGATCGCCTCGTCGTGGTGCGAGCCCCCCGCGTGGCTGTGCTCCTCCTCGGGCCCGAGCCAGCGCTCGATCTCCTCCATCCGCGCGCGGCTGCGGCGCAGGCCGACGTCCACCAGGAATCCGAGCTCGATCTCCCCGTTCTGCGCGTGCCGCAACGGTGCCCGCGCGTTGATCTCCCGCAGCCGTTCCACGAGACCGGACATCGCCTCCGGCTGCGTAAGGTCGCTCTTGCTCACCACCAGCCGGTCGGCCAGCGCCACCTGCTTCACGGGCTCGGAAAAGCGCTCGAGCTGCGAGGCGGCATTTACCGCGTCCACCACCGTTACCACGCAGTCGAGCCGGTACTGCTCCTGCAGCAGCGTATCGGTCATCAGCGTCTGCATCACCGGCGCCGGGTCGGCAAGCCCGGTCGTCTCGACGACCACCCGGTCGAAGTCGATGATCTCGCCGTTGCGGCGCTTGATAAACAGCTCTCGCAGCGTCTCCTGCAGGTCGCCGCGCAGCACGCAGCACAGGCAGCCGTTATTGAGCAGCATCATCTGCTCGGAGGAAACCTGCACGAGGTCGTTGTCGATGCCGATCTCGCCCAGCTCGTTGACGATGACCGCAACGCGGCTCATCTCCGGGCGCTGGACCAGCCGGTTGATGAGCGTCGTCTTGCCGCTGCCGAGGAACCCCGTCACCACGGACACCGGGATCAGCCCGGCAAGGGCATCACGGACCGCGCTCGGGCTCTCCTTCGTCGGCATTTCACAAATCTGCAAGAGGTAAGCAGTAAGCGGTAAGCAGACGTCCGATTCTTGGCGCTTTTGCTGCGCACCCCTCACCGTTTACCGTTCGCGGGTTTATATCGTCATCTCCAGCACGTAGAGCCCGCCCGCGAACCGGTCCACGGCATAGACGATGCCGCGCTCGTCCACCCACACGTCGTTGATCTGGATCGCGCCCGCTCGCGACATCGGCGGGGCGCCAGGAACGAAATACGCGATCTCGCGCGGCTGGTACGGATTGGACACGTCGTAGGCGCGCACGCCTCCGTTGAAGAACGTCCCGACGACGATGTGATCCGAACGAAAGGAGCACGGTCCCGGCAGGTTCTCATGGAGGTTGTGCGCGCCGAAACGCCCGCCGCGCTTGCCGAACACCTCCACGGGAGGCAGCGGCAGGGTGGCCACCGGCACCAGGTTCGTCTCCTCGCGCGCGTCCACCACCCAGGCGAGCTTCGGCCAGTCGATGCCGTTGTCCTTGACGCACTCGTCGGTCACGATCAGAAGGTTGCGCTCGAAGAGCGGCAGCACGGTGTGCGTGAAGCCGTTGTACGGGGGCGAATAGCGCCAGCGCGCGATCTCCTTCGGGCGCGACTTGTCGGAGATATCGAGGATCACCGCCCCGCCGTCGATATAACCGACGTACGCGCGATCGGGCCGTTGCGGATAGACGTTGGTGTTGTGCGAGCGGTAGCCCGCGTCGTGGGGCACGGGCAACCGCGGTGGCGGGGGCTCGGAGTCGCCCTCGCGCGTCCCCGGGTACCACCACCGCCCCACTTCTGCGGGTTTCGAGGGGTTGCGCACGTCGATGATGCGGTAGAACTGGTCGTCCTTGGGGTTGGTCGGGGTGAAATCGGCGGCGCCGCAAGTGAGATGGACGTATTCCCCGTCCACGAACCAGACGCAATGCGCGCCGCGCGAGCTCGGGCCCGAGGCGTCGAAATGCGAGATCAGCCGCGGCTGCTCGGGCTTGCTGACGTCGAACAGATCGAAGCCGGCCGGCTTGAGGCCCCATTTCTTCGTCTGGTACGCGACGGCCATGACGTCGCCCGCGACGTCGAGCGAATTCGAGCGCACGTCGGCATGCGGAAGGTCGGTCTGAACCACGAGCTTGGGGTTTCGCGCGTCGGTGACGTCCACCGCCGTGAAATTCTTGGGCGCGGACTCGTGCGCGAGCCACAGGATGCGGCGTCCATCCTTCGCCGCCTGCATGTTGATTCCCTCGCCGACGCCTCCGAAGCCGGCGAGCTCGTGATGCGCGAGCAGCTTCATGTTCAGCGCCAGTGTCTGCGAAGCGTGCCCGCCGGCGCGCAAGGATCCTTCTACCCCCATTTCATCTCCTCTTTCCAGTGTTTATCCGCGATCCCGGGCGGATTTACGTTTACCCGCCGGCCTCGACCGCTGGCTCGGGGTCGTTCCCCTGAGGCCGGCGCGTTGCCTCAAGACGGCGTGGATCGCCGCCGTGTCCTGCTTGCCCCGCTCCTGCCCGAGCGCAGCCGTATAGAACGGGGTACTGCTGTCGAAGAGCGGCGTCGGGCATTTCATTTGTCGCACGAACGCGCGGATGATGTCGATGTCCTTCTGGTAGATCTCCGACTTCATGTGGGCGGGGGTGTAGCGCCCCCGCACCATCATCGGTCCACGCACCTCGAACATGCGCGAAGTGCCCGCCCCGTTGCGGATCACCTCGTAGAGCAGCTGAAGGTCGAGCCCCGCCTTCTCGCCGACCACCATCGCCTCTGCCGCCGAAAGATTGTGGATGGTCACCAGCAGGTTCGCGACGAACTTGAGCTTGGAGCCGATGCCGAATGCGCCGCAGTAATACGTCGCGCGCGCGAAGCCGTCGAACACCGCCCGGCAGCGGTTGAACGCCGGGCGGCTGCCGCTTGCGTAGACCGCGATATCCTTCGCCGCCGCCTGCGCTCCGGTGCCGCTGATCGGGCAGTCGAGCAGCTCGATCTTGAGCAGCGCGAGCCGCTTGCGGCACCATTCCTTGAGCTCGATGGGGAGCGTGCTCGTCTCGATCACGATCGTCCCCTGGCGCGCACCGGAGGCGATGCCCTCGCTTCCGAAAAACGCCTTCTCGAACGCCGCCGGGCTCGGCAGCGAGGTAATCACGATGTTCGACCGCGCCGCCACCTCCGCGCCCGAGGCCGCGGCGCGCCCTCCACGGCGCACCAGCGCCCGCATCCGGTCGGGCGCGACATCGTAGCCGGTCACGCTGAAGCCGGCCGCGAGCAGGTGTTTCGCGAAGGATCCGCCCATGATGCCCAGGCCGATCGCGCCAACCTGGGCGCTACCGGCGCCGGATGCGGTTTTTTTCTTGGCGGGCATGGGGCCCCGTCAGTTTGCCTTCACGTTGATGCGCGCCTGCTCCCGTTCGGCGGCGCTCATCGAATCAATGCGGTGCTCCAGGTACGGCGTCGAGCAGACGATTACGTAGCGCGAAAACGGAGACTCTCCCTGCAGCCGGTAGCTCGAGCCGCGCGGCACATGGATGACGTCCCCGCTGCCCGCGAACCGCGACTCGCCATCGGCCTTCGCCCGCAGCTTCCCGCTCAGCACATAGACGAAGATCTCGTGCTCGCTTCTCGTCTCCGGCTCGTCGTATCCGGCGGGCACCTCGAAAAAACCGAACGCCAGGCGCTCGCCCTCGATCCAGTTGACGTGGCGCGCCGAGCACGGCGGCGCATCGAGCGATTCGACGATCGGATAAAAACAGTTGTTGAGCCCCTCGACGATCGCCTGCGAGCTGCCCGCGGCCTTCCGGTGCTTGTCGCGCTCGCCCACTGCGTACTTCCGGTTCACTTCCGCGACCGTCATCGCCTTCTCGGGGACGGCCTCGTCCTCCGCGAGCCCCACTACGGTCCAGGTCTTGTCCTTGATGTAGAGATACTGGCAATGGCCGTCCTCGGTCGCCTTCATCGAGTGGCGGGCGTAGGCCGGCGCGTGCACGAAAGTGCCCGGCCCGACGACGCGGCGGTCCTTGCCGACGATGGCGTTGATTTTGCCGCGCAACGGGAAGATCAGCAGCTCGTTCGGATGGTAGTGCAACTCGGATCCGGTGCCGGCATTCTTGTGCAGCAGGCAGAAATACATGTACTCGCCGTCCAGCACCGGCGCCTTCCCGGTGGACAGATGCGGCGTGAGGTAGTTGCTCTCGAGTTCCTCGAAACGGTAGAAGGGCACCGATGATCCCTAGCAGGACGAACCTGGGACGCCGCCTCGCGCGGCGCGGACGAACGCCTCCGCTGCAATGCTAACACTCCCGTACCCCGCGCACAATTTCGTCCGCGCTCGAACGAGCCGGCGCCTCATGCCCGCCGCCCGTGCTGGTCCTTGAGGCGCGCGATCGTGGCGTCGATCAGGCGGCGCGAAATGTGAATCGGCTCCGGCAGCGAAGGCAGCGCCTCGAAGTCGAACCAGCGGGCGTCCTCCAGCTCGGCGGGGTCCGGCCGTACTTCCCCGCCTGCATATCGCGCGTGAAAAGCGATCACCAGTGAGTGCGGGAACGGCCAGGGCTGGCTGCCGTGATAGTCGAGCCCGGTGATCTCGATGCCCACCTCCTCGCGCACTTCACGAGCCATGCCCTGCTCGAGCGTTTCTCCGGGCTCGACGAAGCCCGTGAGCACCGTATAGCGTCCCGGGGCGTATCCCGGCTTGCGCGCAAGCAGGAGCTCCCGCCTGCGCGTGACGAGCCCCATGACCACCGGCGAGACGCGGGGATAGAACACGCGCGCGCAGCGGGTGCACCGCCGCGCGCGCTCCTCGCGGAGCGTCTCGGTATCCGCGCCGCACGCCCCGCAATACAGGTGGGTGCGGTCCCACTCGATGATCTGGAACGCGCGCCCGGCGAGCGCGCCCAGCATCGCATCGTCGCGCAGGAGCAGCTCGCGCAGCCCGCTCAAGCGCATCCCCGCCGGGGCCGTCGCTCCCTCGGGCATCTCGCACGCGTAGCAATGCCGCCCCTCGAAGCGCCCCAGGTAGCTGCGCCGCAACGTCGCGATGCCCAGTTCCTCCGGATCGCGGCAGGAAGGCACCGCAAGATCGCTGCCGCCAGCGAGCACGAGCACTTCGGTGCCCCTGAATGCAAACCACAACGCCGGCTCGGTAACGTCTCCGGGCGGCACGACCTGCGGGTCGAACCGTTCAGTCATCGGCCGCGATCCCCGCGTCTATCGCGTCGGAGCTGCTCGCAATCCGCTCCGGGGAGCCGCACGAAACAATGAGTCGTGCACGGTTCCAGGGGAATATTGCAAAAAACGCTGCCTGCGGCAGGATGACGAGACGCCATGGCTCAACGCCGCCACTATACAACGAAAGGATCAGTGCCGGGCCTGTCCCGCGCGGGCCGTGCTGGAGGGGCTCTCGCTTCGTGCCACGGTTTCCGTTGCTTGCGTCAGATCAAGGATACTGCACTCTGATTTGCGGGCAGTCTGGACTTTCGCTACGATGTAGGCCGAACGGGAACAAACTCCGCTACAATCGCGTTTCATTGCGCCAGCCACGGCGCCAGCAATCGAGGAAGCCTCTGTGAAGCAAATCAACGTCGGCATCATCGGCACCGGCTGGTGCGGAGGCATCCGCGCCCAGACCTGCGCCGTCAACCCGCTCGTTCGCGACCTGCATGTCTGCGAAGTCAAGCCCGAGCGACTCGCCGAGATCGCCAAGGCGACGGGAGCGCGCACCGCCGCCAAGGACTGGCGCGATCTCGTCAAGATCGACGAAATCGAGGCGATGATCATCTCGGCGACGCCCGAGGACACGCACTATCTGATGGCGCGCGAGTGCCTGCTCGCGGGCAAGCACGTCTTTCTCGAGAAGCCGATCGCGATCGAGCTGCACGAGGCCGACGAGCTGATTGCCCTCGCGCGCAAGAAAAAGCTCAAGTTCACGATCGGCTACTCGCAGCGTTTCAATCCCAAGTTCGCTTACGTCAAGCAGTCGATCGCCGACGGCACCATCGGAAGACCGGTGAGCGCGCTGGTGAGCCGGCATATCACGCGCGGCCTCGGCAAGAAGATCACCGGCAGGACCAAGCTCTCCCCCGCCGCGATGGAGGCGACCCACGATCTCGACTTCGTGCTGTGGTGCCTGGAGCCGGCGAAACCCGTGCGCGTCTACTCGCAGGTCAACTACGGCGCGATGAAAGCAACGAGCGGCGCGGACATCCCGGACACGCAGTACATGACGGTGACGATGGACAACGGCATCTCGTTCGTGGTCGGCGCCGGATGGAGCCTGCCGCCCGGATACCCGAACTTCTCCACGACCTGGATCGAGATGGTCGGGACCGAAGGCTCGGTGTTCGTGGACGACAGCCATCGCGACGTTGTCGTGAACACGCTAAAGAGCGGCATGCAGCTGCCGATGTCCTCCATGCCCGGAGAGTTCGTCGCGCATACCTACGCCGGCCCGATGTCGGCCGAAACGGTGCATTTCCTCGAGGCGGTGGCATGCGACCGCCCCGTGCTGGTCACGCCCGAGCAGGCGCGCCAGGTGATGGAAGTCTACATCGCGGCGGATCTCTCCGCCGAGCGTCACGAGCCGGTCATGCTCCCGCTGCCCGAGTCGCGCCCAACGGCCAGTGCGGCGGCCCGTTGAAAACTGAAAAACATCATGCCACGGAGAACACAGAGGTCACAGAGACAAAGAGAAGGAAAACATGGCGGGGCGGTTTCTGGCCTCTCCGTATTCTCTGTGATCTCTGTGGCTAAGGGGGTTTTTACTTCATGACAAAGAAACAGCCGAAGCGCATCGGGCTCGCGATCGTCGGCGCGGGCCGCGTCGGGCTCATCCGCGGCGAGCTCGCGGCCCGGCATCCGCAGGTGGACTGGATCGGCCTGGCTGAAATCAACCCGGAGCGCGGCGAGATCGTCCGGGAGAAGTGCGGCGCGGATTTCGTCACCACCGACTTCCGCGAATTGCTCTCCCGTCCGGAAGTGAACGCCGTCGTCGTGTCCACCGACGAGCATCTGCATGTCGATCCGGTCGTGCTCGCCGCGGAGCGCAAGCTGCCGATGCTGATCGAGAAGCCTCTCGCGACCGACCTCGCGGAGTCCGCAAGCACGCTCGCCGCCATCGAGAAGAGCGGTGTGGACGCCGTGATCGGCTACACCCAGCGCTTCCGCCGCCGCTGGCTCGTGGCCAAGGAAAAAGTGAAATCCGGTGCGCTGGGCGAAGTCACCATGGTGACCTCGCGCGCGTTCATGAACCGGCTGGTCGCCATCGACAATTACCGGCGCAGCGACAACCGCGCCGAGGTGACGCCGATGGTGATTTCCGGCACCCACGCGCTCGACATCGTGATGTGGCTGATGGAGGCCAAGAAGCCGGTCGAAGTCTATGCGCGCTCGGTGAACAAGGCGCTGGGCCCGACCTGGCAGGGCGTTGACGGCACCGGCTACACCATCACCTTCGACGACGGCGCCATTTATCACGGCGTGATCTCCTGGGCGTTGCCCGAGATCTGGCCCGGCGCCGTGTACAGCCTCGAAATCGGCGCCGTCGGTACCGAGGGCGTGCTCACGATCGACGACACGCACCGCGACATCATCCTCGCCACCAACCTCATTCAGGCCGAGGGCTACGCGCCGGACAAGCGGCGCCACGTCGATTTCCTCACCAGCTACCCGGTCGGCGACATGGCGCTCGGAGAGCTGCGCGGTCCGATGCGCGAGGAGACGAATTCGTGGCTGAATCGCGTGTCGCTCGGCGTGCCGACTCAGCACGCCAGCGCCCGGGAAGGCCACAACCGGCTGATGCTGACGAAGGCCATAGACCTTTCCGCGCGGCTCCGGAAGCCGGTCACCCTGCCGATCTCCGCGGAAGACGAAAAAAGGCGCGCGGCGTGACGCGAGCGCCCGGCGTGCGGGCTCGTTCCCCCGCCGCGGGACAAGAAGGCATGCGGAACGATCGTGCATACGCTGGTCTATCGGTGGAAAGGAGGATTGCCATGCGACATAGGACGGGATGGTTGATAGCGATACAGGGGCTGTTGCTCGCTGCGCTCGCCGTGGTTGCGCCCATCGCGCACGCCGCCGAGAAATATCCCGCGCGCCCGGTGCGCATCATCGTTCCTTACGCGCCGGGCGGGGCGACCGACATCACCGCGCGCCAGCTCCAGACGAAAGTGAGCGAGCTCTGGGGGCAGCCGGTCATCGTGGACAACCGCTCCGGGGCCTCGGGCAACATCGCGCTCGAGCTCGCGGCGAGATCCGCGTCCGACGGCTACACGCTGTTCATCGGCAACGTCTCGACCAACGCGATCAACGAGACCACCTTCAGCGCGCTGAAGATCAGGCCCTCGCGCGACCTCACGGGGGTGACCAATCTCATCGAGCTGCCGCATCTGTGGGTGGTGAATCCGGGCGTTCCCGCCGGAACCCTCAAGGAGCTGGTGGACCACGTCAAGAAAACCGGGGTGCGCCTCAATTACGGCTCCGCCGGCGTCGGCGCGTATCCCCACCTCGACGCGGTGAAGTTCCTAAAAACCGCGGGCATCGAGATGACGCACGTCCCCTACAAGGGCGGCGCGGCGCAGATGATCCCGGCCATCATGGGCAACGAGGTGCAGTTCATGTTCATCAACATGGCGTCCTCGCTGCCCCATATCCGCACTGGCCGCATCAAGCCCCTCGCCATCACCACGGCCGAGCGGCGCCCGGAGCTGCCGAACGTTCCGACCACCGCCGAATCCGGGTTCCCCGGCTACGGAACCAACGCCTGGAACGGGCTGTTTGCGCCGGCCGCGATGCCGAAACCGCTGCTCAACCGCATCCACGCGGACGTCGTGAAGGTCATGGAAAGCCCGGCGATGAAGGAGTCACTCGCCAAGGTGTTCATGACGGTGGTGGTGAACCGCTCGCCCGCCGAGTTCCAGCAGTTCGTGCTGCAGGAAGTGAAAAAGTGGGGCAAGGTCGTCATCGAGAACAACATCAAGGCTGAATGACGCGGTCGAGCCCGCGACCGCCCCACCATCGGCACCACCGGTCGGATCCGCGCACGGGGCGAGACCGCCGCGGTACTCGGATAAGCGGTGCTGCCCGCACCCCTTGAAGACCGCGCCTGTAGCGCCTCAAGCCGACGCGGGTGCTTGCGCTCCCGGTGTCCCGGGCGTGCCTAGAACCTATTTCATATATAGGCGCGTGATGCGTTGCGGCCAGGACGGACCGGATGCAAGGCGCCCGACGAAGGCCATATGTCGATATGGTCTAGGAGGGCAACCACGCAGCCGGCCGTCCTGGCCGCAACCCGCAGGGACGGGGCGATCTGGGCGCATTTCTTCGTCGGGGACCCTCGAAATATCGACATATTCCTTCGGGCCCTCCTCCTCGAACTGCGCCCACATCGCCTCCGTCGAACACGTGCCTATATATGAAATAGGTTCTAGTCGATCTTGACGTTGTTTTCCTTGATGATGCGGGTCCATCGCTTCAGCTCGCCCACGACGAATGCCTGGAATTCTTCGGGCGTCTTGCTCGTGGCAATCGGCATGGCCGCTTTCTCGAAGCCCGCCTGGACCTGCGGCTGCTGCGCGGCCCGTAGGGACGCTGCGTACAACCTGTCGATGATGGGACGGGGTGTCCCCCGGGGCACGAAGAACCCGTTCCAGTTCACGCTGTCGACGCCGGGATAACCCGCCTCCGCCATGGTTGGAACGCCGGGATACTGCGGTAGGCGCTGTGGCGCGGCCACTGCATAGGCCTTGAGCCTTCCCGCCTTCACGTTTGCGAAGGCGCTGGCTGCATTGACGAACGCGTAATGGATCTCGCCGCCGAGTATGCCGACCTGGGTCGGCCCCACGCCGGCCACCGGGATATGCACCAGGTTCATGCCCGCGCGCGCGTGGAAATCCAGCATTGCGAGGTGTGCATAACTTCCCAGCGGGCTGCTGTAGTTGAACTTGCCAGGGCTCGCCTTGAACGATTCAACCATCTCCTTCACGTTCCGGGGCGCAAAGTCGGCACGGGCGATCAGCACGTCGGGAGTCGCCGACAGCATCGTGACACCAACGAGCTCCTTCGTGAGATCGGTCTTGAGCGTCGACGCGAACAAGGTGGGGTTGATCGAGGACACCGATACGTTGGAGATGATGATCGTGTATCCGTCCGGTGCCGCGCGCGCCGTGAGCTCGGCGCCGATGTTGCCTGAGGCGCCCGAGCGGTTGTCCACGACGATCGGCTGTCCCAGGAACTCCGTCATGCTCGGTTGCAGCAGGCGCGTGACGATGTCGGTCGCGCCGCCCGGGCCGAAGGGCACGATGAGCCGGATCGGCCGGGTCGGCCACTTTTCGGCGGCGTACGCTGCACCCGTCATCGCAACGCACGACAAGATAAGCAACCGCATGACCAACCGCGAATAGGAATACATGGTTAGAGTCCTTGGCGTGAGAATGAAGAATCGTTTTGTTTGCGCTTGCAGCGTATCATAATCGCCGCCTGCCCGGTAATGCTACTCGAGATTTGCAACTCGCGTTGCAGCCTGCTTTCATTATTTCGAGAATCTGGTATCGTTGCCGAGTTGGTATCGTCGCTCACAAGCAGGCTGCGTATAATTCGTCGTCCGCGCTCCTCGCACCGGATCGTTTAAGAGGATTCAGGTAACGCCGCTTGTCTTTAAGCGCCCGTGCGGACGTTGCGCTTCAGATTCGAATCCGCCGTATTAAGAAGTGCGTAATGAAGAAACCAGGCAAGGCATCGCAATCAAAGTACGATCTCGTCATCGAGAAGGATGTCGAGATTCCGGTCCGCGACGGCGCGCGTCTCAAGGCCGACATCTTCCGCCCCAAGTCCGGCGGCAGGTTTCCCGTGATCATGAACATCGGCGGCTACCGCAAGGACAAGCTGTGGGTGCCGCCCGCGGATCTGGAGGAAGAGGCCAATCCGTACATGAACTGGGAGTCGGTCAACCCGCTGTGGTGGATACCGCGGGGCTACATCGCGATCCGGGTGGATACCCGGGGCTCGGGCAAGTCGCCGGGCATGTTCGATCCGTGGTCGCGCCAGGAAGCGGTGGATTTCTACGACTGCATCGAATGGGCCGCGAAGCGCGGCTGGTGCAACGGGCGGGTCGGGCTCTCCGGCATCTCCTACTTCGCGATGAACCAGTGGCTCGTGGCCGGCCTGCAGCCACCGTCGTTGAAGGCGATCATCCCGTGGGAAGGCGCGGCCGACATGTACCGCGATCTCGCCTACCACGGGGGGCTGTTCTGCCTGGGCTTCGTCGCCAACTGGTTCAACAACCACATGGCGCATCATCTGCTGGGCAGCCCGCAGCAGCACAATCCCGATGCCTTCTCCAACAACTGGCTGTGGCAGTACATGCGCCACAACCTCGATACCGGCTGGTTCGACCAGCGCCGCGCGGCGTGGGACCGCATCAAGGTGCCGATGCTTTCCGCGGGAAACTGGAGCGGCATGGGCCTGCATCTGCGCGGCAACACCGAGGGTTACCTGCGCGCCGCTTCGCGGCACAAGAAGCTGCGCATCCATGCCGGCACGCACTACCATCCCTTCTACAGCGAGGACGGCCGGCGCGACCAGTTGCGTTTTTTCGACCACTGGCTGAAGGGCGTGGATACCGGGTTCATGGACGAGCCGCCGGTGCGGCTGCTCATCCGCAAGGGCGGCGCGGGCAACTACGAGTGGCGAGCCGAGAAGGAATGGCCGCTCAAGCGCACGCGCTGGACGCGCTTCTATCTCGCTCCCGCAAAGGTCCCGGTGAAAGGCCGCGATCCGGCCGAGGGGCATCTCGCCGTTGCCGCGCCGAGAAGGAGAGGCGCCCTCGCCTATTCCGCGGCCGCCATGTCCAAGGCCGGAGTCGCGTCGGCGTCCTGGACTTCGACCGCGCTCCCCGGCAGCCTTCCGCGCCTCGGGATATCCTTCGAAACGCCGCCGCTGCGCGAGGACCTCGAGGTGGTCGGTCCGGCGGTGCTCACGCTTTGGGTGTCGAGCAGCACCGAGGACCTGGATCTCTTCGTGACGCTGCGCAACATCGATCGCGACGGGGGGGACGTGTGGGAGATCGGGCAGCAGCAGCAGAACGTGCCGGTTGCCAAGGGGTGGTTGCGCGCCTCGCACCGCAAGCTCGACCCAAAACTGTCGTTGCCTTTCCGCCCGTATCACAGCCACGACGAGCGGCTGCTGCTCCGGCGTAATACGCCGGTGAAGGTCGAGGTGGAGATCTGGCCGACCTGCATGGTGTTCCGCAAGGGCCACCGCGTCCGGCTCGACATCCAGCCGCGCGACGGGCTAGGCAGCGCGCCCTACACCCATTACAGTGCGGATTACAATGTAGGGCAAAATATCGTACACACCGGCGGCAGCACGGCCTCTCACCTGCTGTTGCCGGTCATTCCCCGGAAATGACCGCGATCACTCACAGGAGGACATCACCATGAAGTCCCGCCACTACCTGCTCTCGATCATACTCGCGGCGAGCCTCATCCCCGCTTCGGGGGTGTTCGCCCAGGCAAAGAAGGACGAATATCCGGCCCGCCCCCTGCGGATGATCGTTCCGTTTGCGCCCGGCGGCGCTTCCGACACCGTTGGCCGCATCATCCAGCCGGCAATGGCCGAGCTGCTCAACCAGCAGGTCGTCGTGGACAACCGCGGCGGCGCCGCCGGCAACATCGGAGTGGAAGTCGCGGTCCGCGCAACCCCCGACGGCTACACCTTCCTGCTCGGCAACATTGGCACGATGGCGATCAACCCGAACTACTACACGAAGTTTCCGTACCGGCCGCTGAAGGACCTCATCCCGATCACCCAGATCGTGGACGTTCCCGGAAGCCTCGTCGTGCATCCGTCCCTTCCCGCCAAGAACGTCAAAGAGCTGGTCGCCTACATGAAGGCCAATCCGGGCAAGTTGAACTATGGAGCGGCGGCACCGAGCAGTGCGAACACGCTGGAGATGCTCGCGTTCCTTCAGGTCGTTGGTACGAGCGCCGTGCAGGTCCCGTACAAGGGGGGTGCCGGGCCCGCGATGGTCGGGCTGCTCGCCAACGAAGTGCACATGATGTTCGTCACCTTCTCGTCCTCGGTCCATTTTGCCAAACAGGGCCGGGTCCGGATGCTGGCGGTCGTCTCGCCCGACCGCAATCCCGCCTTCCCGGAGATCCCGACGATGCGCGAGCAAGGGCTCGATTTTACCGTCGGCTCGTGGCAGGGCCTGTTCGTTCCCGCGGGCACGCCGCAAGCGGTGGTCAACGCGCTGTTCAAAGTCGGCACCACGATGATGAAGGATCCGCAGGTCGTCAAGCGCCTTGGCGAGAACGGGATCGCCATCGTCACCAGTAAATCACCGGCGGACTTCGTCGCTTTCGTAAAACAGGAAACCGCGCGTATCGGCAAGGTGATCAAGGACGCGAACATCCAGACGGAATGATCGGATAGCGGCAGCGGTTTTTCAAAGTCTGACCCATACGCAAACACGCACTGGAGAGGAAGATGGCGAATTTCGGAATTGCAGGACTGGACTGGCAGCAGCGCGTCAACTGGGAGCGGATGCGTAACTACCGTCTCGAACGGGCGCGCGAGCGGATGAAAGCCGCGGGGCTGAGCGCAATGCTGCTTATGTACGACGAGAACGTGCGCTACGTGACGGGCACGCTCACCCCCGGCTGGAACCGCCTCAAACCGGGCCTGCGCTACGCGATGCTGTGCGGGGACGACAAGCCCGTCCTGTTCGAGCAAGGCGACCTGGGCTTCCAGATCGAGCGCCATTCTCCGTGGATCCCGAAAGACCACGTGCGCTGGTCGTACGCGTGGATCAAGGGCGCGGCGGGCCCGGCCTCGACGCAGCAGGTGAAGAAGTTCACCAATGCCATCAAGCAGGAGATGAAGAAGGCCGGGGTCGAAGGCGGGAAGCTCGGCGTGGACTTCATCGACATCAACATGCTGCAGGTCTTCAAGGACGAGAAGATCGACTGGAAGGACGGCATGACCCCGATGATGGAGGCGCGCGCGGTCAAGAACGTGGACGAGCAGGAGTGCCTACGCATGGTCGGCGCGATCGGCGACGGGGCGCACTGGGAATTCATGAACTTCCTGAAACCCGGCATCACCGAGAACAAGCTCACCGCCCACATCATGGAATACCTCTACGCCATTCCCGGCATGGAAGACGTGGAGGACGTCATCGTGTCGTCCGGCCCCAACACCTGGCCCAACTGGCGTAATTTCTCCGATCGTATCGTGAAGCCCGGTGACATCGTGTTCATGGACCTCGCCGCGCTCACCTGGAACGGATACAAGTCGTGCTACTACCGCACCTACTGCGCGGGCAAGGAGCCGACCAAGGAGCAGAAGGACGTCTACGCGATCGCGCTCAAGTGGCTCTACGACTCGATCAAGGCGGTAAAGGTCGGCACCACGACGCGCGAGATCGCCTCCAAGTGGCCCTCGGCGAAGGAAGCGTGGGGCTATGCGGAAGAGGACCAGGCCGCGGCGAACCTGTGGGGCCACGGTCTCGGGCTCGCGCAGTACGATCAGCCCGTCATTTCGCGCATCTGGTCGCTCGACCATCCGATCGAGATCAAGGAAGGCATGGTGTTCGCGCTCGAGACCCAGCACGGCAAGATGTACGAGTGGGGCGTGCGCATCGAGGAGATGCTGATCGTGCACAAGGACCGCATCGAGATCATCTCCAACTTCCCGGTCGAGCAGATCACGGTGGTGGACCCGATGCCGGGTTACTCGACGCTCGCGGGCCGGTAGGACCGGCACCGGGAACGGAGGACGATGCGGCACTACGCAATACCGCTCGACGCAGGCGAGGCGACGGATCCCGCGCAGGTCGGGCCCAAGGCCGCCAACCTCGCATTGCTGCGCCGCGCGGGCTTGCCCACTCCCGGCGGCTTCTGCCTGCACGCGCAGGCCTATCGCGACCAGGTAGCGGCGCTCGGCCTGGAAGCGGCGGCACGCGCAGTCTTCGGCAGCGGGGACTCCCCCGGCGCCCGGCGCGCGGCACTGCAGATGAAGCTCGGCCTGATGGAGCAGCCGATTGCGCCCGCCGTGCTCGAGCCGCTGCTCGAGGCGTGGCGTGCGCTCTCCGCGTCGGGTGCGGTCCCCACCGTCGTGCGCTCCTCCGCGCTGGTAGAGGACCGTTACGGTTCGAGCTTTGCCGGGCAGTTCGAGAGCTTCCTCGGAATCGAGAGTGAAGCGGATTTTCTCACCGCCGTGCGCGCGTGCTGGGCGGCGCTGTGGTCCTCGCGCGCGCTGCGCTACATGGCGACCCACGGCCTCGATCCGGCCGATACCGCGATGGCGCTGCTCGTGCAACCCCTGGTTGCCGCGCGCTCTGCCGGCGGCGCGCTGAGCCAGAGCGCCGAGGGCAACGTCCTCATCAACGCCACGTGGGGACTCGGCTCGGCGATCGCGCAAGGCGAGGTGGCGCCGGACCGCTACCTGCTCGGGCGCGACGGCGCGCTCAAGGAAACGACGATCGGCAACAAGAACCGCCACGCCGCAAGCTGCGAGCACAGCCATACTTCGCCCACCCCTCACAGGCGCGTTGCGGCGCCACAAGCGTGCCTCGACCCGGCCCGGATCGCCGAGCTCGGCAAGCTGGTGCTCAGGACCGAGAAGATCATGGGCATGCCGGTGGAGATCGAGTGGGCGCTCGACGACGCGGGCTTCAGGCTGCTGCAAGCGCGCCCGCTGCATCTCGAAGCCGCGACGGTTCCCGACGAAACATGGAGCAGGCACCCGCGTCTCAACGGCCAGCCGGCGGGCGTTGGCTGGGCCACGGGACGCGCGTGCGTGGTGAACTGCGAATGCGAGCTCTTGCGCGTCGCGCCGGGCGATGTGCTCGTGACGAAGATGGCCGGCCCGGCGCTCGCCCACATCCTGCCCCGCGTGGCGGGTGTCGTGGCCGAGCTCGGCGGCAGCACCTCCCACCTTGCCTCGCTCGCGCGCGAGCGCGGCATCCCCATGGTCCTCGGCGCGAACGAGGCGACACGGCGGATACCCGAGGGATCCATGGTGGCGGTGGACGGCATCGCCGGGGTGGTGCGCTGGATGGCTGGTAACCGGGAAGCCGTGACGTGATACTGCGTGACCTGATGAGGCGTGACGTGGTACTGCGTGACATGATAGGGCGTAGAGCCGCGAGACATTGAAAGGCCGTTGACGCTTCACCACGTCACGATTCATCAAGTCACGCCTCACCATGTCACGTTTCACCATGTCACGCTTCACCATCTCACGCATTTAGGGAACGAGCATGAGCCAGCGGCTGCGCGGAATTACCGACGAGGAAGCGACCGGCACCGTCAAGGAGCTCTTCGATGCCTCCAACCGGATGCTCGGGCGAACGGCGAACCTCCTGCGCATCCTTGCGCACAGCCCCCGCCTCGCCCGCTGGTTCCTGCCCTTCGTTGCCGCGGTGCGGCAGCCAAAAGCGGGCGCGGTCTCGGACGTGCGGCTGCGCAATCTCGCCGTGCTCAAGACCTCCACGCTGAACGGGTGCCGCTACTGAACCGAGCACAACCGGGTGCTTGGTCAAGCACTGGGCCTGAAGGACGCGGAGTTCGACGCGCTGCAGGCCGATTACCGCGCGAGCGCGCTCTTCGACGAGCGCGAGAAGGCGGTCATTGCCTGGTCCGAGGCGATGACGCTCAACACCGCGAAGCGCGACAATGCGGTCTGGGAGGAGCTGCGCCGCCTGTTAACCGACGCCGAAATCGTGGAGACCTCGCTCGCATGCGGCATGTTCAACATGATCAACCGCCTGAACGATTCCTTCCGGACCGAGCTCGAGTCCGAGGAATACAATCGCAGGCAGCACGGTGCAGTCGGCGTTACACCCGCGGTGCTCCAGGAATACGCTTGCGCCATCTGCGCCGGCACGAAACAACCAGCTGCCGATGAACGCCGATGAACACGGATGACAAGACGGTACTCGGTGAGGAGCAAGCGGTGGTTAGAAGCATGTGGGTTTCAGGTTTCTCTCGCTCACCGCTCACTGCTTACTGCTCACGATTCACGGACTCATGATGCGCCCGCGGATATTCATCACCCAGCCGGTGGCGGAGAGCGCCATCGAGCGCCTGCGCGCGGTGGCCGATGTCGAGTTGAACCCCGACACGCTGCATATCGCCACCAAGAGCGAACTCATCGCCGCGGTCCGGGACCGCGACATCCTGTTCTGCCTGCTGCATGACCGTGTCGACCGGGATGTCATCGCGGCGGGGTCGCGCCTGCGCGCAATCGCTTCGATGAAGATCACGCCGTCCGACATCGACGTCGCGGAGGCAACGGCGCGGCGGATTCCGGTCACGGTGATCGCACCCATCGTGACCGAAGCGACCGCCGACATTCACTTCGCGCTGTTGCTGGCTGTGGCCCGGCGCGTGGCCGAAGGCGACCGGCTGGTCCGCGCGGGAATCTTTCCCGGCGCGCAATCGGCGCATCTGCTGGGTTTCTGGGTTCACGGCAAGACCATCGGCCTGATCGGCGGCGGCGGGCGCATCGGTCGCGCTGTCGCCAAGCGGGCACAGGGTTTCTCGATGCGCACCCTGTACTGGACGCCGCACCGCAAGCCGGAGAGCGAGGAGCGCGAGGCGGGCCTCACCTACGTCTCTTACGACGAGCTCCTCTCCACCTCCGATTTCGTCTCGGTGCACGCGCCCCTCACACCCGAGACCCGACATCTCGTCGGGGAGCGCGAGTTGAGCCTGATGAAGCCTACGGCTTTTCTCGTCAACACCGCGCGCGGCCCGATCGTGGACGAAAAGGCGCTCGTGCGCGCGCTGGCCGAGAAGCGCATCGCGGGCGCGGGGCTCGATGTCTTCGAGAACGAACCCCGGGTCGAGCCGGCGCTGCTCACCATGGACAACGTCGTGCTCACGCCCCACCTCGGAAGCGCGGTGAAGGAGCTGCGGGAGCAGATGGCCAGCGTGGTCGTGGATAACATCATCGCGGTGCTGGAGGGACGGCGCCCGCCGAACTGCTGGAACTCCGAGATCTACAAATGACCCGTTTTTCGTCGCCCGTTTCTCGTTCCGCGTGGTAGAAATCGGGATGCGACGGTCACGAGCAACGAACAACGAGTAACGAGCCACTCTTTCGAGAGGTAGTGAAAATGGCTGACAAGGCAAAAGTGGTGCTCACCGATTACGTCTGGGAATCGCTCGACGTGGAGAAGGAGACGCTCGGGGCCCTCGCCGAGCTGGTGGCGTTGCGGACGAAGAAGTCCGAGGATTTCCTCCCGGAAGCGAAGGACTGCGATGCTCTCCTCAACACCTACGCCGGTCCCATCACGGCCGATACCATGGCGCAGATGCCCAAGTGCAAGATCATCGCCCGCTACGGCATCGGCGTGGACACCATAGACCTCGACGCCGCCACGAAAGCCGGGATCATCGTCACCAACAACCCCACCTACTGCATCGAGGAGGTGGCCGAGCACACCATGGCGCTGCTGCTCGCGTGCGCGCGCAAGGTCGCCTTCTACGACCGCATGGTGCGTGCCGGCCGCTGGGAGGTCCCGCCCGGCAAGCCCCTGTTCCGCCTGGCGGGAGCGACTCTCGGCCTGGTCGGGTTCGGCAACATCGCACGCCACGTGGCGGTCCGCGCGGCCGCATTCGGCATGCGCATCGCCTACGCCGACCCGTTCGTCAAGGAAGGGGAGTTCGACGCACCGGGCCAGAAGATGGAACTGAACGAGCTTCTTCGCGAATCGGACTTCGTGTCCGTGCACCCGCCGCTCACGCCGCAGACGCGCAAGATAATCGGCGACGAGTCGTTTTCGCTCATGAAGCCGACGGCGTTCCTCGTCAATTGCGCGCGCGGGCCGGTCGTGGACACCGATGCGCTGGTGCGCGCGCTCGATGCCAGGAAGATCGCCGGCTGCGCCCTCGACACGACCGACCCGGAGCCGCTGCCTGATCCTCATCCCCTGCGCGGCCGCGAGAACGTGATCATCAACCCGCATGTCGCCTGGTACAGCGAGCACGCGATGCGAGGGCTGCAGGCCGGTGCGCCCAACGAGGTGCGCCGCGTGCTGTCGGGCGAGTGGCCAGTGAACGTTGTGAATCGCGACGTCAAGAAGAAAAACCGCGCCAACCTCTAGGATCGGTAAACGGTGATCGGTGATCCGTGATCGGGACAACCTGTTAGCAACAGTCGGTTACGGCTCTGCTGACCATTGACTGTTCACGGTTCACCGTTCACGCAATCACTGGATCGCAATGATCAACGCAGCAATCATCGGGCTCGGCTGGTGGGGTAAGAACATCGTCGAGGCCGTGCAGCGGAAGAGCGCGAAGGTGCGCTTCGTGCACGGGGTCAGCAAGGAGATGGACGCCGCCCTCCCGTTCGCCGAGAAGCACGGGTTCCGGCTGAGCGACGATCTCGAGCGCGCGCTGGCGGATCCCCAAGTCGACGCCGTCGTACTGGCGACGCCGCACTCGCTGCACGCCGACCAGGTCGTGCGCGTGGCGGGCGCCGGCAGGCCCGTGTTCTGCGAGAAGCCCCTCGCGCTCAAGCGTGCGGATGCCGAGCGCGCGGTGGCCGCCTGCAGCAAGGCCGGAGTGGTGATCGGAGTCGGGCAAAACAAGCGCTTCTGGCCCTCGATGGCCGAGCTGCGCCGGGTAGCCGCGAGCGGCGTGCTGGGCCGCATCATGCACGTCGAGGGCCATTACAGCAACGAAAATTCCGGCCTGCACTTCTCCGCGTGGCGCGGGCGGCGGGACGAATCGCCCGGGGGCGGCATGACGGGAACGGGAATCCATCTCCTCGATGCCTTCGTGGGCATCGCCGGCCCCGTTTCGGCCGTGAGCGCGCAGGTTGTCACGCGCCGCGAAGGCCGAGATCCCCGCGACACGCTCTCGGTGATGTTCCGCTTCGCGAACGGCGTCAGCGGATTCCTCGGCGCCGTGCGTGCCTCGCCTTTCTACTGGCGGGTGCACGTCTTCGGCGACGAAGGCTCGGTGGAGGCGCTGGGCGAGACGCAGACCGTGGTGCGCCTGCGCGGCGGAAAGGTGGACGCGCGCGACTTCCCGAAGATCGACTCTGTTCGCGCCGAGCTCGACGCCTTTGCAGACGCGGTAGCGGGCGCCAGCCCCTACCCCATCACACCGGAGGAGATGGTGAACACGATCACGGCGTTCGAGGCGATCATCCGCTCGATGGACACGAACGCGCCCGTGCGCGTCCAGTAGTCGTTTCTCGCGCCACCCGGCGGCTACCGGTCCCGAAGAATGCTCACGGGGCGGATTTCCCCTGCAATTCCCGGCACCGGGCGACCTCCCCGTCCATCTTTCCGGCACACATCAGCCCGAACATCTTGAAATCCCCGAGCAGGGACCAGAGCGGATGCGTGAACGTCGCCGGCCTGTTCTTCTCGACGAAATAGTGGGCGAACCAGGCGAACCCGTAGCCGCTCACCGGTTCAAAGGGCCTGCCGCAGCTTCTCGCGCTGCTGCTCGAGTTCCTGCGGCATGCGCGCCTTGAGCTTCTCGAAGAGCTTGCCGTGGTCCTTAAGCTCCTCGCGCCACTGCTCGGGATCCACCTCCATCAGTTTTTTGAAGCGCCCGGGACCGAACTCGTCCAGCCCCTGCCACTCCATGTCCTCGTAGCGCGGCTGCAGCCCGATCGGCGTCTTGACCGCCTCCACCCGCCCCTCGCAGCGCTCGATCACCCATTTGAGCACGCGCATGTTCTCGCCGAAGCCCGGCCACACGAACTTGCCCTCCGCGTCGCGCTGGAACCAGTTCACGCCGAAGATGCGCGGGGGCTCCCGCAGGCTCGCGCCGATCTTGAGCCAGTGCTTGAAGTAGTCGCCGAAGTGGTAGCCGCAGAACGGCAGCATCGCGAACGGGTCGCGACGCACCACGCCCACCTTGCCCACGATCGCCGCGGTGGTCTCGGAGGCCATGGTGGCCGCCATGTACACGCCGTGCTGCCAGTCCAGTGCTTCGGTCACCAGCGGAACGGTGGTGGTGCGGCGCCCGCCGAACAGGAACGCGCTGATCGGAATGCCAGCAGGGTTCTCCCAATCCGGGTCCACGGACGGGATCTGGCTCGAGTGCACCGTGAAGCGCGCGTTCGGATGCGCGGCCTTGCTCTTCGAGTCCGGCGTCCACGGCCGCCCTTTCCAGTCGATGAGCCCCGCCGGCGGCTCCTTGGTCATTCCCTCCCACCACACGTCGCCATCCGGCGTCAACGCGACATTGGTGAAAATGGTGTCGTGGGTCACCGCCGCAAGGCAATTAGGATTCGTCTTCTCGGAGGTCCCCGGAGCGACACCGAACGCTCCGGCTTCCGGGTTGATCGCGTAGAGCCGCCCGTCCTTCCCCGGCTTGATCCAGGCGATATCCTCGCCGACGGTCGTCACCTTCCAGCCCTTGAACACCTTCGGCGGGATCAGCATGGCCAGATTCGTTTTTCCGCACGCGCTGGGGAATGCGCCGGCTACGTAATGCTTCCTGCCTTCGGGCGTTTCGATGCACACGATCATCATGTGCTCCGCGAGCCAGCCCTGCTCGCGCGCCATGATCGAGGCGATGCGCAACGCGAAGCACTTCTTGCCGAGCAGCGCGTTGCCGCCGTAGCCGCTGCCGAAGGACCAGATTTCCTTGGTCTCGGGAAAATGCACGATGTACTTGTGCTCCTTGTTGCTCGGCCATGAGACATCCTTCTCGCCCTTGGCGAGCGGCGCCCCGATCGAATGCACGCACGGCACGAAGTAGCCGTCGCGCCCGAGCACATCGAGCACTTTGCGTCCGATGCGGGTCATGATGCGCATGTTCACCACGACGTAGGGCGAATCGGTGAGCTCGACCCCGATGTGGGCGATGGGAGAGCCGAGCGGGCCCATG
Source organism: Betaproteobacteria bacterium (assembly GCA_016868035.1). Lineage (GTDB taxonomy): Bacteria > Pseudomonadota > Gammaproteobacteria > Burkholderiales > SG8-41 > SG8-41. The sequence continues at coordinate 21,597 of VGID01000026.1, read as the reverse complement.
CTGAAGGGGATCACGTACAGGGTGCGACCACGCATGCAGCCCTCGAAAAGCCCGTTGAGCGTCGCCTTCATCTCCGCGGGGTCGACCCAGTTGTTGTTCGGGCCCGCGTCCTCCTTGTTCCTGCTGCAGACGAAAGTGCGGTCCTCCATGCGCGCGACATCGTCGGGATCGGAGCGCGCAAGGAAGCATCCCGGTCGCTTCTGGGGATTCAACTTGATCAGGGTGCCCGCCGCGACCATTTCCTCGCACAGCCGGTCGTTCTCCTCGCGCGAGCCGTCGCACCACTGGATGCGTTCCGGCTTGGTCAGGCTCGCGATCTCGGCAACCCAGGCTTTGAGCCCGGAATGGTTGACGTAGGCGGGCGCTGCGGGAGCTTTCGTGATCTGGGCCGCGGTGGCAGGCTGGTTCATGGACATCCCCTCCGGTACGCGTCGGCGTTTTTCTTGCGCGAAAACAAAGGCAAAGCGGACCGCCGGGACCGCTTTGCCATGAGCATAAATTCTACACGAAAACCCCTTGGCGCCCCTACCTGCGAGGTGGCTGGCGACCAAATTGGTTCAAGTCGCGGGCCGCGAGGAGCGCCGGCGGGATGCCGCCAGCCACAATATGCCCGCGCCCCCCAGGATCAGGAACGGAACGGCGTAGATGTTCATGGCCTGCCAACCCTCCAGGGAAAAGAGCGCCCCTGCGGACAGCGAGCTCACGACCAGGGTGCTGAAGATGGCCGCATCGTTCACGCCCTGTACCTTGGCCCGCTCGGCCGGCGTATGGGTCTCGGTGAGCAGCGAGGTGGCGCCCACGAACATGAAATTCCAGCCCACCCCCAGCAGCACCATCGAGAGCCAGAAATTCATCACACCGGCGCCACCCAGCGCGACAGCGACGCACGCGAGGTTGAGCGCGACACCCGTCAGCATCACCGGCATCAGTCCAAAACGCTGGATCAGGGCTCCCGTCACGAATGAGGGCGCGAACATCGCCACCACGTGCCACTGGATGACGAATGCGGCGTCGCTGAAGTGGTGATCGTGCCCGGCCATGGCGATCGGTGTGGTGGTCATGAGGAGATTCATCACTCCATAGCCCACCACGCCGCTCAGCACGGCGACGATGAACACAGGCTGCCGCGCAATGGCCGAAAGCGGCCGTCCCGCCTCGGCGCGCACCGCGGCCGGGAGCCGCGGGATGTCGAGCCAGAGCAGGATCAGCATCGAAAATGCCGCGAATACAATGAGCGAGAGATACGGACCCAGGAATACATGGCCGGAAAACGCCTCGTTCGTGAGCTTGCTCGTCTCCGGTCCGATGAAGCCGCCGATCACCCCGCCCGCGAGCACGAGCGAGATCGCCTTGTGCTTGAATTCCGCAGGCGCCGCGTCGGCGGCGGCGAAACGGTAATGCTGGCCCGCGGCAAAATACGCCCCCAGCGCCAGGGTTCCCGTGCACAGCAGCCAGAAACTCTCCACGTAAACCGCCCACGCGCACAGCGCCGCGCCCAGCATCGCGCACGCCGCTCCCGCCATGAATCCCGCGCGCCGGCCCGCGTGCTTCATCAGGAACGACGCCGGCACCGTGGTGAGCGCCGCGCCGAGGAAATAGGCGGTGACCGGCAGCGTCGCTAACGTCTTGTCCGTCGCGAACGTGTAGCCGGCGATCGCGTTTACCGTGATCAGCACCGAGTTGTTGATCAGCAGCAGTCCCTGGCAGCCTGAAAGCAACGCCACGTTTCTCCGCGCACTGTCCATGCGTCCGCCGATCTCAGGATGTTGGCCGCCCCCGCGGCCGGTGCGCAAGCTTCCCACGCGCCCCCGTTTCGGTCAAGAATAGAGACGTGTCAACATGGAAAGACCGGAAATGAGCGAAGCAACGGAGAAAATCGAGATTCACCGCGGGCTCAAAGGCGTCTATTTCGACCGCTCGCGCGTGTGTTACATCGACGGGCGCGCGGGCGAGCTGCGCTATCGCGGCTACTCGATACACGATCTCGCCGAGCACTCGACGTTCGAGGAGACGTGCTACCTGCTGCTGAAGGGAGAATTGCCTGCGCGCGCGCAGCTCGACGCCTTCGCCGCCGAGTTGAAGGCGGCGCGCACGCTGCCGGCACCGATCTATGAGCTGATCCGGACGGTGAAGGCCGCGCATCCGATGGACGTGCTGCGCACTGCGGTCTCGGGGCTCGCGGCGTTCGACCCGGAGACGAGCGACAAGTCGCCCGCGGCGACGCTGCGCAAGGGCATCCGCCTCACCTCGCAGGTGCCGATGATCGTCGCGGCCCATGAGCACATCCGCAACGGGCGCGAGCCGGTGGCGCCAAGCCCGAAGCTTGGCCACTCTGCGAATTTCCTCTACATGCTCAAGGGCCGCGAGCCGAGCGCCGACGCCGCGCGGCTGATGGACACCGACATGATTCTGCATGCCGAGCACGGCTCGAACGCCTCTTCGTTCGCGGCACGCGTGGTGGCGGGAACGGATGCCGACCTGCACGGCGCAATCACGGCGGCGGTCGCGGCGCTTGCCGGGCCGGCGCACGGCGGCGCGGCCGAGAACGTGATGCGCATGGCGCAGGAAATCGGGGATGCGTCGAACGCCGCCGCCTACGTGAAGGCAAAGCGCGCCGGCAAGGAACCAGTCATGGGATTCGGCCACCGCGTCTATCGCGCGGAGGATCCGCGCGCGCGGCACATGCGCGCGGGAGTCGAAAAGCTCTCGCGCGAAATGGGCCAGCCGCAGTGGTACCAGATTTTGGAGGCGGTGGTGGAGGCGATGAAGCCCTACGCCCGCCATGGCGTCAACGTGAACGTGGATTTCTACGCGGGCGTCGTCTACTTCCTCAACGGCATCGCGGAAGACCTGTTCGTCCCGATCTTCGCGGTGGGACGGGTGCCGGGCTGGACGGTGCAGGTGCTCGAGCAGATCGAGAACAACATCCTTCTGCGTCCGCTGACCGAGTACAACGGGCCCGCGCCGCGGGACTACGTGCCGATAGATAAGCGGTAAGCGGTAAGCGGTAAGCGGTAAGCGGTAAGCGGTAAGCGGTAAGCGGTAAGCGGTAAGCGGTAAGCGGTAAGCGGTAAGCGGTAAGCGGTAAGCGGTAAGCGGTAAGCGGTAAGCGGTAAGCGGTAAGCGGTAAGCGGTAAGCGGTAAAATTGGAGTCTGTTTTTTCCCGAAGTTCCCCGCTCACTGCTTACCGCTCACGCCTTACTCGATTTTGGTTGGCGTTTACCTGCGGTTTCCATGGCTTTGCTTTTCAGGCCCGCGCGAGCAGCACCGCCGCAGTCGCGACGATATCCTCCACACTTGCGCCGCGCGAGAGGTCGCTCACGGGGCGCGCGAATCCCTGCAGCACCGGTCCGATCGCGCGCGCGCCGGCCATGCACTGGGTGAGCTTGTAGCCGATGTTGCCCGCGTCGAGATCCGGGAACACGAGGACGTTCGCCCGGCCCGCGACCGGGCTCTCCCCTTTCACCTTCTTGGCCGCCACTTCGGGTACGAGCGCGGCGTCGGCTTGCAGCTCGCCGTCGATCGAAAGACCGGGCGCGCGCGAGCGCACCATCTCCAATGCGCGCTTGATCTTGTCCACCCGCGCGTGCTGCGCGCTGCCTTTGGTCGAGAACGAAAGCAGCGCCACGCGCGGCTCGTCTCCGAGCAGCGCGCGTGCGCTCTCCGCGGAGGCGAGCGCGATGTCGGCGAGCACTTCGGCGTCCGGGTCCGCGTTCACCGCGCAGTCCGCGTAGATGTACGCTCTCGCAGGCCACCCCTGCGCGGCCGGGAGCAGCATCAGGAAAAAACTGGAAGGTGTGCGGATGTCCTCGGCGAGCCCCACCGTCATCAGTCCCGCCTCGATCACGCGTCCCGTGGGCACCGTCACGCCGGCGATCATCGCGTCCGCATCGCCTGCTCTGACCATCATGCCGCCATGGAACAGCGGCTTGCGTACCAGCCGCTCGCCGACCTTCGCGCTCGCATTGGGCCGCGCGGAACAATAGAGCGCGGCATAGTCCTTGAGCCGGTCGCTCTCCTCCGGGTCGAGCGCGACGAGATCGTCCAGCGACACCCCTGCGCGGGCCGCGGCCGCGCCGATCTCGGCATGCTCGCCCAGCAGTACGGGCGTCGCGATGCCCAGGTCCTTCAGCTCGCGCGCCGCCGCGACGATGCGCTCGTCGTTGCCTTCCGGGAAAACCGGGCGCTTGCCTGCGGCGCGGGCGCGCGCGACGCAGGTCTCCAGAACGTCGCTTGTTCCCGGTTCAATGCTCACCAGTCAACGGTCCGAGGTTCACGGGATCAGTGGCGCTCGAACTGCACCTTGCCGAACATGATCTCCCAGGACTTGGCGTCGTGCGGCGCCTGGTTCGCGGCCTGCACCTCGGCGAGCACCTGCACGCCCCGCTGCACGGCGGGCCGCGCGCCGATCTCGGCGAACCAGCGCTTCACGTTGGCGTATTCCTCCAGGTTCACGCCCCGCCGCTCCGAGTTCCGCATCCAGGGAAAGATCGCAATGTCGGCAATCGAGTACTCGTCGCATCCCGCGTAGCGGGTCTCCCCGAGTCGCTTGTCGAGCACCCGTGTGAGGCGGTTCGCTTCGTTGGTATAGCGCTCGATCGGGTACGCCAGTTTCTCGCGGGAATACGAGCGGAAGTGGTTCGCCTGCCCGAACATGGGCCCGACTCCGCCCATCTGCCACATCAGCCACTGCACGCACGACCAGCGCAGGTGCAGGTCCTGCGGCAGGAATTTCCCGCTCTTGGAGGCAAGATAGAGCAGGATCGCCCCCGACTCGAAGAGCGCGATCGGTTTCCCGTCCGGGCCCTCGTGATCCACAATAGCCGGGATGCGGTGATTGGGGCTGATTTTCAGGAATTCGGGCTTGAACTGGTCGCCGGCACGGATATTGATGCCGTGCACGCGGTACTTGAGGCCGGTCTCCTCGAGCATGATGTGGATCTTGTGGCCATTGGGCGTGGGCCAGCTATAGACGTCGATCATCGGACGCTCCTGCGCAAAAGAAGGCATCCTACCAACTTCAGCACGCGCGCGTAAGCCGGGGGTCACTGACGGCGCGCGGGTTTTCCTGCTACGCTTCGAGAAAGCATGCCTCTGTCATTATCGTTCCTGCCGGAAGGTACCCACCGCGACGCGCGGGTGCTGCTCTGGACGCGCGCGCTGCGCGCGTTCGGCGACGGCATTATGCGTGCGATTGACTTTGACATGGACCTCACGCGCCTTCCCAACGAAACAGGCGACCGCGTGAAAATCGTCATGGGCGGGAAGTACCTGCAGTACAAGACATACTGGCTTCAGGCGCGCAGAAGCGTCCACAACCGCGCCGCGACAGCGGCGACCGGGTGCAACTGAACATGTCCGGCAAGAATCGGCCGTAGGAGGAGCGTTGCCCCGGCCCTCGATCAATATTTGAGGTGATTCGGCAACGAGCAGGGGTGCGAGAGGCGCGGGTTACAAATCTTCGCGTGCCTCACGCGGGTAAAGAACGCCTCGCTGCTACAGAACAGCGGAATGTCGCCCGGTAGCGATCGCTCGAGCCACTCGCGGCACTGGGCTTTCCTGTCGCATGCCATGCAATTGTGGCATGCACGAATAAACTCCTCTGTAACGCCGACTGAACCCGGATCTAGAGCATCGATTCCATAGCGCCGCATCATTCGTTTCAGCTCTCCCGGCGGCACATTGGCAGCGATACCCCGCCTCCCCAGCAAGAACGCGAATAACGACCATGCGCCACCCCCTGCCAGGATTGCTGCCAGGACCGTCTTGGCGAGCGATGCGTCCATAGGGAGCCTTGCTTCTCTTGTACCCGCATTGGGTGCCTTGCGCTTTGATCCAGATCAACCTTGCGCTTTGATCCAGACCAATCTAGGCGTTGAGGTATAGTGCGGGACATCGCGCTTCTGGCGCCCCTATCGGCACCGCCGGTCAAGCACATGATTGAACCGCCGGATGAATAATGGACGGACCCGGCGTCAGCGTTGCGCAGAGCCGAATGACGATGCCCTGTGTTCGCACAGTAACCTGGAGGCAGCAGCGGCCCGCTCGCAGGCGGCAATGTGCCGTTGGAGCCAGCGCCTCTGGAATTGCACCTTGCCGAACATGATCTCCCGGGGCTTGCCGTCGTGGGGCGCCTGGCTCGCGGCCTGCACCTCGGAGAGCACTTTCAGCAAGCGCTGAACCGCGGGCCGGGCGTTGATCGCGTCGAACGAGCGCCTGCCGTTGAAGCCGCGACTCGTGACTGGCTACGGGTTTTCCTTCATCCTTGCGCCTTCGCCCTTCATCCTTTTGCCTTCTGCCTTAGAACAGTATGCCATCCTTCCCTGCCTTCCTGCCCCCCGGCACCCACCACGACGCGCGGGTGCTGCTCTGGACGCGCGCGCTGCGCGCGTTCGGCGATGGCTACGTGAGCCTGCTGCTTCCCTTCTACCTCACGCTGCTCGGGTTCAGCGCGCTCGAAGTGGGCATCCTCATCACCGTCACGTTGCTGGGCGCCGGCGCGACGACCCTCGCGGTCGGCCTGATCGCGCATCGTCACGGAAACCGCACCCTGCTCATGGCCGGCTCGCTGCTGCTCATCGCGGTGGGGATCGCGCTCACCCAGGCCTCCGACTTCTGGCCGCTGCTGCTGATCGCGGCTCTCGGGGTGCTCAACCCGTCGGCGGGCGACGTCACCGTGTTCGCTCCCTTGGAGCATTCCATGCTCGCTCACGCCGCGACCCCGCGCTCGCGCACGGCGCTCTTTGCCCGCTACAGCCTGATCGGCTCGCTGGTGGGCGCGCTCGGAGCGCAGGCGGCTGGGATCCCGGCATTTCTCGCCGCGTGGATGGGGCTCGAGACCAAGGCGGCGATGCAGGCGATGTTCCTCGGCTACGCGGCGCTGGGCACCGCGAACTTTCTGCTCTACCGCACCTTGACCCCCCCTCTCAAGATGGAGCGTGTCCCGCAGCGCGCCCCGCTCGGGCGCTCGAAAAAAATGGTCTACACGCTCGCCGCACTGTTCAGCCTCGACTCGTTCGGAGGGGGATTCGCGGTACAGTCCCTGATCGCCCTGTGGCTGTTCGAGCGCTTCGATCTCTCGCTTACGGCGGCTGCCACCATTTTCTTCTGGATGAACATCCTCGCTGCGGGCTCGTTCCTGGTCGCCGCGAAGATCGCGGAGCGCATCGGGCTCATCAACACCATGGTCTACACGCACCTGCCTTCCAGCGTGTTCCTGATCCTCGTGCCGTTCATGCCTACGCTGACGCTCGCTATCGTGTTCCTCTGCCTGCGCGCGGCGCTCTCGCAGATGGACGTGCCGGCGCGCTCCTCCTACGTCATGGCGGTGGTCGCGCCAGAGGAGCGCGCGGCGGCCGCAAGCGTGACCGCCGTGCCGCGCAGCTTCGCCGCGGCGATCAGCCCCACGATCGCAGGCTACCTGCTTACCCTCTCTGCGTTCGGCTGGCCGCTCGTCGTGTGCGGCGCGCTGAAGATCGTCTACGACCTGCTGCTGCTCGGGATGTTCCGCGCGGTAAAGCCGCCCGAGGAAGCCGCGCCGCGGTAATCCTTCCGGCGTGCGCGCTGCGCCCGCTTCTTCGAGCCTCAGGCCAATCCCTGCACGATGCGCGCCATCTCGGGCTCCCCGAAGGCTCGCATCGTCGTGGTTCGCGAATTGCCGTTCATCCCCAGCTTGAGCGCGAGCCGCGTGGCCGTCTCGTCATCCGGCGCCTCGAAGATCAGGACCACGTCGTACGGGCCAAGCGTCCAGTAGGCATCGAGGATCCTGCCGCCCTCCGCCTCGAACGCCTGGCGTGCAACATCGGTCCGCTTGACCGTGTCCTTCGCGCCGCGTACTCCCTGGTCGGTCCAGTTGATCAGCGAAACATATCTTGCCATGTCGTCCTCCAGCGTGAATTCCGGCCCGTCAACGGGGCGGAACCAGCGCGCCGATCACCGGCTCCCATTTTCCCTGCTCCGCGCGCATGAGCTCCGAGAACTCCTCCGCCGGAAGATACCGGGCCTGCAAGCCGAGAGCGAGCATCAGGCGTTCGGTGTGCACGGTCCGCATTCCGGCGGCAATTCCTTCGCTCAACCGGGACACGACACCGGGCGGTGTGCCGCTCGGGGCGAAAATGCCGAACCAGGTCGCGGCCTCGAAATCGCCCACGCCCGCCTCCCGCATCGTCGGCACGTGCGACAGCGTTTTGTGTCGCTCGCGGTCGGCGATCGCCAGCACGCGGATCTTGCCGCCGGGGAGCGCGGGAAGCGCTGCGGGCAGCGGCACGAACGCAACCTCGACTTGCCGTTTGAGAACCCCCTGCACGGCATCGTTGCCGCCGTTGTAGGCAACGTGCACCGCGGAGATGCCGGTGATGGCGCGCAAGAGCTCGCCCGCGAGATGGCCGCTGCGGAAGTCCCCAGACGAACCGTAGTTGAGCGCGCCCGGAGCCGCGCGCGCCGCGCCGATAAATTCCCGGAGGCTGCCGGACCCGCCTTCCGCGGCGGTGATGGCCACGACCGGCATGCGCGCGATCGCCGCCACCGGCGTGAAGTCGCGCAGCGGCGCGTATGGCAGCTCGTAGAGGCGCGGGTAGGTGAGGATCTGGATGCTGTTGGTGAAAAGCAGCGTGCGCCCGTCCGGTGCCGACGCCGCGACGAAGCGCGCCCCGAGTATGCTGCGCCCGCGCGCCCTGCGCTCCACCGTGACGGACCGGCCGAGCGCGGCGCCCATCATCTGCCCCGCGCGCTCCGCCACGACGTCGGTCACCGACGGCGTCGCGAAATTCTGCATGATCTTGAGCACCTTGTTGGTGGCGGTGCTCCCCGAGATTTCCGCGAGGCCGCTCGCCGGGTAGGGATTGACGAGAACGACGGGCTTCTCCAGCGGCGCCGACGCGCGCGCGACCTGCGCCCACGCCGCAGCCGTGAGCATCATGACGATGAGCAGCTTCTTCATCAGCGCGCGCATGTGCGGGACGACCGTATTTGTGGTGGCGCGCTCCAGGACCGCGCTACCCCGGAAGCTGCACCGATTTCACCTCCAGGTACTCCATGAGCCCGAACCGGCCGAATTCGCGCCCGTGCCCCGACTGCTTGTAGCCGCCGAACGGCGCCATCAGGTTGAACGACCCGCCGTTGATGTCCACCTGCCCGGTACGCAGCCGCCGCGCCACCGCCCGCGCGCGGCTCTCGTCCTTCGACCATACCGCGCCCGACAAGCCGTACACGGTGTCGTTCGCGATGCGTACCGCCTCGTCCTCGTCCTTGTAGGCGAGGATCGCTAGCACCGGCCCGAAGATCTCCTCCTGCGCGATGGTCATGAGCGGGCTCACGCGCCCGAATACCGTGGGCCGCACGAAATAGCCCCGGTCGAGCCTCTCGGGCGGCTCCGCCCCCCCGAGCAGGAGCTCGGCGCGCTCCTCGAGCCCCTTGGCGATATAGCCGCGCACCCGCTCGCGCTGCGCCTCGGAGATCAGCGGCCCCAGCCGCGTATCCGCGCTGGTGGGGTCGCCGGGGGTGAAGCTCCGCGCCGCATCCACCGCGAGCTTCGCCGCCTCCTCGTAGCGCGTCTCGGGCACCAGCAGCCTCGTGAGCGCGCTGCACGTCTGTCCCGAGTTGAAGAAGCAGGAGCTGACCGTGCTCTTTACCGCGCGCGGAAAGTCCGCGTCCTCGAGCACGATGGAAGCGGATTTTCCGCCGAGCTCGAGCGCGACCCGCTTCACGGTCCGCGCCGCGAGCTCCGAGACCCGCCGCCCCGCGCGCGTCGAACCGGTGAACGAGATCATGTCGATGCCGTGATGCGCCGCGAGCGCTTCGCCGACCACCGGGCCGGTGCCGCACACGAGGTTGAACACGCCACGCGGAAGCCCCGTCGCATGCACCACCTCCGCAAGGATGTACGCGCTGAGCGGCGCCATCTCGCTCGGCTTCAGTACCACGGTGCACCCCGCTGCGAGCGCGGGCGCGATCTTCGCGACGACCTGGTGCAACGGAAAGTTCCAGGGCGTGATTGCCGCGACGACGCCCACGGGCTCGTAGAGCACGAGCGAGTTCGCGACACGCTCCTCGAACGGAAATTCCCGCGCGAGCTTTGCGTGGCTCGCCATCACCTGCGGGGGCAGGTCGGCCTGCACGCGGCGCGAAAGCTTGAGCGGCATGCCGACTTCCGCGGTGATGGTGTGCGCGATCTCGTCGGCCCGCGCAGCGAGCCCGGCTGCAATCTTGTCGAGCCAATCCGCGCGCTCCGCCACCGGTACGGACGACCATGCATCGAAGGCGGCGCGCGCCGCGCCGACGGCCGCATCCACGTCCTCGGCAACACCCTCGGGCACGCGCCCCATCACCGCCTCGGTCGCGGCGTTGATGACCGCGATCAGCCCGGGCGAGCGCGAGAATATCCACTGCCCGTTGACGTAGATCTCGCGGTGTTCCTTCATTCGGGAGCGGTTTGGGAAATGGGGAATGGGCGATGGGGAATGATGAACTGCCGCGCGATCGCTGCAGCGGGAAGCGCTCCATTCCCGATTCCCTATTTCCTATTTCCCGCTTTTTTCCGGGCGGCGCGCCACCGCGGTGCCGATCATGCAGTCGCGAGTGACCAGGGCGGCGAGCTGCGCTTCGCTCATGCTCCCGGTGCCTTCCGGGCGCATCGGCAATACCATGTAGCGCAGGTCGGCGGTCGAGTCGTGCACGCGCACCACAACGCGTTCCGGAAGCTCCATGCCGAATTCCTTCAGCGCCGTGCGCGGTTCGCGCACCATCCGCGAGCGGTAGGCAAAGCTCTTGTACCATGACGGAGGCAGCCCCAGCAGTGCGCGCGGATAGCACGAGCATAGCGTGCACACGATCACGTTGTGCACCTCGGGCGTGTTCTCGACCACCGTCAGCTTCACGTGCGGCGTGTTCCAGTCGCAGCCGATGCTTTCCACCGCACGCCCCGCGTCCGCGAGCAGGAGCTTCCTGAATTCCGGGTCTACCCACGCGCGTGCCACGACCTTCGCGCCGCGCTCGGGGGTACGCCCATCCATGTCTTCCACCGCGGCGCGCACCTCGTCGGCGGTGAACACGCCCTTCTCGATCAGTAGCTCGCGCACCGCAATCTCGAGCTTGCGCGGGTAGGCGAGCGTGTCGTCCGCGTCCGGCTGGGGCGGATGCCGGTGGTCCCCTTGATCGTGTCCGTGCTCGTGTGCTCCGCTCATCGCTGCGCCTCAATCGGTATACGGTTCACGATTCACCTTTCACGTTTCACGGCTTCGCCGCCGGCTCGAGCCAATGCTCGTAGATCTCGACGTCCAAGGTATCGTTGCCGCGGCCCGCATAATCGGGCCACACCTCGCACTGCAGGAAGCGTACCCGGTAGAGCGCGCGCCGCGCGCAATCGTAGCGACCGTAGGCGAGCTCCTCGGGGTTGCGGAAATAGCCGACGAACCTCTCGACCTCCCCTTCGTGGCCCCGGACGTAGTGCGGCGTGCGAATATGCCCGGGGGCGTCCACTTTGCGCACGCGTACGCGGTCCCCGGGGGAAAATGCGGGTTTCATGGCAGCTGCGCGGGCCGGCGCTCGATCTCACCGAGCTTCGAGGCGAGCTCGTCCACGGTGATCACGCCCTTCAGGATCAGGTTGTTCGCGGTCGCCATGATGCGCCGCTCCGCGTAGGTCGAGCCGAGGTACACATCCGCGCCGAGCGTTTCGAGCGCGCGGCGGCTTTCGTCGGTGAGGAGCATGCCCCTGCGCGAGAGGAGCACGTGCATCGCCTCGACCCGCTTTTCCCACAGCGCGAGCTCCTTTTCCTCGCGGGGGACGGGACCGGCGGGCTCGCCGCCCATGTCATGGTAGCCTTTCATGTGCGCGCGTAGGTGTTCACGGATTCTAGCGACGCCCCTGCGCGGGGGTCAAACGGCCGGCGGGGCGCGGTTTTGGCGTTTGCGCGGGCTTTCATCCACACTCGGTCCACTGGAGGCTCGCCATGCATCCTTCGAGGAACCGCCCGAATTTCCCCCATCTGGCTCGTCCCCGGGCCGCGCTCTGCGGCATTCTCGGCCTGGCCTGCGTCGCGGTTTCCGCTCCAGCGGAGGCCCAGGACGTCGCCAAGTATCCCGAGCGGCCGGTGCGCATGCTGATCGGCTTCACGCCCGGGGGTGTTCCCGACATCACCGCCCGCCTCATCGCGCAAAAGCTCACCGAAAACTGGAAACAGCAGGTCGTCGTGGACAACCGGGCCGGCGCCGGCGGCACCATCGCCGCCAACACGGTGGCCAATGCGAATCCCGACGGCTACACGCTGCTGTCGGTATCGAATGCGCACGCGGTGGCCGCCGCGATCTATGACAAGCTGCCTTACGACACGCTCAAGGATTTCGCCGGCGTCACCATGACCGCCAGCGGCCCGGCGCTGCTCCTGGTGTCCCCGGCGCTCGGCGCCAAGTCGGCGAAAGACCTGATCGCCCTGGCGAGGGCGAAGCCGGGGCAGTTCAATTTCTCCTCGGCGGGCGTGGGCAGCGGCACCCATTTCGCGGGCGAGCTTTTCAAGAGCAAGGCGGGGATCGACGTCGTGCACGTTCCCTACAAGGGTATCCCGGAAGCGCTCACCGAGACCATGACGGGACGCGTGCAGTTCTTCCTGTCGCCGCTCGCGAGCGCCATCGGCCTCGTGAAGGAAGGAAAGGTGCAGGCCATCGGCGTCACCAGCGTGCGCAGGGCTCCGCAGCTGCCGGACATTCCGACGGTCGCCGAGTCCGGTCTGCCGGATTTCCGCTGGGACTTCTGGTACGGCCTGCTCGCCCCCGCGAAGACCCCGCGGCCGCTCATCAACAAGCTCAACAAGCAAATCACGCAGATCCTCAACGAGTCCGACGTGCGCAACCGTCTGGTCTCGATCGGCGCGGATCCGGCCCCCACCACGCCCGAGCAGTTCGACAAGCTCGTCGCGCAGGAAGTCATGGCCCTGACCAGGATCGCGCGCGCCGCAAACATCAAGGCCAATTGATGGACACACGGTGACGGGTGGCCGGCGACTCGCGACGGGTAGCAGCTGAGGCGGTCTCCGCGGAGGGTTCTCCGCCCTCTACGCGAAGTGCGCCGCCCTCCCGCTTCAGACCTCGAGCTTGCGCCCTTCCCCGAGGAGCTTGCCGATATCGCCGGCCGGCAACGGCTTGCAGAAGTAGTATCCTTGCTTCTCGTCGCAGCCCGATGCGCGCAGGAATTCCAGCTGCTCCTTCGTCTCCACCCCCTCGGCGATCACCTTGAGCTCGAGCGCGTGGCCGAGCGTGATGACCGCACGGGCGATCGCGGCATCGTCCTCGTCGCTTGTCACGTCCCGGACGAACGACTGGTCGATCTTGAGGCGGTGCACCGGAAAGCGCTTCAGATAGTTGAGGCTCGAGTAGCCGGTTCCGAAATCGTCGATCGAAAGGTGCACGCCCGTGTCGCGCAGCGCCTGCAGCGTGACGATCGCCTCCGCGGGGTTATGCATGATCACGCTCTCGGTCAGCTCGAGCTCCAGGTAACGCGCATCGAGTCCCGTTTCCTTCAGCACTCTCGCCACCGTCTCGCCCAGGTCCCGCTCGCGGAACTGGCGGGCCGACAGGTTGACGGAGATCCTGATCGGTGCGAGCCCCGCGTCCTGCCATTGCTTGTTCTGCGCGCACGCCGCCTTCAGCGTCCACTCCCCGATGGGAATGATCAGCCCCGTTTCCTCCGCGAGCGGAATGAAGCGGCCCGGCGAGACCATGCCGTACTCGGAATTCTGCCAGCGGATCAGCGCCTCGACGCCCACCACGCGTCCGGACTTCAAGTCCACCTGCGGCTGGTAATGAAGCAGAAACTCGTCGCGCTCGAGCGCGTTGCGCAGCCGGTTGTAGAGATCGAAGCGCTCCCCGGCGCGGGTGTTCAGCTCCGGGGTGTAGTACTGGACGGTGCTCTTGCCCTGTTCCTTGGCGCGGCGCATCGCCACGTTCGCGTTGCGCAGCAGCTCCTCGACCGTGTCGCCATCCTGCGGATAGAGCACGATCCCGGCGCTGCAGGTGACGTAAATTTCCCTCCCGTCCACGACGTAGGGCTGGGCCAGCGTGTCGATCACGCGCTGCAGCTCCGCCGACACCGAGTCCACGCTATCGTGGTCGAAGGACACGAGGGCGAACTCGTCGCCTCCGAGGCACGCGACGGTGTCGAGAGAGCGCACGCACATGATGATCCGGTGCGCGACTTCCTCGAGCACGCGGTCGCCCGCGGCCCGTCCCAGCGTATCGTTGATCAGGCTGAAGTTGTCGAGATTGAAGTGGGCTACGGCCACGGTCTGCCGGTAGCGGTCGCCGTGCACGATCGCCTGGTGTAACCGGTCCTGCAGCAGGTTGCGATTCGGCAGCTGGGTGAGCTGATCGTAGTTCGCCTGGTACTCGAGCGCTTCCCGGTACTGCTTGGCCGCGGTGACGTCATTCTGGATGCCGATGTAATGCGTCACGAGACCCGTTTCGTCCGCCACGGGCGCGATGTAGAGCTCGTTCCAGTACATCGACCCGTCGCGCCGGTAGTTGCGCAGCTCCGCGCGCGCCGCCCGCCCGCCGGCGAGCGCTTCACGGATTTCCTTGAGCCCCGGCTGGTCGAGGTCGTCGCCGCACAGGAAGCGCGGATTGCGTCCCATGACCTCCGCGCTCGAGTAGCCGGTGATGGTCTCGAACGCCGGGTTCACGTAGACGATTGTCTGGCCTTCGCTGCGGTTCTCGGTGATCAGGATGGCATTGACGCTCGACTCGATCGCGCGGTCGCGCAGCCGCAGGTCGGAGCGCGCTTTTTTTTCGATCTCGACGTTTTTCGTGATCAGCAGGTGCAGCAGCCACGCCGTGGACGCCACGAAGAACCAGCCGGCGAGCGTCTGCAGCCAGGTCCCGGCGGGCAGTTCCGCCCCGAACAGGTACGACAGCGGCAGGCCGCTGTCGATGAAGATCCACACCGCGATGAGCAGCGCGTAGAGCAGGGCCACGCGCCTGACCCATGTTCCCTGCTGCGGCCCGTTCGTGTTCTTCGTGCTGTCTGTCGTGGCCATCAATTACCGCTCGGCGGAGGGGCGCCGTGGCGCAAGAACGGCAATACCCCGTCGAGAATATGACAAACGCAAGTTCCGTGCCCGGGACCTCGCCGTGGCATGATGCGGCGCTGGACTTGCGAGGGGGGAAAAATACCGATCGGCGGTGTCAGGCGCGCCGCGCAAGCGTGAAATACGGCCGGTGTCGGAGGCAAGATCTCTCGCCGTTCCTGCAGTATCGCTGCGCACAGGAGTATAGCAGACCGCAATGTGAACTTCGCGCATACCTCACGGCGCCGGCGCGGTTTCGCGCTCGCCTCCGGCCGACGCCCCGCGTCGAGAATTCGTCGCCCGCCAAGCGATCTCCGTACGGGCAAACCGCGACCTTGCGCAAAGCGCTCACGGCGCGCCTCCCCGCACCCGCGGAGTGCGCACGGCTCGCTCGCATGCAGGCGGGCGCGGCCACAGCCAGCATGTGGAACGAGCGGCCATTGGCCCGGTCGAAACACGTGGAGGCTCACCCGGCGATGAAAGGAATTCATATCCTGCTGGCGCTCATATTCGCGATGCCGTTCGTGACCCGGGCGCAGGTGCCCGCCCCGCCCGTGCAGCTGCCGCCGGAATGCCGCGAGCGCGACGCGGATCCCGAAAA
Source organism: Betaproteobacteria bacterium (assembly GCA_016868035.1). Classification (GTDB taxonomy): domain Bacteria; phylum Pseudomonadota; class Gammaproteobacteria; order Burkholderiales; family SG8-41; genus SG8-41. Next base: position 5,944 of record VGID01000026.1, on the reverse strand, counting down.
ATGCGTGATCAAGGATGGCCCGCCCCCGAAGCAGTTCATCCGCAAGAAGCCGGAACCGCCCGCCCCGCCTCCTCCGCCGAAGCCCCCGCCCGTGCAGCAGGCGCCACTGACGAAAGAAGGGCTTCCACGCTGATGCGGAACTCATTCCGATGTTCCTGCGGCGCGTACGGGGAGCCGGTCGAATATATAATGTAGCGGGACAAAAAAAGACGCCCTGGAAAACAGGATGGCACAGGACGATATTTCCTATTGGCTGGTCAAGCGCGGACAGAACGTCGGGCTCGAGGCGGCCAAGAAGCTTGCCGCCCAGTCGCGTCTCGGATGGTACATCGCGCCGCGCATCGGCAAGAAATACTCGGTGGGCAAAATCACCGCGGGGGAAAAATCCAAGCGCCAGTTCCTCATGGACGACGCGGGCAAAGTGCTCACGTTCGACAGCGTGGAGGATGCGAGAAAGTTTCTGCGCGAGGAGCTCAACATCTCCGTCGCGCAGGTGTTCGAAATCTGAGAGCTCGTATCAAAAAGACGCAACAAGCTCGGAACCGCCGATGAACGCAGATGGACGCAGATGACGGGACGGTAAGCGGTAAGCGGTAAGCGGTAATTTCGATGCGCGTTTTCTTGGACGTTTCCCGCTCACTGCTTAGCGCTCACGCCTTACTTGATTTCGATCGGCGTTTATCTGCGGTTAGTTTTTCTTGATTTTGTTACCGCTTCTAAGCTACCTCCTCCGGCCGCTGCCCGCGTTAGCCCGGCGACTCGCCGCGCTGGGCCCTCCAGCGCAGCCAAACACGCAGCCTGCGGAATTCTTCGCCCTCGACATTGTCCGGCACGAGGATGACATACCGCGTGCGCCGCTGCCCGCTCTGCCGCAGGTGGACGATCGTGAGACGCGGCGACACGAAGCTCGATCCGAGCACCGCGCACTCGATCCACGTGCCGCGGCGGGTCCGGAACGAGACCACGCCGTGCTCCCCGATTTCAAGCGCGACGATCGCCTTCGGAACGTATAGCACGGCATCGCGGGCGAGGCAGTGGAGCAAGCTCGCCGCGATCGCGACCACGAGCACGGTCTGAACCCAGGACGGTGCCGGCGTAACCGATACCGCTCCAGCAGCCGCCAGATGCATTGCGCAAAGCAGCAGCGCGAGCTGCCGCGAAGGCGTCACGGATAGGAGACGCGCGGGTGCCATCGGTGCTGCGCAAGGACTCCATGAAACTCAACGCACGCGGCGCGAAAAGGTTACGCGCGGCGCGGTGAGCGTCTCTGCGGGATGATGCGGTATCATTGGCCGTAGTCAAGTAGAATCGGCCTGGAGTGATCAGGGGCGCCCGGATCAGGGCTTGGGACAGCACAGCCCGGCAGGAACGAATTTCGATGGGAAATCAAGCCATACGGAAAATAGCGCTGTCGTTGGGTCAAGTCCGACTCCACGAAGTTCGTGAAACTCGTCAAAGGAAGCTGGCATCAAAATAGAGTAACTGATAGGAGGTAATCGGAAATGACAGCGAAAGCGAAAGTTGCCGCCGCGGAAAAACCCAAGTCCGCGGACGGATACGATCACACGTTCAGGGCGATACACGACCATGAAATCCCGTGGGAGAGCGACGACGTGCGCGGGTTGCTCACCCTGCCCCCGGGAGTGAAGGTCAAAGTCCTCAACTACGACCCGGTGATGAAGCGCCTGGACATGAAGCAGCAGTTTCCGCCCGGATACGTCGAGCCAAAGCACACGCACAAGAGCTGGCACTCGATCCTGGTGACCAAGGGCCGCATGTGCGTGGCGGGCAAGGACCTGCGCCCCGGCGACTACGTGTTCGGCTGGGACATCCCCCACGGGCCCTACGAGTATCCCGACGGGTGCGAGGTGTTCATCGTCTACATGGGCGATCCATCGCACGTCTGGGAAAAGGATGACCTGCTCCAGCACCAGAACATCTGGAAGGCGGAAACGCAGGAAGGCGAAAAAGGCGTGCAGGAGCATCTCAAGAAGCGCAAAGTGGGCAAGGTCTGAGGCATTTCCGCGCGATACCCGGCCGCGGCATCGCAGGGCGGTCAGGTATTGTCCGGCTCGTAGGGCACGTCTGGATTTGGCGTAGAAAACTTGGAACCGGGCAACCCGGAAGGAGCGCACATGAAACACTCGACACTGCCATGTCTGATGCTCGCCGCGGTCGCGGCGATTGCTTCCGTTCCCGCCGCCGCCCAGAGCCAGTATCCCACGCGTCCCGTCCGCATCGTCCTGCCGCAACCTGCGGGCGGCGGCACCGACACGGTCGCGCGCACCATCGCCCAGAAGCTCACGGAGGCGTGGGGTCAGCAGGTTCTCGTGGACAATCGCCCCGGGGCGAACGGCATCATCGGCACGGAGCTGGTCCTCAAATCGAAGCCGGACGGCTACACGTATCTGTACGGCTTCACCTCGCTGCTGACGATCAATCCTTCCGTCTACAAGAACCTGCCCTACGAAACCTTGCGCGACTTCGCGCCGGTCACCCAGACCGTCACCAATACGATGACGCTGGTGGTGAATCCGTACCTGCCGGCGCGCTCGGTGAAGGAATTGGTCGGCTTGGCGCGCTCGCGGCCGGGCGACCTGCTGTACGGCTCGTTCGGAATCGGCAACCAGACCCATCTCACCGCCGAGATGTTCCGCCTCGAAGCCGGGCTGAAGATCCTGCACATCCCGTACAAGGGCGAAACGCCTGCGATCACCGAAACCATCAGCGGCCAGGTCGCGATCATGTTTGCCCCGTCGGCGGGCGTGACGCCCCACATCCGCGCCGGGAGGCTGCGGCTGCTCGCGACCTGCGGCGAGAAGCGCTCGACGGTATTTCCCGACGCGCCGACGCTGGTCGAGTCGGGATTTCCCAAGATGGTCTCGACCGGATGGGGCGGGCTGCTCGCTCCGGCCGGCACGCCGCCGGACATCCTCCAGAAAACGCAGCGTGAGATCGCCCGGCACCTCGGATCGCCCGACATCAAGGAACGCCTGAGCGGCCTGGGAGCCGACCCGTCCGGCACGACCCCCGAGGAATTCACCGCGTGGATCAGGTCGGAAACGCAAAAGTGGGCGCAGGTAGTGCGCGGCGCCAACTTGTACCACAGTCAGTAAGCCGGACGCGGGCCCTCCGGTCACCCATCGTTGCGTCCCGGCCGCCGCCTGACCGCGGCGGGCGCCGGGCGTTGCCCGCGCTGGTCCGGATCGCGTGCGACGTGCCGCGACGTTCCTTACGCAGCGCCGGCGCGGTCACGTCGCGATCCCCGGCCGCCTCGCGCCGCCGCGTAATCGACGTCCGGGGGAATCGAGGAGTGTTTTTGCAAGGAGTATCACGATGCAAGCAGTCGTCCTGAGGGAATACGGGCCGCCGGAAAACCTGAAGTGGGAAACGGTGCCGACGCCGGAGCCGCAGGCGGGCGAGGCGCTCCTGCGCGTGGGCGCGGTGAGCGTGGACCTTTTCCAGATGGAATTTCGCAGCGGCCGCGCGCTCAAGATCGAGCTTCCCCGGATCATGGGCAACGGGCCGGCGGGCGAAGTGGCAAAGCTCGGGCCGGGAGCCGAAGGCGTCGCTCCGGGTCAGCGCGTGGTGGTCTGCAACAACGTGAGTTGCGGGATGTGCAAGTACTGCCGCATCGGCCGCGAGACGCTTTGCGCGGGCCTCAACAATCACCGGGGCGGGATGATCGGCGCCCATCGGAACGGGGGCTACGCGGAATACGTGACCGTTCCCGCGCGCAACCTGCTTCCCCTGCCCGAGTCCGTCTCCTACGAGCAGGCGTGCCTCATTCCCAACACGATCGGGCCCGTGGTCAAGGCGTGCACGGGGCGCGCGCGCATCCGGGCGGGAGAGAGCGTGCTCATCGTCGGAGCGGGAGGCGGAATGGGCATCCACGCCGTGCAAGCAGCGCGCGCCTGCGGAGGCCGCGTCATCGCGGCAATTCGCTCCGAGCGCAAATCGCAGGCGGTCCGGGATTCCGGGGCGGATGTCGTGCTCTCGACCAGCCAGTCGAGCTGGCCCGAGGAAGTGCGCCGCCGCACGGACGGCTGGGGAGCGGATGTCGTCCTCGATTTCGTCGCGAGCGGGGACACGCTCAAGGCGAGCCTCGCGGCGCTCGCCCCCGCGGGCCGGCTCGTGATCATGGGCTTCTTCCCGCGGGGCAGCGTGCTGGAGACGCCGACCTGGGTATTCACGGAAGAAAGGGAGATTACCGGGAACCGTTCTGCCGGAAGGCAGGACGTAGCCGAGTCGGTCGCGCTCATCCAGAACGGGCGCATCAAGCCTCTCGTGAGCAAGATCTTTCCGCTGAAAGAGGCCGTGCAGGCCCACCGGGCGTTCGAGGCCGGGGAAATCACCGGTCGGGCGGTCCTGGTCCCCTAAGAGCCCGTATCACAAAGATCCAAAGAGCATGAAACCGCCGATGAACGCAGATGGACGCAGATAAGATCAAGACCAAAATAGACAGGATTAACAGGATGAAAACAGGATTCACATGATTATTTGATTGGGTCTAATCCTGTTAATCTTGTGAAATCTTGTAAATCCTGTCCATTTTCCTGTTTTTCGTCGGCGTGTATCGGCGTTTATCTGCGGCTAATATTTCCTGATTTTGTTACCGGCTCTAAGGACGCGCGCCAGTATTCCGCGTTCTGCCGGAACAGGCGCTTCGGGATCCTGCCGTAGACCATCTTCACGATGTTGACGGCCTCGCCCACCCGGAAATCCACGCTCAGGCTCGCGAGCGAGTACGCCTCGGCCGCCGTGAGGCCCGCGTGCCGTTGCAGGAAATCCACCGTTTCCTGCACGGCGTTCTTCAACGCGGCTCCAAGGTCCGGGTCCATTCCCATCGTGTAGTAGTGCGTCGCGTCCTCCGCGCGCGGCCACTTCATGCCGGCGCCGGCGCTTTGGTGCACGATCGGCTGCAGCGTGGGCGCGAGCGAGATCTCCAGCGCCGAGCCGTCCACCTCGCCGTCGCCCTGCGTGCCGTGGCCGTCACCCGCGTAGAGCAATGCGCCGGCATTGAATACCGGCAGGTAGAGCGTCGCGCCCGCGGTGAGGTAGCGGAAATCCATGTTGCCGCCGAACGCGCCTGGCGGTTTGGTGCTCACGCGCACGAGATCCGGCGGCGGTGCCACCGCGATGATCCCCATGAACGGCGCCAGCGGGACCTCGACCCCGTCGGCGAAGAGCGCGACCTGGCGCTCGAGATCGAGCGGGATGATCTTCGGCGCGGGCTGCGCAAGCAGCTCCGGCAGCACCCCCCAGCCCGGGCCCGTGGAATTGACCCCGTAGGGCACGCGGAACTCGATGTCGAGCACGCGCACCTCGAGCATATCGCCCGGTTGTGCGCCCTCGATGTGGATCGGCCCGGTGATCACGTGCGAGCCCGCGCCCTCGGGGCGCCGAACGCGCTCGAAAATGTCCTTGGCGTCCTGCAGCACCTGCTCCGGACGTATGCCCGCGGCGCCGAAATACGCAACCGGGTCGACCCGGGTATTGATCCCCTGGTTCGAGACGGTATCGATGCGCACGGTCTCGCCCGATCGCATGCGTAGCACCGGCGGGCGGTCCGCGGCAATGTAGCCCCAGCTCACGTTCTCCGGGGTGGAGCGCACCGTTGCGTCCGGCGCCCTCCCGGGCGGGGTCGATTGTGCTTTGGCTGTCATGGTCCGGGCGCCTCCAAGAGCGCGCAAAACGATCGAGACAATTCAACCGCGGATAAACGCCGATTCACGCCGATCCAAGACCGGTTAACGGTGAGTGGTGAGTAGAACCTATTTCATATATAGGCACGTGTGCGACGGAGGCAATGTGGGCGCAGTTCGAGGAGGAGGGCCCGAAGGAATATGTCGATATTTCGAGGGTCCCCGACGAAGAAATGCGCCCAGATCGCCCCGTCCCTGCGGGTTGCGGCCAGGACGGCCGGCTGCGTCGTTGCCCTCCT